>NZ_JBWKPT010000003.1:699325-700124 GCF_059418385.1 Variovorax sp. GW821-FHT09A10
TGGGCGTGTACGTGTAGGTGCCGTCGGCGTTGACGGTGACCGTGCCGTGCGATGGATCGCTGCCCTTGGTGTACGTCAGAGTGTCGCCATCGACGTCGCTACCGACCACGCTGCCGCTGACCGGCGTGTCTTCGTTCGTGGTCTTGGTGTAGTCGGGCGCCGTGGGTGCATCGTTCACCGGGTCGATCGTGACGTTCACGGTGCTCGTCGTCGTGCCGCCGTGCCCGTCGCTCACCGTCACGGTGAAGCTGTCGGTGCCATTGAAGTTCGCACCCGGGGTGTAGGTGTACGTGCCATCAGCGTTGACCGTGACCGTGCCGTGCGCTGGATCGCTGCCCTTGGTGTACGTCAACGTGTCGCCATCGACGTCGCTGCCGACCACTTTCCCGCTGACGGGTGTGTCTTCGTCCGTGGTCTGGTTGTAGTTGGGAGCCGTCGGTGCATCGTTGACCGGATCGACCGTGACCGTCACCGTGCTCGTCGTCGTGCCGCCATGGCCATCGCTCACCGTGACAGTGAACGTGTCGGTGCCGTTGAAGTTCGGGTTCGGCGTGTAGACGTACGTGCCATCGGGATTGACCGTGACAGCGCCGTTCGAAGGATTGCTGCCCTTGGTGTAGGTCAACGCGTCACCGTCGACGTCGCTGCCGATGACCTTGCCGTTGACGGGCGTGTCCTCGTTCGTGGTCTGGTTGTAGTTGGGCACCGTCGGTGCGTCATTCACCGGATCGACCGTGACCGTCACCGTGCTCGTCGTCGTGCCGCCATGGCCATCGCTCACCGTGACAGTGAACGTGTC
>NZ_JBWKPT010000003.1:700224-741503 GCF_059418385.1 Variovorax sp. GW821-FHT09A10
GGTGCCGTTGAAGTTCGGGTTCGGCGTGTAGACGTAGGTGCCATCGGGATTGACCGTGACAGAGCCGTTCGAAGGATTGCTGCCCTTGGTGTAGGTCAACGTGTCACCGTCGACGTCGCTGCCGGTGACCTTGCCGTTGACAGGCGTGTCCTCGTTCGTGGTCTGGTTGTAGTTGGGCGCCGTGGGGGCATCGTTGACCGGATCGACGGTGACCGTGATGGTGCTGGTTGTCGTGCCACCGTGGCCGTCGCTCACCGTGACGGTGAACGTATCGGTGCCGTTGAAATTCGGGTTCGGCGTGTACGTGTAGGTGCCGTCGGGGTTGACGACCACCGAGCCATTCGAAGGATTGCTGCCCTTCGTGTAGGTCAGCGCATCGCCGTCCACGTCAGCGCCCGTTACCTTGCCGTTGACAGGCGTGTCCTCGTTCGTGGTCTGGTTGTAGTTGGGCACCGTCGGTGCATCGTTGACCGGGTTGATGGTCACGTTCACCGTGCTGGTGGTCGTTCCACCGTGACCGTCGCTCACCGTCACGGTGAAGCTGTCGGTGCCATTGAAGTTCGTACCCGGGGTGTAGGTGTACGTGCCATCGGGATTGACTGTGACGGTGCCGTGCGCTGGATCGCTGCCCTTCGTGTAAGTCAGTGCGTCGCCATCGACGTCGCTGCCGATCACCTTCCCGCTGACTGGCGTGTCCTCGTCCGTGGTCTGGTTGTAGTTGGGTGCCGTCGGTGCATCGTTCACCGGATCGACGGTGACCGTGATGGTGCTGGTGACCGTGCCACCGTTGCCGTCGCTCACTGTCACAGTGAATGTGTCGGTGCCGTTGAAATTCGGGTTCGGCGTGTAGACGTAGGTGCCATCAGGATTGACCGTCACCGTGCCGTGCGCCGGATCGCTGCCCTTCACGTAGGTCAGTGCATCGCCATCGACGTCGCTGCCGATCACCTTCCCGCTGACCGGCGTGTCCTCGTTCGTGGTCTCGGTGTAGTTCGGTACCGTCGGTGCGTCGTTCACCGGAGTGACAGTCACGTTCACCGTGCTGGTGGTCGTGCCGCCGTGGCCGTCGTCGACGATGACGGTGAAGCTGTCAGTGCCGTTGAAGTTGGTACCGGGGGTGTACGTGTATGTGCCGTCGGCATTGACCGTGACCGTGCCGTGCGCTGGATCGCTGCCCTTCGTGTACGTCAGCGCATCACCATCGATATCGCTGCCGATCACCTTCCCGCTGACCGGCGTGTCTTCGCTCGTTGTCTCGGTGTAGTTCGGCGCCGTCGGCGCATCGTTCACCGGATCGACCGTCACGGTCACCGTGCTCGTCGTCGTGCCGCCATGACCATCACTCACCGTCACGGTGAAGCTGTCAGTGCCATTGAAGTTCGGATTCGGCGTGTAGACATACGTGCCATCGGGATTGACCGTGACCGTGCCGTTTGCCGGGTCGCTGCCCTTCACGTACGTCAGCGCATCGCCATCGACGTCGGTGCCGACCACGCTTCCGTTGACCGGCGTGTCTTCGTTCGTCGTCTCGTTGTAGTCGGGCGCCTCGGGCGCGTCGTTGACGGGCGAGACCGTCACCGTCACCGTGCTCGTCGTCGTACCGCCATGGCCATCGCTCACTGTGACAGTGAACGTATCGGTGCCGTTGAAGTCCGGGTTCGGCGTGTACGTGTACGTGCCGTCCGGGTTGACCGTCACCGTGCCATGCGCCGGGTCGCTGCCCTTCGTGTAGGTCAGCGTGTCGCCGCTGTCGATATCGCTGCCGGTCACCCGACCGCTCACGGGCGTGTCTTCGGCCGTGGTCTCGGTGTAGTCGGGCGCGGTGGGCGCGTCGTTCACGGGCGAGACGGTCACGGGCACCTTGACGGTGGTGGTGCCGCCCTTGCCGTCGCTGACGGTCACTTCGAAGCTGTCGGGCCCTTCGTAGCCGGGCTTGGGGGTGTAGACGAACTGGCCGGTAGACGGATCGACGGTGACGGTGCCGTGCTCGGGGCCCTTGGCGACGGTGTAGGTCAGCGTGTCGCGGTCCGGGTCGGTGGCATGCACCTGGCCCTGCACGGGCTTGTCCTGATCGGTGACGACAGGCTCGGCCTTGCCTTCGGGGCCGCGGTTCTGCGCGGGAAGCAACGGCGGGATGAAGGCCGGGCCACCACCGCCGCCGCCACCACCACCGCTCGCGGCGGCACCGACGCCCAGCACGCCGAGCGCACCCAGCAGCCAGCCCGGCACGCCGTCGGGCAGCAGGGCGCCGCCGGCGTCGTTCCATTCGATCTCGGTGAAGTGGAAGTCCTTCCAGGGCGCGGTGTACTGACCCCACCACTGCACGCCGGCGCCGTCTTCGAGCACGAGGTCGTTGCGGCCGCCGTCGGGGTACTCGGCGAAGAAGCCGCGCACGGCGACTTCCTGGCCGTCGCGCAGCACGAGCACGAGGTCGTCGCCGCGGCGCTCGAACTTGAGCACGCTCTCGGGCGCGATCTTCAGCGTGACGATCGACGGGCGATCCAGAACCAGAGGGGCTTCCGCCGTCGCTTTGCGGGATGACGCGCCACCAGACTTGTAAACAGCTTCCATGATTGGTCTTTCTCCTTGACTCCGGACCTCGGGCCAGCCCTCGCTTTCAGCGAACAGCCCGGGTCGCACGTTGGGAAATCTCGAAGGCCGCGGGTGGCTCTCGAGGACTCGCCGGCACGACCCGGTGCGCGGGTCACGCAGGCTTGCGCTTGCATGGGGCCGGATTCTTGGTTCGGGGGGGTGTCCGGACTTTTGCCGGAGAGGCCGTGGCGTTTGCCGTGGCGTACAACTGTTCACAAACGTGTGTGAATGTCGAATACTTCACACGATTGGCCAAAGAAATTCAGCAATTCGCAAGTTAGGAAAGCGAGCGCTGGCGGCCTTTTGGCTTACGCGCTTTTGCTGGAGCGTCCAATTCTTTTGATGGACGGAATCGGTCCGGCTATTTCCTGCAATACCGATCGGACCCTGTCCAGCCCCCCGTTTTCCCTCTGACAGACCCCCTCGCCGCGGCACCTTTTTTAAGGCCTCGGGCGGCAATGGCGGGTGAATCGATCAGGAATGAAGACCTGTCATTGGATGAATTTGCATTTCTTGTGACAATGATTACCAAATTAATTTCTTGGTTACATTGTTTCGGTCACAGGGCGTTCACACGCGGTGCCGGCGCCCCCTCTTTCCATGTCCTATTGGTCACCTCCGGAGCCCCGGAGAGCTCATCTGCTGGTTGTCGACGACAACGTTGACGAACTCAAGCTCTTGCTGGAAACGCTGCGGGGCACGGGCTACCGCATCACGCTCGCCTTCGACGCGATGGAGGGCTACCGGCGCGCGACGACGCTGCAGATGGACCTGGTGCTGCTGGACGTGCGCCTGGGCGGCACCGACGGGTTTGCCGCCTGCCGCCTGCTGAAGGCCGACCCGGCCACGGCGGACATTCCGGTGATCTTCGTGACCTCGTCGGCCAGCCTGGAAGAGCGCCTGACGGGCCTGCGGGCCGGCGCGGTCGACTACATCGTGAAGCCCTTCGACCCGGCCGAGGTGATGGCCCGCGTCGAAATTCACCTGGCGCTGGCGGAATCCCGCAGGGCGCGCACCGCCCCCGCCATGCAGGCGGCGCCCCCGCCCGATGACCCCGCCGCGAACGACGGCGGCGCGCCGGGCTCGGGCATGGACCGCGCGCTCATGCAGGCGGCGGAGCGACTGATATTGGCCGACCTGAGCCGCGTGCTGCCGCTGCGCGAGCTGGCGGCGCGCGTGGGCACGCACGAAAAGCGCCTGTCGCGCGTGTTCAAGGAGCTCGCGAACCGCACGGTGTTCGAGTTCGTGCGCGAGGCGCGGCTGCACGAGGCGCAGCGCCTGCTGCTCGAATCGGCCATGCGCATCGAGGAGATCGCCGCGGCGGTGGGGTTCTCGAGCGCCGCAAATTTCGCGACAGCGTTTCGCGAGTACTTCGACTGCACGCCCTCGGCCTGCCGCCAGGCCGGTGTCGAACGCTCCGGCACCTGACGCGCGATGCATCCGGTGCGCCCCCTGCCCCGATGGGCAAGCTGTCTGTTGCTGGGCCTCGCCTTGTGGCTGTGGACCGGAACGGCCAGTGCAGCAGCAGAAGCGATCAAGTTCAGTGCGCTCGCCCAAGGCAAGCTCTCTGTCGCGCAAGCCGTCGAGGTGTGGGAAGACCCCACGGCCCGCCTGTCGGCCAGCGAGGTGCTCGCCTTGCCGAGTGGCGGTGCGAACGGGCTCGTGCCCGCCACGCCCGACCAGTTGATGCGCGGGTTCTCGACCTCGGCGGTCTGGCTGCGCCTGTCGCTGGTCAACGATGCGCAGGAGGTGCGCACGGCGCGGCTCGGGCTCAATGTGACGTGGCTGCGGCATGTCGACTTTCATCTGCTGCGCACGCGCAATGGCCAACCCGCATGGACGCACGCGCAGGCCGGCGTGTCCGACCCGATGGACAGCACGCATCGCTACGACCGCATTCCGCAGTTGCAGATCGACCTGCAGCCGGGCGAGTCGGTGCAGGTGCTGGTGCGCGTCATAAGCACGGGCCAGATCAAGCTGGTGCTGGAGTTGCACACCGACGAGGCGTGGCATCACATCGAACGCAACCATGCGCTGCTCAGCGGCCTGCTGATCGGCGGGCTGCTGGCCTTCGCGGTGTACTCGGCCGCGCTGTGGTGGATTTCGCGCGCGCCGATGCTCGCGTTCCAGGCGGGGAGCTTTGCGCTGCTGGCGCTCTACGAGGCCACCTACCGGGGCTATGCGCGCATTGCGCTGTGGCCCGACAGCACGGTCTGGAGCTACCGCGGCCACAGCGTGATGGTGGCGGCCACGGCGTTGTGCCTGCTGCTGTACTTTCACGAGCGCGGCCGCCAGAGCCCGGTGCGCGTGCCGGGGCGCCCGCTGCTGTTCGTGCTGGCCGGCGTCGAGATCGTCGTGCTGCTGGGCACCCTGCTCGGCCCCTACGCGACCTTCGCCGCCATCGGCATCGTGAACGCGCCGCTGATCGTGCTCGCGCTGACGGTCTGCACTTTCATCTACCAGCGGCGCGCCGGGCCGGGCGGGCGGCTGTCGCTGATGGTGATGCTCGTGATCTGCGTGGGCGCGCTGATGCGCATGTCGGCGCTGATGTTCGCGGAGCGCTCGATGTCCGACTTCGACCACTATGCGCTGGCGTTCCCGGGCATGCTGGTGGGCGCGTTCGCGATCACGGCGTGGTCATTCCAGGAAACGCGCCAGCGCAACGCGGCGCAGCAGACGCTGCTGGCGTGGCAGGCCCAGGAGCAGCAGCGGCTCGAGGAAGAAGTGGTGCGCAAGACCCGCGCGCTGAGCGAGGCGCTGGGCCAGGCCGAGCAGCGCACGCGCGAGCAGAAGGAGCTGCTGGCCTACATCAGCCACGACCTGCGCGCGCCGGTGGCCACCATCCTGGGCAACCTGCGGCTGATGCAGGACGCCGGCGACATGCCCGCGCCGACGCGGCTCGCCACCATCGAACGCAGCGCGGCCTACCAGCTGGAGCTCATCGATGACCTGGTCGACTACGCCAAGGGCGAGCTGGCGCCGCTGGCCGTCGAAGCGCAGCCGGTGCAGCTGCGCACGCTGGTCGACAACGTCGCGCAGTACGCGGACGCGCTCGCGCAGCGCCAGCACAACAGCTTCGAACTCACGATCGACGGCGAGTTGCCGGCCCTGGTCCACCTCGACGGCAAGCGGCTGCAGCAGGTGGTGCTGAACCTGCTGTCGAACGCGGCCAGGTTCACGCGCAACGGCGCCATCGGGCTGCGCTTGCAGGCGCAACCGTCCCACGGCGCGTGGCTGTTGCATTTCGAGGTGACCGACAGCGGCACGGGCATCGACACCGACACGCTCGATCGCATGACCCGCCTGCTGGCCGACAACGCGCCCAGCATGGCGGGCGGCGGGCTCGGGCTGGTGATTGCGCAGCGCATCGTGCAGCGGATGGGCGGGCGGCTCGCCATTCACAGCGGCATGGGCACGGGGACGCGGGTGGTCTTCTCGCTGTCGACCGAGCCGGCGCCTTCGTCGGATGCGCCTGCACCGCCGTTGCCGGAACCCATCGCCGCGCCCGGTCCGCGCCCAAAGCCTAGGGCACGCCGGCCACTTCCGGTGTTGACGCCGTTGTCGCCGGCGCAGAAGGACGAACTCGAAGCGCTCGCCCGCGACGGGCGCTGGAGCGACCTGCACGAATGGGTGAACCGGCTGGCCGCCGAGGCGCACAGCCAGCCGATGGTGTTGACGCTGCGCCAGGCGCTGGACCGGCTGGACTTCGAGCAGATCCGCCTGATGGCGCGCGCGGCGCCTTTGCGTCCGCTGTAGCCCGCTCTCGCCCGCCGGCGCTGCGCCGCCAGAACCCATGCGACCGACAGGGTCGCCCGATGGGTGGGCTTTCGCTTTCTATTTCGATATATCTAGAATAGTCTCGACCCACTCAAGAAAGCCATCCCCATGCGCCACCTTCACCACGCTCCGCACCACCATCACCACCGCCACGCCCCGCGCGGCGAACACGAAGACGGCCTGGCCGGCGGCGGCCGCGGGATGCGCGGCGGACGCGGCGGCGGCGCGGGCCGGGTGTTCGGCCACGGCGGGCTGCGCTTCGTGCTGCTGCAGCTCATTGCCGACAAGCCCTCGCATGGCTACGAGCTCATCAAGGCCATCGAAGACCGCCTGGGCGGCACCTACGCACCGAGCCCCGGCGTGGTCTACCCCACGCTCACGCTGCTGGAAGAGCTGGGCTACCTGAGCGTGGAAACCGCCGACGTCGGCGGCCGCAAGCGCTACAGCATCACGCCGAGCGGCCAGGAGTTTTTGGCCGCCAACCGCGAGACGGCCGACGCCATGATGGCCCGCATGGCGGGCGGCGTGGACGGCGCCGGCCCGCGCGCCGGACGGCCCCCGCAAGTCACCCGCGCCATCGAGAACCTCAAGCTCGCGATGCGCCTGCGCCTCGGCGGCGCCCCCCTCACCGAACAACAAGCCCACGAATTCGCCGCGGTGCTCGACAGCGCCGCACAACAGCTGGAACGCATCTGAACCCATCTCTGCAAATGACTGACTTCACTACGACTCCCTCTTCCAACACGCCCGACCGCACGCCCCGCCGCGTGCGCCACGAACTGCGTTTTCGCCAGCTCACGGTGAAGACCGTGCAGCGCGTGACGCCGCACCTGATCCGCATCACGCTGACCGGCGACGCGCTCCAGGGCTTCACCAGCCCCGGCTTCGACGACCACGCGAAGCTGTTCTTTCCCGACGCCGCCACCGGCCAGCTCACGCTGCCGACCGCCGGCCCCGACGGCCCCGTGTGGCCCGAGGGCGGGCGCCCCGCCATGCGCGACTACACGCCGCGCCGCCACGACGCGCAAGCCAATACGCTGGAGATCGACTTCGCGCTGCACGACGCCGGCCCCGCCACGCAGTGGGCCGAGCAGGCCAAGCCCGGCGACATCGTCGGCGTGGGTGGCCCGCGCGGCTCGTTCATCGTGCCGACCGAATTCGACTGGCACCTGCTGATCGGCGACGACACCGCCCTGCCCGCCATCTCGCGCCGCCTGGCCGAACTGCCGGCCGGTGCGCGCGTGGTGGTGCTGGCGGAAGTCGACAGCGACGCCGACGAGATTCCCTTCGAGACGCAGGCCGAGCTCACGCTGCGCTGGGTGCACCGCCAGGGCGCCGCGCCGGGGCTGAGCCCCGTGCTGGTCGACACGCTGAAGGCGATGGCGCTGCCGGCGGGCGACTTCCATGCGTGGGTCGGGTGCGAATCAGCGATTGCGAAGGCGCTGCGCGCGCACCTCGTGGGCGAACGCGGCGCGAACCCGAAGTGGGTTCGGGCGTCGGGTTACTGGCGCCGCGGT
The DNA here is from genome assembly GCF_059418385.1 of Variovorax sp. GW821-FHT09A10. NCBI lineage: Bacteria > Pseudomonadati > Pseudomonadota > Betaproteobacteria > Burkholderiales > Comamonadaceae > Variovorax > Variovorax sp. GW821-FHT09A10. The sequence goes on from NZ_JBWKPT010000003.1 coordinate 708,111, forward strand.
GCGGTGGCAACGCACGACACGCACGACGAGTAAGTGTTGGTATTGCTCCTTCCCCTCCCGGGGGAAGGCTGGGATGGGGGCAAGCGGCCTGCGTCAAGCCGCTGAGGGTGGAAGCGCCGCGAGCCCCCACCCCAACCCTCCCCCGATGGGGAGGGAGAAAGTCATGTCAAAGCCAGCCGACGCGCCTGAACCGGTAGTACAGGTAGCCGCAAGTACTGACGATCAACCCCAGCGCCATCGCGTACCCATAGCGGAATTTCAGCTCAGGCATGTGCTCGAAGTTCATCCCCCAGATGCCCGCGAAGGCCGTGCACACCGCGAAGATGCTGGCCCAGGCAGCGAGCCGCTTGGTCACTTCGCTCTCCTCGATGGTGACCATCGAGAGGTTCACCTGCACCGCCGTGGCGATGGTGTCGCGCACCGCATCGATCGAGCCGTTGATGCGCACCAGGTGGTCGCCCACGTCGCGAAAGTACTCCTGCGTGCCCACGCAGATCTGCGGCACGCGCCCGCCGTGCAGCTTGCCCGCCGCCTCCACCAGCGGCGCCACCGCGCGCTTGAGGATGAGGCTGCGGCGCTTCAGGTCGTACAGCTGCTTGATCTTGTCGCGCGCCGCGCCGCCCTGGGCAAAGATCTGCTGCTCGATGGATTCGAGTTCCACTTCGAGCGCGTCGATCACCGGAAAGTAGCGGTCGACCACCGCGTCCATCAGCGCATAGAGCACGAAGCCCGCGCCATTGCGCAGCAGGTCGGGCTCGCGCTCGCAGCGCTCGCGCACGCCCAGGAAACCCTGCTGGCTGCGGTTGCGCACCGACAGCACATAGTTGCGGCCGACGAACACGTTGACCTCGCCCACGTTCACGCTGTGCTCGCCGTCGGCTTCGGTCGAAGGCTCGACCAGGTGCATCACGACGAACAGCGAGTCGCCGTACTCCTCCACCTTGGGCCGCTGGTGGCCGTGCTGGGCGTCTTCGACGGCCAGCGGGTGCAGGTCGAACTCGTCCTGCATCTGGGCCAGCTCTTCGGGCGTCGCGTCGCTCAGCGCCACCCAGACGAAGCAGCCGGCGCGGGAGATGTAGTCGCTGATGTCCTCGACGGGGATGTCGGCGAGCTTGGCGCCGTTTTCATAGGCCACGCAGTTGATCAGCATCGGGACGCTTCCCTCTTCGAACTTGGAATGAACTCAGGCGGCTGCATCGGTCGATGCGGTCGCGGCCAGGGCGGCCGTGTCGGCCAGCGAGGTCTCGATGGCCTGCGTCTCGCGCGCGAGCAGGGCCAGGCCCTGGTCGGCGAATGCGCGGTGGCTGTCCACGTCGGCCCACAGGCTCGCCGCGGCTTCGGCACACGTCAGCGACGTGAAGCGGATGCGGCCCTTGGCCAGCGCGACGAAGCGCTGCTCGCGCAGCGGATCGGCCCGGTCCCAGGCGCCGCCGATGAGCACGCGCTTGCCGCGCTTGATGCGCGGTTCGCGCTCGGCGAAGAAAGGCAGCTTGGCGCTGACCCAGCCCAGCAGGCCGGTGTTCAACGCGGTGTCGAAGGCGGAGGGGGCGGCGTTCGCCTTGGCAAATTCGCGCAGCGTGCCGAGCTGGTAGAGCGCCGGGTCCTTGGCGCCGCCCGTGCCTTCGACCGGCCGGATGACGGACGGGCCGCTGTTGCCCGCGCCCGGGCGCCCTTCGGGCCGTTTCGACTTGCGCAGGTCCGCCAGTTGGGCCGGCGACATGCACAGGTACAGCGCCGCGAGTTCGGCGGGCAGGGTGGCGGTGTCCGGGAGCGCGTCCGCTGCAGGGCCTTTGATTTCATCCGACGGGGCCATGGGCGCCTTTGTTCTTCACGCGGGGTTTGCGCCGAGGGATTTTAGGAGGGGCGATGCAGGCCGCCCGGCCGCGCCCGCCCGCGTCAGTGCCCGGGTCCGGCCTGCCCGTCCGGCTCGGGCGCCTCAGCCGGCAGCCATTGCAGCTCGTCCGGCAGGTAGGGCCGCGACCAGTTCATGCCGTCCAGCCGCACGCGCAGCGTGAGCCCCCGCACGGTGGTCACGGTGCCGGGCTGCCCGTGCACCAGCACCCTGGCGCCCTTGCGGGCAGGCACATGAAATCGTTTCCGGATGTCCTCGTAGCTCACTGGGGTCTCCATCGATGAAGGTCGCGCGCGCCCGCGTAGTCATGCGCATGCGCACGACTACGCGCGGGGGAAGCGTCTGGATTCAGGAACGGCCAAGAAGCGCGTGCGGCGGGGCGCCGCGCCTGGAACAGGCCACGTGGTGGATCTGCGCTGGATCCCCACAAAGTTCACGGTCATCGGGACCGGCATGGTGCCACGCGACGCGACAACCCCCGGCGCTTCTCGACAATGCCGACCCGAGCCAGAAGCACACGACCGCCCGGCAACCCCTCTCAGGAAGAACAGGCCATGAAGACCGACACCGCCATCCGCCACGTCACCCCGCCGGGCACCAACCTCTTTTTGGAACTGCGTTTTGCGCCCCCCGAGGCTCGCCGCCTGCAGGCCGCATCGCACAAGCAGATCGACGACGCGCGGGTCGCAATGCGCAACCGCATCGGCAAGCCGGTCACACCGACCGTCGGCTGATCCCCGTTCGCCCGTCCCCGATAATCCCCGAGTGAAAACGACGACTGCCCACCCCGCCCCCTCCTCCAGCGACTTCTCCGGGCACACGCCCATGATGGCGCAGTACCTGGGCCTCAAAGCCGACCACCCGGACACCCTGCTGTTCTACCGGATGGGCGATTTCTACGAACTGTTCTGGGCCGACGCCGAAAAGGCCTCGCGCCTGCTCGACATCACGCTCACCCAGCGCGGCCAGTCGGCCGGGCAGCCGGTGCTGATGTGCGGCGTGCCCTTCCACTCGGTCGACACCTACCTCGCGCGGCTCATCAAGCTCGGCGAATCGGTCGCCATCTGCGAGCAGGTGGGCGAGGTCGGCGCCAGCAAGGGGCCGGTCGAACGCAAGGTGGTGCGGGTGGTCACGCCCGGCACGCTGACCGACTCGGAACTGCTCAACGACAAGAGCGATTCGCTGCTGCTCGCGGTGCATGCGGGCACGCGCAATTTCTGCGGCCTCGCCTGGCTCAGCGTGACGGGTGCCGAGCTGCGGCTGGCCGAGTGCCCGGCCGACGCGCTCGAAGCCTGGATCGCGCGCATCGCGCCGAGCGAGCTGCTGTACAGCGCCGAGGTCACGCCCGCTTTCGAGCAGCGCCTGAAGGCCGCGCGCGCGGCCGTGCCGTTCACGCTGTCGCTGCGTCCGGCCTGGCAGTTCGACCCCGGCCTGGGCGAGCGCAAGCTCAGCGAGCAGATGGGCAGCCACAGCCTCGCGGCGTGGAACGCCGAATCGCTGGGCAACGCGCACGCCGCCGCCGCCGCGCTGCTGGGTTATGCCGAGCACACGCAGGGCCGCGCGCTGTCGCACGTGCAGCGGCTGTCGGTGGAACGCGACGGCGACCTGATCGAGCTGCCGCCGACCACGCGCCGCAACCTGGAGCTGGTGCAGACGCTGCGCGGCGAAGACGCGCCCACGATGTTCTCGCTGCTCGACACCTGCATGACGGGCATGGGCAGCCGCCTGCTCAAGCGCTGGCTGCTCTCGCCGCGCCGCGACCGCAGCGAAGCCCAGGGCCGGCTCGACGCCATCGGTGCGCTGCAGTCCCCCGGGCCCGGCGCCACCGCCGCGCCCTGGCGCACGCTGCGCGAGCAGCTGAAGAACACGAGCGACGTGGAACGCATCGCGGCGCGCATCGCGCTGCGCCAGGTGCGCCCGCGCGAACTGGTGGCGCTGCAGCTCGCGCTGGCGAAGGCCGAGCAGCTGGCGCCGCTGCTGCCGGGCGCCGCCGCGCTGCTGGCGCAGATCACCGAACGCCTGGCACCGCCGCCGGGCTGCGCCGACCTGCTGGTGCGCGCGATCAAGCCCGATCCGTCGGCGCTGGTGCGCGACGGCGGCGTGATCGCCACCGGCCACGACGCCGAGCTCGACGAGCTGCGCGAGATCAGCGAGAACTGCGACGACTTTTTGCTCAAGCTCGAGATCAGCGAACGCGAGCGCACCGGCATCAGCAACCTGCGCGTGCAGTTCAACCGCGTGCACGGCTTCTACATCGAGGTGACGCAAAGCGCGCTCTCGAAGGTGCCCGACAACTACCGCCGCCGCCAGACGCTGAAGAACGCCGAGCGCTTCATCACGCCCGAACTCAAGGCCTTCGAAGACAAGGCGCTGAGCGCACAAGACCGTGCGCTGGCGCGCGAGAAATGGCTGTACGAGCAGCTGCTCGACGCGCTGCAGCCTTCGGTGCCCGCACTCACGCAGCTGGCCGGCGGCATTGCCGCGCTCGACGCGCTGTGCGCGCTGGCCGAGCGCTCGCACACGCTGAACTGGCGCGCGCCGACCTTCGTGTCGCACCCGTGCATCGAGATCCAGCAGGGCCGCCACCCGGTGGTGGAGGCGCGGCTGGCCGAGAAGTCGTCGGGCGGCTTCATCGCCAACGACACGCAGATGGGGCCGCAGCAGCGCATGCAGATCATCACCGGCCCGAACATGGGCGGTAAGTCGACCTACATGCGGCAGGTGGCGATCGTGGTGCTGCTGGCCTCCATCGGCTCGCACGTGCCGGCCACGGCCTGCCGGCTCGGGCCGATCGACGCGATTCACACGCGCATCGGCGCGGCGGACGACTTGGCCAATGCGCAATCGACCTTCATGCTCGAGATGACCGAGGCCGCGCAGATTTTGCACAGCGCCACGGCGCAATCGCTGGTGCTGATGGACGAAATCGGCCGCGGCACCAGCACCTTCGACGGCCTGGCGCTGGCGGCCGGCATCGCGGCGCAGCTGCACGACCGCAGCAAGGCCTTCACGCTGTTCGCCACGCACTACTTCGAGCTGACCGAGTTCCCGGCCACGCACCACGGCGCGGTGAACATGCATGTGAGCGCGACCGAATCGGGCCGCGACATCGTGTTCCTGCATGAGATGCAGCCGGGCCCGGCCAGCAAGAGCTACGGCATCCAGGTGGCGCGCCTCGCGGGCATGCCCGCGGCGGTGGTCAACCACGCGCGGCAGGCGCTCGATGCGCTCGAATCACAGCATGCGCAAACGCGTGCACAGGTCGACCTGTTTGCGCCGCCGCCCGCCGCCGAAACCCCCATGGCCAGCGCCGTAGAATCCGCGCTGGCTGCCCTCGACCCGGACACCATGAGCCCGCGCGAAGCCCTCGACGCGCTCTATGCCCTCCAGAAACTGAACGCACGTGAACGCAGTACCGCATGAGCGGGCCCAGTTCCTGCAAGGCGAACCCATGACTTATTGCGTAGGCATCAAACTCAACGCCGGCCTGGTGTTTCTCTCCGACTCGCGCACGAACGCGGGGGTCGACCACATCAGCACCTTCCGCAAGATGATCGTCTACGAGCAGCCGGGCGACCGCGTCATGGTGCTGCTGTCGTCGGGCAACCTGAGCATCTCGCAGTCGGTGCGCGAAATCCTGCAGATCGAAGAGCTGCGCGAAACGCGCGAAGACGGCACGCAGGGCGAGCCGATCACGATCTGGAACGCCAAGAGCATGTTCGACGCCGCGCGCGTACTGGGCTCGGCCGTGCGCCATGTGTACGACCGCGACGCCGAGGCGCTCAAGCATGCGGGCCTCGATTTCAACGTGTCGTTCATCTTCGGCGGGCAGGTCAAGGGCGAAGGCATGCGCCTGTTCCTGGTCTACGCCGCGGGCAACTTCATCGAAGCCACCACCGAGACGCCCTACTTCCAGGTGGGCGAGTCGAAGTACGGCAAGCCCGTGCTCGACCGCGTGCTCACGCCCGAGACGCCGCTGGACGAAGCCGCCAAGTGCGCGCTGGTGTCGATGGACTCGACCATGAAGTCGAACCTGTCGGTCGGCCTGCCGCTGGACCTGGTGGTGTACGAGGCCAACAAGCTCGAGACCGACCGCGTGATCTGCATCGACGCCGACAACCCCTACTACCGCATGATGCACAACAGCTGGGGCCAGAAGCTGCGCGAGGTGTTCGACAGCATCGAAGACCCGGTGTGGGACGACAGCGCCACCGAACACCCGCTGCGGATGCCGGCCACGCGCCACAGCCCGCTGCGGAAAATCTCGACTCCAGACGAAAAGCTCATCTGAATCTGTCCGTGCCTCCTGTCATCTTTTCGCACGGCAACAGTTTTCCGGCGAGCACCTACCGCGTCGTTCTCGACAGCCTTCGCAACCGGGGCTTCGAGGTCGACGCCATCGAGAAATTCGGGCACGACCCGAAGTACCCCGTCACCGACAACTGGCCGCACCTGGTGCAGCAGCTGGCCGATTTCGCCAAGCTGCGCGCCGACCGCGCGGGCGGCCCGGTGTTCCTCATCGGCCATTCGCTGGGCGGCTTCCTGAGCCTGATGTGCGCGGCGCGCCATCCCGAGCTGGCGCGCGGCGTGCTGCTGATCGACTCGCCGATCCTCGGCGGCTGGCGCGCGAACACGCTCAACGTGGTCAAGCGCACGCCGCTCATGAAAAGCATCTCGCCCGGCGCCACCAGCCGCAAGCGCCGCAACAGCTGGGAGCACCGCGAGGCAGTGTTCGAGCACTTCCGCAGCAAGAAGGCGTTCGCGAAGTGGGACGAGCAGGTGCTGCACGACTACATCGACCACGGCACCTTCGACAGCGAAGACACGCGCGCCCTGAGCTTCGACCGCGACGTGGAAACCGCGATCTACAACACCCTGCCCCACACGCTGGGCGGGCTGCTGCGCCGCCACCCGATCAAGTGCAAGGTGGCCTTCATCGGTGGGCGCCAGTCGGTCGAGATGAAGCAGGTGGGCATGGCGATGACCGAGCAGGTCACCAAGGGCCGCATCACGATGCTCGACGGCAGCCACCTGTTTCCGATGGAAAAGCCGCTGGCCACGGCGGCGGCCATCGAAGCCTCGCTGCGCAACCTGATGTAGGTGGTGTTCAGGCGGTGATGCAGGCAACGGCGTCGCCGACGCGCAGCACACCGCCACGCAGCACCCGCGCCGTCACGCCGCCATGCCCGCGCATGGCGTTGTAACCGCCGGGGCCGAGCAGTTCTTCCATGCGCGAGCAGGGCTCGCAGGGCCCGGTGATCTCGAGCAGCACCTCGGGCCCGAGCGCCAACACCAGCGGCTGGTCGCGAAACAGCGAGCGCGCCGCCAGCAGGTTGAGACCCGACACGACGAGGTTGCGGCGCAGCAGCCCCGCGTCGACCCCTTCCATGCGCTGCGCGAGCGCCGCGACAACCGGCAGGTGCTCCGCCTGGATCAGCGTGACCTGCCGCTTGCCACCGCCGCGCCCGGCACTGCTGCGGTCGCCGGCCAGGCCCAGCCCTTCGATGGCCAGCACCTCCTCCACCGATTGAACTGGCGTGCGCCGCGCGGGGCGCAGCAGGATGGCGTCGAGCCGGCCAGGGTGCGGGAACTGCCGGGTCAGGGCGTGGAGGTCGGACATGCGTCGCATTGTCCACGCGGACTTTTTTTGCGCACCGCTGTCGGCCCGCCGCATACTGGCGCGTCCTTGGGGTTGAACCGACCTCCGTCGAAGGAACAGAAGCGACACCCACGCGCCGACGATGACCACCACCGAGCTGAGCTGGATCGCCACCACGTTGACCGCCGCGCGACCGCGCGCGGTGGCGGCGCTGCTGCGCTACTTCCGCGACCTGGACACGGCCGAGGAAGGTTTCCAGGAAGCCAGCCTGCGCGCGCTGCGGCACTGGCCCGAGCACGGGCCGCCCGACGATCCGCTGGCGTGGCTGATCCTCGTGGGGCGCAACGCGGCGCTCGACGAGCTGCGGCGGCGCGACCGGCACGATCCGTTGCCCGAGGAGGACGACGGCGACGCGGACATGGCCCTCGACCCCGACCTCGCCGAACAGCTCGACCAGTCGCACTACCGCGACGACGTGCTGCGCCTGCTGTTCGTGTGCTGCCACCCCGCGCTGCCGCTCGCACAACAGATCGCGCTGGCGCTGCGCATCGTCTCGGGGCTGTCGGTGCCGGAGATCGCGCGCGCCTTCCTGGTCGGCGAGCGCGCCATGGAGCAGCGCATCACGCGCGCCAAGCAGCGCGTGGCCGCGGCTGGCCTGCCCTTCGATGCGCCCGGCGCGCGCGAACGCGGCGAGCGGCTGGCGGCCGTGGGCGCGGTGGTCTACCTGCTGTTCAACGAAGGCTACGCGGCCAGCGGCGGCACGGCCCATGTGCGCATGGCGCTGTGCGAAGAAGCGATCCGGCTCGCGCGCCTGCTGTGCGACCTGTTCCCCGACGAGCCCGAGACCACCGGCCTGTGCGCCCTGCTGCTGTTGCAGCACGCGCGTGCCGACGCGCGGCTGGACGCGGCCGGCATGGTCGTGCTGCTCGAAGACCAGGACCGCACGCGCTGGCACTGCGCGGCGATCGACGAAGGGTTGGCCCTGCTCGACACCGCGCTGCGCCGGCGCCGCATCGGGCCGTACCAGCTGCAGGCGGCCATCGCGGCCACGCACGCACGGGCCACACGCGCGGCCGACACCGACTGGGCCGAGATCGACCGGCTCTACGCCGGGCTCGAAAAGCTGCAGCCTTCGCCCGTGGTCACGCTCAACCGCGCGGTGGCCGTGGCCAAGGTGCGCGGGCCCGATGCGGCGCTGGCGATGGTCGACGCGCTGGCGGAACCGCTGTCGGCGTACTTTCACTTCCACGGCCTGCGCGGCGGGCTGCTGATGCAGCTGGGCCGCGCCGACGAAGCGCGCCGTGCCTTTGCCGACGCGCTCGCGCTGGCCCGCACCGCCGCCGAAGCGGCCCACATCCGCTTGCTGCTCGACCGTCTCGGCGCGGGCGCCTCTTCCGACTCCCTTCAAGCAAAGGACGAACGATGCTCTATTCCATCCTGATCTACGGTTCCGAAGCTGCGGTGGCCGGCTGGGCGCCCGAGGTCGAAGACGAGATGCTCGAGCGCCACACCGACCTGCGCGACGAGCTGCAGGCCGCCGGCCGGCTCGGCACCGTGCTGCGCCTGATGCCCGACACCGCCACCACCGTGCGGCACGCCGGCGCCGCGCACCCGCTGGTGACCGACGGGCCGTTCGCCGAGACGAAGGAGCAGCTGATGGGCATCTACATCGTCGAGTGCGAGTCGCTCGAAGACGCGCGGCATGCGGCGCGGCGGCTGGACTTCGAGGGCGGCGTGTTCGAGATCCGTCCGGTGACCTGGTACGACCCGGGCGTGATCGCGCCGCGCATCCCGCAGGTCTGAAAAAACACCACTGCGCTGTCGGATCAGCTGGGCCTGCGCCGTCCTTGGAACGAGCGCCCGCATGTCGCGGGCGCCAAACCCTCCAAGGAGAAACGTCCATGCCCTCGAATGTCCAGTCCTTGCAAGACCGCTGCGCCGTGATCCACGGCGGCAGCGGTGCCCTCGGTGGCGCGGTGGCCCGCGCCTTTGCACGCGAAGGCGCCCGCGTGTTCATCACCGGCCGCAACCGCGACAAGCTCGACGCGGTGGTGCGAGACATCGCCAAAACCGGTGGCCGTGCGCAGGCCGCGGTGGTCGATGCGCTGGACGAAGCCGCGATGCTGCGCCATGCGGCCGAGGTCGCCGAGCAGGCCGGCAGCATCGACCTCGCGTTCAACGCCGTCGGCATCTTCCACGTGCAGGGCCGGCCGCTGGCCGAGCTGTCGCTGGAGGACTTCTTCCTCCCCATCCACGCCTACACGCGCGCCAACTTCCTCACCGCCAAGGCCGTGGCACCGCACATGGCGGCGCGCGGCGGCGGCGTGATCCTGTCGGTGTCGACGCCCGCTTCGCGCCTGCCCGGCCCGGGGTACCTCGGCCATGCCGTGGCCTGCGCCGGCGTGGAGGGGCTCGCGCGCCACATGGCGGGCGAACTCGCTGCGTTTCGCATCCGCACCGCCTGCATCCGCTCGCACGCGATTCCCGAGGCGGTGGCCGCGGGCTCGCACAGCGGCGAGGTATTTCGCCCGGCGGCCGAGCGCATGGGCCTCACGGTCGAGCAGATGCTGGCCGCGCGGCCGGAGGGGCTGCTGGTCGAACGCCTGCCCTCGCTGGACCAGCTCGCGGGCACCGCGGTGTTCCTGGCCTCGCCGCTGGCCGGGGCCATGACCGGGGCAATAGTCAACCTGAGCGGAGGGGTCATCCTCGATTAGGGTTGTGGTCGCTTTGAATTAACATCAAGATACAAATAGGAACTTTAGAAACAGTCGTTTCATTTAAGAAAAAACGTTGCACCACGTACACCACGGCTCAAAAATGTCGTCCTATGTCTGCCCCTCTTCTGGAAGACGTTGAAGTGGTCTCGCTGAGCCCCGCGCTGGTGGTCGAAGACGATCCGGCGATGCGCGAGCGCCTGGCGTACGTGCTGTCGACGCTCGGATGCGACGAGCCCCAGATCGCCTGGGCCGACAGCCTGACCTCGGCCCGCTCGCTGCTGGAGCAGCAGCATTTCGGTGTGGCGCTGATCGACATCGGCCTGCCCGACGGCAGCGGCGTCGACCTGATCGAGTGGATGCACGAGCACCACCGGCTGGTGCCCGCGGTGGTGATCTCGGCCTGGCGCACCGAGGCGGTGATCTTCGCGGCGCTGCGTGCCGGCGCCATCGGCTACCTGCTGAAGGAACGCGACGACCTCGAGCTCAGCATCGCGCTGCGCAGCATCGAGCAAGGCGGCGCACCGATCGACCCGGCCATCGCGCGCCGCATCCTCGGCTGGGTCGCGACCCAGCTGCCCAGCCTGCCCACGCCGCCCGACGACCCGACGCTGACGCCGGCCACCACGCCCGTCATGTTGACGCCGCGCGAGCGCAAAATCCTCGAGCTCGTGTCGCAAGGGATGAGCAACCGCGACATGGCGGAGGCGCTGTCGATCTCCAGACTGACCGTGGAATGCCACACCAAGAACATCTACCGCAAGCTGGCCGTCAACTCGCGCACCGAGGCGGTCTACCAGGGCCGAAGGCAGGGCTTGCTGCGCTGAGGCTTCTTGCGGGCCTCCTGCTGTGGGCCCTGTGGCTGCTGCTCTCGACGGGCAGCGCACACGCACAAACACCGGTGGTTCCTGAACTTCGCGCCGAAGCCGCACGCGGCACCGGCTGGGACGACACGACCCCACCCGCCGACGGCTGGACACCCGTCGCCCTGCCCGACAGCTGGGCCGCGCGCTGGCCCGGTTTCGACGGCGTGGTCTGGTACCGGCTGACCTGGGAGCAGCCCGCGCCCGCGCCCGTGACCGAGACCGGGCTGCTGCTGCACTACCTGAACATGGCCGGCGAGGTCTCGCTCAACGGCACGACGATCTGGCGCGACCGCAGCCTGGTCGAGCCGCTCACGCGCGCGTGGAACTCGCCGCGCTACTGGCTGCTGGCCGCGCCGCAGTTGCGTGCCGGCACCAACACGCTGCTCGTGCGCGTGTCGGGCCTGTCGGCCTACCAGGCCGGGCTGGGGCCGGTGAGCCTGGGCACGCCCGCCGCCCTGCAGGCGGAGTTCGACCGCGAGCAGCTCATGCGGCGCGACCTGCAGGTGTTCGGCCTGGCGACCAGCGCGGCGGTGTCGGCCTTCTTCGCGGCGTGGTGGCTGCTGCGCCGGCGCGAGACGGCCTACGGCTGGTTCGCGGCGATGTCGGTGCTGTGGCTGCTGTTCGGCTACAACCAGATCGCCACCAGCCCCTGGCCCTTTGCCAGCAACCACAGCTGGCAGGCGCTGAACACCTCGCTGCTGCTGGTGTTCAGCGTGTCGTACGGCGTGTTCGTGCTGCGCTTCGCCGGGCGGCGCCTGCCGCGCCTGGAGATCGCGGCCTTCGCGGTGGCGGCCGTGGGCGTGCTCGACCTGTGGTTCGCGGGCGCTGCGAACCTGCCCACCCACCGCGCGATCTGGACGCTGGTGGGCGGCCTCACCATCATCGTCGTGAACAGCAGCGGCATCTTCCACGCGCTGCGCCACCGGGGCAGCCCGATGCGCTCGCTCGCGCCGTTCATGGCGGTGTCGGCGCTCACGGGCGCGCACGACCTGCTGGTGTTCACGCAGGTGATCGACAGCAACATCTACTACACGACCATGTCCTCGTACGTGCTGCTCTTGGGCATGGCGCTCACGCAAGCCGGGCGCTTCGTGCAGAGCCTGCGGCGCATCGAGAACTTCAACACCGAGCTGATCGAGGAAGTGAACGCCGCCAAGGCCGAGCTCGCGTCCACGCTCGCGCAGCAGCATGCGCTGGAGCTCGCGCACGCGCGCATCGGCGAGCGCGTGGCGCTGGTGAGCGACCTGCACGACGGCCTGGGCGGCATGCTGGTGGGCAGCATCGCGACGCTGGAGCGCACGCCGGAGCACCTCAGCGCGCCGCAGTTGCTGGCGATGCTCAAGAGCCTGCGCGACGACCTGCGGCTGATCATCGACGCCACCGGCCGCGACGACGGCGCACGCGCGCTCGGCGAGCTGCTGGCGCCGCTGCGCTACCGCAGCGCGCAGCTGCTGGACGCGAACGGCATCGACTGCCGCTGGAAGGTCTCGGGCATAGACACGCTCGAACTCGCGCCCTCGCAGAGCCTGGACCTGATGCGCTTCCTGCAGGAGGCGCTGACCAACGTGCTCAAGCACAGCGCCGGCCGTCGCGTGGACGTGACGGTGGCGCGCGCGGGCGCCGAGCTGCAGCTCAGCGTGCGCGACGACGGCCGCGGGTTTGCAGTGGACGGCGTGAGCGGCGGCGCGGGGCTGCGCAACCTGCGGGCGCGCGCACGCCGCCTGGGCGCGCAGCTGCAGCTGCAGTCGCGCCCCGGCGAAACGCAGGTGGTGCTGCGGGTGCCCCTGGGCGGCGCGGCGCCTACTTGACCAGCGCCAGCGTGCCCTTCATGAGCGACGCGTGGCCCGGGAACGAGCAGAACCACGCATAGCTGTCCCCCGCCTTGAGCTTGCTCACGTCGAAGCTCACGGCATCGGTCTCGCCGCCGCCGATGACCTTCGAATGCGCGATGACGCGGGCATCGCCCGGCTTCACATAGGCCTTGTCCAGCCCCGCGCCGATGCCGTCCGCCGCCACGCCCTGTGCGTCGGTGGCCTTGCTCAGCACCCAGTTGTGGCCCATCGCGGCCTTGGGCAGCTTGCCGACATGCTTGAGCTTCACGGTGAACTGCTTGCAGCTGGCCGGCACGGCGATGGCGCTCTTGTTGAACTGCATCGCGTCGTTGCCTTCGATCTCGATGTCACAGGTGGCGGCCAGCACGGGGCCGGCGAGCAGCGCCGTGAAAAGCAGGGCCGCGGTGGTTTTCGTCTTCATCACATGGTTCCTTCGGTGAGGTGCCGATTCGGCACGCCCCACTGTGCGGTGGGCGTGCCACGGAACACTTGCGATGAATCAATGCGCGGCGAAAAGCCTCAAAGCTCGAGCACCAACCGTCCTTCGCAGGCGCGAGAACAGCAGGCCATCATCTTGGTGTTCGCATCGCGCTCGCTGCGCGTGAGCACCACGTCACGGTGATCGACCTTGCCGGCCAGCACGCGCACTTCGCACGAGCCGCACAGGCCTTCCTCGCAGTCGCTCTGCACATCGACGTTGGCCGCGCGCAGGGCCGTCAGCAAGGTCTGGTCGGGCGGCACGGTGATGACGAGGCCGGAGTCTTTCAGCTCCACCTCGAAGGCATGTTCCTTCGACGGGTCGAGCGTGGCCAGCGTCGATTCGAAATGCTCCACGCGCAAGGCGCCTTCAGGCCACGCGGCGCAGCAGTCTTCCAGCGCTTCGAGCATGCGCAGCGGGCCGCAGGCGTACACCTGCGCGCCGGGCACGGGCGTGGCCAGCAGCGCGCGCAGGTCGTTGCGCCGGCCTTCGTCGGTCGCGTGCACATGCAGGCGCTCGCCGTGCAGCGCGGCCAGCTCGTCGACGAAGGCCATGCTCGCGCGGCTGCGGCCGCTGTAGTGCAGCTCGTAGTCCATGCCCAGCGCCTTGGCGCGCCGCGCCATCGCGCTCACGGGCGTGATGCCGATGCCGCCGGCGATGAAGATCGCCTTCGGCAGCGACTCGTCGAGCCGGAAGTGGTTGCGCGGGCCGCGGATGCGCAGGCGGTCGCCCGCCTTCACGTTCGCATGCACCCAGGCCGAACCGCCGCGGCCTTCGGGCTCGTGCAGCACGGCGATCTCCAGCGCGTGGGCTTCGTCGGGGTCGCCGCACAGCGAGTACTGGCGCGACAGCTCGGGCGTGCCGCATTCGACGTCGATGTGCGAGCCCGGCGTCCAGCGCGGCAGCGGCTTGCCGTCGGGCGACACCAGGCGCAGGCGCACGATGCCGTCGGCCACCGGCGTCACGCGCTCGACCACCACGGGCCGCGCGATGGCGTGCGCCGACGGCTCGCCGATGCGCACCGGCACCTGCACGTCGCGCAAGCCGGCGTTGGCGCGCTCGGGGTTGGCGCGCGGGTCCCACTCGACCCACAGGTGCTCGGGGCCGCGGAACGAGGTGTTGGGCACGTAGCTGAAGCGTTGCGCCGACAGGCGCATGTGCGGCAGCCGGCGCGTGAACTCCTCCAGGAAGATCTGCATCTCCATGCGCGCCAGGTTCTTGCCCATGCACTGGTGCGAGCCGTAGCCGAAGGTCAGGTGGTCGCTGGCGTTGTCACGGCGGATGTCGAACAGGTCGGCATCGGCGAAGTGGCCTTCGTCGTGGTTGGCCGACGAGGTGACGATCAAGAGGCGCGAGCCCGCCGGCAGGTCGACGCCGCCGACCTGCGTGTCTTTGGTGACGAGCCGGCGCCAGGCGGCCACCGAGCCGTTGTGGCGCAGGCACTCTTCCACCGCGTTGGGAATGAGGCCCGGGTCGTCGCACAGCTCCTGCCACACCTGCGGATGCTGCAGCAGCAGCTTCACGGCGTTGGCGGTGGCGTTGGCGGTGGTCTCGTGCGCGGCCACGATGCCGGCCATCATCATCGAGTGCAGGTACGAGTCGGTGACGACCTCGGGGTGCTGCATCTGCTTGCGGATGCCGTACTGCATCCAGCCCGGTGCGTCGGGGTCCTGGCGCATCTTGTCGAGCACCTTGCCGGCGTACTGCCAGAAGTTGCCGACGGCGTGCGCCACGGCCACCTGTTCTTCGGGCTTGGGGCGGCCCCAGGTGTTGACGGTGTGCGCGATGGAATATTGGCGCAGCGTGTCCATGTCTTCCTCGGGCACGCCGAGAAAGTGCAGCGCCACGGTGAGCGGAATCTCCCACAGCATCTGGTCGACGAGGTCGGCGCGGCCGTCGTCGATGAAGCGGTCGACGTAGCTGCGCGCGAGTTCGCGCACCAGCGGCTCGTGGTGCTTCAGCGCCTCGGGCGTGAACGGGTCCATGAGCGCGCGGCGGCGCGGCATGTGGGCCGGCTCGTCCTCGTTCACCAGCGTGCGATTGAGCGCAAAGCCGTAGCTCGCGAGCACGGCGTTGGCTTCTTCACCCGTGGGCGTGATCTTCTCCAGCGCGTTCGACGGGCTGAAGGTGAGGTTGTCGCGGAACACCGCCTTGATGTCGTCGTAGCGCGTGATCACCCAGTAGCCCAGCTTGGGGCTGTAGAAGATCGGCTCCTGCTCGCGGGCCCAGCGCACGTACTCGGGCGGGTCCTGCTGGTAGCCGTCCTCGAAGGGGTCGAACTCGGCGGCGCGCTGGCTCACGGGGCAGCCGGTGGGTGTGCGCTCGGCGGAGAGCGCCCCGTGCGCGACGGGGCAACCGGAAGTGCGCGAAGGCATGGCGGTATCGGACATGGCAGCAGACTCAGTCGAGCGTGATCTTCAGGTCGCGGATCAGCTTGTGCCAGCGCGCGGTCTCGGCCTTGAGCAGCTCGGTGTACTGCGCGGGTGTGTTGCCCACGGGCTCGACGCCGAAGTCGACCATGCGCTTGTTCACCGAGGGCTCGTGGATGGCGGCCACCAGCTGGCGGTTGAGCGTGTTCACCACGTCGGCCGGCGTGGCCGCGGGCACCACCACGCCGACCAGTGCGGCGGCCTCGACGTTCTTGTAGCCGAGCTCGGCGAAGGTGGGCACGTCGGGCAGTTGCGGCAGGCGCGTGGGATTGGCCACGGCCAGCGGGCGCACCTTGCCGCCCTTGATGAAGCCGGCGCCGGCGGCCATGTCGACCATCATGGCCGGCAGTTGCCCGCCGACCACGTCGGCCAGCGCGGGCGCCGCGCCGCGGTACGGCACGTGGACCATGAAGAGCTTGGCTTCCACCTTCAGCAGTTCCATCGCCAGGTGGTGCGGGCTGCCCGCGCCGGCCGAGGCGTAGTTGATGCCGCCCGGCTTGGCCTTGGCCTGGGCGATGAAGTCCTTGGCGGAGGCAAAGCCCGAGTTGGCGCCGACCACCAGGATCATCGGGAACTTGCCCATCAGCGTGACGGGCGCCAGGTCCTTGGTGGGGCTGTAGCTCAGCGACTTGTACAGCGCCGGGTTGAACACCAGCGTGCCGTTGTCGGCCGAGAGCACGGTGTAGCCGTCGGCCGGGGCGCGCGCGGTTTCGGCGGCGGCCAGCGCGGTGTTGCCGCCCGGCTTGTTGTCCACCAGCACCGGCTGGCCGACCTGCGTCGACAGCGTCTGGGCGACGGTGCGCGCAAGGAAGTCGGAGCCGCCGCCCGCGGCGTAGGGCACGAGCCAGCGGATGGGCTTGGCGGGGAAGGCACTGGGTGTGGTCTGGGCGCTGGCGGCGGTGGCCAGGGCAGCCAGGGACAGGACCGCAAGGCCGCGGGCGAAGTGCTTCTTCATCGGGGTGTCTCCGGGGTGGAAATTGTGTATTGCGTAATTATCATACGCATTGCGTAATCACCGATCCACGGGTTTACCCGGCCATTTGGGCCGCCACCTAAGATGCCGACGACATGACCTCCCCTGCTGAAGCCCCTTCTTCCCCTCCCCGCGAGCGCCGCCAGCGCGTGCAGTCCGCCGAGACCGGCATGGCCGTGCTCAAGGGCCTGGCGCACCTGGGCGGGCGCAGCAGCCTCACCGCCCTGGCCACCCATGTGGGCGAGAGCCCGGCCAAGGTGCACCGCTACCTCGCGAGCCTGATGGAAGAAAGCCTGGTGCGCCAGGACACCGCCTCGCAGCACTACTACCTGGGGCCAGAGGCGATCCAGATCGGCCTGGCCGCCATGCGCCAGGCCGACCCGATCCGCGCGGCCGAGCCCTGCCTGATCCGCCTGCGCGAATCGCTGGAGGTGACCTGCTTCGTCGCGGTGATGGGCAACAAGGGCCCGACCATCGTGCGCTTCGAGGAGCCGGGCCTGCCGGTGACGGTGAACGTGCGCGCCGGCTCGGTGATGTCGATGCTGTGGTCGGCCACCGGGCGCGCCTTCCTGGGCCTGCTCGACGAGTCGCGTGTGGTGGCGCTGGCCGAGCAGGAACTGGCCGACGCCACCGAGGACATGCGGGCGCTGCTCGATGCCGACGACCCCATCGGCGCGCTGCGCCGCGAGGTGCAGCAGGCGCACTGCGCCATCGTGCGGGACACCTACCTGCGCGGCATCAGCGCCGTGGCGGCACCGGTGTACGACTACGCGGGAAGGGTGTGCGCCGTGATCACCGCGCTGGGTGCCACGGGCGGGTTCGACCCGGCTATCGACGGGCCGATCGCCATCGCCGTGCGGCGGGAGGCGAAGGCCGCCGGCGCGCTGCTGGGCGCGGCGGCCTGAAGCTGTTGCTTTACTCGGCCCAGACGACTGCGCCGGTCCACGCCGTGGCCAGCACCACGATGCCGAAGGCGATGCGATACCACGCGAACGGAATGAAGTTGTGCGTGCTGATGTACTTCAGCAGCCAGCGCACGCACAACCATGCGCTGATGAACGAGAAGGCCAGCCCCACCGTGAACAGCGGAATGTCGGCCACCGACAGCAGCGCGCGCTCCTTGTAGAGGCTGTACACGCCCGCGCCGATCAGCGTCGGAATCGCCAGGAAGAACGAGAAATCGGTGGCCGCCTGGCGCGACAGGCCCAGCAGCATGCCGCCGATGATGGTCGAGCCGCTGCGGCTGGTGCCGGGGATCATCGCGAAGCACTGCACCAGGCCGACCTTGAGCGCGTCCCAGGGCGTCATGTCGTCCACGTGCTCGACACGCACCGAGCCGGGCGGGCGCTTCTCGGCCCACAGGATGATGAAGCCGCCGATGATGAAGGTGCTCGCCACCACGGTCGGGATGAACAGGTGCGCCTTGATCATCTTGCCGAACAGCAGGCCCAGCACCACCGCGGGCAAAAAGCCGATGAGGATGTTCAGCGCCAGCCGGCGCGCCTTGGGCTGGCGCGGCAGCGCCACCACGGTCGAATGGATCTTCTGCCAGTAGACCAGGATCACCGCGAAGATCGCGCCGGTCTGGATGGCGATGTCGAACACCTTGGCCTTGGCGTCATCGAAGCCCAGCAGCGAGCCCGCAAGAATGAGGTGGCCGGTCGACGAGATCGGCAGGAATTCGGTCAGACCCTCCACGATGCCCATGACAGCGGCCTTGGCCAGCAAAACGATATCCACGCGTACTCCTTGAAAGAGCGGCAATTATGGCGAGCCCCCCGGTCAGGCCCTGTTCAGGCGCCGTTGCGCCGGCGAAACGCCAGGCAGCCGACCCACGGAAATACCTAGTTCGGGTGATGTTCGACGTCGGCGCATTAATACATATTGGTAACAGTTATTCATCTGCGTCCGAAGGAGCATCCATGTCAACGTTCACCACCGGGAGTGAACTCGAGGCGTGCGTCGCTGAAGAACGCCCCTCGACGCTCGACGACCATGTCGAAGACCGTCTCAAGAGCCCCTGCCAGCGGGAGCGGGAGCAGTGCCACGGCATGCTGCGCGTGGCCGAAGCCACCGGCGCCTCGGCCCACGAGCTGCGTCAGCTGACGCAGCGCCTGGCCGACATCGACCACTGCGGTGCCAGCGCCTGCATCGTCGCGCAGGGCCACGTGGAGGCCGACCGCATGGCCTCCGGCCTGCAGGACGACGCCGCCCTGTGCATCGACTTCCGTCTGCTCGAGCCGCTGGGCCCGGCCCATGACAAGAAATGGTTTGCGCGCTGGAAGTTCTGGAGCTTCCTGCTCGGCGCGGCCGGCCCGGTGGCCGCGCTCACGCTGCAGGGCCTGGCGCTGCGCCCGGCCGAACCGCACGACGCGCACGCCGACCTGGTCGCCAAGTCGCGCAAGGTGCTCGAAAGCTGGCGCCGCACCTCCGACACCCTCTTCTGGCACGCGGTGGAAGACTACGTGCGCCAGCAGGCCTTCTCGCTCGAAACGCAGGCCTACCTGATGCACTGCGTGGCGTCGGTCTTCGCCGCCGAGGCGCCCATGCGCTCCAACGCCGAGCGCGAGCGGCTGGCCGCCGTGCTCACCGACACCTACTGCGACGCACTCGGCACGGCGGCGACCATGCCCTCGTCGGACATCTACCGCCGCCTGGCGCAGGGCCTGGAAACCGACAGCGGCAACGCCGGCCCGGGCCGCCCGCTCGCGCGCGGCGAGGCGGCGCAGGTGGCGATGACCACGCTGTTCACGGTCGTCGGCAACGGCGGCTCACACTGAAGCTGAAGCGCGACGACGCAGCGCGCGCACCGCGCTGTCGACCGTCGTCAGCACCGGCAGTCCACTCGCTGCCTCGCAAGCACCACGCGCCCGCGCCATGCTGAACTGAGCCAGGGCGATGCGCGTGCAGCCGCGCGCACGCAGTGCGGCGGCCTGTTCGGCGATGAGCGCGTCGTGGCGTTGCGTGTCGCCCGCATCGAGCGCGGCCAGCGCGCCTTCGGCCAGCGCGAGTTCGAGCGCCATGCCCGCAGGAAACTCCGGCGGCATCGATTCCAGCGTGCGCGCGAAAGTCGCGATCAGGCCCAGCCGGCCTTCACCCTGCACGGCCTCCTCGATCATGGCCTCGTTGGGCTTGAGCACCGGAATGCCCGCGTGCCGCTGCGCCACCGCCTCGATGCACGGCCCGAAGGCCGAGCAGGTGAAGAGGATGCCGCGCGCGCCCGTGTCCACCGCGTACTGCGCCAGGCGCTGGAAGCGTTCGTGCATCGCCGCGTCGAGCCCCTTGCCGTCGCGCGCGAGGTCGGCCGAGAGGCTGTCGTCCAGCAGGTTCATGCGCACGGCCTCGGGCCAGTCGCGCGCGAAGGCTTCGTTGATGGGTGCGACGGAATGCGAGAGCGCGTGGATGAGGGCGATGCGTGTCATGAAGTCAGGTGAGATCAGATGCCCTTGGACGACGGGTTGGCAAAGGCCTCCTTCGTCTCGGCATTGAGCGGGTAGTTGATGTTGATGCCCTTGGGCGGAATCGGCGACATGAACCACTTGCTGTAGAGCTTTTCCATCTCGCCGGACTTCATCATGCCCGACACCACGCGGTCCACCAGCGCCTTGAAGGCCGGATCGTCCTTGCGGAACATCAGCGACTGGTTCTCGGTGCGCAGGCTCTCGCCGGTGATGACGAAATCCTTCGGGTTGCGCGCGTTGGCGATCTGGCCCGCCAGCAGGATGTCGTCGAGCACGAAGGCCTGTGCGCGGCCGCTCTCGACCAGCAGGAACGAGTCGGTGTGGTCCTTGCCCGAGAGCTGGTTCACCTCGAGGCTGCGGCCCTTGTCGGCCGCGCGCAGCAGGCGGAACGACGTGGTGCCGGCGGTGGTGACCACCGTCTTGCCCTGCAGGTCGGCGATGCTCTTGATGCCCGAATCGGCCTTCACCAGCGTGCGCACGTTGTAGCGGAAGATGTCCGGCGAGAAGGCCACCTGCGACTGGCGCTCGACCAGGTTGGTGGTGGAGCCGCACTCGATGTCCACCGTGCCGTTCTGCACCAGCGGGATGCGGTTGGCCGAGGTCACGGCCTGGTACTTGATGTCGAGGGCCGGCAGCTTCAGTTCGGTCTTCACCGCGTCGACGATGCGGTTGCAGATCTCGATGCTGTAGCCCACGGGCTTGAGGTTGGCGTCCAGGTACGAGAAGCCGAACGAGGCCTCGCGGTAGCCGAAGGTGATGGCGCCGCTGGCCTTGATCTTGGCGAGCGTGTCGTTGGCGGGCTGCGCCTGCGCGGCGGTGGTCGGCACCAGGGCGGCACAGGCCAGCGCGAAGGCGGCGGCGGCGATGGAAAGCGACGGGCGAAGCTGGGGCATGGAACGCTCCTCGGAACGGCGGTTGAAGAAAAAGGGGCGCTGGCTCAGCGCGTCGCGCCGCGCGTGACCGCGTCGACCGAGGCCGTGAGCCGCGCGACGATCTCGTGCAGGTGGTCGCGCGTCGCGATGTACGGCGGCGCCAGCAGCACGTGGTCGCCCTGGCGCCCGTCCACCGTGCCGCCGAAGGGGTAGCACAACAGGCCGCGCGCCATCGCGTCTTTCTTGAGGCGCGCGTTGACGACCAGGGCCGGATCGAAGGGCTTCTTGCTCGCGCGGTCGGCCACCAGCTCGACACCCCAGAAGAAGCCGCGCCCGCGGATGTCGCCCACGTGCGGGTGATCGCCCAGCGCCTCGGCCAGCATCGCGCCGAAGGCCATGCCGTCGTCGCGCACCTTGGTAACCAGACCGTCGCGGCGGATCACCTGCTGCACCGCGAGCGCCGCCGCGCAGGCCATCGGATGGCCCAGGTAGGTGTGGCCGTGCTGGAAGAAACCGCTGCCCTTGGACATGGCCTCGACGATGCGGCGCTGCGCCAGCACCGCGCCGATCGGCTGGTAGCCGCCGCCCAGGCCCTTGGCGATGGTCATCAGGTCGGGCACCACGCCCTCCTGCTCGCAGGCGTGCAGCGAGCCGGTGCGGCCCATGCCGCACATCACCTCGTCGAGGATCAGCAGCACGCCGTACTTGTCGCACACGGCGCGCACCGCTTTGAAATAGCCCGGCACCGGCGTGAGCACGCCGGCGGTGGCGCCGCCCACGGTCTCGGCCACGAAGGCGATCACGCGGTCGGCGCCCTGCGCGACGATGGCCGCTTCGAGCTCATCTGCCAGACGCAGGCCGTACTGCGCGGCGCTTTCATCGGCGCGCTGCTCGCGGTAGGGGTAGCACGGCGCGACGTGCGTGGCCGGCACGAGGATGGGCGCGAAGGGCTCGCGGCGCCAGGCGTTGCCGCCCACCGCGAGCGCGCCCAGCGTGTTGCCGTGGTAGCTCTGGCGGCGCGCGATGAAGTGCGTGCGCTGCGGCTGGCCGATTTCCACGAAGTACTGGCGCGCCATCTTCAGCGCCGACTCCACCGCCTCCGAGCCGCCGCTCACGAAGTACACGTGGCTCATGCCTTCGGGGGCAGAACCGATCAGTTCGTCGGCCAGCTGCTCGGCCACCTCGCTCGTGAAGAAGCTGGTGTGGGCGTAGGCCAGTGTGTCGATCTGCGCGTGCATGGCCGCCATCACCTCGGGATGGCCATGGCCGAGCGAGGACACGGCCGCGCCGCCCGAGGCGTCGAGGTACTCGCGCCCTTCGGCGTCGCGGATGAACATGCCCTGCGCGCTGGCGGCAACGGGCGGGGTCTGGCGAAGGTGGCGGTGGAAGACGTGCGTCATGGCGGCTGGCAACTGGACTGGGATTGGAACTAACGTTTCGGCAGAATTATTGTTTGGAACATTTGTTCCGTCAACTCCCGAGATTTCCCTGCTCCGGTACATTCGTTCCAGACACCGCACGAAAAGAGACACTGCCATGAGCGCTGCGCCGGGCCGCCCCAAGCAAGCTCGCACCGCAGTGCGAAGCACGAAGGTATTTCGATGAACGCCAAAGAACAGATCCGCCAACGCTTCAACGACCTGAGCCCCGCCCTGCAGCAGGTCGCGCGCTACGTGCTCGACCACCCCAACGAGGTGGTCACGGGCTCGATGCGCAACGTCGGCACGCGCGCACAGAGCACGCCAGCCACGCTGGTGCGCTTCGCGCAGCACCTGGGCTTCGAGGGCTGGCCGCAGCTGAAGGAGGCCTTCGCCGCCGACATGGGCCTGGGCACCGAGACCTACGGCGGTCGCGCCAAGCAGCTGGTGGGCCGCGTCGCCGACCAGGGCCTGGCGGGCGAGATGTTCGAGGTGCAGCGACGCAACCTGGAGCTCACGCACCAGCAGAGCGGGCCGGCGCTGCTCAAGGCCTGCGCGCTGCTGGAGAAGGCGCCGGCCGTGCACGCGGCGGGCTTTCGCGCGTGCTTTCCGATCGCGTTCTCGTTCGTGTACGTGTACCGGCTCTTTCGCACCAGCGTGCACCTGGTGGACGGCCAGGGCGGCTCGCTCGAGATGCAGCAGCGCGCCTTCGCCAAGGGCGACGCGCTGGTGGTGGCGAGCTTTGCGCCCTACTCGCGCGAAGCCTTGCAGGTGGCCGAGGCCGCGAAGGCGGCCGGCTGCCGCATCGTGGCGATCACCGACAGCGTGACCTCGCCGCTGTCGCTGCTGGCGGACGAGACGCTGCTCTTCACCATCCACAGCCCCTCGTTCTTTCCCTCGGTCGCCGCCGGCGTGGCCGTGACGGAAGCGCTGGTCGAGCTGCTGGCGAGCCGCGCGGGCAAGCCCGTGATCCGGCGCATCGACCAGGCCGAGGCGCAGCTGTTCGAGTCGGGGGCCTACCTCATGGCGCCGGTGGCGCGCGGCGGCTGATCAGGCGAGTGCGCGGGTGCGGCCGGCGCTCTGGCGCAGGTAGAGCACCAGCAGGTCGCGGTTGGCGTTGATGTGCTCGCGCATCGCGGCTTCGGCGCCGGCAGCCTCCTGCCGGCCGAGCGCCTCGACGATGCAGCGGTGCTCTTCCAGCGCCTGCAGGGCCTGGCCGTGCCGGTACATCAGCATCGCGGCGTCGTGCTTGTGGGGGCGCGAGCGGCTGTCGAAGATCACGGGCAGCTGGCAGGCGCGCTGCACGGCCTCGCTGAGCCAGCGGTTGTCGGCCAGCGACAGCAGCTTGTGGTGGAAGGCCTGGTTCAGGTCCTGCCACTGGTCGGCCCGCTCGTCGGTCCAGTCGCCGTCGGCGTGCAGCAGCGCGTGCTGCTCGTCGACCATGGCCGTCAGTTCGGCCAGCGCCTCGCCGTCCAGGCCGCGCTCGCTGAGCAGGCGGCAGCCCATGCCTTCGAGCGTGGCGCGCACGCTGAAGGCGTCGAACACGTCCTTGGCGTCGAAACGGCGCACCTGGAAACCCCGCTGCGGGTGGTAGACCAGCAGCCCCTCATCGGCCAGCCGCGCCATCGCGCCGCGCACAGGGGTGCGCGACACGCCAAGCTCGTTGGCGAGCGAAATCTCCATCAGGTGGGCGCCGGGAGCGATCGCACCGTCGAAGATGCGGGTGCGCAACGTGTCGGCCACGGACAGCACGCGCGTCCGCGAGGGGTCTGGGGGGGTCATCGAAAGTCGAAAACAGGGGACGGCCCGAAGCAGGCCGCGCGGATGGTACGGCGGCGTATCGAAGCTTCATATCCCCAATTTCCGTAAAAATCCCGTTCTGGCGACTTTTTCGATAGTTACGTAGAAATTATTAACTTCTGTAAACAACAACCCCGGTTTCTGCGTTAACGCCCCACCGTTTCGGCCGCCCGATGGATCGCCACGCGAATCCGCGGGTAGGTGCCGCAGCGGCAGATGTTGCCGCGCATGGCGTCCGACACCTGGTCGTCGCTGGGTTGGGGCGTGGTCTTGAGCAACGCGCAGGCCGACATGAGCTGGCCGCTCTGGCAGTAGCCGCACTGCACCACGTCGACCTCGGTCCAGGCCGCGCGCAGGGCGTCGGCTTCCCGGCCCTTCAGGCCCTCGATGGTGGTGACCTCGCGCCCGCCCACGGCCTCCAGCGGGGTGACGCAGGAGCGCACGGCCTGGCCGTCCAGGTGCACGGTGCAGGCGCCGCACAGCGCCTTGCCGCAGCCGAACTTGGTGCCGACGAGCTTCATCTCGCCGCGCAGCACCCACAGCAGCGGGGTGTCGGGCTCGGCGCTCACGGTGGCGGTCTGGCCGTTGATCTTCAGCGTGGTGGTGGTCATGGTGAGGTGTCCTTCTTGTTCTCGAGGGTCAGGCCAGCCGCAGAGGCAGGCTGCGCAGGCGCTGGCCGGTCAGCGCGAACACGGCGTTGGCCACGGCGGGCGCGATGGGCGGCGTGCCCGGTTCGCCCACCCCGCCGGGCGGCACCTCGGCGCCGGTGCCGGCGAGGATGTCGACCTCGATGGCCGGGCACTCGTCGATGCGCAGCGGCGTGTAGTCGTGGAAGTTGCTCTGCTGCACCTGGCCGCGCGCCACGGTGATCTCGCCGCGCAGCGCCGCCGACAGGCCGAACACGATGCCGCCTTCCATCTGCTGGCGGATCAGGTTGGGGTTGACCGGCAGGCCGCAGTCGATCACGCACACCACGCGGTGCACGCGGATCTGCCGCTCGGGCGTCACCGACACCTCGGCCACCTGCGCCACGATGCTGCCGAAGGCGCGGTGGATGGCCACGCCGCGCGCGCGCTTGGTGCCGTCGGGCCCGTCGGCCAGCGGCTCGCCCCACTTCGAGAGTTCGGCCACGCGTTGGAGCACCGCCAGGTGGCGCGCGTCCTTGGCGAGCAGGCCGGCGCGGAAGGCCACCGGGTCCTTGCCGGCGGCGACGGCGCATTCGTCGATGAAGCTCTCGACGAAGAAGCCGTTCTGCGAATGCGCCACCGAGCGCCAGATGCCGGTGGTGACGGCCGATTCGACCGGCACGTGCGCCACGCGGGCCTGCGGGAAGTCGTAGGCGGTGTTCCAGGCGCCGTCGGTGGAGTTGTCCATGAACGACGGCGCGCCCAGGCTGGAGCCGGCGCTGGTGGTCTGCCACGCGACCAGTGCCCCCGCCGCGTCGAAGCCGGCCTTGCACAGCGCCACGTAGGCCGGGCGGTAGAAGTCGTGCGTCATGTCTTCCTCGCGCGACCAGATGAGTTGCACCGGCGCGCCGCCGGCCTCGCGTGCGAGCTGCGCGGCCTGCACCAGGAAGTCGATGAAGTAGCGCCGCCCGAAGCCGCCGCCCAGGTAGGTGACGTGCAGCGTGACCTTCTCGGCGTCGATGCCCAGCGCCTTGGCGACCGCCGCGCGCGCGAAGCCCGGCGCCTGCGTGGGTGCCCAGACGGTGGCGGCACCGTCCTTGAACTGCACGGTGCAGTTCATCGGTTCCATCGTGGCGTGCGCCAGGAAGGGCACGCGGTACTCGACCTCGATCGTGCGCGCGGCGGACTTCAGCGCTGCTGCCACGCCGCCGGTGTCGAGGCGTGCATTGCCCGCTTCGGCGTCGAGCGTGCGCGCGAGGCGATCGATCATCTCGGCACTCGAGAGACTGGCGGCCGGGCCGTGGTCCCATTCGATGTCGACCTGCTTCAGCGCGCGCATCGCGTGGTACGGCGTGTCGGCGATCACCGCCACGCCGCCCGCCGTGCTGCCCGTGCCGACGAGGCTCGCGGCCACTGGCTCCAGCGCCATCACCTTGCGCACGCCGGGCAGCGCCTCGGCCGCTTTGGCATCGAAGTGCGCGACGCGGCCGGCCAGCGTCGGGCACATGGCGATGCTGGCGTACAGCAGGCCCGGCGGCAGCACGTCGATGCCGTAGGTGGCGGTGCCATTGAGCTTGCCGGCGTTGTCGATGCGCCGCTGCGGCTGGCCGATGACGCGGAAGTCGGCTTGTGCCTTGAGCTTCACCGCCGTGGGCAACGGCTGCTGCGCGGCCTTTGCCGCCAGCTCGCCGAAGCGCGCGCTGCGGTTGGAGGCCGGGTGCAGCACGCGGCCCGCTTCGGTGCGGCATTCGCTGGCGGGCACCTGCCACTGCGCCGCCGCCGCGCCCACCAGCATGAGCCGCGCCGAGGCGCCGGCCTCGCGCACCGGGCCCCACTGGTCGGTGACGCTCGACGAACCACCCGTGCCCGAGAGCCCCGGGATCGTGCGCAGCAGCTTGCCCACGACCTGGTGCGCCGCGCGCTTGCCGAAGCCCTCGTCGCCGGGCCTGAAGGGCAGCGCGTCGAGGATCATGGCCTGGTTGTTGTAGATGGCGTCGAAGCCGGCCTGCTCGAGCCGCACCTGCGACACCGAGGCGTCCATCTCCTCGGCCAGCAGCATCGCCAGGCCGGTGTGCGTGCCCTGCCCCATTTCCGATTGCGTCATCACCAGCGTGACGGTGTCGTCGCTGCCCACCTTGACCCAGCCGTTGAGCGCGACCTGCCCGTTGCCCGCCGGCAGTGGATTGCCCGGCACGAGGCGCGACGCCGCCGGCGTGGCGGCCCAGCCGACGACCAGGGCGCCGGCGGCCCCGAGGGTGCCGAGCACGAAGTGGCGGCGTTTGAGTGTGGGCATGGCGTGGTCTTTCTTCGGTGGAGGTCTTGTCGTTCGTGCGGGCGGTGTCTTCGTCGTCAGGGTGGCACGGCGATGCCTTGCCAGAAGATCTCGAAGCCGGCTTCGGCGTAGTCGAAGGCCTCTTGTTCATCACCGGCCTGCGCGATGTAGCCGACGGTGGTCTCGGCCATGGCCGTGAGCATCGCGCCCAGGAATTCGATCGGTCGCTCGACGACCAGCCCGCGCCGCATGCACTCCTGCGCCACCGCCTCCAGGCGCGCGAACGGCGCCATGCCGGCGGCGCGGCTCTCATCGCTCAGTTCGTCGGAGACCTTGAGCTGCGCCAGCACGCGCAGCTTGCCGGGATGCGCCACGCCCCATTGCACATAGCGGTCCCAGATGTGGTGGAACTGGGTGCGCGGATCGGCCGCTTCGGGCCAGTCGGCCAGCATCACGCCGGCCAGCTCGGTCTTCAGCACGCGGTACAGCGCGTCGGTCAGCAGCGCCTTGCTCGCGAAGTAGGTGAACAGCGTGCCCTCGGCCACACCCGCGGTGCGCGAGATCGCCGAGGTCGGCGTGGCCCACACGCCGCGCCGGCCGAACTCGACCAGCGCCGCCTCGAGGATCGCGTTGTGCTTGTCTGCGCTGCGGGGCCGGGCCATGCGTCGATGGTCTCCATCGTTCGTTTAAATGAGTGCGCACTCAAGTATAGGAAGGCAGCGCCGATCCGCAAGCCCCCGCTGCGTTGGCCCCGTGGAACCACGGCGTAACACAACGATCCAACCAGAGTCGTGGCGTCGTGCTGCGACAGGAGGTAACGACCATGAAGCATGTGAAGCATTGGCAGGACCCCGTCAACGCCGTCGCCGGTGTGTGGCTGATCGTCTCGCCATGGGTACTGGGCTTTCAGGGCAATTCGCTCGCCATGTGGACCATGGTGGCGACCGGCATCCTGCTGGGCGCCGTGGCCTTGGGCGCGACCTTCGTGCCGCACCAGTGGGAAGAGTGGACCGAAGTGGCGCTGGCAGCCTGGCTGGCGGTGTCGCCCTGGTTGCTCAACTTCCGCATGGTCGAGCCGGCGCTGGTCAACGCGGTGCTGATTGCCGCGCTGATCATGGTGCTCGCCCTCTGGGTCCTGGTGACAGACAAGGACTACCTGGGCGGTGCCATCGACCGTCCGGCGCACTGATGGGGAGAGAGCGATAGTGTGAGCGCCGAGCGGCGACCACCGCCGCGAAGCGACGACGCCCGGTCCGGTGTTCGCGCCGGGCCGGGCCGACGGGCCAGGCAGGTTCCCATGCCCGCCCGCGACGCCCGCCCCTTACGGTGTGCGGGAAGCGGCGTTGTTGTTTGAAGTGCTGTTGCCGGCCGGGCGGGCATCGCCCATCCAGTCGGCCTGCCAGCCGCCGCCCATGGCCTGGATCAGCGCGATTGCCGCGGCCTGGCGATTGACCTGAAGCTGCACGAGCGCGCGCCGCGCGCTCAGTGCAGCGGCCTGCGCCTGCACCACGTCGGTGTAGCTCACCTGCCCCGCGCGATACCGGTTGAGCAACTGCTGCTCCGTCTTGTCGGCCGCTGCCGTGGCCTCGCGGCGCAGCCCTTCCTGCTGCGCCAGCGTGGCGCCGGTGGTCAACTGGTCTTCGACGGTCTGGAACGCGGCCAGCACGGTCTGCCGGTAGCGCGCCACGCTGGCCTCGTGGCCGGCCTTGGCGGCATCGACGCTGGCGCTGATCGCGCCCGCATCGAACACCACCTGCGCCACCGACAGGCCCAGCCCCCACAGCGTGTTGGTCGCGCCGAAGAGGTCTTTCACGCGGCTCGCGTTGCTGCCGACCGAAGCCGTGAGCGAGATGTTCGGGTAGTAGGCCGAGCGCGCCACGCCGATCTGCGCATTGGCCGCGGCCACCGCGCGCTCCGCCGCCGCGATGTCGGGCCGGCGCTGCAGCAGCGTCGAAGGCACGCCGGTCGGCACGCCGGGCACCGTGGGCGTCCAGCGCGCGGGCGGCAGGCTGAAGTCGGCCGGCGCCACGCCCACCAGCATCGCGATGGCGTGCTCCAGCGTGGCACGCGTGCGCTGCAGGCCCACGCGGTCGGCCTTGGCGTTCACCAGTTGCGTCTGCGCCTGCAGCACGTCGGTCTGCGCGGCAATGCCGGCGGCGTAGCGGTTGCTCGTGATCTCGAAAGCGCGCTGGTAGCCGAGGATGGTTTCGTCGAGCAGCACGATCTCCGCGTCGGCCTCGCGCAGCGAGAAGTAGTTGGTGGCCAGGGCGCCGACGGCCGACAGCCGCGCCGAGGCCAGGTCGGCCTCGCTGGCCTGCGCGTTGGCCTGCGCGCTGTTCACGGCCTCGCGCAGGCGGCCCCACACATCGGGCGTCCAGCTCGCGCCCAGCGTGGCGCCGAAGGCATTCGACGGGCTGGTCGAGGCGTTGCCGCCCACCGTGCCCGAGCGCTTGCCGCTGCCGTCGAACGACACCGACGGGAACAGCCCCGCGCGCTGCTCGCGCACCAGTGCCTGGGCCTGCGTGTAGCTGGCGACGGCGGCGGCGATGTTCTGGTTCGACACCTGCACGCGCGCCGCGAGTTCGTCGAGCGTGGCGTCGCCGAAGAGCTTCCACCACTCGCCGCGGTCGAGCGCGTCGGCCGGCGCGGCGGGCAGCCAACCGTCGGCGGCGGGCTGCTCCTTCCAGCCGGCCGATGCCGCCGACTCGGGCACCTTGTAGGCCGGGCCCACGGCGCAGCCGGCGAGCACGGCGGCCAGCGCGAGCGTGCTCAGCGCGAAGAAACGGCGTGAAGGGCCGATGGAAGAAAAAGAGGCATTCATGGTCATGGGTCTCAGACGGCCGGCGCTCGGCTCAGCGCGTGTTCGTTCTTGCCGCGGCGGCGCAGCTTGTCCAGCAGCAGGTACACCACCGGCGTGGTGAGCAGCGTCAGCAGCTGGCTCGCGATGAGCCCGCCGATGATCGCCACGCCCAGCGGCCGGCGCAGCTCGGCGCCCTCGCCGAAGCCGATGGCCAGCGGCAGCGCGCCGAGCGCGGCGGCCAGCGTGGTCATCAGGATGGGGCGGAAGCGCAGCAGGCAGGCCTCGCGCACCGCCTCGAGCGGGCTCAGGCCGCGCGAGCGCTCGGCCTCCAGCGCGAAGTCGATGATCAGGATGGCGTTCTTCTTCACGATGCCGATCAGCAGGAACACGCCGATCAGCGCGATGATGGAAAACTCCATGCGGAACATCAAGAGCGCCAGCACCGCGCCCACGCCGGCCGAGGGCAGCGTCGACAGCACCGTCACCGGATGCACCAAGCTCTCGTACAGGATGCCCAGCACGATGTAGATCACCACCAGCGCCGCCAGGATCAGCATCGCCTGCTGCCCCTGCGACTGCTGCGCGCTCAGCGCGGTGCCGGCAAAGGCGCCGCGCACGTTGGTCGGCATGGCGATGTTGGCCTCGGCCTTCGCGATGGCCTCGCGCGCGTCGCCGAGGTTGGCGCCTTCGGCCAGGTTGAACGAGATGGTGGTGGCGAGCTCGCCGTCCTCGTGGCTCACCGACGTGGCCACCGACTGCTCCTCGAACTTCGCCACCGCCGACAGCGGCACCAGCGCGGTGGCCGTGTTGCTCAGCACGTTGCCGGTCGAGGCGTTGCGCGAGCCGGCGTTGGCCGACACCGGCACCGTCGCAGCGGCGGCACTGGTGGAGGCCGCCTTGCTGCCCGTGGATGCCGTGGTCGTTGCCGCCACCTGTGTGGTCACCGCCTGCCCCGCGACCACCGAGGTCTTCGTGGCCGGCACGTACACGTCACGCAGCGCGTTCGGGCTGCGCGTGTAGGCCGGCGCCCACTCCATCACCACGTGGTACTGGTTGAGCTCGGTGTAGATCGTGGCCACCTGCCGCTGGCCGAAGGCGTTGTACAGCGCGTTGTCGATGGCGGTGGAGGTCAGCCCCAGGCGCCGCGCGCTGTCAGGGTCGACCTTGGCCACCGTCTCCACGCCGTTCTGGTCCTGGTCGGTGTCGATGTCGGTCAGCGTGGGCTGCTGCTTCATCTCGTCGGCCAGCTTCACGGCCCAGGTGCGCAGGTCGGACAGGCTGTCGCTCTTGAGCGTGTACTGGTAAGTGGAGTTGCTGGAGCGCCCGCCCGAGCGCACGTCCTGCACCGGGCCGAGGAACACGCGCAACCCCGTCACCTGCGCCAGCTGCGGGCGCAGCCGCGCGATCACCGCCAGGCCGCTGTCCTTGCGCTGGTTCGCCGGCTTCAGGTTGACGAACATGAAGCCGCCGCCCGCGCGCCCGCCGCCCGTGAAGCCCACCACGGTGTCGACCGCCTCGTCCTTGCGGATGATGTCGACCACCTCGCGCAGCTTGGCGCCCATGGCCTGCGACGAAATGCTCTGGTCGGCGCGCAGGCCACCGTTGAGCTGGCCGCTGTCCTGCTGCGGGAAGAAGCCCTTGGGCGCCGCGCTGAACAGGTAGACATTGAGCCCCACCACCGCCAGCAGCACGACCATGACGATCGCCTTGCTGTCCAGCGCCCAGTCGAGCGCGCTCTCGTAGCGCTTGAGCATCCAGTCGTAGCTGCGCGCCGCCGCGCGGCCGAAGCGGCCTTGCGGTTTGTTCTTTTCGTGCTCGCCGCCCGGCTTGAGCATCCACGCGCACATCATCGGCGTGGTGGTGAGCGAGATGACCAGCGAGATCAGCACCGCCGCCGACAGCGTGACCGCGAACTCGCGGAACAGCCGCCCCACCTGCCCGCCCATGAACAGCAGCGGAATGAACACCGCCACCAGCGACACGCTGATCGACAGCACCGTGAAGCCCACCTCCTGCGCGCCGAGCAGCGCCGCCTTCATGCGCGACATGCCCGATTCGATGTGGCGGCTGGTGTTCTCCAGCACCACGATCGCGTCGTCCACCACGAAGCCCGTGGCCACCGTGAGCGCCATCAGGCTCAGGTTGTTGAGGCTGAAGCCCAGCAGGTGCATCACCCCGAACGTGCCCAAGAGCGCCACCACCGTGGCCACCGCCGGCACCACCGTCGCGCGCACGCTGCGCAGGAACAGGCTGACCACCAGCACGACCAGCAGCACCGCGATGACCAGCGTCATCTCCACCTCGCGCAGCGAGCTGCGGATGGAGTTGGTGCTGTCCGAGGCGACCTGCAGCGTCACGTCCGGCGGCAGTTGCGCCTGCAGTTCGGGCAGCAGCGCGCGCACGTTGTCGACGGTCTCGATGATGTTGGCCGAGGGCTGGCGCGTGATCAGCACGATGATCGCCGGCTCGCCGTTGAACAGGCCCAGCGTGCGCGTGTCTTCCACGCCGTCGATCACATCGGCCACCTCGCGCAGCCGCACCGCCGCGCCGTTGCGCCAGGCCACGACCATCGAGGCGTAGTCGCTTGCACGCAGTGCCGGGGTCTGGGTGTAGATCTGCAGCTTGCGGCCTTCGCCTTGCACCATCCCTTTGGGACGGTTCGCATTCGACGCCTGGATGGCAGCGCGCACGTCTTCGGTGCTGATGCCGTAGCGGTTGAGGGCGAAGGGGAGCAGTTCGATGCGCACCGCGGGGAGCGAGCCGCCGCCGATCTCTACGTCGCCTACGCCGTCTACCTGGGACAGGCGCTGGCTGACGATGTTGGAGACGGCGTCGTAGATCTGGCCTGGGGTCTTTGTCTTTGACGTGAGTGCCAGGATGATGACTGGGGAGGCAGCTGGGTTGGCTTTGCGGTAGGTGGGGTTGCTTCTTAGCGTGGCGGGCAAGTCGACGCGGCTGGCGTTGATGGCGGCCTGGACTTCTCTGGCGGCGCCGTCGATGTTGCGGCTGAGGTCGAATTGCAGGGTGACTCGGGAGGAGCCTACCGAGCTGGTGGACGTCATTTCGTTGACGCCTGCGATGGTGCCTAGGTGCCTTTCCAGCGGAGTCGCGACGCTTGTTGCCATCGTCTCGGGGCTTGCTCCTGGGATGGAGGCTCTTACCGAGATGACTGGATAGTCGACTTGGGGTAGCGGGGAGACTGGGAGGACGAAGAACGCTGCGATTCCTGCCAGGGCGATGCCTATGGTCAGGAGGACTGTGCCTATGGGGCGGCGGACGAAAGGACGCGACAGGTTCATCGCAGTGCCTCGTTTTGCTTCCCGAGGCCGGGTCTCGGCCCGGCGGCCGACCTACTTTTCTTTGCTTCGCCAAAGAAACGTAGGCAAAAGAAAGGCGACCCT
>NZ_JBWKPT010000004.1:0-625496 GCF_059418385.1 Variovorax sp. GW821-FHT09A10
AGCCGTTTCAGCGAAGCCTTCGATTATGCACTGTTTTTTCAAACCGCGTCAACTTTCGAAGACTTTCTTCACCACTCGCAACCAACACCCCTGAGAGCACCGGTCGCTTCGAAAACCAGAGGTATTCAGCAGCGAAGCCTGCCAGTGTATGTCATTTTGGGTGCTCTAGCCAACACAGGATGAAAAGAATCTGCATTGAACTCCGCGCTCCCGTCTTGGGCGGCATCAGCCAACGCTTGATCTTGCTTCGGCTTCTCCCTGGAGCCGGCCCCCTTCTATATATAGATAGATACGCACTCTCTAGGCAGAGCGCCGCTGGGCAACTCCCGCATACCTCGGTCGCCCCCACCGAGCACGAGGGGTGATCGTGATCGGTGCAGCACACCCTCCCCCAAAT
Organism: Variovorax sp. GW821-FHT09A10; assembly: GCF_059418385.1. NCBI lineage: Bacteria > Pseudomonadati > Pseudomonadota > Betaproteobacteria > Burkholderiales > Comamonadaceae > Variovorax > Variovorax sp. GW821-FHT09A10. The sequence goes on from NZ_JBWKPT010000004.1 coordinate 398, forward strand.
GAAAAATACCCGTCAGACATACGTCTGACGGGCATTTGAATCCACTCAACTGCAGCCGAGCGCTTCAGCGCCCGGCTCAGTCTTGCTTAGTAGTAGCGCGAGCTGTTCATGCGACGCATCGCTTCGTACAGCGTGGGCATGCGCACTTCTTGCGAACGGCGGTTCATGCGAGCCAGGGCGTCGACCTTGGCGACGGCTTCCACCGACGCGACGTCGTCCGACTGCTGACGCCAGACTGCGGCTTGCAGCTCTTGCATGATGCGCGGGTCGCTCTGGGCGGTCGCCAGGAAGCGGGCGTCTGCACGGGCTTCAGCGCGACGTTCTGCAGCTTCGCGCCACAGGGTGGCGAGGCTGCTCTTGCGCACCGAGCCCACGAAGAGCGCGAACAGGGCGATGGCGGCGACACAGAACACGGTCCATGCGGCGAGCAGCGCGCCTTCGTCCCAGTTGGAGACGATCTTGTCGGCGACCACCAGCACGGCGGCCGCGAGGGCCAGCACGAACAGTGCGATCAGCGGACGGGCGCCATGGGCACCGGCACGGGCGGCCTGAATCTGGCCGAAGAGAACTTCGGCGCGACGGACGCCGGGATGTTCGGTGGGTTGGTCAACGTGGACAAAGCTGGTCATGATGCATCCCTCCTGGGGATAAGTGGTAATCAGTGGTGGCGAACAAGGCCGATGACCCGATATTAGGGATTACCCCAGTGTTCCGCCACTTTATCTTTCTGATGTTTATCATTCATATCGCTGATGGACGTCAATTTCCGCACATTCGACCTCAACCTGCTGCGCGTCTTCGACGAGGTGATGGCAGAGCGCAACCTCACGCGCGCCGCCCGCAACCTTGCGATCACCCAGCCGGCCGTGAGCAACTCGCTGCGCCGCCTGCGCGAGTTGCTGGGCGACGAGCTGGTGCGGCGTTCCGGTGCAGGCGTGGAGCCCACGCCGCGTGCACAAGCCCTCTGGCCGACCGTGCGCGACGCCTTGCGCCAGCTGCAGCACACGCTGGCACCTGGTGAATTCGACGCCGGCACTGCCGACACGACCTTCCTGCTGGCCATGGCCGACGCCACGGCCGCCGAACTCATGCCGGGGCTGGTGAAGATTGCGGAAGAAGAAGCGCCCGCCATCTCGCTGCGCGTGCTGCCGCTGACCACGCGCGACCCGCGCCGCATGCTGGAGCACGAAGAGGTCGACATGGCCGTCGGCTACTTTCCGGCGGTGATCGCGAGCCTCGCGGCGCGCGGGCAGTCGGGGGTGGGGGTGCCGTTCGAGACCCAGCGGCTCTACCTGGGCCAGTACGTGTGCGTGATGCGGCGCGGCCATCCGCTGGCGGGTGCGCCGTTGACGCTCGACAGCTACTGCACGGCGCGGCACCTGCTGGTGAGTTTTTCGGGGCGGCCGTACGGCTTCATCGACCAGACGCTGGGCGCCATGGGTCGCGAGCGACGGATCGCGGTGACGGTGAATCAGTTCTTCACCGCCGGGCGCGTGGTCGCGAATTCGGACCTGCTGGCGGTACTGCCGCGCCACTTCGTGAGCGTGACGGGCATCGAGAATCAGCTGGTGGTGCGGGACCTGCCCTTCGACCAGCCGCCGGTGCACGTGGATGCCATCTGGCATCGGCGCGCCCAGCATGGGCATTCACACGAATGGTTGCGAACGGCGCTGTTGCGCTCGGCGGCCGCGGCGTTCGCGGGCTCGGTCCACGGGCAGGCGGGACCCGCCCCTTGATTCAAGGTGCGCCGCCTGAGGCGACGGCGCGATTCAGTTACCTGACGACGCTGAGCCAGGCGGAAGCGGCAGCACGCAGCTCTTGCGCGTGGTGCGCACCGCGACCGGCACGGCTGTCGGCGCTTTCCATCAGCGCGGCAGCGTGGCTGGCGGGGGTCTGGCTCGGCGACGAACGGAAGAAACGGGCCACTTGGGCAAGAAGACTGAACATGACGGTGCGCGGCTTGTGGCTGCGACGGGGTTGATTAACGATGGATGTAGATTAAGGGTAATCCCTAGTAAAGCAAGCCCCAGGTTATGCATCTCACGCATAGTGCGATTCACCTAGACTGATCCCACGATGAAGCTGCAACTGCTCTCCGACCTGCACCTGGAATCCCATCCGCGCTTTCATGCCGACCCCATCCCGGGCGCCGACCTGCTGGTGCTGGGAGGCGATATCGGCTCTTACCAAGAAGGCTCCCGCCTGACGGACACCGATTTCGGGCTGGGCCGCTACTCGCCGCGCAAGGGCTGGCCGACGCCGGTGGTCTACGTGCCGGGCAACCACGAGTACGACAACCTCGATTTCGACGCCACGCATGCGCGCCTGCGTGCGCTGTGCGAGGAGCTCGGCATCCTCTGGCTCGAGCGCGAGACCCTGGTCATCGAGGGCATCCGCTTCATCGGCACCACGCTGTGGGCCGATTTCGACGCGCTGGTCGAGCCCCGCGACGGCCTCGCCGAGGCGCTCAAGAAGCGCGGCAAGGCGATGCGCGCGGCCGACTTCTACCTCGAAAAAATGGCCGGCACCCGCGATGGCAAGCCTTTCATGGCGGCCGAGATGAGAGAGCAAGCACTCACATGTCAGGCTTGGCTGCGCGACGCGCTGGCCCAGCCCTACGACGGCACGACAGTGGCCATCACCCATTTCGCGCCCAGCCTGGCGAGCGCCGATCCTCGCTACGGCCTCACGCCCGGCACCGCGGGCTTCTGCAATTCGCTCGACGAACTGCTGCCGCACGCGAAGCTGTGGCTGCACGGCCACCTGCATTGCCCGTTCGACTATGTGAAGGACGGCTGCCGCGTGGTCGCCAACCCGCTGGGCTATCGCAGCAACGGCGAGCAGGAGGGCTACCAGCCCCAGCTGCTGATCGAAATCAACTGAGCGATCGATCGACCGATCTTCAGCGCGCCGCCAGCCCCTCGAAGCAGGTTCCGAGCACCAGTTCGACGATCTCGGCGTCGCTCTGCAGGCCACCCGCCTTCAGGAACCCCAGCACCGGATCGCAGGCGCGCGCGAACAGCGTGTAGAGCACGGCGATCGCCGGCAGCTTCGGGTTGAGCGCGCCGTTGGCCTGCGCCGACTGGATCCAGCCGCCGAGCACTTCGCTGATCGCGACCAGCCGGTCGAGATAACCACGGTGCTTCATCAGCGCGGCGCGCAGCACGGAGTTCTGGTGCGGCAGCGAGGGCATCTCGCCGGCCAGCTGCATCTCCATGGCCCAGCGCACCACCGCGCGCAGCTTGTCGACGGGCGGCTGGTCGGCCGGCACGGACGCCAGGAAATCCTGCGTGCGCTGCATGATGCGCACCATCGCGGCGGCGGCCAGGTCTTCCTTGCTGGGAAAGTGCTTGTAGAGGCTGGCCTTGGCGATGCCGACCGAGGCGGCCACCTCGTCCACGGTCATCGACTCGAAGCCCTTCTCGGCCAGCAGGCGGTTCGCGGTCTGCACGATGGCGTCCTCGCGAGCCAGCAGCATCTGCTCCTTGAACGAGGGCTTGGCGGGAACGGCGGCGGCATTCATGCGGAAATTCTAGTCATGACCGTCGCCGGCCAGACGCCGCGGATGCCGAAATACCAGTCAGTCTGTTGCAGACCGCGCAGTTTTATCGCTCAGGCGGTGCGACCCTTGGCCACGAGGCGGATGCCCGGCATGAGTTCGGCCGCGAGCTCGGGCCGCTCCAACGCGTAGTCGAGGTTCATGCGCGCGATCTCCACGTGCTCTTCGCCGAGCGCCTGCGCGCGCGAGCCCTGGCCGCGCTCGATGGCCTGAACCATCGCGTGGTGCGTGCGGTGCGCCTGGCGCATCCACTGCTGGCCCTCTTCCATCGACGACTGCATGGGCAGCATCGCGCTGGGCGCGGCGAAGGGCTGGCCGCCGAGCATGTCCATCACGCGCTTGAGCGCGAGGTTGCCGCAGCCTTCGAGGATCAGCCGGTGGAAGCGGTCGTTCATCTCGACGTAGGCCGCGTAGTCGTCGATCTCCATGCTGGGCTTGTTGACGGCGCGGTCGCCGTCTTCCAGGCAGTCCTTCAGGTCGCGCAGCAGCTGGCGCGACACGCCGTCTTCCGCCAGCAGGCGGGCGGCAAAGCCTTCGATCACGCCGCGCACGCGAATGGCGTCGGCCACTTCCTGCGAGGTGAAGCGGCGCATCTGGTAGCCGCCGCTGGGCGACTGCTCGATGAGGCCTTCGTGCTCGAGGCTGGCCAGCGCCAGGCGCACCGGCGTGCGCGAGGCCCCGAGCTTCTCGGCCAGCGGGATCTCGGCCAGCCGCTCTCCGGGCACGAATTCGCCCTTGAGGATCAGGTCGCGCAGTTGCACGAGCACGCGGGATTGTTGGGAGTCCATCGGGAGGCGCCAGGGCAACAAGGAGAGGGATGAATGGGCGGATTCTAGGAGACCCGCCCGCCACTGCACGCAGCATAGCCAAACGGGCGCGGTTGTTGCATGCACTGCAAACAGAAGTGTGTCAAAAACACACAATCACCTCAGAGTTAACCCTATATATGGCCGCTTCAAGCCCCAAAACAGGGCGAATTGGCCAATGAAAGTTTGACCTTTGTCAAAAATCACCAAGACAATGCATACAACTGCATGCAATGCCTGCAGGCCTTCTGACAAAGACCTCTCGATGGAGCCCGCACGATGATCAGCGCCGAGCAAAACGATTTCATCACCCGCGTCGGACCCGGCGCGCCCGCCGGCAAGCTGCTGCGCCGCTACTGGCAGCCGGTGGCCCTGGCCGACGAACTGGCGGGCCCGCGCCCGGTCAAGCCCGTGAAGCTCATGGGCCAGGACTTCGTGCTGTTCCGCGACGAGAGCGGCCAGCTCGGCATGCTCGATCGCGACTGCCCGCACCGCGGCGCCGACCTGGCCTTCGGCCGGCTGGAAAACGGCGGCATCCGCTGTGCCTTCCACGGCTGGCTGTTCGACGCCAAGGGCAACTGCCTGGAGACCCCGGCCGAACCCGCCACCAGCAAGCTGTGCAGCCGCATCAAGCAGTCGGCCTACCCGGTGGTCGAGAAGGCCGGCATCGTCTTCGCGTACATCGGCGAGGGCGAGCCCCCGGCCTTCCCCGACTTCGACTGCTTCGTTGCGCCCGACAGCCACACCTTCGCGTTCAAAGGCCTCTTCGAATGCAACTGGCTGCAGGCGCTCGAAGTGGGCATCGACCCCGCGCATGCCTCGTACCTGCACCGCTTCTTCGAGGACGAAGACACGTCGGAAAGCTACGGCAAGCAGTTCCGCGGCGCCTCGGCCGACTCCGACATGCCCATCACCAAGGTGCTGCGCGAGTACGACCGCCCCGACATTAGCGTCGAGCCCACCGACTACGGCTTCCGCCTCAAGGCGCTGCGCAAGCTCTCGGAAGACACCACCCACGTGCGCGTGACCAACGTGGTGTTCCCGCAGGCCTTCGTGATCCCGATGAGCGCCGAGATGACCATCTCGCAGTGGCACGTGCCCGTGGACGACACGCACTGCTACTGGTATGCCGTGTTCACCAGCTTCACGGGCCCGGTCGACAAGCAACAGATGCGCGACCAGCGCCTGAAGCTGTACGAGCTGCCCGACTACACCTCGCGCAAGAACAAGCGCAACAACTACGGCTACAGCATCGAGGAGCAGCTGACCGAAACCTACACCGGCATGGGCGACGACATCAACGTGCACGACCAGTGGGCGGTGGAGTCGCAAGGCGCTATCCAGGACCGCACGCGCGAGCACCTGGGCAGCACCGACAAGGGCATCATTGCCTACCGCCGCGTGCTGGTGAAGGCCATCGAGGCCACGCTCGCGGGCGACACCGCGCCGATGCTCATCGACGCCGCACAGGCCAGCGCCATGACCGGCCCGCCGTCGATCGACGGCATCGGCAAGGTGGTCGATGAAGCCGCCACCGAGGCCTACTGGCAGGACGCCGACCGCGCGCGCCGCCTGAAGTCCGACTGGGCGTCCGCACGCCTGGCCGCCACGGCCTGAGCACGCGCCATGAACAGCCACACCTTCGTCGACCGCTTCGGTCTCTGGTCTGCCGACCAGCATGCGCAGGCGCGCGAACTCGTGCGCCGCATCGACAGCGGCGAGGTGGACACCGTCCGCTTCGCCTGGCCCGACCAGCACGGCCTGCTGCGCGGCAAGACCCTGGTCGCGGGCGAGGCGCGCTCGGCCCTGTGGGAGGGCGTGAACCTCACCTCCACCCTGCTGGCCAAGGACACCTCGCACAAGACCGTGTTCCCCGTGTTCACGCAGGGCGGCGGCTTCGCCATCGAGGGCCTGCAGGGCGGCGCCGACTTCACCATCGTGGCCGACCCCGCCACCTTCAAGGTGCTGCCCTGGGCGCCGCGCACCGGCTGGATCCTGTGCGACGCCTACATGGCCGACGGCCGGCCCTGCCCCTTCGCCACGCGGCAGATCCTGCAGCGCGCGGTGGCGCAGCTCGACGAGCTGGGGCTGGACTTCATCGCCGGCCTCGAAGTCGAGTTCCACGTCTTCAAGCTCGAGGACGCGCGCATGGGCCTGCCCGACTCGGGCCAGCCCGGCGAGCCGCCGCGCGTGTCGCTGCTCTCGCACGGCCACCAGTACCTGACCGAGCTGCGCTACGACCGCGTCGACGGCCTCATGGAACTGCTGCGCTCGCAGCTCGTGGCGCTCGGCCTGCCGCTGCGCTCGCTGGAGATCGAGTTCGGCCCGAGCCAGTTCGAGCTCACCTTCGGCCCCACGGCCGGCGTGACGCCCGCCGACACCATGGTGCTGCTGCGCAGTGCCATCAAGCAGATCTGCCAGCGCGCCGGCCTGCACGCCACCTTCATGTGCCGCCCGAAGATCCCCAACGTGATGTCCAGCGGCTGGCACTTGCACCAGTCGCTGCGCCGCAAGAGCGACGGCGTGAACGCCTTCATGCCCGAGCCCGGCGGGCGCGACCTCAGCGAGATCGGCATGCACTACCTCGGCGGCCTGAAGGCGCACGCCTGCGGCGCCGCGGCACTGGCCAGCCCGACGATCAACGGCTACCGCCGCTACCGCCCCTTCTCGCTCGCGCCCGACCGCGCGATCTGGGCCCGCGACAACCGCGGCGCGATGCTGCGCGTGCTCGGCGGCCCGGGCCAGAACGCCTCGCGCATCGAGAACCGCGTGGGCGAGCCGACGGCCAACCCGTACCTGTACCTCGCGTCGCAGTTGTTCTCGGGCCTGGATGGCATCCGCAACAAGACCGACCCGGGCCCCTCGGCCGACGCGCCGTACGAAACACCGGCGGAGCAACTGCCGCGGTCGCTCGGCGACGCCCTCGCCTGCCTGCGCCGCGACGAGATGCTCAACGCGCAGATGGGCAAGGTCTTCGTCGACTACCTGTGCCACATCAAGGAAGCGGAAATCGCCCGCTTCAACCTCGAAGTCAGCGAGTGGGAACACCGCGAGTACTTCGACATGTTCTGAACCCTTCCATGCCCACGATCCACTACATCCTCAAGGACGGCACCACGCGCGAGGTCGACGCCAAGGTCGGCGCCAGCGTGATGGAGACCGCCATCCGCGGCAACGTGCGCGGCATCGACGCCGAGTGCGGCGGCTGCTGCTCGTGCGCGACCTGCCACGTCTACGTCGACGACGCGTTCCTCGAACTGCTGCCGCCGCCCGACGACATGGAAAGCGCGCTGCTCGATGCCGTCGCGTCCGAGCGCCGGCCCGGTTCACGCCTGAGTTGCCAGCTCAGCGTGAGCGCCGCCCTCGATGGCCTCACGGTGCGTGTGCCCGATACACAGGTCTGACCAACGCGTCGGGCATCATCGCCCGCTGCCAAACATCCGGTTACAAGCCAGCGGCGCCCGCGCGGCGCATTCCACTCCCACTGAAAGGCGTTTTTTCATGACGACGACGATGACCAAGCGAACCCTCCTCTCGACCCTGCTGCTCGCCAGCCTCGGCATGGCGGGTGCGGCCCAGGCACAGACCACCGAGCCGCTGCGCATCGGCCTCATCGCGACCTACTCCGGCCCCTACGCCGACTACGGCCGCCAGTTCGACGCCGGCATCGCGCTGTACCTGAAGGAGCACGGCGGCAAGGTGGGCGGTCGCACCGTCGAAATCATCAAGAAGGACACCGCCGGCCCCGCGCCCGACGCCGCCAAGCGCATCGCGCAGGAGCTCATCGTGCGCGACAAGGTGAGCATCCTCACCGGCCTGGACTTCAGCCCCAACGCCTACGCCGTGGGCGCCATCGCCACGCAGGCCAAGATCCCCACGCTGGTGATGAACGCGGCCTCCTCGGCCATCACCACCAGCTCGCCCTACGTGGCGCGCCTGTCGTTCACCGTGCAGCAGGTCACCGATCCGATGGCGCGCTACATGCTCAAGCAGGGCGTGAAGGACGCCTACACCGTGGTCGCCGACTACGCCTCGGGCGTCGACGCCGAGACCGCGTTCAAGAAGGCCTTCACCGCCGGCGGCGGCAAGGTCTCGGGCGAGGTGCGCACGCCGATGAACAACCCCGACTTCTCGGCCTACGTGCAGCGCATCAAGGACGCCAAGCCCCAGGCCGTGTTCTTCTTCTTCCCCTCGGGCGTGATGCCGCCGGCCTTCCTCAAGGTGTGGAAGGAGCGCGGCATGGAGCAGGCCGGCATCAAGCTCTTCGCCACCGGCGAAGCCACCGACGACAGCTACCTGGACGCCACCGGCGACGTGGCGCTGGGCCTGGTCACCAGCCACCACTACTCGTTCGCGCACAACTCGCCCAAGAACCAGAAGTTCGTGAAGGACTTCGCCGCCGACAACGGCACCAAGCTGCGCCCCAGCTACTTCGCCGTGACCGCCTACGACACCATGGCCGCCATCGACCTGGCGCTGGCCAAGACCAAGGGCGACACCGCCGGCGACAAGTTCATGGACGCGCTCAAGGGCCTGAGCTTCGAGAGCCCGCGCGGCCCGATCGAGATCGACGCCGCCACGCGCGACATCGTGCAGACCGTCTACATCCGCAAGACCGAGCGCGCCAACGGCCAGCTGGTGAACGTGGAGTTCGACAAGTTCGAGCGCGTCAAGGACCCGGCCAAGGAAGCCGCTCCCAAGTAAACCAACGCCAGCCAGCACGCAGCAAGCAGGAAATTCATGGGTATCGTGATCTTCGATGGAGTGGCCTACGGCATGCTCCTGTTTCTCATCGGCGTGGGCCTGTCCATCACGATGGGACTCATGAATTTCGTCAACCTCGCGCACGGCAGTTTCGCGATGGTGGGCGGCTACGCGGCCAGCGTGCTCATGAACCAGTGGGGCCTGGGCTTCGGGCTCTCGCTGGCGGCAGCCTTCATCGCGGCGGCCGTGGTGGGCGCGGTGCTGGAGTTCGTGTTCTACCGGCGGCTGTACCGCGCGCACCCGCTGGACCAGGTGCTGCTGTCGATCGGCGTGGTGTTCGTCTCGATCGCCGCCTTCACCTACTTCTTCGGCCCGACCATGCAGCCCTTCACGCTGCCCCAGGCGCTCGAAGGCCAGGTGTCGGTGCTGGGCCTCGAAGTGGGCCGCTACCGGCTGTTCCTGATCGGCTGCGGCGTGGCCGTGCTGGTCGCGCTGCTGCTGGGTTTGGGCAAGACGCGCTATGGCGCGATGGTGCGCGCCGCCGTCGACAACCAGCGCGTGGCGGGCGGCACGGGCATCCACGTGCAGCGCCTGTTCTTCCTGACCTTCTCGCTGGGCTGCGGCCTGGCGGGCCTGGGCGGCGCGCTGAGCCTGGGCATGCTGGGGCTGGAGCCGTCGTTCCCGCTCAAGTACCTCGTCTACTTCCTGATGGTGGTGTGCGTGGGCGGTGCAGGCACCGTCACCGGGCCGTTCATCGCGGCGCTGCTGGTCGGCATCGTCGACGTGGCGGGCAAGTACTACCTGCCTGAAACGGGCGCCTTTCTCATCTACGTGTTCATGATCGTCATGCTGCTGGTGCGCCCGAACGGCATCGTCGCCAAGAAGGGGCTCGCATGAAGCCGCTGAGCCTGTCCCCCGCGCAACTGCGCGTGGCCGAAATTGCCTTCTGGCTCGCGCTCGCATCGAGCTTCTTCCTGCTGCCCGACAAGCTCACGCTGATGAGCCAGATCATGATCTTCGGGCTCTTCGCCGTGTCGCTGGACATGGCGCTGGGCTACGCGGGCATCCTCACCGTGGGCCACGCGGCCTTCTTCGGCGCGGGCGCCTACGCGGCCGGCCTGCTCGCCAAGTACGGCTGGAGCGAGCCCTTCACCGGCCTGGTGTTCGCGCTCGCCGTGTGCGCCCTGCTGGGCTACGTGCTGAGCTACCTCGTGGTGCGCGGCGCCGACCTCACGCGGCTGATGATCACCATCGGCGTGTGCGTGCTGCTGTTCGAGCTGGCCAACCGGCTCTCGGGCATCACGGGCGGTACCGACGGCCTGCAGGGCGTGGTGATCGCGCCGGTGCTGGGCCTGTTCGACTTCGACCTCTACGGCAAGACCGCGTTCGGCTATGCCTTCGGCGTGGTGCTCGCGATGTTCCTGCTCGTGCGGCTGGTGCTGCGCTCGCCCTTCGGCCTGGCGCTGCGCGGCATCCACGACAGCCGCAAGCGCATGACGGCCATCGGCTCGCCGGTGGAAGCGCGCCTGCGCATGGCCTATGCGATGTCGGCCGCCGTGGCCGGCGTGGCGGGCGCGCTGCTGGCGCAGACCACGCAGTTCGTCGGCATCGAATCGATCAGCTTCAACCGCTCGGCCGAAGTGCTGATCATCCTCGTGCTCGGCGGCACCGGGCGGCTGTACGGCGGCCTCATCGGCGCCATCGTCTACATGCTGGTGCACGACTGGTTCGCCGACATGAACCCGCAGTACTGGATGTTCTGGCTCGGCATCTTCCTGATCGCGGCCGTCATGCTGGGGCGCGGCGGGATCATGGGCGCGCTGTCGCGCGTGGTGCGCACGGGGAAGGCGCGATGAGTACGAACACCACGCACGCGCTGCGCACGCAGAACCTGGGCATCCGCTTCGGCGCCTTCCAGGCCGTGAGCGACGTCAACCTGTCGCTCGAACCCGGTGCGCGGCAGGCGCTGATCGGCCCCAACGGCGCCGGCAAGACCACGCTCATCAACCTGCTCACGGGCGTGTTCAAGCCCACCAGCGGCCACATCCACCTGGGCCCGCGCGACATCACGCGCCTGCCCGGTGACAAGCGCGCCCGCATGGGGCTGGCGCGCACCTTCCAGATCAACACGCTGTTTCCCAGCCTCACGCCGCTGCTGTCGGTGGTGCTGGCCATCAGCGAGCGCGAAGGGCTGGGCGCCACCTGGTGGCGGCCGCTCAAGGGCTGCACCGCCGTGTTCGACGAGGCGCATGCGCTGCTGGCCACGCTGAAGCTCGACGCGCTGGCCGACGTGCCCGTGGCCGAGCTGGCCTACGGCAAGCAGCGGCTGCTCGAGATCGCGCTGGCGCTCGCCGCCAAGCCCCGCATCCTGCTGCTCGACGAGCCCGCGGCCGGCGTGCCGGAGGACGAGAGCGGCGAACTCTTCGAAGCCATCGCGGCGCTGCCGGCCGACATCAGCGTGCTCTTCATCGAGCACGACATGAAGCTCGTGTTCCGCTTTGCGCGCCGCATCTCGGTGCTGGTGGGCGGACGCATCCTCACCGAAGGCACGCCCGCCGAGATCGGCGCCGACCCGCGCGTGCGCGAGGTCTACCTGGGAAGCTCGCACCACCATGGCTGACACCGCAACCGCCGCCCTCGCCTTCGACCGCGTCACCGCCGGCTACGGCAACGCCGTGGTCCTCGACCGCCTCGACTTCTCGCTGCGGCCCGGCGAAAGCCTGGCCATCCTCGGGCGCAACGGCGTGGGCAAGACCACGCTGCTCGAAACGCTGATGGGCAACACCCGCGTGATGCAGGGCGCGATCCGCTGGCAGGGCGCCGACATCACGCGCTGGCCTGCGCACCAGCGCGTGCGCGCGGGGCTGGGCTGGGTGCCGCAGGAGCGCGAGGTGTTCCCCTCGCTCACGGTGGAAGAAAACCTCACGGTGATCGCCCGCCCCGGCAGCTGGACCTTGCAGCGCGTGTACGAATTCTTTCCGCGCCTGCGCGAGCGGCGCGGCAACTACGGCAACCAGCTCTCGGGCGGCGAGCAGCAGATGCTCGCCATCGGCCGCGCGCTCATGACCAACCCGAAGCTGCTGCTGCTCGACGAGCCGATGGAAGGCCTCGCGCCGATCATCGTGGAAGAGCTGGCCGCGGCGATCCGGCGCCTGTGCGAATCGGAAGGCCTGGCCTCGATCGTGGTGGAGCAACACCCGGTGCTGGCCCTGGACATGACGCACCAGGCGATCGTGCTGGAGCGCGGCACCGTCGTGCATGCGGGCCCGAGCGCGGCGCTGGCGGCCGACAAGGACTTGCTCGAAGGTTTGCTGGGCGTCGGCATCGCCGAAGCGCCGGCCGGCTGAACCCTCAGGCCAGGCCGATCCGCCGGGCCCGCACGAAGAAACGCCACGACGCCAGCCCCCCGGCGATGAGGCTCACGCCCCACGACAGCCACACGCAGGTGTACAGGATGAAGGCCAAGCCGACGTCCACCACAGGCGCCAGGAAGGTCGTGTCCTTGCCGAACAGCACGTGGGTGCCCAGGCCCCACCACACGACGTACGGCAGCACGGCCAGGCACAGGCCGTAGACGAGGCTGGCCACCAGCGGGCCGAGGTGCTCGCGCAGCACGGCCCAGCGCACGAGGAAGAACAGGGCCAGGTCCAGCAGCACCAGGGCCAGCAGGCCGAGGCCCAGGATGAGTTCGAGGGTCATGGCCGCACTGTAAGCACGCCGACCCGCGACAGGGCCGCGCGTGCGCCGGCGTACCGGCAGGCGCTACCGAGCGCCGCAGCGCGCGGTACGCCTCGACCGCATCAGCTCAGCATCTGCCCGCGGCTGCCGATCACGGCCACGTCCACGAACTGGCCGCCTTCGCGGTTGGAGCGGCCGTAGTTGATCTTCACGCCGCCCAGGTCGAAGTTCTCGATGCTCGCCATGCCGCCGAGCACGGCGGCGCGCGTCGGCGCGGGGCCGGCGCGGCGCAGGCCCTCGGCCAGCACGGCGGCGTTCATGTAGCCCTCCAGGCTGGTCAGCGAGAAGTCCTTGGTGCCGTTGGCCACCATGTCGGCCTGGTAGCGGCGCACGATCTCGAACTTGGTCGAGTACGGCGACGGCACCACGATCACGAAGCCCAGGCCGCGCGCCAGGTCGCCCATGGCCGACAGCGCGCTGGCCGTGATCGACAGGCCGTAGGCCGAGCTGCTGTTGCCCGCGCCGCGCAGCGCCTTCAGGAACACCGGCGCCGTGCCGGCCAGGCCGACCACCACCACCTGCGGCTTGGCCTTGGCGATGGCCTCGGCGGCCGGGCCCACTTCCATGCTCGTGGTGTTGGGCGTGGTGGCGATCACCGCCGGCTCCAGCTTGGCCTTGGCCAGCGCGTTCTTGAACGCCGCCAGCACCGATTGGCCCAGCGGGTCGTTCGAATGCACGAGGCCGATGCGGGTCTGGCCCAGCACGGCGGCCGTGCTCACCAGCTTGTCGACCTCCTGGTCGTAGTTGGCGCGCACCCAGAAGGTGTTGGGCGAGGTCTTCTTGCGCAGCGCGATGGTGCCGGTGATCGGGCCGACCACGGCCATGCCGGGCACCGCGTCCATCACCTCGGCCGTCTGGCGCGTGCCCAGCGGGTGCACCAGCGCGAGCACCGAGCTGTCCTTTTCGAAGGCCAGCGCGTTGGCCTTGGCCACCTCGGGCTTGAAGGTGTCGTCGGCCATCACGAGCTCGACCTTGCTGCCGTGGATGCCGCCGGCCTTGTTCAGCGCGTTGAAGAACGCGCTGGAGCCCTGGTACAGCCCCTGGCCGTTGGCCTTTTCCACGCTGCTGTTGTCGAAGGTCGTCCCGATGCGGATCGCACGGTTCTGCGCGAACGCCGGAAATCCCAGCCCGACGCCGGCCGCGGCGGCCGTCGTGGCGGCCAGCCCGGAAAGGGCGCGGCGGCGGCTGGTGGAAAGCGGCGCGGTCGACTCGCGCGGCACGGGGACGGTCATGATCAAAGCCTCCAATAGTCGGTGACAAAAGTTCACATTTCAAACAGAAATGTAACGCACCTCACTGGATCGGTCATGACAAACCCTAAAGCAGCTCCTCGCCCACGATGGGTAAAAGCAGCCAGTTCTTGAAGCGCAGCCAGAGGAATTCCCCCGGTTCGTCCTCGTGCACGATGTCGCCGCCGGCGTCGTCGTATTCGAGCCACTGCACGCGCCGCCCGCCGGGCGCGAGCCGCAGCCGGTAGCCCAGGTTGACGCGCTCGCCGTTCATGAGCTTGTCGTAGTCCTGCACCAGCCGGGGGCTGTCGATCACCAGACCCATCTCGGTGTTGACGGCGGCCGAGCGGTGGTCGAGGTTCATCGAGCCGACAAAAAAGCGCTGGTCGTCCACGATGGCCAGCTTGGCGTGCAGCCGGCTGATCGACTTGCCGAAGTCGCCGAAGCGCCCCGACCGCCCGGAGAGCGTGGGCGCGATCTCGTAGATGGTGACGCCGATCTTCAGCATGTCGGCGCGGTAGCGCTCGTAGCCCGCATAGGCCAGCGGCTCGTCGGTGGCGCCCAGCGAGTTGGTGATGACCGTGATGCGCCCGCCGCGCTCGATGGCCGTCTTCATCATCGCCATGCCGCGCGCGCCCGGAATGAAGTACGGCGAGCCGATCTTCACCTCGTGCTTGGCCGCCTGGATCACGCCGAGCGCGCCCTCGGTCACGCTGCCGCCGTAGGCCGCCTCGGCCTTGCGCGTGATCTTGTCGGGGTCGTCCACGAACAGCGTGGCCGGCGCCCAGTAGCGGTCGATGCGGCCGGTGGTGAGCTGCTCGCCCACCGGCGACTTGCCCAGCACGTCGCGCTGCTGCATGGGCACGTCGGGCACGGCCGCGCGCGCCAGGGCGTCGAAGCGCCGCTGGGCTTCCTCGAGCGGCAGGCGCTGCGGCACGATGCGCTCGATGGGCCAGGCGTGGTCGCTGTTCCAGTAGCGGTCGAAGCCCTCGGACATGCGGCGCACGATCGGCCCGCTGGACAGCACGTCCATGTCGATGAAGTTCGCCGCCGTGCTGCGCATGAAGTACTCGTTGGCGATGTTGCGCCCGCCCGAGACCGCGAAGCTGTTGTCGGCCACCAGCAGCTTGTTGTGCATGCGGTGGTTGATGCGCCCGAAGTCGCCCAGCGAGAACAGCAGCCGCGCAGGCAGCGAACCGGCGCGCGAGGGCAGCGGGTTGAACAGCCGCACCTCGATGTTCGGGAAGGCCGAGAGGCTGCTGAACACCTCGTCCTCGCCCGCCGTGTACAGGTCGTCCACCAGCAGCCGCACGCGCACGCCGCGCGCGGCGGCCTCGCGCAGCTCCTTGAGGAACAGCAGGCCGACGTCGTCGTTGCTGATCAGGTAGTACTGCACGTCGAGCGATTTCTCGGCGTGGCGCGCCAGCGAGATGCGCGCGTCGAACGCGAACGCCGCCTCGGGCAGCAGCCGGAAGCCCGACAGCCCCGCCGCCCCGCCCTGCGGCGCGTCCTGGGCGGCCAGCCGGCCCAGGTCGGTGTCGGCCACGTCGGTGATCGCGCTCGTGAGCACCGGGTGCGGCTGCGGCGGCGGCAGGCTGGCGCAGCCCGCGAGCCAGGCGAGGGCCAGCCCCGTCGACACCAGAGCGACAAAGCGACGAAGGCGGGAGAGCGCGGCGGCCATGGGTCGCACTGTAGCGCCGCCCTATGATCAACGGCACACACGGCAGCCAACGAAAAGAAGGAAAAAACGCGTGCTCAATGGGTTGTGGCTGGGGTTCTTCGGGATGGCGGCGCTCGCAGCGCTGGGACGGTGGCTCGTCGGCGGCGACCCGACCGTGTTCGCGGCGCTGGTCGAAAGCCTGTTCGCGATGGCGCGGCTGGCCGTCGAGGTGATGGTGCTGCTGTTCGGCACGCTCACGCTGTGGCTGGGCTTCCTGCGCATCGCGGAAACCGCCGGCCTCGTCGGCTGGCTCGCGCGCCTGCTCGGGCCGCTGTTCCGGCGGCTGATGCCGGGCGTGCCGGCGGGGCATCCGGCGCTGGGGCTCATCACGATGAACTTCGCGGCCAACGCGCTGGGGCTGGACAACGCCGCCACGCCGATCGGCCTGAAGGCCATGCGCGAACTGCAGCGCCTGAACCCCGACCCCGTGACGGCCACCAACGCGCAGATCCTGTTCCTGGTGCTCAACGCCTCGTCACTGACCTTGCTTCCCGTCACCATCTTCATGTACCGGGCGCAACAGGGCGCGAGCGACCCGACGCTGGTGTTCCTGCCGATCCTGCTGGCCACCAGCGCCTCGACGCTGGTGGGTCTGCTGTCGGTGGCGGTGGTGCAGCGCCTGCGGCTGTGGGACCCGGTGGTGCTGGCCTACCTGGTGCCCGGCGCGCTGCTGCTGGGCGGCTTCATGGCGCTCTTGGGCACGCTGTCGGCGGCGGCCATCGCCTCGCTGTCGTCGCTGCTGGGCAACCTCACGCTGTTCGGCGTGATCATCGTGTTCCTGGCGGCCGGCGCGATCCGGCGCGTCAAGGTCTACGAGGCTTTTGTCGAAGGCGCGAAGGAAGGCTTCGACATCGCGAAGCACCTGCTGCCCTACCTCGTCGCGATGCTGTGCGCGGTGGGCGTGCTGCGCGCCTCGGGCGCGCTCGACTTCGCGCTCGACGGCCTGCGCTGGCTGGTGCAGGCGGGCGGCTGGGACGCGCGCTTCGTCGACGCGATGCCCACGGCGCTCGTCAAACCCTTCTCGGGCAGCGCGGCCCGCGCGATGCTCATCGAGACCATGAAGACCCAGGGCGTCGACAGCTTCCCCGCGCTGGTGGCCGCCACCATCCAGGGCAGCACCGAGACCACGTTCTACGTGCTGGCGGTGTACTTCGGCGCGGTGGGCATCCAGCGCGCCCGGCACACCGTGGCCTGTGCCTTGCTGGCGGAGCTGGCGGGGGTGGTGGCTGCGATCGCGGTCTGCTACTGGTTCTTCGGCTGAGCCCGCTTACTTGCGGGGCTCGACCACCGGGAACATCAGGTCGAAGTTGTCGAGCATCCCGAACAGCTCGCCCAGCTTCGCCCGGTTGCCGTCGATCTTCACGAGCCCCGACTGCACGGCCTCCGGAAAGGTCGTCTGCTTCAGGGTGATCGCGTCGAGCGTCGCCCGGCTCAATGTGACCGTGGCGTCTGCACCGGCCGCCTGCTGGTTCTTCACGTGCGTGAGCGCCGAGTTCTCCAGCGTCAGCACGAACTTCTGGTTCGAATCGGTGAAGTTCCAGTTGACCACCATCGTCTTGCCCTCGGCCTTGGCCGCATCGAGCCGCACGCCGAGGAAGTCGAAGAAGAGTTCGTTGCTCACCGCCTTGAGCGTGTCGCCGTTCGCACTGCTGCCGCCCGGGATTTTCGGCACGCCGTTGCGCAGTTCCATCGCGCCCACCAGGTAGGCGCTGCGCCAGGTGCCCGCCTCCGACTGGTAGCCCAGCTGCTCCAGCGCGTCGGCGCCGAGTTCGCGTGCCGCGCGGTTGGCCGGGTCGGCGTACACCACCTGGCTCATCGCGCTGGCCACCCAGCGGTACTCGCCCTTCTTGAAGTCTTCGCGGGCGCGCGCCACCACCGCGTCGGCGCCGCCCATGTACTCGACCGTCTTCTTCGCCTGCGCCACCGGCGGCAGCGGGTTCAGGTTGGCCGGGTTCGCGTCGTACCAGCCCAGGTACTTCTGGTAGACGGCCTTCGCGTTGTGGCGCAGCGTGCCGTAGTAGCCGCGCGTGGACCACTCCTGCTCCAGGCTCGCGGGCATGCGCAGCGTCTCGGCGATCTCGGACGCCGTGTAGCCATGGTTCAGCAGGCGCAGCGACTGGTCGTTGATGAACTTGTACATGTCGCGCTGCTTCTTCAGCAGGTCGACGATGCGTTCGCGCCCCGTGGTGGGCCAGTGGTGCTGCGCGATGAGCACGTCGGTCCTGTCACCGAAGGCCACGCGGGCCTCGTCGATGTACTTGGCCCACAGGTTGCCGTCGCGCACCTCGGCACCGCGGATCGTGTACAGGTTGTGCATGTTGTGCGTCACGTCCTCGGCCATGTTGAGCACGCGGAACTGCGGCAGGTACATGAGCATCTCGGACGGCGCCTCCGAGCCCGGCACCAGCTGGAACACGATCTGCACGCCGTCGATGGTGCGCTCCTCGGTGGTCTTGTCGATGGTCGAGGTGGGCGCGATCAGCGTCACGCTGCCGCGCGCCAGCGCCTTGCCCAGCCCCGTGTCGACCTGCCCGCGCGCGCCCGGCGGCAGCAGCGTGCCGAACTGGTACTGCGAGCGGCGGTTCATCGCATTGCCCGCCAGGATGTTCTCGGCCACCGCCGACTCCATGAAGCCCGAAGGCGCGATCACCTGCACCTTGCCCGCAGCCACGTCGGCCTCGCTGACCACGCCCTTCACGCCGCCGAAATGGTCGGCGTGGCCGTGCGTGTAGATCACCGTGCCGACCGGCTTCTTCGGGCGGTGCTGGTAGTACAGCTCGAGCGCGGCGCGCGCCGTCTCGGCGGCCAGCAGCGGGTCGATCACGATCAGCGAGGTGTCGCCTTCGACGATGGTGACGTTGGCCAGGTCGAAACCGCGCACCTGGTAGACCCGGTCGGTCACCTTGAACAGGCCGTGAATGGCATTGAGCTGCGCCTGCCGCCACAGGCTCGGGTTGACCGTGTCGGCCGCCTCGTTCGCCTTCAGGAAGTCGTAGGGCTTCATGTTCCAGACCGGGCGCGGGCCCGTGCCCGTCACCAGCGCGTCGGGCACGGTGCCGATGAAGCCGCGCATCGCGTCCTCGAAGTCCTGCTTGTTCGCAAAGGGCAGCGCCTTCGCCATGTCGGCGTTGGCCTTCAGAGTGACGGGCTCGGCCGCCTTGGGCGCCACGATCGGTTGCGCGGTGGCGGTGAAGGCGCAGGCCCAGGCGACGAGGGCCAGGGAGAAACGGGCGGAAGGCGCGGAAGCAGAAGCAATGCGGGTCATCGATGTCTCGGGGTTGGGGTCTGTCGGACGACGGGAGCACGGGAAGGCAGCGGCCGATTTTCGGAAGCGCCCAACCCCTTGGCAAATGCAAAATGTGCGCTTGCTTTTGAACCGAAACGCAAAATGCAGCTGCGCCACCTCCAGCACCTGATCGCCCTCGCCGAGCAAGGCAGCTTCGGGCGTGCCGCGCAGGCCGTGCACCTGTCGCAACCCGCACTCTCGCGCAGCATCGACGCGCTGGAACAGGCGCTGAAGGCCCGCCTCATCGACCGCGCCTACGGCACCGTGCGCTTCACGCAGGCCGGCGAGCTGGTGCTGGCGCGGGCCCGCGAGCTGGTCGCCGACGCGCGGCAGATCCAGCGCGAGGTGCAGCAGCTCGAAGGCCTCACGCTCGGCAGCCTCAACGTCGGCCTGGGCCCGTTCGCAGCCGGCCTGCTGGGGCGCGCGGCGCTCTCGCTCATGACCCAGCGCCACCCGCAGCTGCTGATGCGCATGGAAGTGGCCGACACCCCCACCCTCAGCGAGCGCCTGCACCGGCGCCAGATCGACCTGTTCATTGCCGACACCCGCGACCTGAAGAAGCAGCCCGGCCTGAAGCTGGCGCGGCTGCCCAACGTGCCGGTGTCCTTCTTCGTGCGGCCCCGGCATCCGCTGCTCAGGCAGCCGGCGCCGGTCACGCTCGAGCAGCTCATGGACTACCCGGTGGCCGGCCCCAACCTGCCGGCCGAGGTGGCCGCGCATTTCGACCGGCAGATCCGCCGCACCGACCGCGGCGTGTTCAACGTGACCTGCGACGACGCCGACACGCTGCGGCACCTCGCGCTCACGGCCCACGCGGTGATCCTGGCGCCCCACGCACCCGGCCTCACGCCCGAGACCGCCGCGCTCGCGCCGCTGCCGGTGGCGGGCCTGTCGCGCATGCGCACCCACTACAGCCTGGTGACGCTGGCGGGCCGCACGCCCTCGGCCGCCGCCACGGTCTATACCCGGCTGGTGACCGAGTTGCTCGGGCCCGCCAAGCAGGTCGCCGGGGCCTGAGCCAAAATGGCCCCTCCTTTGCCGCTCACCGCCTTGCCGTCCGTTCTCCCGTGACCACTTCCCGCCGGGCCCAGCCCCCCACCTTCTCGCCCGGCGAATTCCGCAAGGCACTCGGCATGTTCGCCACCGGCGTGACCATCGTCACCGCGCGCGCGGCCGACGGCAGCCTGGTCGGCCTCACGGCCAACTCGTTCAACTCGGTGTCGCTCGCGCCGCCGCTGGTGCTGTGGAGCCTGGCGCGCGCGGCCGCGTCGATGTCCGCGCTGCGCGCCGGCTCGCATTACGCGGTCAACATCCTGGCCGCCAACCAGAAGACGCTGGCGGAGCGCTTCGCCACCAAGAACATCGACCGCTGGGCCGACGTGGCCTACACCGACGGCCTGGGCGGCGCGCCGGTGCTGCAGGGTGCGGCGGCGAGCTTCGAGTGCTTCAACCGCAGCCGCTACGACGAAGGCGACCACGTGATCTTCGTGGGCGAGGTGGAGCGCTGCACGCACGACCCCGACGCCTCGCCGCTGCTGTTCCACGGCGGGCGCTTCTACACCGAGCACCCGTTGTGAAACGCCCCGCGCTGCTGGCCGTCCTGCTGCTCGCCGCGCGGATCGCCACGGCGCAGGGCACCGCCGAGCCGTCGCCGCTGCGGCAGAACTGGTTCGACGACCCCTTCTTCCAGGTCGCTGCGGGCCTGCCGGCCTGCCCCATGCCGCAGGGCCCCTACTACACCGCCGAGGAACGCCGCGCGCAGACCCACTCGCGGCTGGAGCGCGGCACCAGCTGCTGGCTCGCCGGCAAGTGCACCGACAGCAACGCCTACCGCTACGACAAGCCCCTCGCGCCCAAGGTGCGCGCCGCACTGCTCGCAGTGCCGGGCGTGCGCCGCAGCAGCGTGTGGGTCACGGTGCAGCGCCGCTGGGTCTACCTGCAGGGCTGCGTGCCCGACGCGGCCCTGGCCCGCAAGCTCGCACGCGCGGCGCGCACCGTGCCCGACGTCGAGACCGTGGTGCCCGACCTGATGGTGGGCACGCGCGGCAAGCCGCCCTACCCGCCGGCCGGAAACTGAGCGGCGCCGCACGGCTTTGGCGCCGGCGCGCTACGATCATCGGATGAATTCGGCGGCACACCGCCGCCCGTGCCGCCACCGATTGACCGCGAATGATCCAGCGCAAGACCCACCTCGACTCCCTGGCCATCGGCCTGCTCATCGTCTGCTGCGCGTTCTGGGGCCTGCAGCAGATCCTCATCAAGACCACCGTGACCGAGGTGCCGCCGCTGTGGCAGGCCACGGTGCGCATGGTCGGCGCGGTCGTGCTCCTCTGGCTGTGGTGCGTGGTGCGGCGCGTGCCGCTGTTCGAGCGCGACGGCACGCTGTGGCCCGGGCTGCTGGCCGGCCTGCTGTTCGCGGGCGAGTTCGCCGGCATCTACCTGGGCCTGCAGCACACCAGCGCCTCGCGGCTCACGGTGTTCCTCTACACGGCCCCCTTCTGGGTGTCGCTGCTGCTGCCGCGCTGGGTGCCGGCCGAGCGGTTGCGCGGCTTCCAGTGGCTGGGCCTGTTCATCGCCTTCGCGGGCGTGGTGCTGGCCTTCAGCGAGGGCTTCGGCCACATGAGTTCGTCGCAGCTCATCGGCGACGGCATGGCCCTGGCGGCCGGCATGCTCTGGGGCCTGACCACGCTCACGCTGCGCACCACACGCCTGGCCACGGCCAGCGCCGAAAAAACGCTGTTCTACCAAGTCGCCGTGACCGCCGCCGTGTGCCCCCTGCTGTCGCTCGCGCTGGGCGAAACCTGGGGCTTCTCGTACTCCGCCTGGGCCTGGACCTCCATCGGCCTGCAGACGGTGGTGGGCGCCTTCGCCAGCTACCTCACCTGGATGTGGCTGCTGCGGCACTACCCGGCCACGCAGATGTCGTCCTTCACCTTTCTCACGCCGCTGTTCGCGCTGATCTTCGGCGTGGCGCTGCTGAAGGAGCCGCTCACGCTGCAGCTGGTGGTGGCGCTGATCGGCGTGGCGCTGGGCATCGTGCTGGTGAA
This sequence comes from Variovorax sp. GW821-FHT09A10, assembly GCF_059418385.1. Classification (NCBI taxonomy): domain Bacteria; kingdom Pseudomonadati; phylum Pseudomonadota; class Betaproteobacteria; order Burkholderiales; family Comamonadaceae; genus Variovorax; species Variovorax sp. GW821-FHT09A10. The sequence goes on from NZ_JBWKPT010000004.1 coordinate 22,487, forward strand.
CCGGCGGCCTGCGGTACAACGCCCGGCATGAGCAAGACACTCCACCGGTTCCAGCCCGTCCTCGACGAGATCGTCGCCACCCTGCGCCTGCAGCTCGGCCAGGGCGGCACCGTGGCCAGCTACATCCCGGCGCTGGCGCGCGTCGATGCGCGGCAATTCGGCATCGCGCTGCGCACCTGCGACGGCGAGGAAGCCGGCGCGGGCGACTTCGAGACGCCCTTCTCCATTCAAAGCGTGTCCAAGCTCTTCACGCTCACGCTCGCCATGCAGCGCATGGGCGACGCGCTGTGGGAGCGCATCGGGCGCGAGCCCTCGGGCAACCCCTTCAACTCGCTGGTGCAGCTCGAAAACGAACAGGGCAAGCCGCGCAACCCCTTCATCAATGCCGGCGCCATCGCGGTGGCCGACCGGCTCGTGAGCCAGGCCAAGGCCAGGGGCGGCAGCGCCAAGGCCGACATCCTCGCGCTCATGACCAGCCTGTGCGGCGAGCGCATCGGCTTCGACGGCGAGGTGGCGCAGTCGGAGGCCGACACGGGCTTTCGCAACGTCGCGCTGGCCAACTTCATGAAGAGCTTCGGCAAGATCGACAACGACGTGGCCGAGGTGCTCGACACCTACTTCCACCAGTGCGCGCTGCGCATGAGCTGCCGCCAGCTCGCGCGCGCCGCCGCCTTCCTGTGCCGCGACGGCGCGCACCCGATCCCCGGCGAGCCCGAGGTCACGGGCGAGCGGCAGACGCGCCGCATCAACTCGCTGATGCTCACCTGCGGCACCTACGACGCGGCCGGCGACGTGGCCTTTTCGATCGGCCTGCCCTGCAAGAGCGGCGTGGGCGGCGGCATCGTCGCGGTGGTGCCCGACCAGCTCACGCTGTGCGTGTGGTCGCCGGCGCTCGATGCGACCGGCAACTCGCTGCTGGGCATGAAGGCGCTGGAGCTGTTCGTGGCGCGCACCGGCCTGTCGGTGTTCTGACGCGCATTCAGGCGGCGACGGCCACCGGCGCCACGGGCAGGCAGCCCATGCCGTCGAGCGCGGCCTCCACCGCTTCCTCGAGCGGCGTGTGCGGCTCGCGGCCCAGGAAGGCCACCAGCTTCGCGTTGTCCATGCCCACGGGCGTGCGCCACAGGTAGCGCATTTCGCGCAGCTCGCGAAAGGTGACGACGAAGGGCGAGGCCAGCGCCAGCAGCCACCACGGGAAGGCCGACACACGCACCTGGGCGCCGGTGCGCCGGGCCACCACCTTGCGGATCGCGTCGCTCATGCGCGTGCCGTCGGCGTCCCAGTGGCCGGCCATGTGAAAGCGCGCGAAGGGCGCGAGCCGGTCGCGCCGCGCCAGCAGCTCGACCATGGTGCGGGCCACGTCCGGCAGGTACGACCACTGGTGGCCCACACCGGGGTCGCCGGGGCAGCTGACGGCCCGGACGGGTTGGCCCGCCTTCACCAGCCCCTGCGAGAACCAGTTGTTGCCCGCCTTCGGGCCGAAGAAGTCGCCGGCGCGCACGATCAGCACGCGCGCGCCCTCGCGGCTGGCTTCTTCGAGGCGCCTTTCCATCTCGACGCGGATCGCCCCCTTGGCGGTGAGCGGGCGCTGCGGCGAGTCTTCGGCCAGCAGCGGGAAGGCATCGGGGCCGAAGTTGTAGACCGTGCCGGGTAGCACGACGGTCGCGCCCTCGGCCTTCGCGGCGACGAGGGTGCTGTCGAGCATCGGCAGCACCAGCTCCGACCAGCCGCGATAACCCGGCGGGTTGACCGCATGCACGATGACCGCGCAGCCCTTCGCGGCCCGCCGCACGGCCTGCGCGTCCATCGCGTCGCCGGCCAGCCAGGTGATGCCCTCGCGCTTCCCTTCGACCGCGCCGCGCTTCAGGGCGCGCACCTCCCAGCCCGCATCGCACAGCTGGCGGGCCACCTCGCCGCCGATGCCGCCCGTGGCGCCGAGCACCAGAACCGTGTTGTCGTTGCGTGCCATGAAATGCTCCTGAACAGTGATCGATGGGTGAATTCTGGGCAGGATGGGGTTCGAATGGAATTGCCGAACATGCACCACCGGCCATACATTTCCGTATGACCTGGAACATCAGCTGGGAGCTGTACCGCTCCTTCCTCGGCGTGCTGCGCGAGGGTTCGCTCTCGGGTGCGGCGCGCGCACTCGGCATCACGCAACCCACCGTCGGTCGCCACGTGGCGGCGCTCGAAGAAGCGCTCGGCGTGGTGCTCTTCACCCGCTCGCAGGTGGGCCTGCTGCCCACCGAGGTGGCGCTGGCGCTGCGCACGCACGCCGAGGCCATGGAAAGCACCGCGGCCTCGCTGCAGCGCGCCGCCAGCAGCCAGGGTGACGGCGTGCGCGGTGTGGTGCGGGTGTCGGTCAGCGAGGTGGTCGCGGTGGAGGTGCTGCCGCCCGTCGTGGCGCGGCTGCGCGAGGCGCACCCGGCGCTGAAGGTCGAGCTGGTGTCGACCAACCGCGTACAAGACCTGCTGCGCCGCGAGGCCGACATCGCCGTGCGCATGGTCCGGCCCCGGCAGGCGCAGCTGGTGGCGCGCCGCATCGGGAACATCGAGCTGGGCTTCCATGCCCACACGAGCTACCTCGCGCGCCACGGCACGCCGCGCACGCCCGATGACCTGGCGGCGCACGCGCTCATCGGCTACGACCAGCCCTCGGCCTTCGTGCGCGAGGCGATCAAGTCCTTCAAGTCGGTCACGGGTTTCACGCGCGATGCCTTTGCGCTGCGCACCGACAGCGACCTCGCACAGCTGGCCCTCATCCGCGCCGGCGCGGGCATCGGCGTGTGCCAGGTGGGCCTGGCGAAGCGCGACGCCGCGCTGGTGCGCCTGCTGCCGCGCGCGCTCTCGCTGAAGCTCGACACCTGGGTCACGATGCACGAGGACCTGCGCCACAGCCCGCGCTGCCGCGTGGCCTTCGATGCGCTGGTCGAGGGCTTGCAACAGTACGTTGGCGCGGCTTCCACGCCCGCGCCCCGGGCGACAATGCCCCGCGCAAGACCCAAAGCCTCTCTCTGAATGACGACGACCGATTCCCCCGACCACCTCCCCCTGCAGGAACCCCGCCTCTGGCGCGACGACCTCTGGACCGCCCGCATCATCAAGAACGAGGAAGACGACGGCTGGGCCGTCGAAATGACCCGCCACGGCGACCCCGAGCCCGCGCTCGTCGGCCCCTGGACCATGGGCCGCGACAAGAAGAACCCCAAGCCGCTGGACACCCCCGCCTTCCACACGCTGGTGAAGACCGCCGCCGAGGTGATCCGCCGCCACGAACAGCAGCTGCACGCCACGCTCAACAAGAGCGTGACGGTCACCGCGCGCAACGAGCAGCGCATCCGCGTGGCGCTGTCGATCGTGCCCGACGAAGACAACCCCTCGGCCACGCTCACGGCGTATGACGATGCCGACGATTCGGAACTGGCGAGCGTGAACGTGTCGCCCGCGTTCCGGCTCACGACGTCGAGCGCGACCGCGTGGATCGAGTCGGACTACGCACGCCCGCGCAGCTGATGTGTTCAGGCGCTGCGCGCGAATAGCACACGCGCCGCCCTTTCGCCAATTAGCGAAAAAGCGTATGTTCACGCCGGGGTGAGTTGAGAAGAATCCGCCCCAACGAGCAATCGTTCCCAGTCATACGACGCCCGCTGCCAGTGCTGCCAGCGAGGTGTCGGGCAATAAAGCCCGAATCGGTTTCACCACCGGTTCGGGCTTTTTTGTTTTTTCGGTCGCAACAACGCCTTTTCAAAACGGATGCGCGTCATCCGGTGGCGCAGCTTTGTCCGAAGAAAAAGCACTGGCAGCACAGCGCTCGTTTGCAGGGGCCGCGCGGCGGGAGGAGACACCCAACGCACGGCTTCCGAAGGTCGGATGTTCCTGATGACTCGCACAAAACCAAAGCAAAGGAATTTGACATGACGAACGCTTTCAACCGCCGCCAGATCGTGAAGACCGGCGGCTCGATGATCGTGCTGGGCGTCGCCTCCGGCGTGGCCGGCCTGGCCCGCGCGCAGGACGGCGCCACCGTGAAGCTCGGCCTGCTGCATTCGCTCTCGGGCACCATCGCCATCGCCGAGGCTTCGCTGGTCGACGCCGAAAAACTGGCCATCGAGGAGATCAACGCCGCCGGCGGCGTGATGGGCAAGAAGATCGAGGCCGTGGTCGAAGACGGCGCGAGCGAGAACTCGGTGTTCGCCGAGAAGGCGCGCAAGCTGCTGGAGCGCGACAAGGTCGCGGCCATCATCGGCTGCTACACCTCGGCCTCGCGCAAGGCGCTGCTGCCGGTGCTCAACCAGGCCAAGGGCCTGCTGTTCTACCCGACCTACTACGAAGGCCAGGAGCAGGACAAGCGCGTGTTCTACCCCTCGCAGGAAGCCACGCAGTCGGTGATCGCGGCCGTGGAATGGATGGCGCGCGAGAAGGGCAAGAACTTCTTCCTCGTCGGCTCCGACTACATCTACCCGCGCACCTGCAACAAGATCGCCAAGCCCGCCATCGCGAAGGCCGGCGGCAAGGTGCTCGGCGAGGAGTACGCGCCGCTGGGCCACACCGAGTTCTCGTCGATCATCAACAAGATCAAGGCCGCCAAGCCCGACTGCATCTACAGCACCGTGGTGGGCGGCTCCAACGTGGCCTTCTACAAGCAGCTGCGCGCGGCGGGCCTGGACGGCGCCAAGCAGGTGCTGCTCTCGACCGTGGTGTCCGAGAACGAGATCGACGGCATCGGCCGCGACAACGCCGCCGGCTACTACGCCTGCATGGGCTACTTCCAGAGCATCAAGTCGCCGGCCAACGAGAAGTTCGTGAAGGCCTTCAAGGCCAAGTACGGGCAGGACCGCGTGATCGGCGACCCGATGGAGGTGGCCTACAACAGCGTGTACCTGTGGAAGCTGGCGGTGGAAAAGGCCAAGTCCTTCGACGTGGACAAGGTCACGGCCGCCGCCGCGGGCGTGGAGATCGAGGCACCCGAGGGCACGGTGCGCATCCACGCCACCAACCACCACGTGTGGAAGAAGGTGCGCGTGGGCCGCGCGCGGCCCGACGGGCAGTTCGACATCGTGTGGGAATCGCCGCAGCTGGTCGAGCCCAACCCCTTCCCGAAGGTCTGAACGCGATGAACTTCGACATCGCGGTGATGCAGGTGTTCAACGGCGTGAGCCTGTTCACCATCCTGCTGCTCATGGCCATCGGGCTGGCCATCGTGTTCGGCCTGATGGGCGTCATCAACATGGCGCACGGCGAGCTGATGGCGCTGGGCGCCTACATGACCTACCTGGCGGCGCGCTTCTTCGCGCACTACGCGCCGGGCTTCATGGACCTGTACCTGTTCGCCGCGATTCCGTTCGCGTTCGCCGTGACCTTCGCGTTCGGCTATGTGCTGGAGCGGGGCTTCATCCGCTTCTTCTACGACCGCCCGCTGGACACCCTGCTGGCCACCTGGGGCCTGAGCCTCATGCTGCAGCAGGCCTACCGCTCGATCTTCGGCGCGCAGGAGGTGAGCGTGCCGCTGGCCTCGTGGCTGGCGGGGGCGTGGGAGCCGACGGCGGGCATCCAGCTGCCGCTGAACCGCATCTTCATCGTCGGGCTCACGGCCCTGGTGGCGGTCGGCGTGTACCTGCTGCTGTACCGCACGCCGTGGGGGCTGAAGGTGCGCGCGGTGACGCAGAACCGCGCCATCGCCGGCGCGGTGGGCATCGACACGCACCGCGTCGACGCGATGACCTTCGCGCTGGGCTCGGGCCTGGCGGGCATCGCGGGTGCGGTGTTCACCATGATCGGATCGACCAACCCCGGCACGGGCCAGCTGTACATCGTCGACTCGTTCATCGTGGTGGTGTTCGGCGGCGTGCAGAGCCTCATCGGCACCGCGCTCTCGGGCTTTGCCATCGCGCAGTCGCAGACCTGGCTCGAGTACCTCATGAGCGGCTCGATGGCCAAGGCCACGATCCTGCTGCTGGTGATCGCGGTGCTGTACTTCCGGCCGAACGGCCTGTTCGCCACGCGGTCGAGGAGCTGAGGCATGCACGGTCTTTCTCCTCAACGCAAGCGCGACCTCGGTGCCCTGCTCGCCGTGCTGGTGCTGCTGGCCGTGGTGCTGCCGCTCACGCTCGACCCGTTCCGCCTGAACCTCGTGAGCAAGTACCTGGCCTTCGCGTTCGTTGCGGTGGGCGTGGTGCTCACCTGGGGCTACGGCGGCGTGCTGAGCCTGGGCCAGGGCATGTTCTTCGGCCTGGGCGGCTACATGATGGCCATGTTCCTCAAGCTCGAAGCCTCGGCGCCCGAGCTGCCGGACTTCATGGTGTGGAGCAGCGTCGAGCAGCTGCCCGCGTGGTGGCAGCCCTTCCACTCGCTGGGCTGGACGGTGGCGGGCATCCTCGTCGTGCCCGCCTTGCTGGCCTACGTGTTCTCGTACGCGATCTTCAAGCGGCGCGTGAGCGGCGTGTACTTCGCGATCGTCACGCTGTCGCTGGCGCTCACGCTCACGGTGGTGGTGGTCGGCCAGCAGGGCGACACCGGCGGTGCCAACGGCATCACCGATTTCCGCACGCTGCTGGGCTGGGACATCGCCACCGACGAGGCCAGGCGCACGATGTACTTCGTCGAGGTGGCGGCCATTGCGCTGGTGATGATGGTGTCGCTCGCCATCGTGCGCAGCCGCTTCGGCAAGCTGCTGATCGCCATTCGCGACAAGGAAGACCGCGTGCGCTTCAGCGGCTACAACACGGCGCACATGAAGGCCTTCGTGTTCGCGGTGGCAGCGGTGCTGTCGGCCATCGGCGGTGCGTTCTACAGCCTGCAGGTGGGACTCATCGCGCCGGGCGTGATCGGCGTCGTGGCCTCGGTCGAGATGGTGATCTACGCGGCGGTCGGCGGGCGGCTGTCGATTCCGGGCGCAGTGATCGGCGCGCTCTTGATCGGCTTTCTCAAGTCGTACCTGTCGGAGACCTTCCCCGAAGGCTGGCTGTACGTGCTGGGCGCGGTGTTCATCCTCGTGGTGTGGGCGATGCCGAACGGGCTCGCGGGGCTGGGCGAAAAGCTCGTGCGCCGCCGTACCGCCGCGGAGGTGGCGCCATGAACGCCACGATGACGATGCCCAACGGCGGGCTGCCGCAGGCCGCCTCGGCGGTGCCGCCGTCGAGCGAGCAGATCCTGCGCATCGAGGACCTCACCGTGTCCTTCGACGGCTTCAAGGCCGTGGACGGACTCAGCCTCTCGGTCGAGCGCAACGAGCTGCGCGTGATCATCGGACCGAACGGCGCCGGCAAGACCACGCTGCTGGACATGGTGTGCGGCAAGACCAAGCCCAGCGCGGGCCGCGTGGTGTTCAACGGCCAGGACCTCGGGCGGTTGAACGAGTACGAGATCGTGCGCGCCGGCGTGGGCCGCAAGTTCCAGACGCCCTCGGTCTACGAAGACCTCACGGTGCTGGAGAACTTCGAGATCTCGCTGCCGCGCATGCACGGCCTGCTGCAGTCGCTCACCTTCCGCCGCACGCCCGCCGTGCGCGCGCGCATCGACGCGATGGCCGAGCAGGTCTTCCTGGCCGATCGCCTGGGCCACCGCGCCGGGCAGCTCAGCCACGGGCAGAAGCAGTGGCTCGAGATCGGGATGCTGCTGATGCAGGAGCCCGAGCTGCTGCTGCTCGACGAGCCCGTGGCCGGCATGAGCCCGCGCGAGCGCGAGCAGACCGGCGACCTGCTGCGGCGCATCTCGGCCGGCAAGTCGGTGGTCGTGATCGAGCACGACATGGACTTCGTCAAACGCATCGCGCACCGCGTCACGGTGCTGCACCAGGGCAAGTTGCTGAGCGAAGGCACGGCCGCCGAGGTGCAGGCCGACCCGCGCGTGATCGACGTGTACCTCGGCCACTGAGAAGAAGGAGAAACCCAGATGCTTGAAGTCTCCGAACTCAACGTGGCGTATGGCGAATCGCACGTCATCCGCGATGTGTCGCTGCGCGTCGCGCCCGACGAGGCGGTCGCCATCATGGGCCGCAACGGCATGGGCAAGACCACCTTGCTGAAGTCGCTCATCGGCCTCTTGCCCGCGCGCGGCGGCCACATCCGCCTGGGCGGCACCGAGCTCACGACGCTGCCCAGCTACCAGCGCGTGGCGCAAGGCCTGGCCTTCGTGCCGCAGGGGCGCATGGTGTTTCCGTTCCTCACGGTGGAGCAGAACATCCTCGCCGGTGCCGCAAGGTCGGGCCACCGCACGGTGCCCGAGTACCTCTACACCTTCTTCCCCGTGCTCAAGGACATGAAGCAGCGCAAGGCCGGCAACCTCTCGGGCGGCCAGCAGCAGATGCTGGCGATTGCGCGCGCGCTCATCTCGGAACCGAAGGTGCTGATCCTCGACGAACCCACCGAGGGCATCCAGCCTTCGATCATCAAGGAGATCGCGCAGACGCTGAACGTGCTGCGCGCCGAACGCGGCTTTGCCGTCGTGGTGTCGGAGCAGGTGCTGAGCTTCGCGCTCGACCTGGCCGACCGCTTTCTCGTCATCGACCGGGGCCGCATCGTGCACGACGAAGCGCGCGCCACGCTCGACCAGGACAAGGTCAGGTCCTTCCTGACCGTGTAGCCCTTCCTCTTTTTCTTCAACCACCCCTTCAGGAGCAGCGTCATGAGACATGGTGATATTTCGAGCAGCAACGATTGCGTCGGCGTCGCGGTCGTCAACTACAAGATGCCCCGCCTGCACACCAAGGCCGAGGTGCTGGACAACGCACGCAAGATCGGCGAGATGCTGGTCGGCATGAAGAAAGGCCTGCCGGGCATGGACCTGGTGATCTTTCCCGAGTACTCCACGCACGGGATCATGTACGACGCCAAGGAGATGTACGACACCGCCTCGGCCATCCCCGGCGAGGAGACCGCGATCTTCGCGGACGCGTGCCGGCGCGCCAACGTGTGGGGCGTGTTCTCGCTCACCGGCGAGCGCCACGAGGAGCACCCGAACAAGGCGCCCTACAACACGCTGATCCTCATGAACAACCAGGGCGAGATCGTCCAGAAGTACCGCAAGATCATGCCGTGGGTGCCCATCGAGGGCTGGTACCCGGGCGACTGCACCTACGTGAGCGAAGGCCCCAAGGGCATGAAGATGAGCCTCATCATCTGCGACGACGGCAACTACCCCGAGATCTGGCGCGACTGCGCGATGCGCGGGGCCGAGCTCATCATCCGCTGCCAGGGCTACATGTACCCGGCCAAGGAGCAGCAGATCATGGTCTCCAAGGCCATGGCCTTCATGAACAACACCTACGTGGCGGTGGCCAACGCGGCCGGCTTCGACGGCGTGTACTCGTACTTCGGCCACTCCGCGCTCATCGGCTTCGACGGCCGCACGCTCGGCGAATGCGGCGAGGAAGAGATGGGCATCAACTACGCCGAGCTGTCGATGGGCCTGATCCGCGACGCGCGCAAGAACGGCCAGTCGCAGAACCACCTGTTCAAGCTGGTGCACCGCGGCTACACCGGCACCATCAACTCGGGCGACGGCGACAAGGGCGTGGCGGCCTGCCCCTACAACTTCTACACGCAGTGGATCAACGACCCCGAGGGCACGCGCGAGAGGGTGGAGTCGTTCACGCGCACCACCGTCGGCACGCCCGAATGCCCGATCGAGGGCATCCCGAACGAACCGGCCAAGCACCGCTGAAGCGCCGCCCCATGGACCACGACATCTTCGAACTCGGCGATGTCGCGCTGCAGCGGGGGGCCACCCTGCGCGGCGCGAAGCTCGCCTACAAGACCTACGGCACGCTCAACGCACAGAAGAGCAACGCCATCGTCTACCCGACCTGGTACTCGGGCCAGCACTATGACAACGAATGGCTCATCGGCCCGGGCATGGCGCTGGACCCGGCGAAGTACTTCATCATCGTGCCCAACATGCTGGGCAACGGCCTCTCGTCCTCGCCGAGCAACACGCCCGAGCCCTACAACCTGGCGCGCTTTCCGAACGTCACGCTGTACGACAACGTGACGCTGCAGCACCGGCTGGTGACCGAGCAGTTCGGCATCGAGCAGCTCGCGCTGGTGGTGGGCTGGTCGATGGGCGCGCAGCAGACCAACCAGTGGGGGTGCCTCTACCCCGACATGGTGAAGCGCATCGCGCCCTTCTGCGGTTCGGCGCAGACGGCGCCGCACAACATCGTGTTCCTCGAAGGCGTGAAGGCCGCGCTCACGGCCGACGCGGCCTGGAACGGCGGCTGGTACACCACGCCGCCGACGCGCGGGCTGCGCGCGGTGGGCCGCGTGTACGCGGGCTGGGGCCTGTCGCAGCCCTTCTACATGCAAGAGCTGTGGCGCGCGCTGGGCTTCAGCTCGCTCGAAGATTTCCTGGTCGGCTACTGGGAGGGCTTCTTCCTGAAGAAGGACGCCAACAACCTGCTGGCGATGCTGTGGTCGTGGCAGCACGGCGACATCAGCGACAACCCGGTGTTCCAGGGCGACTTCAAGAAGGCGCTGGGCGCCATCCGGGCGCGCGCCATCGTGATGCCGGCCGAGCGCGACCTGTACTTCCCCGTGGCCGACAACGCGTGGGAGGTGTCGCACATGCCGAACGCCGAGTGCCGCCCGATCCCCGGCGTGTGGGGCCACTTCGCGGGCGGCGGCAGCAGCCCGGTCGACACCCGCTTCATCGACAACGCCCTGCAGGAACTGCTCGCCACGCCATGAACGCTCCCGTGCACGATCCGCTCGCCGCCTACCGCATCGAGACCGAGCCCTTCTACCGGCCCGCGGGCCACGAGGTGGCGCTGTACCGGCACGCCTACCGCCACCGCATGCCGTTGATCCTGAAAGGCCCGACGGGCTGCGGCAAGACGCGCTTCGTGGAGCACATGGCGTGGTCGCTCGGGCGGCCGCTGGTCACGCTCGCCTGCAACGAGGACATGACGGCGTCGGACCTCGTGGGCCGCTACCTGCTCGACGCGAACGGCACGGCCTGGCACGACGGGCCGCTGACGCTCGCGGTGCGCCACGGCGGCATCTGCTACCTCGACGAGGTGGTGGAGGCGCGGCAGGACACCACCGTGGTGATCCACCCGCTGACCGACGCGCGCCGCATCCTGCCGCTGGACAAGAAGGGCGAGCTGGTGCACGCGCACCCCGACTTCCAGCTGGTGGTGTCGTACAACCCCGGCTACCAAAGCAGCGCCAAGGACATGAAACCCTCGACGCGCCAGCGCTTCGCGGCGCTGGAGTTCGACTACCCCGACGGCGCACTCGAAGCGGAGATCGTCGCGCACGAGGCCGGTGTCGGCATCGAGCTCGCCGCGAAGCTGGTGGCCATTGCGCACTGCTCGCGCGAGCTCAAGCACCGCGGGCTCGACGAGGGCGTGTCCACGCGCATGCTGATCTACGCGGGCGTGCTGATCCGCGACGGCGTGTCACCGCGCGACAGCTGCGACATGACGATGACGCGCGCCCTCACCGACGACCCCGACATGGCGAGCGCGCTGCAGGGCTTTGTCGAGGCGCAGTTCGGATGAACGACGGGCACGGCGCCCTCTCGCTGCTCGCGCGCGGGCTGGCTGGCATCGATGTCGACGTGCAGCCGCTGGCCGGTGCGCGTGCGGTCCTCACGGGGCGCCGGCTGCTGCTGCCCGAGGGCGACGAGGCCGTGCGCCTGCACCGCGCGATGGTGGCGCATGCGGTCGCGCACCTGCGCCACTCGACGCCTGCGCGACCGGCACGCACGCTCAAGCCGATGGGCATCGCGGTGGTCTCGGCCCTTGAAGATGCACGCGTCGAGCGGCTGCTGTGCCGCGACTTTCCCGGCCTGCACGGCTGGTTCGTCGCCGCGCTGCCGCCCGCGCCCGATCCGCTGGACCTGCGCTTTGCCGCGCTGGTCGCGCGCATGGACCGCGTGCTACTGCGCGCCGACGCGCAGGACGACAACCACTGGGTGAACAAGGCGCGCCGCCTGTTCGACGAGACCGTCTCGCGCGCGGGGCTGGAGGACTACGACGCCTTCCGCGCCGTCGCCTCGATCCTCGCCAACGACCTGGGCCAGATGCGCGTGCGCTTCGAGCCGCAGGACTACGCCGTGCCCGCGCCCTGGCGCGACGACAACAGCTACCTGTGGGACTTCGGCGAGGCCGAGACGCCGCCCGACGAAGCCATCGCGCTGCAGCAGACCGGCGTGCGGCCACCGCCATCGTCGGATGCCCAGAGCGAAGACAACGAAGCGCCACCCGAAGGCATCGCCGACATGGAACTCGGCCGCTACGCCTACCCCGAATGGGACCGCACGCAGGAGCGCCTGCGCCCCGACTGGTGCACGGTGATCGAGAAGCTGCCCGCGTGGCAGGGCCTGGGCGCGGCGAGCACTTCAGGAGCGGCGGGCAGTGAGCGCATCGCGCCGCTCGCCCTGCCCCGCGCGCGCCACCTCGACCGCACGCACCGCCTGCGTCGGCAGTGGGAAGGCGACGACATCGACCTCAACGCGGCCATCGAGGTGCTGGTCGATCGCCGCCTGCGCCTGCGGCCCGATGCGCGGCTGTTCATGCGCCCCGGCAAGGGCCCGCGCCCGTCGAGCGTGCTGGTGCTGCTCGACCTCTCCGAGTCGGCCAACGACGCGGGCCACGGCGATGGCGCGGTCTCGCTGCTCGACCTCGAGAAGCAGGCCGCGCTGCTGCTCGCCGCCTCGAACGCGCGCGGCATCGACCGGCTCGCCATCCACGGCTTCTCGTCGAACACGCGTGCCGAGGTGTACTACTACCGCCTGCTCGAATTCGGACAGCCGCTGGCCGCGCCCTCGCGCGCGATGATCGGCGCGGTGCGCGGGCGCTACTCGACGCGCATGGGCGCCGCGCTGCGCCATGCGGCCTCGCACCTGCAGGCCGAGCCGGCCGGGCCGCGCGCGATCCTGCTGGTGACCGACGGCGCGCCCTCGGACATCGACGTGCACGACCCGAAGTACCTGATCGAAGACGCCCGCCAGGCCGTGGCCGAGGCGCGCGACGCCGGCGTTCGCAGCGCCTGCATCGCGGTGGACGGCGCGGCCGACGCGTACGTGCGGCGCATCTTCGGCTGGCGCAACTATTGCATCGCCGACGACGCGCGCAGCCTGCCCGCGCGGCTGGCGCGCATGAGCACGCGGCTGGCCGCCGCCCATTGATCGACCGAATGAAGAAAGCCAGGGAGGAGCACACAATGAGGGCCCACACATCCAGGAGACACCCCAGTGGCTGACAGGGACCCTCTTCGCGTCGGCATTCTGTATTCCGAGACCGGCGTCACCTCGACCATCGGCCTGTCGCAGCTGCAGGGCGCGCTGCTGGCCATCGAGGAGATCAACGCGGCCGGCGGCGTCGACGGCCGCGAACTCGTGGCCGTGCGCTACGACCCGCAATCGAACCCCGTGCGCTACGCCCAGCTGGCCGAGCGGCTGATCGTTCAGGACCGCGTCAACGTGCTCTTCGGCTGCTACATGTCGAGCAGCCGCAAGGCCGTGATCCCGGTGATCGAGAAGTGGAACAAGCTGCTGTTCTACCCCACGCTGTACGAAGGCTTCGAGTACTCGGGCAACGTGATCTACACGGGCGCGGCGCCCAACCAGAACAGCGTGCAGCTGGCCGAGTTCATGACCACGAACTTCGGTGCGCGCGTGTACCTGATCGGCTCCGACTACATCTACCCCTACGAGTCGAACCGCATCATGGGCGAGCTGGTGATGCAGCGCCCCGGCAGCGAAAAGCTCGGCGAGCGCTACGTGGCACTCGACGCCACCGAGAAGGACTACCGCGCAATCATGGACGACATCCGCGACAAGCGGCCCGACTTCATCTTCTCGACGGTGGTGGGCGATTCCACCGCGAGCCTGTACCGCGCCTATGCCGAGGCCGGCTTCGACCCGAAGACGATGCCCATCTCGAGCCTGACCACCTCGGAGGCAGAGATCTCGCAGATGGGCCCTGGCGTGGCCACGGGCCATTTCACGGCGGCGCCGTATTTCCAGTCGATCGACTCGCCCGCCAACCAGCGCTGCCTGGCGCGGCTGCGCGCGCGCTTCGGCGACGGCTGCGTGCCCAACCTGTGCTGGGAGGCCTCGTACTTCCAGATGCACATCTTCGCCAACGCCTTCCGGCAGGCGGGCACGGACGGCATCGCGGAGATCCTGCCGCACATCCTGGGCAGCGAGTTCGATGCGCCGCAGGGCCGCGTGAAGATCGACCCGACCAACCACCACACCTGCCTGTACCCGCGCATCGGCCGCGTCGACGCGCACGGACAGTTCACCATCGTGCGCCAGGCGACGCGTCCGGTGTACCCGGACCCCTACCTCGTCACGCACTCGCTGGGCGACTGGACGGCGCGGCTCGATGCGCTGGAGCTCTAGGATGAGGTCGCGCTGCTTTCTTTCCGTTGCCGGCGAGGCTTCAAGGCGCGTCCCGCGAAAGACCTGACCGTGGACAGCACAGCCCCCAAGCGACACACCCTGCGGGTGACGCCACCGCAGCTCAAGGAGCTGCGGCTGCTGAAGATCGCGGTGATCCACCCCGACGACGCAGACGGCCGGCAGCTCACCCAGCAACTGCAGCGCATCGGCTGCCAGGTGCAGGCCTTCTGGCCGCCCGTGCAGCACCTGCCCGAGGGCATCGACGTGGCCTTCATGGCCGTGCAGCCCGACTTCATCAACCTGCGCTTCGAATGGACCCAGAGCGAGGACGCCCCCGCCGTCATCGCCGTCGTGACCTACGAGAACCCGACCATCGTCGAGGCCGTGCTCGAGATCCGCGCCAAGGCCGTGCTGCCGTCGCCGGTGCGCTCGTTCGGCCTGCTGTCGGCGCTGGTGGTCGCGCGCGAAGCCCACAAGGAAAGCCGCTCGCTCGCGCGGCGCCTGCGCAAGACCGAAGCCAAGCTGCTCGGCGTGCGCCAGCTGGCCGAGGCCAAGAGCATCCTCATGAAGACGCACGACGTGTCCGAAGGCCAGGCCCACGACCTGATCCGCGAACAGGCCATGAGCAAGCGCACCACCATGGAAGACATTGCCGCGGCCATCGTCAACGCCAACGAGATCCTCTCGCTGGGCACGCGCGGCCCCAAGCCCGGGCCGGGCTGACCGCACTCAGAGCTGGCGGAACGCCGTCAGCACCTTCAGCACGCTCTGCGTGGCGCCGTCGAGCGTGGCGTGCGGGCGGTGCGCGATGCCCAGGCGGCGCGTGAGCTTGGGCGTGACCGGCACGATCTGCATGCGCTCGTTGAGCGCCGCGTCGGTGGTCTGCTGCAGCGGCAGCAGCGCCGCGCCATAGCCCGCCGCCACCAGGCTGCGGATCGCCGCGTCGTAGTTGAGCTCGATGCGCGCGCGCGGCGCAAAGCCGGCCGCGGCGAACCACTCCATCGACAGCCGGTACATGTGCGTGGTCGCGTCGTTGAAGATCAGCGGCTGCGTCGCCAGCCAGGCCGGCGTGGCGCGCTTGGGCGCCTTCCAGCGCGGCGGCACGAAGGCCATCATGGGCTGCGTGCGCCACGGCGTGACCACCAGCTCGCGCTGCAGCGGCTGCGGCATTGCGACCAGCCCGATGTCGAGCGTGCCCGCCGCCAGCCGCGCCATCGCCTCGGCCGAGCCGAGGATGCTCACCTCGACGTCGATGCCCGCATGGCCCACGCCCAGCGCCTCGAGCACCTGCGGCAGCAGGTCGACCACCACGCCGGTGGAGGTGCCCAGCCGCACGCGGCCCGTGCGGCCCTCGGCCTGGCGCTTGACGGCCTCGACCGCCTCGTCGGTGTCGCGCAGCAGCTTGCGCCCGCGCTCGACCAGCGCCGCGCCGGCCGCGGTGGGCGTGACGCGGCGGTTGCCGCGCACCACCAGCTGCGCGCCCAGGCGCGATTCGAGCTCGCTGATGTGCAGGCTCACGGTGGGCTGCGCCAGGTGCAGCGCCTGCGCCGCCGCCGAGAAAGTGCCCAGGTCGGCGATGGCGATGAGGGTGCGCAGTTGGTCGAGGTTGAGCTGTCGCATCAGGAATACTGATTGAATGTGTCAGAAATCTCAACTTCCACAATAGCACGCGCCGCCGGAAGATGAGCGCTCCCCAACCAGGAGCCCACCGTGACCGCGCCGAAGCCACCGTCTTTTCATCAACGCCTGCTGCATGCCCTGCACAACTGGCGCCGCCGCGCCGTGACACGCCGCCGCGCCCGCGACGACGTGCTGCTGCTGGCCGGCATGAGCGACCACGACCTGCGCGACCTGGGCATCGGCCGCAGCGAAGTGCCCGAGCTGGTCGACCGCAACCGCTACTGACTCGTTGAACCCTGCCTGCGGTTTCTTCAGGAAGCCGCGGGCGATTTGAGGTTCAATCCGGGGCGTGCCCTCCACCGCCTCCCCTGCCCTTCTTTCCATCGAACTCACCTCGCCGCAGTCCGTCGACGGACGGCGCGCAGCCTTCCAGTCGCTGTGGCTGCTGGTGCGCATGCAGCACGCCCATGCCCACGGCGGCGGCAGCGGTGTCGTGCGGCTGGCCGACCTGCGCGGCGAGGTGTCCGACGCCAACACGCTGCGCATGGTCGTGAGCCGCGCGTTCCGCGACTTCAAGGCCTGGGGCCTGGAGGTCGGCTGGGGCGAAGACCTGCAGCGCGAGCCGCGCTTTCTCAACGCCGAGCGGCGCAGCCAGGGCCCGTTCTGGCTGCCGGCTGCGCAGGCCAAGCGCCTGCGCCTGCTCGTGGACAACCGCCCGGCGACCGCCGCCGAGGTGGCCTCGTTCCTCGGCCTGCGTTCGCGCAAGGCGCAGGCCGCCGGCGCGATCACGCCGCCCGACGCCGTGCACCTGCAGGACGCCGCCTTCTGGAAACAGCTGGTCGCCTCGCAGCAGGCCGCGCGACAGGGCCGGCTGATGTCGCCGGTGGCGGGCGGAAACGGCAACGGCAGCGCGCTCGAAGCCATCCGCCTGGCCGGCACGCTGGCCGCCAGCGACTTCCAGCGTGCGCTGGTCACGCTCAACGAGGCGATGCTGTGGCGCCGGCTCGGCGACAACGAACAGGCGCGCCGGCGGCTGCAGGCGCTCAAGAAGCAGCGGCTCGCGCACCACGTGGCGGGCAACGACTACCTGGGCGCGATGGAGTGCATCGTCTCGGCCTGGTGCGCCTACACCGCGCGCGACCTGCCGCTGGCCCAGTCGCTGCTGGGCGGCATGGCCGAGGACCCGGCGCGCGCGCTGGTGCTGCGCCACCACCCCGACGTGCGCTTCGAGTGGTGCAACCTGTGGGCGCTGGCCTGCCGCTCGCGCGCCCTCGCGCTGGCCGCCGACGACCGCCCGGCCGCCGCGGCGCTCGCCGAAGAGTCGCTGCAGCGCTTCGGCGAGGCGCTGGCGGCGGCCTTCGAGTCGCACTCCTTCGATGCGGCGCAGCACGTGGCGGCCAACATGGGCATGGCCGCGTGGCTGTTCGACCGCGTGGGCCTGGGCGACCTGCCGGCGCTCGCGCACGACGGCCACCGGGCCGACACCACGCGCCGCGCGGTGCAGTGGATCGCCTTCAGCGAATGGCTGTGCGGCCACACCGACGGCCAGGGCCGCTCGGCATGGAACGCGATCTACCTGATGCGCATCGCGCGCGGCCACTGCCGGCCCGACGCGCAACCCACGCTCGCGCAGTTCCGCGCACAGAAGCCGCTCGACCCGGCCGCGATGTCGAAGCTCGCGGGCCCGCTCGCCGACGCCTTCGACACCGCGAACTGGCCCGCACGCTGGGTCGACGTGGCGCAGGCGCGGCTGGCCGACCACCAGGCCGGGCGACGCCGCTACCCCGGGCTGCAGCAGGGCAGCCTGCTGTTCGAGCACGCGTGGTACGCGGCGCATGCGGGCGACCTGAAGGCGGCCGAGCACTCACTGGCCCTGCTGCGCGAGGTGCTGCCGCAGCTGGTGCCGAGCGACCGCGCCTACTTCACCGAGTCATGGAACGATGCGCTGCCGGCCGAGCTAGTGCTGGAGGCGAAGCCGCCGAGGCGGCCGTCGGCCCCTAGGAAGAAGGCGCGCTGAGCGCCTGCTGCACGCGCTCGCGCAGCACCGGCAGCACGTCGCGCTCGAACCACGGGTGGTGCTGGAACCACGCGGTGTTGCGCGGCGACGGATGCGGCAGCGGGACGAAGCGCGGCGCGTAGTCCGCAAAGGCCTCGACGGTTTCCGTCACGCCGCCGCGCGCGGCTTTGCCGAGGAAGTGGCGCTGCGCGTACTGGCCGATGAGCAAGGTCAGCGCGATGTGCGGCATCTGCGCCAGCAGGCGGTCGTGCCACAGCGGCGCGCACTCCTTGCGCGGCGGCAGGTCGCCGCTCTTGCCTCGGCCCGGGTAGCAGTAGCCCATGGGCACGATCGCGATGCGCGTCGCGTCGTAGAACAGCTCGCGGTCGATGCCGAGCCAGCGGCGCAGCTGGTCGCCGCTCTTGTCGTTCCACGGCACGCCGGTCTGGTGCACCGTGAGGCTGGGCGCCTGGCCGACGATCAGCAGCCGCGCGCTCGCACTGGCCTGCACGATCGGGCGCGGCCCGAGCGGCAGGTGCGCCTCGCATGCGCGGCAGGCGCGGATGTCGGCGAGCAGCGCGTCCACGGTGCTGAAAACTAGTCTGCGAACGGGCGGAAGAAGGCGTTCAGCTCGGTGCCCGGCGTGGCATCGGCAAAGCCGTCGAAGCGGCCTTGCTCGGCCAGCGTGCGCGCGGCGCGGATGAAGCCGCCCCAGGCCGCGCGCGCCATGCCGCCGCCCACGCTCACGCGGCGCACGCCGAGCGCGGCGATGTCCGCCATCGTGAGCTCGCTGGTCGCGCCGACCAGCAGGTTGACCGGCTTGGGCGCGACGGCGGCCACCACGGCCGCGATCTGCTCGCGCGTCTTGATGCCGGGCGCGTAGAGGCAGTCGGCGCCGGCTTCGGCGTACGCACGCAGGCGCGCGATGGTGTCCTCGAGGTCGGGGCGGTTGGCAAAGAAGTTCTCGGCGCGGCCCACGAGCAGCGTGTCGCCGCCCGCCGCGTCGATGGCCCGGCGCGCGGCGCGCAGGCGTTCGACCGCGACGTCGATGGGGAACAGCGGATCGTCGGGGTTGCCGGTCGAGTCCTCGATCGACAGGCCCGCCACGCCGGTCTCGACCGCGAGGCGCACGCTCTCGGCCACACCCTGCGCGTCGGTGGCGAAGCCGTTCTCGAAGTCGGCGTTCACCGGCAGGTCGGTGGCGGCCACGAGTTCACGCAGGTGCGCCAGGATCTGGTCGCGCGACAGGGCACCGTCGGCATGGCCCTGCGACCACGCGAAGCCCGAGCTGGTGGTGGCCAGCGCCTGGTAGCCCAGGCCTTCGAGGTAGCGCGCGCTGCCGGTGTCCCAGGGGTTCGGAATGACGAAGCAACCTTGTGCGTGGAGGGCACGGAAGGCGGCGCGCTTGTCGGCGACGGTGCGGGTCATGGGGCCTCGGCTTTCTGTGTTCAGGACAGGGAGCCGGCCATTCTGACGCAGCGGGCTTCAGAAGGTGTGAATGGATCCGGCGTGGCCGAGCAGCCCGTCCAGGCGCGTCCCCTCAAGGCGCAAAGCGCAGCCATAGCTTGGGCTATGGCGAGCATTTGCAACGCCGAGGGGGCGTGTCTGGGCGGGATGAGCGGACATGCCGGGTTCGTTCACACCTTCTCAACACTCCACCACGTTCACCGCAAGCCCCCCCAGCGAGGTCTCCTTGTACGTGGACTTCATGTCCTCGCCGGTCTGCTTCATGGTGCGGATCACGGCGTCGAGCGAGACGTAGTGGCTGCCGTCGCCGCGCAGCGCCATGCGCGAGGCGTTGATGGCCTTCACGGCGCCCATCGCGTTGCGCTCCACGCAGGGAATCTGCACCATGCCGCCGACCGGGTCGCAGGTCAGGCCCAGGTTGTGTTCCATGCCGATCTCGGCCGCGTTCTCGACCTGCGCGGGTGTGGCGCCGAGCACGGCGGCGAGCGCGCCCGCCGCCATCGAGCAGGCCACGCCGACCTCGCCCTGGCAGCCGACCTCGGCGCCCGAGATCGAGGCGTTGGTCTTGTAGAGCATGCCGATGGCCGCGGCGGTGAGCAGGAAGTCGACGATGCCCTCGTCGCTGGCCTGCGGCACGAAGCGCTGGTAGTAGTGCATCACGGCGGGCACCACGCCGGCCGCGCCGTTGGTGGGCGCGGTGACGACACGGCCGCCGGCCGCGTTCTCCTCGTTCACCGCCATCGCGAAGGCATTGACCCAGTCCATGGCCGCGAGCGGATCGGCGGCGCCGGCCTGTGCCAGCAGCTCGCGGTGCAGTTCGGGCGCGCGGCGGCGCATGCGCAGCGGGCCGGGCAGCGCCTGCGCGGCCAGCGGGTTGTCGATGCCGAAGCCACGCTGCACGCACTGCTGCATCACGCCCCAGATGCGCAGCAGGCCCGCGCGCACCTCGGCCTCGGGCCGCCACACGCATTCGTTGCGCAGCACCAGCGTGGCCACGGAAATGCCGTGCGCGCGGCACTGCGCCATGAGTTCGTCGCCGGTCGTGAAGGGATGCGGCACGGCCGCCGCGGCGGCGGCCGTTTGCGCCACCGCCTGCCCGCCCTCGACGACGAAGCCGCCGCCGACCGAAAAGTAGGTGCCTTCGGCGAGCACGGCGCCGTCGGCCGCGAAGGCGGTGAAGCGCATCGCGTTCGGATGCTCGGGCAGCGACTCTTCGCCGCGAAAGGCGATGTCGCGCACGCGGTCGAAGGCGATGGGCGTGGTGCCCAGCAGCGCGAGCTGGCCGGTGCGGCGCAGCGCGTCCAGGCGCGGCTGCACGGTCTCGGGCCGCACGGTGTCGGGCGCGTCGCCGAAGAGCCCGAGGATCACGCCCTGGTCGGTCGCGTGGCCATGGCCGGTGGCGCCGAGCGAGCCGAACAGGTCGACGTGCAGCCTTGCCACCTGCGCGAGCAGGCCGCGCCGTTCGAGCGATTGCGCGAACAGCAGCGCGGCGCGCATCGGCCCGACGGTGTGCGAGCTGGACGGCCCGATGCCGATCTTGAAGATTTCGAAGGCGGAGAGCATCAGCGCATCATGCGACCGGAAGCTGCTGTTTGACCAGCGCCACCCAGTAGGCCGCACCCAGCGGCAGGATGTTGTCGTTGAAGTCGTAGTACGGGTTGTGCACGTTCGGGTCGTTCGGGCCCTCGCCCGCGCCGATGCCGATGTAGGCGCCGGGGCGCTTTTGCAGCATGAAGGCGAAGTCTTCCGAGCCCATGGCGGGCGGGATGTCGGTGTGCACCTGCTCGATGTCGACCAGGCTGGCCGCCGCCGCAATGGCTGCGTCGGTCTCGGCCGGCGTGTTGACCACGCCGGGGTAGCCGCGGCGGTACTCCAGCGCCACCTTGGCGCCGTGCGTGGCGGCCACGCCGTCGCAGATCTGCTGCATCGCCGCCTGGGTCTTGTCCTGGATGGCGGCGTCGAGCGTGCGCACGGTGCCGCGCAGCACCACGGTCTCGGGAATGACGTTCCAGGTGTCGCCGCCGTGGATCTGTGTGACGCTGACCACGGCCGCGTCGGTGGCGCCGGTGCGCCGGCTCACGATGGTCTGCAGCGCGTTGATGAGCTGGGCCGAGATCACCACCGAGTCGATGCCGGTCTCGGGCATGGCGCCGTGAGCGCCCTTGCCGGTGATGACGATCTCGAAGGTGTCGAGAAAGGCCGTCATGGTGCCCTTGCGGATCGCGAAGCGCCCGCGCGGCAGGCTCGGGAAGTTGTGCATGCCGTAGACGGCGTCGGCCGGGAACTGCTCGAACAGGCCCTCTTCCACCATCACGCGGCCGCCGCCTTCGTTTTCCTCGGCGGGCTGGAACACGAAGTGCACCGTGCCCTGGAAGGGCTTGTGGCGCGACAGGTGCTCGGCCGCGCCCAGCAGCATGGCCGTGTGGCCGTCGTGGCCGCAGGCGTGCATCTTGCCGACGCACTTCGAGGCGTGCGCCTGCGTGCCCAGCTCCTGCATGTTGAGCGCGTCGAGGTCGGCGCGCAGCGCGATGCTCGGGCCGTCGCCGTTCTTCAGCGTGCCGACCACGCCGGTGCCGGCCAGGCCGCGGTGCACGGGCAGGCCCATGAGCATCAGCGCATTGGCCACCACGTTGGCGGTGCGGTGTTCCTCGAAGGCGGTCTCGGGGTTGGCGTGGATGTCACGGCGCCAGCTGAGCATGCGGGCACGGGTGTCTTCGGCAATCTCGGGGTCGCGGTACATGGCGTGAATCTCTCGTGGGATGAAATCAGTGGAAGAACTCGGCGATCAATGTCGCGCCGAGGAAGGTGCCGGCGGTGGCGGTGAGCGACACCACCACGATGCGCCAGCCGAGGCGGCGGAACACGGGCAGGTCCTTGGCGACCGAGAAGCCGGCCAGCG
Source organism: Variovorax sp. GW821-FHT09A10 (assembly GCF_059418385.1). Taxonomy (NCBI): domain Bacteria; kingdom Pseudomonadati; phylum Pseudomonadota; class Betaproteobacteria; order Burkholderiales; family Comamonadaceae; genus Variovorax; species Variovorax sp. GW821-FHT09A10. The sequence continues at coordinate 44,821 of NZ_JBWKPT010000004.1, forward strand.
CCAGCACCGGGGTGGTGAAGGCCAGGAAGTTGAGCTTGGCGGTGATCGCGATCAGCGCGTCGGAGAAGGGGAACAGGCCCGGGATGCCGACCACGGTGGCCACCACCGAGAGCACCAGCACCATCGGCAGGCGCGGCACGAAGCGCTTGATGGCTTCGACGGCGCCGGCAATCGCCACCACGGCGAGCACGCCTTCGAGCGACACCAGCACCGGCACCTTGTAGGTCACGGCATTGCCGATGAGCACGCCGCCGCCCACCACCAGCCAGGCCAGCAGCGTGTCGCGCAGCGACGTCGGTGCGGCGTGGGCCACGTCGGCGCTCGAGACGTTCGCGCCCGCGTCCACGGCAGCGCCCTGTTGCGCGCCATGCTTCGAGAAGCGGCCCAGCACCGGCTCCAGCTTGCCGTAGAGCCACGAGCACAGCGGCAGCGACAGGAACAGCGTGAAGTAGAAGCCGGCCACGGTGGTCAGCAGGTTCGATGCGGCGGCAATCGCCGTGAGCTGCGGCAGCATCTCGGCCGGGCTCTGCGCGGCGATGGCGCCCAGCGCCGCCGCCATCAGGCTGCCCGAGCCCACGCCGGCGCCCATGGCCAGCGAGCGCGGATCGAAGATGTGCAGGCTGGCGATGAAGCCCGCCAGCACCGCAATGAAGAGTGCGCCCAACACGGTGCCGGTGATGTACTCGGCCAGCACGCCGCGGCCTTCGGGCGAGGCCATGCCGTACTTCTCTCCGATGATCACGAGGTTGCCCTCGCGGCCCACCGAGAAGGTGGCGCCCACGGCTTCGCGCTTGATGCCCAGCAGCAGCGCCAGCGGCAGGCCCAGCGCCAGGGTGCCCAGCGCATGGCCGAACTCCTGGAACAGCAGCGCCCAGCCGGCCTGCTTCACCTGCGGCAGCGCGGCGCCGACCGTGAGGCCCAGCTTCACCACGAACAGCAGCAGGCCTGCGTTGAGCAGGCCGCCGGCCAGCGACTGCTGCGCCGTGGCCACACGCACCACGCCCGGCACGCGCCGGTGTGCGATGCCCCAGGCGGCGGCCATGAGCAGCGCCCACAGCATCGGCAGCAGCACCACCTTGCCGGGGCCGACGCTGAACTGCGTCGGGCCGATGAGTTCGGCCACGGCCACGAGGACCAGGGTGACGACGAGGAGCTTGAATTTGCCGGCGGCGGTGGACGGCGCGACGGCTGCAATCGTGGAGGCGGCGGAGGTCATGGGTGGGGCGGGATGGGGCGTTTTCGAGGGGTGCCGGCGAGTTTCGGGCTGCGAGCCTCTTGCATCAATGACCGCAAATAAGGATATTCGTTGCATTGAATGCAACACTCGGAGACGACCGCCATGGACGACAAGCTCGACACCCGCCGGGTGCGCTACTTCATGCAGGTGCTCGACAGCGGCTCGGTGCGCGGCGCGGCCGACGTGCTCGACATGGACCCGTCGGCCGTGAGCCGCGCCATCGGCATCCTGGAGACCGAGTGCGGCCTGCCGCTGCTGGAGCGCCACGGACGCGGCGTGGTGCCCACCGACGCGGGCCAGCTGCTGGCTGGCTACGTGCGCCGGCAGCAGGGGCAAAGGCAGCACCTGCTGGCGCAGATGGACAGCATCCGCAAGATCGAGAGCGGCCACATCGACATCGTGGCCGGCGAAGGCTATGTCGACTGGCTCATGCGGCACAGCCTGCGCATCTTCATGGCCAGCCACCCGAAGATCACGGTGAACCTGGACGTCGCCAGCACCGACGAGATCGTGCGCCGCGTGATCGAGGAGCGTGCCCACATCGGCATGCTGTTCCAGCCGCCGAAGGACGAGCGGCTCACCTCGCACCAGTCGCACGCGCAGCCGATCCAGGCCATGGTGCTGGCCTCGCACCCGCTCGCGCAGCTCGATCGCCCGCTGAAGCTGGCCGACCTGCTGCCCTACCCCGGCGCCACGCTGCACCGCAATTTCGGCGTGCGCCAGCACATCGAGGCGGCCGAGATCAGCGAGGGCGTGCGGCTGCCCGCGCTGCTGACCACCACCTCGTTCAGCGCGCTGGGCCACTTCGTGTCGGCGGGCCTGGGCTACACGCTGGGCACGCGCATCTCGCTCACGCCCAATGCCGACCACCCGGCGCTGGTCGAGCTGCCGATGAAGAACCCGCTGCTGTCGCAGGGGCGCTCGCACATCGTGTCGCGCCACGGCCGCCTGCTGCCGCCGGCCGCGGCAACGCTGCTGCGCCAGGTGGTGGCGGACATGAAGCGCTATGCCGATTCGATCGCGGGCACGGGCACCGCCAAGCCCCGCGCGAGCACGCGCGGGCGCGGCGCGACGGGTTGAAGGGCATGGGGGCTTGCGTTGCGTGCGCGCACGGTTCGGTGTTCTGATCGGAGCCCATGTCCTACCTCGCTCCCCTCTTCATTCACCTGCTGTGCGCCGCCTTCTGGGTCGGCGGCATGGCCGTCATGCACTTCGCGGTGCGCCCCGCCGCCGTCGCCACGCTGGAGCCGCCGCTGCGCCTGCGCATGATGGCCGCGACGCTGCGGCGTTTCTTCGTCGGGGTGGACGCGTCGGTCACGCTGCTGTTCGTGAGCGGCTTCGCGATGATCCTCGCGACCGGCGGCTTTCGCGCCGTGCACTGGCGCGTCGAGGCCATGATGGGCATTGCGCTCGTGATGGCGGCGGTCTACGTCTACATCCGCGCCTCGGTCTTCCGCGCCCTGCGCCGCGCGGTGGACGACAGCGCCTGGCCCGTGGCGGCCGCGCGGCTCAACACCGTGCGCCAGCTGGTGACGCTGAACCTCGCGCTGGGCGTGGTGGTGTTCGCGGTGGCGGTGATCGGGCGCGGCGGCTGAACGCCGCGCGCCCGGCGCGTCTTCAGCGTTCGCCCAGCACCGCGCCGTCGACCGGCTTCTGCAGCCACTGCGCGATGTCCTCGCCCAGCTTGTAGGTGACGACACCGACCATGCTGCAGGTGCTGCGCGGCATGCCGAAGTAGATGAACATCTGGCGCTGCGCCGTGAACCTGGCGGGCGCCGCGCCGTCGCGCTCCAGCGTGCCGCGCAGCTGGACGATCTTGGGGCCGCCGTAGAGGCCGCCCGCGTTCGCGAGCAGGTCGGTGATCTCCAGCTTCAGCACGGGCGCGCCCTGCGCGTGGGCGGGCAGCGGCGGTGCGAGCAGGAACTCGTAGGGCGCGAGCAGCTGGTCCTGCACGGCCTGGCGCAGCGAGGCGGGCACGTCGCACGAATCATCCGCCTTCGACAGCGCGACGCCCTTGGCGGTGGTGCCGTAGGCCACGGGTGCCATGAGCACGCTGTTGCGCGCCGTGGCTTCGGGCGGCGGGGGTTCGGGGGCCGCAGGCTGGCGCGTGCCGCAGGCGGCCAGCAGCGAGGCGGCGCCCGCGAGCGCAAGAAGCCGCGCGGCAACGCGCGCGGCGAACGGATGTTCGGTCATGTGGAATCCCCCTGAATGATTGTTTAGCGCCGGGTGGCGCGCGCCGATTCTGCGTCAGCCGCGGCTTGCGCAAGGCGCCGCAGAGTCTAGGCCGCCGGGCCCTTCAGCTCGACGCCGTTGCCATCGGGATCTTCGATGTAGATCGAAGGGCCACTGCCCTCGGCCCCGAAGTTGTTCTGCACCTCGCCCTGCACCGGCACGCCGTGCCGCGCCATGCGCGCGCGGATCGCGGCTTCATCGAAAGGCTCGATGCGCAGGCACAGGTGATCGACGTTGCGCCCCTCGCGCCCGGCCAGCGCGCCGCCCTGGCGGCCCAGCTTGCCGTCGTGCGTGACGAGGTCGATGAGGCTGCTGCCGGCGCGCAGGTGCACGAGGCCGAGGTCGTCGCGACGCTTCTCGAGCGTGCAGCCGAGCACGTCGCAATAGAAGGCCATGGACCGCGCGGCGTCGCGCACGCGCAGCACGACGTGGTCGATGCGCAGCACCGCGAACGGGGCTGCGTCGGTGGCAGTGTCAGGAGACGACGGATCAGGCGGGCGCGTCATGCCCGCCAGTGTGTCAGACCACCCCGGCCGCGCGCAATGCCTCGAAGCGCGAGGCGTCGACGCCCATCTCGGCCAGCACCTCTTGCGTGTGCTGCCCGAGCGCGGGCGGTGCGCGGCGCAGCACGGGCGGCGTGGCCGTGAGGCGCAACGGGCTCGCCACGCCGGTGATGCTGGCGATGCCGTCGCCCGCATCGCGCGGCAGCGTCACGGCCAGGCCGCGCGCCTGGACCTGCGCGTCGTCGAAGGCCTGCGCGATGTCGTTGATGGGGCCGCAGGGGACGGCCTTGTCTTCGAGCAGCGCGACCCAGTCGGCGGTGGTGCGGGTGCGCGTGAGTTCTTCCATCATCGGGATCAGCACGCCGCGGTGTTTCACGCGCAGCGTGTTGGTCGCAAAGCGTTCGTCGGCGGCCCACCCGGCGTGGCCGGCGGCTTCGCAGAAGCGCGCGAACTGGCCGTTGTTGCCGATGGCCAGCAGCATCGAACCATCTTGCGTCGGAAAGTCTTGATAAGGCGCGAGGCTCGGGTGCGTGTTGCCCTGGCGGCCCGGCGCCTTGCCGGTGTTGAGAAAAGCGCTCGCCTGGTTGGCAAGGATGGCCATGCCCACGTCGAGCAGTGCCATGTCGATGTGCTGGCCTTCGCCGGTGCGGTCGCGCACCTGCAGCGCCGCGAGGATGGCGGTGCTGGCGTACACGCCGGTGAAGAGGTCGGTGAGCGCCACGCCCACGCGCAGCGGGCCGCCACCGGGTTCGCCGTCGGGGCGACCGGTGATGCTCATCATGCCGGTCATGGCCTGGATCATCAGGTCGTAGCCGGCGCGCTCGGCGTAGGGGCCGTCGTGGCCGAAGCCGGTCACGCTGCAGTAGATGAGGCGCGGGTTGGCCGCGCGCAGGCTTTCATGGTCGAGGCCGTACTGCTTGAGGCCGCCGGTCTTGAAGTTTTCGACCACGATGTCGGCCTGCGCCGCCATCTGCTGCAGCAGCGCCTGCCCCTCGGGCGTGGCCATGTCGATGGTGACCGAACGCTTGTTGCGGTTGCAGGACGTGAAGTAGCTGGCCTGGTCGGTGTCGTGGCCGTTCGCGTCCTTCACGAACGGCGGGCCCCAGGTGCGCGTGTCGTCGCCGACGCCGGGGCGTTCGATCTTGACGACATCGGCGCCCAGGTCCGCGAGGATCTGCGTGCACCACGGGCCCGCGAGCACGCGGGACAGATCGAGGACCTTGATGCCGTCGAGTGCTGCGGGCTTGGTGCTCATGCGTTCGTTCAGTTGGCGAAAGCTGCGATGCCGGTGATGGCGCGGCCCAGGATGAGCGCGTGAATGTCGTGCGTGCCTTCGTAGGTGTTGACCACTTCCAGGTTCACCAGGTGGCGGGCCACGCCGAACTCGTCGCTGATGCCGTTGCCGCCCATCATGTCGCGCGCCATGCGGGCGATGTCCAGCGACTTGCCGCAGTTGTTGCGCTTCATGATCGAGGTGATCTCGACCGCGGCAATGCCTTCGTCCTTCATGCGGCCCAGGCGCAGGCTGCCTTGCAGGCCCAGCGTGATCTCGGTCTGCATGTCGGCCAGCTTCTTTTGAATGAGCTGGTTGGCGGCGAGCGGGCGGCCGAACTGCTTGCGGTCCAGCGTGTACTGGCGGGCGCGGTGCCAGCAGTCTTCGGCGGCACCGATGGCGCCCCACGAGATGCCGTAGCGGGCGCTGTTCAGGCAGGTGAACGGGCCCTTGAGGCCTTGCACTTCGGGGAAGGCGTTTTCTTCAGGGCAGAACACGCCGTCCATGACGATTTCGCCGGTGATGCTGGCGCGCAGGCCGACCTTGCCGTGGATGGCGGGAGCGCTCAGGCCCTTCATGCCCTTCTCGAGCACGAAGCCGCGGATCGGGCCGACGGTGCCGCTTTCGCTGACTTCCTTGGCCCACACGACGAACACGTCGGCGATGGGCGAGTTGCTGATCCACATCTTCGAGCCGCTCAGCGAGTAGCCGCCCGGCACCTTCTTGGCGCGCGTGGCCATGCTGCCGGGGTCGGAGCCGTGGTCGGGTTCGGTCAGGCCGAAGCAGCCGATAAATTCGCCGGTGGCGAGCTTGGGCAGGTACTTCTGCTTCTGTGCCTCGGTGCCGAATTCGAAGATCGGCACCATCACCAGCGAGCTTTGCACGCTGGCCATCGAGCGGTAGCCCGAATCGACGCGCTCGACTTCGCGGGCGATCAGGCCGTAGGCCACGTAGTTCAGGCCGGGGCCGCCGTACTGTTCGGGGATCGTCGGGCCGAGCAGGCCGAGCGCGCCCATTTCGCGAAAGATGGCGGGGTCGGTTTCGCCGGTGCGGAAGCCCTCGATGACGCGGGGCGCCAGGCGCTCCTGGCAGTAGGCGTTGGCCGCGTCGCGGATCATGCGTTCTTCGTCGGTCAGCTGCTGGTCGAGAAGAAGGGGGTCGTCCCAGTGGAATTGCGCTTTGGCGGCCATGTGGATGTCTCCGGAAAAGGAAGAAGAAACAAAAGAAGGGGGAATGCGGTCGATCGTAGCCACGCAGAAGGCCCGGCGCAAACGATGAATCCTCACCCAGATATGCGTCTGACGCACATCTCGAGAGATACATCTTGTTGATTTACTGGTGAAACCAGGGCGCCAGTCATACACTCCCGGCATACATGCGCCGCAAGATCCCACCCCTGCAGACCCTCGTGTGCTTCGACGCCGCCGCGCGCCACGAGAGCTACACCCGCGCCGCGCAGGAACTGGCGCTCACACAGAGCGCGGTGTCGCGCCAGGTCGGGGCGCTCGAGGCCTTCCTGGGCGTGGCGCTGTTCCGCCGCACGCGGCACGGCGTGGCGCTCACGGCCAGCGGCGCCGCCTACGCACGCCAGATCGCCCGCCGCCTGGAGGCCATGGAGCGCGACACGCTCGACGCCATGGCGCACCAGGGCGAAGGCGGGTCGCTGTCGCTGGCCGCGGTGCCCACCTTCGCCACGCGCTGGCTGGTGCCGCGCCTGCGCGGTTTCGCGGCGCTGCAGCCCGACGTGGTGGTGCACATCGAGACGCGCACCCGCCCCTTTCTCTTCGCCGACGCGGAGTTCGATGCCGCGCTGTACGCCGGCACGCCCGCGCAGGTCGAGAACTGGGCCGGCACGCGCGCGCTGCTGCTCATGCACGAAGACGTGGTGCCCGTGTGCAGCCCTTCGCTGCTGCCCCATGGCAAGGCCGTGTCGCCCGCGGCCATCGCGCGGATGCCGCTGCTGCAGCAGAGCACGCGCCCCGACGGCTGGCGCCAGTGGTTCGACGCACAGCAGGTCGACGCGCCCACCGCGCGTGGCGGCCCGCGCTACGAGCTGTTCTCGATCCTCGCCGCCGCCGCCTCGCACGGCCTGGGCGTGGCGTTGATGCCGACCATGCTGGTGGCCGACGAGCTGGCGCGCGGCGAGCTGGTGGTGGCCTGCCCGCGCGCGCTGTCGGCGGAGCGCAGTTATTACCTGGTGACGCCGGAGCGGGCGGACCAGCGACCGTTGCTGAAGTTGTTCAGTGACTGGTTGCTGGGGCAGGCGCGCGAAGGTTGAAGCAGCCAAAAATGTATCTCGTACTAGACATTTTCTTAGGTATGCCTAATATGAGATACACATATGCCATCCACCGCCCCGCCGACCTTGGACAGAGCCAGCCGACGCCTTGAAGCGTTCGGCCAGCATATCCATGCCCGTCGGAAGTCGCTCAGGATCAGCGCCACCACGGCCGCCGAGGCAGCGGGCATGTCGCGCATGACGCTGCATCGCATCGAACGCGGCGAGCCCTCCGTCACGATGGGGGCCTACATGAACGCCCTGGCGGCACTGGGTCTGGATGTCGAAGTGACGGCGCCGATCGAAGGTATCGCCAAGGAGACGGCGACGCCGGCCTCTTCGCCCATGCCGACGAAAACCGTCCGGGTGGGCGACTTCGCGCAGTTGCGCCGCCTCGCATGGCAATTGCCCGCGGACGCGGAACTCACACCCGAAGAAGCCTGGGGCACCTACGAACGCAACTGGCGCCACGCCGATCCGTCCGCGCTCAAGGCCAACGAACGCCAACTGCTGGCCGAGCTGGCCCGCCTGCTGGGCCGGAAGCCGCTGGATGTTTGAGCGCGCCCACCATCGCCAGGTGGCCGACATGCTCGCGGCGCTAGACGCGGCCGGCAACCCCGGCTCCTGAGCCGAGACGGGAATCGAGGCAGGTCCGCTCAGTCCTTCGCAGCCGGCCGTGCGCCCTCTTGCGCGTACGCCTGAATCATCGCTGGGAAGGCGTCCATCGCGGGCAAGGTGCCGAAGCTGTGCTTTGCAGGCGTCGTGGCCCACGGCAGCTTCTCGTCGGTCCAGGTTTCCGCGAAGGGCGCGACCCATTCGTGCCGGTCGAGCATGGTGGCGCGCAGGTTGACGAAATAGTCCATGCCCTCGGTGCGCGTGAACATCCAGCTCTTGCAATGCGGGCAGAAGAAGTGGTGCGACTCCTCGCCGTGCAGCCCGCCGATGACGGGCTCGCCCGACACCACTTCGAAGCCCGGCGTGGGGATGGCCAATGACAGCGAGAACGCACTGGCGCTCATGCGCTGGCAGCCGGTGCAGTGGCAGGCCATGGCCAGCAGCGGCGGTGCGGTGATCCGCAGGCGCACCTGGCCGCAGCGGCAGCCGCCGGTCCAGGGGAGTTGCCAGTCGCTGGCGGTGTCTTGGGGGGTGGGGTTCTGGGTGCTCATGGAATGCTTTCGGGCTGGGTCTTCAGGATGATCGCTCAAGCCGGCACTGCCCCACCGAAACCCGCGTCCGAAAACGGCCAGCCCGCATCCCGCCGCCACGCGACACTGCCCGCATGAGTTCTTCCGTCGCCACCCGCATCCACGCCCTCGACTGGCCCCGCATCGATGCCGACCTCGCCGCCTGCGGCTGCGCCGTCACCGGGGCGTTGTTCACGCCCGCGGAATGCGCCGCGCTCACGGCCATGTACGACGACAGCGCGCGCTTTCGCAGCCGCGTGGTCATGCAGCGCCACGGCTTCGGCCAGGGCGAGTACCAGTACTTCGCGAACCCGCTGCCTTCCAAACTCGTGGCATTTCGCAGCGCGCTGTACGAGCGCCTCGCGCCGCTGGCCAATGCCTGGGCCGCCGCGATGGGCCAGCCGGCCGACTACCCGTCGGACCACGCGGCCTACCTCGATCGCTGCCATGCGGCGGGCCAGTTGCGCCCCACCCCGCTGCTGCTGCGCTACGGCGAAAGCGACTACAACTGCCTGCACCAGGACCTGTATGGCGACCTGCAATTTCCACTGCAGCTCACGGTGCTGTTGAGCCGGCCCGGCGAAGACTTCACGGGCGGCGAGTTCGTGCTGACCGAGCAACGTCCGCGCATGCAGTCGCGCGCCGAGGTGGTGTCGCTCGCGCAGGGCGAGGCCGTGATCTTCGCGGTGAACCAGCGGCCGGTGGCGGGCACGCGCGGCAGCTACCGCGTGACGATGCGCCACGGCGTGAGCCGCGTGCGCAGCGGACAGCGCCACACGCTGGGCCTGATCTTTCACGACGCGCGCTGAATAGAACGAACGTCCGTTCGCAAGCAAGCCCTCGGGCGCAGCAACATCGCACCAAGCGTGCAAAGTTGCACATATGTACCAAATACAGGCGAAAATCCCGCGCGCATCCGGGGGATTGCCAGGATGGCCGGCGCACACGATCGGCCCCGCAACACCCTCCGGACGCCGGACCACGACCTCGTGAGGAGGAGCCGGGGTCCGTTCCGAGTTGTCGTCAGGGAGCTGTATGTACAAGGAATCGTCCGGGCCTCCGGATGCGGCGGGTCGCCCGTCTTTCGCGCACGTCACCACGCCGTTGCCACCGTCTCCGTCACCCTCTTCCGCTGAAATTCCACCGCCCCGGCGCCCCCGTCGCTTCCGGGTCGATGTCGGGTCCATCGTCAGTGCCGTTGCGCTCGCGCAGTCGCTGCTGCTGGTCACGCTGGGCTACTGGGGTTCGCAGCGGCTGGTGACGACGATCGGCACCTCGGCGCACAAGTCGAACCACGACCGCATCGAAGACAAGGTGCTGGCCTTCCTGGCCAAGGCCGAGTCGGCGGTCGGCGCGATCGGCAGCTCGCCCAGCCTCACGCCCGCGGGCGAGAACGTCGAGCGCACGGCCGAGCTCCTGTGGACGCTGCTGCAGCAATCGCCCGAACTCGACAGCGTCTACGTCGCGAACGTCGAGGGCAAGATGCTGATGGCGCTGCGCTACCCGGTGCCGGCGATTCGGCACATCGCGCGCAGCGCCGACTTCACCACCGAGACCTGGCAGTACAAGCTGCCGCTGGGTTCCGAGGCCGACGTGCAGCAGCGCTTTGCCACGCAGCGCGTGGAGGCCTACCGCAGCAACTACAACCCGACGCAACGCAGCTGGTTCGTGCAGGCGCGCAAGACGCAAGGGCCGGTGTGGACCAGTCCCTATGTGTTCGCCGCCGCGCAGGAGCTGGGCGTGACCTACGCGCTGCCCAGCCAGCGCCGCCAGGCCGAAGGCAGCCCGCAGGCGATGGTGGTGGCGGGCGACGTGTCGCTGGGCCGGCTGTCGGAGTTCGTGCGCCTGTTCAGCCGCAACGGCAACGGCAACAGCGCGCTGCTGAGTGCCGACCACAAGGTGCTCGCGCGCAGCGACATGCCGGGCGTGCTGCACACGCTGGAAGCGCCCACGGGCGCACTCGGCGCGCTGGACGCACAGATGACGGCCGACGGCATCGCCGGCAGCGGCAGCGACAAGGCCTTCGCCTTCAGCCACGAGGGGCGGCGCTACCTGGTGCAGGCCTCGCGCATTCCCGCCACCGGTTGGCAGCTGGTCAGCTGGGTGCCCGAAGACGTGCTGCTGGGCGGCCTGCGCCGCGCGGTGGCGTGGTCGCTGCTGCTGGCGCTGGTGTTCCTGGGGCTGGCGCTGTACATGTCGCTCAAGCTGTCGAAGCTGGTGACGGCGCCGGTCGAGAACCTCTCGCGCATCGCGCACCGCATCGGTCGCCTCGAGCTCGACAACCTGCCGCGCGAGCCCAGCCGCGTGCTCGAGATCCAGCACCTGGACCAGGCGCTCGACGATTCGGCGCGCAGCCTCAAGGCCTTCAGCAAGTTCGTGCCGGTGGACGTGATCAACCAGCTGGTGGCACAGGGCCACGCGCTCGCGCCCAACGGCTCGCCGCGCCAGGTGACGGTGATGTTCACCGACGTGGAGGGCTTCACGTCGATCTCCGAATCGATCGCGGCCGACGTGCTGGTGCGCCAGCTGACCGAGTACTTCAACCTCGCAGCCGACGTGTTCGCGCGCCACGGCGGTGTGATCGACAAGTTCATCGGCGACGGCATCATGGTGCTGTGGGGCGCGCCGGCCGACCTGGAAGACGCCGAGTACAAGGCCTGCCGCGCCGCGCTGGAGCTGCATGCCGAAATGCACCAGCTCAACCGGCAGTGGGCCGAACAGGGTCTGCCCGAGTTCCGCACGCACATCGGCATTCACACGGGCGTGGTGGTGGCGGGGGTGCTGGGCTCGAACGACCGGCTGTCGTACACGGCGTTCGGCGACGTGGTGAACGTGGCCAGCCGCATCGAAGGCGCGAACCGCCAGCTGGGCACGCGCATGCTGATCTCGGAAGTCACCTACGCGGCCCTGAACGGCCGGCTGGCCACGCGGCGCATCGAAGAGCTGGTGGAGCTGCGCGGCCGGCAGACGCGCATGGTGCTCCACGAGTTGCTGACCTGATCTGAACTGACCCGCGCGAACGTCGTGTCGCGCGGGTGCTCGATCAGCGCGAGGGACGCGGCGGCGGCGGTGGCGTGGCCACGCGCACCAGCATCAGGTTGGCGGTGGTGCCGTTGCCCTGCGTGAGCACCGAATACTGCGTATCGTTGATGAACAGCAGCTGCTCGCCGCGCGTGATGCGCGCCGCCACGGCGTAGCGCATGCGCGGGTCGATGCGTGCGGCATCGACGCTGAGTTCGAAGGCGAAGGGCGGCTGCTTGCCGTTGGCGGGAATGCGCTGCTCGGCCAGAACGACCGAGGGTGCGTCCATGCGCGACACGTCGAGCAGTTGCACGCGCACTTCGGCCGCGGGGTCGAGCGCGATGCGCTCGCGGTAGGCCACGGTGCCCGTCACGCGCAGCGGTGCGGCGGCGGGTTGGGCCGGCGTGCCGGGCGAGCCGCCCGCGCAGGCGCTCAGGACGGAGGCGCCGGCAACGGCGGAGAGCATGAGGAGGCTGGTGCGTCTTTTCATCGCCCCATTATGCGGAGGCCCGCTGTGCAGCAAAAGCCACATACCAGTCCAGGCTGCCGGGGTTTGCCATCGCCTCGCGGTTCACGACCTTCTCGATGGGCTGACCCAGCAGCAGCTTCTTGATCGGCAGCTCCTGCTTCTTGCCCGACAGCGTGCGCGGAATCTCGGCCACCTGGAAGATGTCGTTGGGCACGAAGCGCGGCGACAGCGAGGTCTTGATGGCATTGTTGATGCGCGCGCGCATGGCCTCGTCGAGCGCCACGCCGGGGCGCAGCACCACGAACAGCGGCATGTAGCTGTCGCGGCCCAGGTATTCGAGGTCGACCACCATCGAGTCGAGCACCTCGGGCAGGCCTTCGACCGCGCTGTAGATTTCGCTGGTGCCCATGCGCAGGCCCTGGCGGTTGATGGTGGCGTCGCTGCGGCCGTAGATGATGCAGCCGCCGTCGCTGCCGACTTTGATCCAGTCGCCGTGGCGCCACACGCCCGGGTAGGTGTCGAAGTAGCTCGACACGTAGCGCGCATTGCCCTCGTCGCCCCAGAAGTACAGCGGCATCGACGGAATGGGCTGCGTGCACACCAGCTCGCCGACCTCGCCGATGACCGGCTGGCCCTGCTCGTTCCAGGCCTCGACCGCATGGCCGAGTTCGCGGCACTGCATCTGGCCCGGCACTTCGGGCAGCTCGCGGTTGCCGCCGACGAAGGCGCCGCAGAAGTCGGTGCCGCCCGAGATGTTGCACCACCACACCGCCTTCGAGCCCGCATCGAGGATCTGCTGCGAGCCCCAGCGCTGCACCTCGTCGGGCAGCGGCGAACCGGTGCTGCCCAGGGCGCGCACGCGCGACAGGTCGCCGCAGTCTTTCGCGACGAGCCCCGCCTTCATGCAGTTGGTGAAGTAGGCCGCGCCGGCGCCGAAGAAGGTGACGCGGTGCTTCGCCACGAAGCGCCACAGCACGCCCCAGTCGGGCTTGTCCTTGCTGCCCGCCGGGTTGCCGTCGTAGATGCAAATGGTGGCGCCGAAGGCCAGGCCCGAGAGCTGCGAGTTCCACATCACCCAGCCCGTGGAGCTGTACCAGTGGTAGCGCTCGCCGAAGTTGTTGGCGCCGTAGCTCGCGCCCACGTCGTTGTGCAGGCCGCAGGCGTGCATGGTCAGCAGGATGCCGCCCTGCCCGTGCACGATGGGCTTGGGCAGGCCGGTGGTGCCGCTCGAATAGACGATCCAGATCGGGTGGTCGAAGGGCAGCCACTCGGGTTCGAAGGCCGCAACCTCGGCGTCGTCGCGCGCGATGGCCTGCTGCCATTCGACATCGTGCGCCACCGCGTTCGCGGCGAAGGGCGACTGCACGAGCAGCAGCTTCTGCACGCTCGGCAGCTGGCCGCGCAGCTCCTGCAGCACGGTGCTGCGGTCCAGCGGCTTGCCGCCGTAGTGCACGCCGTCGACCGCGATGAGCAGCGTGGGTTCGATCTGGCGGAAGCGGTCGGCCACGGCGGCCGTGCCCATGTCGGGCGCGCACACGCTCCACACCGCGCCGATGCTGGAGCACGCGAGAAACGCCACCATGGTCTCGGGCACGTTCGGCATGTAGGCGGCCACGCGGTCGCCGCGGCGCACGCCGAGCGACTTCAGCGTGAGCGCCACCGAGGCCACCTGCCGGCGCAGCTCGGGCCACGACAGCTCGCGCACCTCGCCGCGTTCGTTGTCGCTCACGATGGCGGGCAGGCCGGCCGCATGGGCCGCGTCGGCGTGGCGCAGCACCTCGCGCGTGTAGTTGACCTGCGCGCCGGGAAACCAGCGCGCGCCGGGCATGCGGCGTTCGGCGAGCACCGCGGTGTGCGGCGTGGGCGAGTGCAGGCCGGCGTAGTCCCAGATGCTCTGCCAGAAGGCATCGAGGTCGGTGACGGACCAGCGCCACAGCGCGTCGTAGCTGTCGAAGGCCAGGCCGCGCGTGTCGCGCAGCCAGTTCTGATAAAGACGGATCTGGGGGATGTTGGGAGCGGGCATGCCACGAGCGTAGCGCCGCGAACCGCCGTGCTCAATGAGGGTTGACCTCAGGGTTTGTACGTGTGTTCAACATTTTTGTACAGCCGTTCAATACGCCCCCATGAACGCTCGCACACCGCCGGCCCGAAAACGCAGCGCCTCGCCTGCATCACGCGCCCCGACCGTCGCGCCCGAGCCCGCGCGGCCCGACCGCCGCCAGGCGATCCTGCTGGCGGCCGAGAAGCTCTTCGCGCAGCACGGCTACCACGCGGTGACGATCCGCCAGATCGCCGAAGAAGCCGGCGTGCCGCTCGCGCTCGTGGGCTACTACTTCGGCCCGAAGCACGAGCTGTTCCACGCGATCTTCGAACACTGGAGCCACACCATCGAGGAGCGGCTCGCGCGCCTGGCGGCCGTGACCATCGACCCCGACGACGCGCGCACGCTGCCGCGCATTATCGAAGCCTTCACCGCGCCCGTGCTGGCGCTGCGCGCGAGCACCGAGGGCGAGTACTACGCACTGCTGGTGGCGCGCGAGCTGTACCACGCGACCGAGGAAGCCGACCGCGTGCTGCGCGGCTACTTCGATCCGCTGGCCGAGGCCTACATCGACGCGTTGCATGTCGCGCTGCCGCACGCCACGCGTGGCCAGGTCGCGTGGGGCTACCAGTTTTCGCTGGGCGCGCTGCTGCACCACCTGAACGACAGCCGCATCGAACGGCTCTCGCGCGGCGAGAACACGCGCGCCGACCCGGCCGTGGCGCCGATGCTCGTGAACTTCATCGTCGGCGGGCTGCGCGCCGCGCTGCCGAAACCGAAAGCGGCCGCCAAGGCCGCCGCCGCCAAGCCCTCACGCACGAAAAAGACCATCCCCAGGAGACCCCAGCCATGATGAAAAGACGCACCCTGCTGTCGGCGCTCGCGGCCGCATCGGCCACCGCCTCGTTGCCTTCGCATGCCCAGCAGGCCCACCCGAAGATCGTGTTCGGCTACACGGCGGTGACCGACTTCGCCTCGGTCTTCGTGGCGGCCGAAGAGGGCTACTTCAAGAAGCGCAGCCTCGACGTGGAGCTGAAGTTCATTCCGCTGAACTCCACCATCCCGGCCGCGCTGCAGTCCGACTCGCTGCAGATCGGCGGGCCCACGCCCTCGGTGTTCCTGCAGGCGGTGGACGGCGGGCTCGACCTGGTGCTGGTGGCCGGCGGCGGCCTCACCTCGAAGACGATCACGGGCTTCGGCCTCGTGGCGCGCGCGGGTTCGGGCATCAAGAGCGCGCAGGACTGCGTGGGCAAGAAGATCGGCGTGCCGGGGCTCGGTGCCTTCCTGCACGTGACCTTCCGCGCGTGGCTGAAGGACAGCGGCGTCGACTACCGCAAGGTCAACTTCATCGAGGCCGCGTTCCCCCAGCACGCCGACCTGCTGCGCGGCGGCTCGGTCGACGCGGTGGTGTCGGCCGACCCGTTCATGAGCCGCATCACCGAGAGCGGCGCGGGCTACGTGGCCTCGTACTACTCGACCTTCCTGCCCGAGAACAACCAGACCATCGTGCACGCGGCCAAGCGCGAGTGGGTGGCGAAGAACCCCGCCACCGCGCGCGCCTTCCGCGAGGCGCTGGTCGAGGCCGGCGCCTTCATCCAGCAGCCGAAGAACGACGCGAAGGTGCGCACGGCCATCGGCAAGTACATCAAGCTGCCGCCCGAGGTGCTGGCCAAGGTGCAGGTCTCGCCGCCCGGCCCGGTCGTCACCGACAAGCAGCTGGGCTACTGGACCGGGCTCATGAAGGAGCAGGACATGCTCAAGACGAACATCGACGTTGCGAAGCTGATCGCCAAGTGAGCGCGGCCGCCGATTCCTTTTTGCGCTTCGACGGCGTCACCATCCGCCTCGGCGGGCGCGAGATCCTGTCGCCCACGTCCTTCGACGTGGCGCGCGGCGAGTTCGTCTGCATCGTCGGCCCGAGCGGCTGCGGCAAGACCACGCTGCTGCGTGCGGCCAGCGGCCTCGTCACGGCCAGTGCCGGCGAGGTGCGGCGCAAGGGCGTGCCGATGACGGCGCCCTCGCGCGAAGTGGCCTTCGTGTTCCAGGACTACGGCCGCGCGCTGCTGCCGTGGCGAACGGTCGAAGGCAACGTGAGCCTGGCGCTCGAAGCGGCCGGCGTGCCCACGGCCGAGCGCGCGCCGCGCATCGCCGACGTGCTCGGCAAGGTCGGGCTCGCGAAGCACGCGCACAAGTTTCCGGTGCAGCTGTCGGGCGGCATGCAGCAGCGCGCGCAGATTGCCCGCTGCCTCGCGCAGAAACCCGAGCTGATGATGATGGACGAGCCCTTCGGCGCGCTCGACGCGCTCACGCGCCAGGGCCTGCAGGACGAGCTCGCGCGGCTGGTGCGCGACGACGGGCTCACGGTGCTCTTCGTCACGCACGACCTCGAAGAAGCCATCTACCTCGGCGACCGCGTGATCGCGCTGCAGGCCAATCCCGGGCCGGGACGGCCGAGCCTCGCGCGGATGATCGACGTGAAAATTCCGCGCCCGCGCGACCAGCTGACGACCAAGGAGCACCCGGACTACCTGCAGTTGCGGCGTGAGCTGTTCGCTTTCATCGAGCAGGGCCATGACTGAAGGCCGTCTCTTTCGCTGGCTGCGGCCGTGGGTGTTTCCCGCACTGCTGGTCGGCGCCTTCGAGTGGTACGCGCGGCGCGCAGCGGCCTTGGGCAGCGATGCGCTCGCACCGCCGAGCGCGGCGGCCAAGGCCTTCGTCGGCGCGGCGATGGACGGCTCGCTCTGGCAGGCCACGGGCTTCACGCTCGGCACGGCGGCACTCGGCCTGCTGCTGGGTGCGGTGCTCGGCATTGCATTCGGGCTGGTGCTCGGGCTCTCACGCCGCGCGGCGCAGTTGGGCGCCGTGTCCATCGAGGTGCTGCGCCCCGTGCCGTCGGTCGCGCTGATCCCGCTCGCGATGCTGGGCTTCGGTTTCGGCGTGCGCATGGAGGTGGCCATCGTCGCCTTCGCCACCTTCTGGCCGCTGCTGGTGCTGGTGCAGTCGGCGGTGCAGCAGATCGAGCCCCGGCTGCTCGAGGTGAGCCGCGTGCTCGGGCTGTCGGCGCGCGAACGCGCCTTCAAGATCGTGCTGCCGGCCATCGTCCCTCGCCTGTTCGTCGCGCTGCGCCTCGGTGTGGCGGTGGCGCTGGTGGTGGCGGTGACGGTCGAGATCGCCGCCAATCCGCACGGCATGGGCTACGCGATGATGATCGCGCAGCAGAGCTTCGACCCCGCGCTGATGCTCGCCTGGCTGGGCTGGATCGGCGTGGTGGGCTTCGCGGTCAACGCGGGCATGGTGCGCCTGCAGGCCTGGGTCGCGCGACGCATGGGGGTGCAGCCATGAACAACAACCGCAACGACCGACTGGGTCTGGGGTGGCTGGGCTCGGTGGGCGTGCTGCTCGCGCTGGTCGCGCTGTGGTGGGTGGCGAGCAACGCGGGCTGGGTCAGCCGCGTGTTCCTGCCGACGCCGCAGGCCACCTTCTCGAGCCTGCTCGAAGGGCTCAATCTCTCTTCGGGCAATTCAGGCAACGGCGAACTGCTGGCCTTCACGCAGGCCACGGTCGGCCGCATGGTCGAAGGCTGGCTGCTCGCCTCGCTCTTCGGCGTGCTGCTGGGTGCGGCCATCGGCGTGTCGCCCGCGGTGCGCGCGTGGGTGCAGCCGACGCTGGAGTTCATCCGCCCGCTGCCTGCCTCGGCGCTGCTGCCGCTGGCCATTTCGATCTTCGGACTGAACCCCGGCATGGTGCTGTTCGTGGTCGCCTTCGGCGCGATGTGGCCGGTGCTGCTGGCCACGGTGCACGGCTTCGCGGCGGTGGAGCCGCGCCTGTCGGAGGTGGCGCGCTGCCTGCAGATGTCGCGCACCGCGTACATCTGGAAGATGGGCCTGCCCAACGCCATGCCCGACATCCTGGCCGGCATGCGGCTGGCGCTGACCATCGCGCTGATCGTCGCGGTGGTGGGCGAAATGATCGCCTCTCAAAGCGGGCTGGGCCAGGCCATCCTGCTGGCGGCGCGTGCCTTCCGGGCCAGCGATCTGTTCGCCGGCATCGTGCTGCTCGGGCTCATCGGCTTCGTGAGCAACGCGCTGCTGGCCTTTGCAGAAAAGCGCCTGCTGCGCTGGCAGCAGCCCTGACCGATTTCCTCCAATCCAACACCCCACAAGGAGCCTCGCCATGCCACGCAAGTTCGTCGACCTGTCGATCTTTCTCGAAAACGACGTGCTGTCCGATCCGCCGGCCTTCGCGCCGAAGATCCAGTACTTCACGCACGAGCACACCTTCGAGCAGATCGAGCCCTTCTTTCCCGGCCTGAAGAAGGAAGACCTGCCCGACGGCGAAGGCTGGGCCGTGGAGCTGGTGCAGCTGTCCACCCACAACGGCACGCACCTCGATGCGCCCTATCACTTCCACTCGACCATGGACAAGGCGCTGGGCGAAAAGAAGCCCGCCATCGCCATCCACGACGTGCCGCTCGAATGGTGCTTCCAGCCTGGCGTGAAGCTCGACTTTCGCCATTTCGCCGACGGCTACGTGGTCACGGCGGCCGATGTCGAGGCCGAGCTGAAGCGCATCAACCACACGCTGAGCCCGCTGGAGATCGTGGTGGTCAACACGCGCGCCGGCTCGCGCTACGGCAACCCCGACTACGTGTCGGCCGGCGCGGGCATGGGCTACGAAGCCACCATGTACTTGCTGGAGCGCGGCGTGCGCCTCACGGGCACCGACGCGTGGAGCTGGGACGCGCCCTTCGTGCACACCGCCAAGAAGTACGGCGAGACGCACGACGCCTCGCTGATCTGGGAAGGCCACAAGGCCGGTCGCGACATCGGCTACTGCCACATCGAGAAGCTGCACAACCTCGAAGTGCTGCCGCCCACGGGCTTTTTCATCAGCTGCTTCCCGCACAAGATCCGCGGCGCCTCGGCGGGCTGGACGCGCGCGGTGGCGATCTTCGATGACGCGCTGATGGCGTCGGTGTGAACATGATCGAACTCAACCACACGCACGACGTCGGCGCCCGCAGCTGGGTCGAATCCGCCAACGTCGCGGGCAGCGACTTTCCGATCCAGAACCTGCCGTATGCGATGTTCCGCCGCACCGGCAGCCCCGAGCCGTTTCGCGGTGGCGTGGCCATCGGCGACCAGGTGCTCGACCTCGCGGCGCTGGCCGCGGGCTCGCACGTCGACGGCCTGGCGCTCGATGCGGCGCGCGCCGCCGCCCTGCCCGCGCTCAACGATTTCTTCGCGCTCGGCCCGCCCGCCTGGCAGGCGCTGCGCCATGCGGTCTTCGCGCTGCTGCACAGCGACGCGCCGGCCGCGACAGTGAACGACCTGCGCGGCTGCCTCGTGCCGCAGGCCGAGGTCGAATACACCGTGCCCGCGCGCATCGGCGACTACACCGACTTCTACACCTCGATCGATCACGCGCTGAACATCAGCCGCCTGATGAACCCCGACGGCGACGTCACGCCCAACTTCCGCTGGGTGCCGACCGCGTACCACGGGCGCGTGTCGACCATCGGCGTGAGCGGCCAGCGCTTTCACCGGCCGATGGGCCAGGCCATGGCGCCCGGCGCGAAGGCGCCGACCTACCAGGCCTGCGCGCGGCTCGACTACGAGCTGGAGCTGGGCGTGTGGATCGGCCAGGGCAATGCGCAGGTCGAGGCGATTCCGCTCGCGCGCGCGGAAGAACACATCTTCGGTATCTGCCTGCTCAACGACTGGTCGGCGCGCGACATCCAGTTCTGGGAGATGGCGCCGCTCGGGCCCTTCCTGGCAAAGAACTTCGCCACCACGATCTCGCCGTGGATCGTGACGATGGAAGCGCTGGCGCCCTACCGCCAGGCGTGGACGCGGCCCGCGAACGAGCCGCAACCGCTGGCCTACCTGGAGAGCAGCGCGAACCGCGAAGGCGGCGCGCTCGACATCCGGCTCGAGGTGTGGCTCGAAAGCGAGAAAGCGCGCGCGCAGAAGACCGGACCATCGCGCCTGTCGGCCACGAGCTTCAAGCACCAGTACTGGAGCGTGGCGCAGATGGTGGCGCACCACACGGTGGGCGGCTGCAGCCTGAACCCGGGCGACCTGTTCGGCAGCGGCACCATCTCGGGCCCCGGCGAGGGCGAGGCCGGCGCGATCATCGAGCTGACCCGCGCGGCCCAAACCCCGGTGACGCTGACCAACGGCGAGACGCGCGGTTTCCTGGAAGACGGGGATGCGGTGTTGCTGCGCGGCTGGTGCGAGAAGCCCGGCCATGCGCGCATCGGTTTCGGCGAGAGCCGGGGGACCGTGCTGCCGGCGCGAGGTTGAAAGCGACGCGCCAATGAAAAAGGCCACCTGGTGAGGTGGCCTTTTCATGCGATTTGGAGCGGGAAAAGAGTCTCGAACTCTCGACCTCAACCTTGGCAAGGTTGCGCTCTACCAACTGAGCTATTCCCGCGTGAGCCTCAGATTATAGGGTGGTTTGAGGCGGTTTGCCATCTTCCCCCCAAAAAAATTTGAAATCAGGCGCCGAACACCAGCGCGCGGTGCATCGACACCCCGGCGAACAGCCCGTCGGCCGAGGCCAGCGTGGCGTTGGAAAAAGCCATCGCCACATCGCCCGCCGCGTACACGCCGGGCACCGTGGTCGTCTTCATCGCATCGACGCGCAGCACCGGGCCCGAGGGGCCGTCGTCGAACGCGCAGCCCAGCTGCTCGGCCAGCGGACTGGCCGGCCGCGTGTGCGGCGCCACGAACAACGCCTCGATCGGCACGCGTCGCCCGTCGTCCAGGCGCACGGCCGCCAGGTCCGTCCCCCGCCCTTCGAGGCCGGCGATGCGCCCGGGCTCCACGGCCACGCCGCGTGATTGCAGCCGGGCGCGTGCCTCGGCGTCCGGCCCTGCCTCGCCATTCAGGAAGAGCGTGGTCGGGCCCCACTCGGCGATCAGCAGCGCGTGGTCCGGCGGATGCGCGCTGTGAAAGAGCACGCCCAGCGGACGGTCGCCGAACTCGTAGCCGTGGCAATAAGGACAGTGCAGCACGCTTTGGCCCCAGCGTTCGCCGAGGCCCGCGATGTCCGGCAGGCCGTCCTGCACGCCGAAGGCCAGCAGCAGCTTGCGCGTCGACAACTGTTCCCTGTTGTTCAATGAAACCGTGAAGCCCTCCGCGCCATCGGCCGTCGCCGCAGTCACCGTGCCTTCGACGAAGGTGACGGACGGATAGGCGAGCAGCTTGTCGCGCGCATCGGCAATCATCTGCAGCGGCGGCATGCCGTCCTGCCCGAAGAAGCCGTGCGAGGCTGCGGCGAAGCGGTTGCGCGGCGCGCCCGCGTCGACGACGCAGACCTTCCTGCGTGCGCGCGCCAGTTGCATGGCGGCGGAGAGGCCGGCAAAGCTGCCGCCCACGATGAGTGCGTCAAAACGCATGTGCGATGTCCTTCGCGGTGAAGCCGCCGCCCGTCATGCGGCGATGAAAGTCCCTGGAGAGATCGGCCAGCGTGATCCCGTTGAGCCGCCGCAGCAGCAGTGCCTCGGCCTCCTGGCAGGCGCCGTCGAGCGCCGCATTCACCGCCTGCTCGACGATGCAGCCCGGGCTCTCGGTGCGGTTGCCCATGGCCAGCAACGCAGGCGCGCCGACGGCGTTGTGGATGTCGCCCAGCGTCACCGAACCCAGCGAACACGACAGCACCCACCCGCCGCCATGCCCCTTGGCCGAGCTGACGAAGCCGGCCTGCCGCAGCCCCGCCATGAGCCGGCGCACGACCACGGGGTTGGTCTGCATCGCCGCGGCGAGCGCTTCGGAGGTGATGGGGGCGTTCAGCTCGGCCATGTGCAGCAGCACGTGGAGCACGCCGGAAAGCTTGCCGTCTCGTTTCATGCAACATTATGAGTTGCATGTTTTCGATGCCATGGCGCATCGCACCGAGAAACCCCGGATCGGGCGGGGATTTGCAAACGCCGCCCTAACGCACGAGCCCCCCATTCCGCCGACGGCCGATTCCCACAGCGTCGAGCGAACGCGCCGCACATGGCGACAACCTGCCGGCCCGTCATGGTTGCCCCCGAATCGATCGAACCCCGGTCGGTTCTGCAAACCGTGACTCAGCAACGAAAGGAACTGTCACTCATGACTACACATGCAACCAACCGCATCTTCATCGGCGCCATGCTGGCGGGCCTGCTGGCCCTCGGCGGGACGGCCCAGGCGCAAGGCGTCGGGGTCGGCGTGGGGGTCAACGCCGATGTGAAGGCCTCGGGCAGCACCGGCGCGACGCCACAAGGCGGCGCAGCAGGCGCTCGCGCGCAGACCGGTGCGTCGGCCGATGCCAACGCGGACACCTCCACCTCCGGCGCGACCGGCGGCGTGGGCAATGCCGTCGGTGGCGTGCTCGGCACGGCCACGGGTGCGGTCGGCGGTGCCACTGGCGCCGTGGGCGGCGCGACGCAGGCCGTCGGCGGTGTGACCAACACCGTGGGCAGCACCGTGAACAGCGCGACCGGTGCCGCTGGCGCCGTGGGCGGCGCCGTGAAACCGGCCACGGCCGGCGCCAAGGCGAGCGGCAAGGCCCAGGGCTCGGGCGCGGTCGACCTGCACAAGAAGTAAGTCGCACCCCGCATCGTTGCAGCGGCCGGACGCGGCGGCTGCAACGCATCGCTCCACAAGAAATCAAGCCCGCAGCGCTAACGCGTTGCGGGCTTGTGTCGTTCAGAGGTCGGGTGCAGGCAGCTTGAAGAGGCTGGTGACTTCGGTGTCGAGCACCACCAGCGCGCGCTGGTTGAACAGCCGCCAGCGCCAGCGCAGGATGCCGAGCGTGGGGCGCTTCTCGGAGCGGCGCACCTCGATCACGTCGGCCACGAGCCGCAGCGCATCGCCGGGCCGCACGGGGTTCGGCCAGCGCACGTGCTCGAGCCCGGGCGACGCGAACGATTCGGAACCGGCCAGCGCCGCCTCGACCACCAGCCGCATCGCGATCGAGCAGGTATGCCAGCCGCTCGCGATGAGCCCGCCGAAGGGGCTGTCGGCGGCCGCCTCGGCGTCGGTGTGAAACCACTGCGGGTCGTAGGCCCGCGCGAACTGCACGAGTTCGGCTTCGGTGAGCACATACGGCCCGGCCTCGATGACCTGGCCTGCGTGGAAGTCGGCGAACTGCATCCGCCGCAGCTTAGTACGTTTCGAGGTGGAGCCGACCTTCGCGCTTGAGTTGCGCACCGACGGTGTCCCAGTCGAGCCCCGCTTCCTTCGCCACGTCGCGCAGTGCGAGCACCACGCCCTCTTCCATGCTCTTGAGGCCGCACACGTAGAAGTGGCTGGCGCCGTCCTTGAGCAGCGCGGCCAGGTCGGCGGCGCGTTCGCGCATCAGGTCCTGCACGTAGCGCTTGGGTTGGCCCGGCGTGCGCGAGAACGCGAAGTTGATGTCGATGAAGTCCTTGGGCAGCGATTGCAGCGGGCCGAAGTACGGCAGCTCCTGCTGCGTGCGCGCGCCGAAGAACAACATGAGCTTGCCGCCTTCGAACTTGCCGCTCTTGCGCAGGCGCCGGCGCCATTCGGTCATGGCGCGCATGGGGGCGCTGCCGGTGCCGGTGCAGATCATCACGATGTGCGACTTGGGGTGGTTCGGCATCAGGAACGAGGCGCCGAAGGGCCCCACCACCTGCACGGTGTCGCCCACCTTGAGGTCGCACACGTAGTTGGAGCACACGCCGCGCACCGGGTCGCCCTCGTGGTCCTCGGTGACGCGCTTCACGGTGAGCGAGACGTTGTTGTAGCCGGGCCGCTCGCCGTTGCGCGGGCTGGCCACCGAGTACTGGCGCGCATGGTGGCGCTTGCCGATGGCGTCGACGCCCGGCGGCACGATGCCGATCGACTGGCCTTCGAGCACGGGGAACGGCACCACGCCGAAGTCGAGCACGATGTGGTGGGTCTCGCTGTCGAAGCCGGCCTCGGTGCAGTTGAAGTTGCCCACCACGGTGGCGGTGGTCGGCGTCTTCGGCGGAAAGAGGTTGGTGTAGGCGTGCGCGGCCGACCAGGGCGGCACGCTGGCGCCGTACTGCGCGGAGTTGAAGGCGGGCTCGGTGCCCTGCACGGCGGCCTGGGCCTGCGTCTGGGCGGGCACTTCCGCGGCCGAAGCGGCGGCGCCGGACACGCCCGCGGCTTCGAGTTCTTCGGGCGACAGCTCGGCGGGAAGTTCTTCCCACGTGAGCTGTTCTTCGATGGTGTACGCACGCACCAGCGGCATGGTGCGCCAGTTGTCGATCGAGCCCGTGGGGCACGGCGAGATGCAGGCCATGCAGCCATTGCAGACGTCCGCGCGAACGACGTAGTTGTTGTCGTCGTGCGTGATCGCGTTCACGGGGCAGGTCGCCTCGCAGGTGTTGCAGCGGATGCAGATCTCGGGGTCGATCAGGTGCTGCTTGATGACCCCGGCTTCAACGACCATGTCCATGTTGTTCTCCATGCCCTCGCCGTGGGGACGAGGGCTTCATATCCAGGTGCTCAGCCGAAACGCACGTACTCGAAATCGACGGGCTGGCGGTTGATGCCCATCACCGGCGGCGAGATCCAGCCTGCGAACTTGCCCGGCTCGATCACGCGGCCCATCAACGATGCCACGAAAGCGAAGTCTTCGGAACTCGGCAGCCATTCGTCGCGCTTGGCGGCCCATTCGATGTCGTTCACCACGCGGCCCTCGGGCGACATCTTGATGCCGGCGAGTGCGCCGATCTGTCGGTTGAAGGCCTTGTGCGGCACGACCAGGCGGGTGGGAATGCCGGCCTTCTCGAGCACCTTGTTCCAGCGGCCGACGCCGGCCACGGAGTCCTTGATGAAGTCGTCGCGCAGCACTTCGTTCAGGGCGTTGAGCATCGGCACGTCCTTCTCGACGAGCTGGCCGTCCTTGACCTCGAGCACCTTGTAGGTCTGGCCCTTGAGCACGTGGTCGTCGTCGCGCTTGCCTTCTTCGTAGCGGCCCTTCAGCCCCGAGCTGTAGAAGATGGCGGCGTTGCTCGACTGGTCGGCGCCGAACAGGTCGATGGTCACCGAGTAGTGGAAGTTCAGGTAGCGCTGGATGGTGCCCAGGTCGATGCAGCCGGCGGCGCGGATCTTCTGCGCGTCGTCGGTCTTCAACTCGTTCATCACCTGCGCGGTGCGCGCGATGACGCGCGACACGCCGCTCTCGCCCACGAACATGTGGTGCGCCTCTTCGGTCAGCATGAACTTCGTGGTGCGCGCCAGCGGGTCGAACGCGCTCTCGGCCAATGCGGCCAGCTGGAACTTGCCGTCGCGGTCGGTGAAGTAGGTGAACATGAAGAACGCGAGCCAGTCGGGCGTCTTCTCGTTGAAGGCGCCAAGGATGCGCGGGTTGTTCGCATCGCCCGAGGTGCGCTGCAGCAGCGCGTCGGCCTCTTCGCGGCCGTCGCGGCCGAAGTGCTTCTGCAGCAGGTAGACCATGGCCCACAGGTGGCGGCCTTCTTCGACGTTGATCTGGAACAGGTTGCGCAGGTCGTACATCGACGGTGCCGTGAGGCCCAGGTGGCGCTGCTGCTCGACCGACGCGGGCTCGGTGTCGCCCTGCGTGACGATGATGCGGCGCAGGTTGGCGCGGTGTTCGCCGGGCACGTCCTGCCAGACCTTCTCGCCCTTGTGGTCGCCGAAGTGCACTTCGCGGTTGACATCGCCCGGGTTCAGGAAGATGCCCCAACGGTAGTCGCGCATCTTCACGTGGCCGAACTGCGCCCAGCCTTGCGGGTCGACGCTCACGGCGGTGCGCAGGTACACCTCGTGGTTGGTCGAGCCTTCGGGGCCCACGTCGTCCCACCAGTTGATGAAGTTGGGCTGCCAGCCTTCGAGCGCGCGCTGCAGCGTGCGGTCTTCGCCGAGGTTGACGTTGTTGGGGATCTTCTCGCTGTAGTTGATCGTGCTCATCGTTGTTCCTTGGGTTGTGCGGACTGCTCTGTGCTCAAACGCGGTTCAGGTCGAAGCCGGCTTTTTGACCGGTGCCGTAGACCTTCAGCGCGCCCTTCTCGCCGACGGCGTTGGGGCGGTTGAAGATCCAGTTCTGCCAGGCCGTGAGGCGGCCGAAGATGCGGGTGGCCATGTTCTCCTTGCTGGCGAAGCGCAGGTTGGCTTCGAGGCCGGTGAGTGCGTCGGGCGACATGGCGGCGCGCTCTTCGATGGCGATGCGGATCTCGTCGTCCCAGTCGATGTCGTCGGGCGCAGCGGTCACGAGGCCGAGCTTCACGGCTTCGTCGGCGTCGAGCGCCTGGCCGGCGGCGGCGCGCGCGGCTTCGAGCGGCGCGGCCTCTTCATAGAAGCGGCGCTGCAGGCGGCTCTGGTCGTTCACCATCGGGAAGAAGCCGAAGTTGAATTCGTTGAGCGTGAGCTTGGGTGCGCGCGCGGCGTCGTCGGGCAGCGCGAGCATGTAGGTGCGGTCGGCCGCGAAGGCCAGCTCGGCCAGCGTGCCGGCGAAGCACGAGCCGGCCTCGACCAGCGCGAACAGGCTGCGCGACGACACGTCGAGGCGCGCCAGCGTGCGGCGCAAGCCGCCGATGGTTTCGCGCACCAGCCAGTGGTCCTTGTTCGCGAACATCACGGCATCGGATGCGAGCACGGCGGCGGCGTCGCCTTCGGTCTTGAGCAGCCAGGTGCCGACGTCGAGTTCGTTGGTGCGCAGGTTGAGGATGGCGTCGTCGAGTTCGCGGCACACGGCCAGCGGCCACCAGGCGGCGCCTGCGGCTTCGATGGCGGCGATGTCGGCCGGTTGCGCGCCGGCGGGCGCCTTCACGGTGATCGTCGCAGTGCGCTTGCTGCGGTCGATCTGCACATTGACGTTGGCGTACGCGATGCCGTCGGCGCTGTCGGTGCGCTCGACGCGGGTCAGGGCCACGCCCTTGGCGCCGGCGGGGCGGTCGCTGCCGGCGGCGAGTTGGGTGGCGCGTTCCTGCACGGCGGCGGGGAACTGTGCGGGCTTGGCCACCGCATCGACCAGGCGCCAGTCGACCGCGCGCTGGCCACGCACGCCTTCGACGCTGGTGCAGAAGATGTCGGCGAGGTCATGGCGCACGTGGCGCTTGTCGGTCACGCGGGTCAGGCCGCCGGTGCCGGGCAGCACGCCGAGCAGGGGCACTTCGGGCAGCGAGACGGAAGAAGAGCGGTCGTCGACCAGCAGTATCTCGTCACAGGCCAGTGCCAGCTCGTAGCCGCCGCCGGCGCAGGCGCCGTTCACGGCCGCGAGGAACTTCAGGCCCGAGTGCTTGGAGGTGTCTTCCATGCCGTTGCGCGTCTCGTTGGTGAACTTGCAGAAGTTCACCTTCCAGGCGTGGCTGGAAACGCCGAGCATGAAGATGTTGGCGCCGGAGCAGAAGATGCGGTCCTTGCCGCTGGTGACGATCACGCTGCGCACTTCGGGGTGCTCGAAGCGGATGCGGTTGAGCGCGTCGTTCAGCTCGATGTCCACGCCCAGGTCGTAGCTGTTGAGCTTGAGCTTGTAGCCGGGGCGGATGCCGCCGTCTTCCGCGATGTCGAGCGTGAGGCGCGCAATGGCGCCGTCGAAGCTCAGCGACCAGTGACGGTACTGGGCGGGTTCGATGCGGTAGTCGACGCGCTGGGGCGCCTGGAGCGTGGTGTCGGTCATGCGGAAGTCTCCTGTGGGGCTGTGTTCAGAAAACCGTGAACAGGAATAATAATGCAATTCCTTGTTCCGATGACATGCATCATGCTGCATGCAAACAGGCAAGTCAATGCCTGTTGTGCTTTTTTTCAGATTTCAGGATCGGGCAGGGCTTGTGCGCGGCGCGCGACGGATCAGGGGGCGTGCGGTCGGGTCACGGCCGATCAACAACTGCTCTGAAACGCTCACGCCGATGGGGTGCCTTGCGCAGCGAAATCAAGGAGGAGGGGCGAGGCCCCGGGGGACATTCGCGGAGCAAGGTACCCCGTCGGCGGGAGCGTCGCCCTGAACAGCGAACGCTCGACACAACCCAGTCAGAAACTCAGGCCAGCCCCATCGACTGCCGGGCAACGCTGCGCAGCGCCTGGAAGCTCTGCGGCAACGTCTTCCCACTGGTATCGACCGACAGATCGGCCTTCGAATAGAAGGCAGCGCGGCCATTCAGGATGCGCCGCAGGTCTTCCATGGCTTCCTTGCTGGCCGCCATCGGGCGGGTGTCGCCCTGCGCGGCCACGCGGCCCATGTGCTCCTCGGGCGCGGCCTGCAGCCACACGGTGGTGCAGTGGGCGAGCAGCTCGTTGAAGGTGGCCGGGTCGGACACGATGCCGCCGGGCGTGGCGATGACCACCTCGCTGTAGATCTGCACCGCCTCTTCCAGCGCGCGGCGCTCGTAGCGGCGGTAGGCGTTGGTGCCGTACAGGTCGTGGATTTCGCGCACGCTGCAGCCCGCCAGCTTCTCGATCTCGCGGCTCAGTTCGATGAACGGAATTTCGAGGTCTTCGGCCAGCATCTGGCCCAGCGTCGATTTGCCCGCGCCGCGCAGCCCCACGAGCGCGATGCGCCGGTGCCGCGCCGGGTCGACCGAGGCCGTGCCCAGCATCTCGCCCAGCGCCACGCGCACGCGGCGCAGGTCGGCCTCGCTGCGGTGCTCGAGCAATTCGCGGATCAGCAGCCACTCGGGCGAGCTGGTCGTCACGTCGCCCACCAGCTCGGCCAGCGAGCAGTGCAGCGCCCCGGCCACCTGCTGCAGCACCAGGATCGATGCGTTGCCGATGCCGTATTCCAGGTTCGCCAGGTGGCGTTCCGACACGTCGGCCGACAGGGCCACCGCCTTGCGCGTGAGGCCGCGCTGCGCGCGCAGGTTGCGCACGCGGTCGCCCAGTGCCACCAGCAGCGGGTTCTTGGCCTCCCCGGCCACGGCGGCGCCGTGGTTGCCGGTGCCGCCCTCGGGCGCGGTGGCCAGCACCGCGTCTACATGCTCGTTCATGCCATTCCTCGTTCTTCGCCGGGATTGTGCGCGCTCAGGGTAAACACCATAGATGCACTATATTGCTTGACACCTGTT
Organism: Variovorax sp. GW821-FHT09A10; assembly: GCF_059418385.1. Lineage (NCBI taxonomy): Bacteria > Pseudomonadati > Pseudomonadota > Betaproteobacteria > Burkholderiales > Comamonadaceae > Variovorax > Variovorax sp. GW821-FHT09A10. Next base: position 74,045 of record NZ_JBWKPT010000004.1, read on the forward strand.
GTCTCGCTGCTTATTGTTCGATCACACGCAAGATACTGCACACGCAGACTTCCTGCAAGAAGTCGATAGTTCATCCGTTCGAGGCCCACGATGTCCGACACCCCCACGCCCGCCACCGGCAAGGCGGCATTTCACCAGCTGATCGCCGACCTGACCGCCGAGATCGCCGGCCAGCCGCTGGACGCCACGCTCGACCAGTGGCTCAACGCCACCCACGGCGCCGGCAGCGCCCGTTTTGCGCAACTGCGCCAGGCCTGCATCGGCGGCGTCGCCGAGGGCTGGCTGTGCGAGCGCGAAGGCGGCGGCATCAAGTACGGCCGCGTCTTCAAGGCCGAAGACGCATTGCACCGCTTCTCGGTCGACGTGGTCGACATGCAGGACCTCGCCGGCCCGCACCACACGCACCCCAACGGCGAGATCGACCTGATCATGCCGCTGGACGACACCCCCGCCGCCACCTTCGACGGCCGGCCCGCGGGCTGGTGCGTCTACGGGCCCGGCACCGCACACCGCCCGACCGTGGCCCAGGGCCGCGCGCTCGTCCTTTATTTGCTGCCCGAAGGGCAGATCAAGTTCACTTCATGACCGACCTTCTCGCCAACCACGTCGCCGGCCGCTGGCAAAGCGGCACGGGCGCCGGCACGCCCCTGTTCGACCCGGTGCTCGGCACCGAACTGGCACGCGTCGACGCCACCGGCCTCGACCTGCCCGAGGCCTTCGCCTTTGCGCGCGAACAAGGCGGCCGCGCGCTGCGCGCCCTCACCTACCGCCAACGCGCCGGCCTGCTCGCCGCGCTCGTGAAGGTGCTGCAGGCCAACCGCGACGCGTACTACGAGATCGCCACCGCGAACTGCGGCACGGTGAAGAACGACTCGGCCGTCGACATCGACGGCGCGATCTTCACGCTCGGCCAGTACGCCAAGTGGGGCGATGCACTCGGCGACGTGCGCGCGCTGCGCGATGGCGACGCCGTGAAGCTCGGCAAGGAGCCCGTGTTCCAGTCGCAGCACCTGCAGGTGCCGACGCACGGCGTGGCGCTGTTCATCAATGCCTTCAACTTCCCGTCGTGGGGCCTGTGGGAAAAGGCCGCGCCCGCGCTGCTGTCGGGCGTGCCCGTGATCGTCAAGCCCGCCACGGCCACCGCCTGGCTCACGCAGCGCATGGTGAAAGACGTGGTCGATGCGGGCGTGCTGCCGGCCGGCGCGCTGTCGGTCATCTGCGGCAGCTCAGCCGGCCTGATGGACCAGCTGCAGCCCTTCGACGTGGTCTCGTTCACCGGCTCGGCCGAGACGGCCGCCATCATCCGTTCGCACCCGGCCGTGGCCGAGCGTTCGGTGCGCGTGAACATCGAGGCCGACAGCCTCAACAGCGCCCTGCTGCTGCCCGGCGCCGCGCCCGGCAGCGAGGCCTTCAACCTGCTCGTGCGCGAAGCGGTGCGCGAGATGACGGTCAAGTCGGGCCAGAAGTGCACCGCCATCCGCCGCATCCTGGTGCCGGCCGAGGTGTACGACGCCGCCGCCGAAGCCATCGGCGCGAAGCTCGCGGGCGTCACGGTCGGCAACCCGCGCAACGAGAGCGTGCGCATGGGCTCTCTCGTGAGCCGCGCACAGTTGAATGCGGTGCGCGACGGCCTCGACGCCCTGGCCGCGCAGACCACCGTGCTGCACGACAGCCGCAACAAGCCCCTCGTCGACGCCGACCCCGCCGTGGCCGCCTGCATCGGCCCCGTGCTGCTGGGCGCGCGCGATGCCGATGCGGCGCAGCGCGTGCACGACGTGGAAGTGTTCGGCCCGGTCGCCACGCTGCTGCCCTACAACGACCTCGCGCACGGCATCGCGCTCGCGCACCGGGGCCAGGGCTCGCTCGTGACCTCGCTGTACGGCAGCGACGATGCCGCGCTGGCCCAGGCCGCGCTGTCGGTCGCGCCGAGCCACGGCCGCGTGCACGTCATCACGCCCGAGGTGGCGCAGGCCCACACCGGCCACGGCAACGTGATGCCGATGTCGATGCACGGCGGCCCCGGCCGCGCGGGTGGCGGCGCCGAGCTGGGCGGCCTGCGCGCGCTCGATTTCTATCACCGCAGGAGCGCGGTGCAGGCGAGCCCCGGCGTGCTCGCCGCCCTCGGCCTCTAGTCCCCGCACAGGCCCCAAGGAGACACACGATGAACAGCAGCCTGCCCGCACGATTCAACTTTGCCGAACACCTGTTCGCCCTCAACCGCGGCCGCGCCGCACGCACCGCCTACATCGACGACCGCGGCACGCTGGGCTACGGCCAGCTCGAAGACCGCGCGCGCCGCCTGGCCGCCGCGCTGAAGGCCGCGGGCATCCGCCGCGAAGAGCGCGTGCTGCTGCTCATGCTCGACGGCAACGACTGGCCCGTGAGTTTCCTGGGCTGCCTGTACGCGGGCATCGTGCCCGTGGCGGTGAACACGCTGCTCACGCCCGACGACTACGCCTACATGCTCGACCACAGCCGCGCGCAGGCGGTGCTGGTGTCGGGCGCGCTGCTGCCGACCTTGCAGGACGCGATGGCGCGCGGCGGCCATGAAGTGCAGACGCTGTTCGTGTCGCAACCGACGGGCGCGCTGCCCGAGGGCGCGCAGGAATTCGAAGCCGCGCTCGCCGCCGTCGAGCCCCTGCCCGCACCCGCGCTCACCGCGTCGGACGACCCCGGCTTCTGGCTCTACTCCTCCGGCTCCACCGGCAAGCCCAAGGGCACGGTGCACACGCACGCCAACCTGTGGTGGACCGCCGAGCTCTACGGCAAGCCGGTGCTCGGCCTCACCGAAGGCGACGTGTGCTTCTCGGCCGCCAAGATGTACTTCGCGTACGGCCTGGGCAATGCGCTGACCTTCCCGCTGTCGGTGGGCGCCACTGTGGTGCTGATGGCCGAGCGGCCCACGCCCGACGCCACCTTCCGCCGCTGGACCGAGCACCAACCCACCGTGTTCTTCGGCGCGCCCACCGGCTTCGCGGGCATGCTCGCCTCGCCGAAGCTGCCGGCGCGTGAGGCCGTGGCGCTGCGCATGTGCTCGTCCGCCGGCGAGGCGCTGCCGGGCGAGATCGCGCAGCGCTTCAAGGCGCACTTCGGCTGCGAAATCATCGACGGCATCGGCTCGACCGAGATGCTGCACATCTTCATCTCCAACCGCCCCGGCGACGTGCGCTACGGCACCACGGGCAAGCCGGTGGACGGCTACGAGGTCGAGCTGCGCGGCGAGGACGGCCGCCCCGTGCCCGACGGCGAGGTGGGCGACCTGTACATCCGCGGCCCGAGCTCGGCGCTCATGTACTGGACCAACCGCGAGAAGTCGCGCGACACCTTCCAGGGCGGCTGGACCAAGAGCGGCGACAAGTACACGCGCGACGCCGACGGCTACTTCACCTACGCCGGCCGCAGCGACGACATGCTCAAGGTCAGCGGCATCTACGTCTCGCCCTTCGAGGTCGAGGCCACGCTGATGCAGCACCCCGCCGTGCTCGAGGCCGCCGTCATCGGCAAGGACGACGCCGACGGGCTCACGAAGACCAAGGCCTTCGTCGTGCTGAAAGACGGCGCCGCGGCCACCGAGGACGAGCTCAAGGCCTTCGTGAAGGAGCGCCTGGCGCCCTACAAGTACCCGCGCTTTCTGGAGTTCGTGAGCGAGCTGCCGAAGACGGCCACCGGCAAGATCCAGCGCTTCCGGCTGCGCGAACGCGAGAAGCAGGCATGAGCACGCCCACGGTTGCCACCGACTTCGCCACCATCGACTGGCGCGGGCGCACCGTGCGCATCGAGTGCCAGTGGATCGCCCCCGAGCGCGGCGCCGACACCCCGCTCATCGTGTTCCTGCATGAAGGCCTGGGCTCCGTCGCGATGTGGAAGGACTTTCCCGCCCAGGTCTGCGAGGCCGCCGGCGCGCGCGGGCTCGTGTTCTCGCGCCCCGGCTACGGCCGCTCCACGCCGCGCGCCGAGGACGAGATCTGGGACGTCGACTTCATGCACCGCCAGGCGCACGAGGTGCTGCCCGCGCTGTTCGCCGCGCTGAAGCTCAGCGACGAGAAGCCCTGGCTCTTCGGCCACAGCGACGGCGGCTCGATCTCGCTGCTGTACGCCTCGCGCTTCTCCGACAAGGTCGCGGGCCTCGTGGTGCTCGCGCCGCACATCTTCGTGGAGGACAAGACCGTCGCGAACATCGAGATCGCACGTGACGCCTACCGCACGACCGACCTGCCCGGCAAGCTCGGCCGCTACCACGACAGCGCCGACTCGGCCTTCTGGGGCTGGAACCGCATCTGGCTGCACCCGCCCTTTCGCGACTGGAACATCGAGGCCGAGCTGGCCACCATCCGCTGCCCCGTGCTCGCGGTGCAGGGCATCGACGACGCGTACGGCACGCTCGCGCAGATCCGCGACATCGCCCCGCGCGTGGCGGGGAAATGCGAGCTGCTCGAAATCCCTGAATGCGGGCATTCCCCGCATCGCGATCAGCCGGATCGTGTCATCGTCGCGACCGCTTCTTTCATCACCAACAACAGGAGACAGACACCATGACGAACCTTCGCACCGCGCGCCTGGCGCTCACGGCCATCGCCTTCGCCGCCCTGGCCTCCGCGGCCGGCGCACAGGGCACGGCAAAGCTCAAGGTCGGCCTCATGCTGCCCTACAGCGGTACCTACACCGCCCTGGGCGTGGCCATTGAAAACGGCTTCAAGCTCTACGTGGAACAGCAAGGCGGCAAGCTCGCCGGCCGCGAGATCGAATACTTCAAGGTCGACGACGAGTCCGACCCGGCCAAGGCCACCGACAACGTCAACAAGCTCATCAAGCGCGACAACGTCGACGTGATCGTCGGCACCGTGCACTCGGGCGTGGCGATGGCCATGGCCAAGGCCGCCAAGGAAAGCGGCACCGTGCTCATCGTGCCGAACGCCGGCGCCGACGCGGTGACGGGACCGATGTGCGCGCCCAACATCTTCCGCAGCTCGTTCAGCAACTGGCAGCCGGCCTACGCCATGGGCGAGGTGGCGGCCAAGCAGCAGGGCAAGAAGAAGGTCATGACCATCACCTGGAAGTACGCGGCCGGCGAAGAGTCGGTCAACGGCTTCAAGGAAGGCTTCGAGAAGAACGGCGGCAAGGTCGACAAGCAGCTCACCCTGCCCTTCCCCAACGTGGAGTTCCAGGCCCTGCTGACCGAGATCGCGGCGGCCAAGCCCGATGCGGTGTACGCCTTCTTCGCGGGCGGCGGCGCGGTGAAGTTCGTCAAGGACTACCAGGCCGCCGGCCTGAACAAGACCATCCCGCTGTACGGCCCCGGCTTCCTGACCGACGGCACGCTCGACGCGCAGGGCGAATCGGCGCAAGGCATGCTCACCACGCTGCACTACGCCGACGGCCTGAACACCCCGCGCGACAACGCCTTCCGCGTGGCGTACGCCAAGTCGTTCAAGCTGCAGCCCGACGTGTACGCGGTGCAGGGCTACGACGCCGCGCAGATGCTGGGCGTGGGCCTGAATGCCACCAAGGGCGACATCTCGAAGAAGGCCGAGTTCACGGGCGCGATCGAGAAGGCCAAGATCGACAGCCCGCGCGGCACCTTCACGGTGAGCAAGTCGCACAACCCGGTGCAGGACATCTACCTGCGCAAGGTGGAAGGCAAGGAAAACAAGCTCGTCAGCACGGCCATCAAGGGCCTGTCCGATCCGGCACGCGGCTGCCGGATGTAAGCAAGGCCACGGGCCTTCGGTTCTCTCTCGTTCCCTCGCGGCCCCGATCCATTTCACGGGGCTGCGAGCCGCCTTGCGGCAACCACAACCAACTGGGATCTCACGGTGGATTTCGGAACCTTTCTCGTGCAGTGCCTGAACTCCGTTCAGTACGGCCTGCTGCTCTTTCTCGTGGCCTCGGGGCTGACGCTGATCTTCGGGATCATGGGCGTCATCAACCTCGCCCACGGGAGCTTCTACATGATCGGCGCCTACATGGCGTTCTCGCTGGCGCCGCTGTTCGGCGACCAGTTTTTGCTGATGCTGGTGGCCGGCGTGGTGCTGGCCGCGATCTTCGGCTACGTGCTGGAGTGGGCCTTCTTCAGCTATCTCTACCAGCGCGACCACCTGCAGCAGGTGCTCATGACCTACGGGCTCATCCTGGTGTTCGAGGAACTGCGCTCCATCTTCGTGGGCAACGACGTGCATGGCGTGAAGGTGCCCGCGTGGCTGGACGGCAGCTTCGCGCTGGGCAATGTCATGAGCTACCCGTGGTATCGCCTGTTTGCCTCGGCCGCCTGCATCGTGCTGGCCGTGGGCCTGTACTACGTGGTGAACCGCACGCGCCTGGGCATGATGATCCGCGCCGGCGCCAGCAACCGCGACATGGTGCGCGGCCTGGGCATCGACGTGAAGCGGCTGTACCGCATCGTGTTCGCGGCCGGCGTGGCGCTGGCGGCACTGGCCGGCATGATCGCCGCGCCGATGTCCTCGGTGTACCCGAACATGGGCGCGAGCGTGCTCATCATCTGCTTCGTGCTGGTGGTGATCGGCGGCATCGGCTCGATCACCGGCGCGCTCGTGGCCTCGCTGCTGGTGGGTTTTGTCGACACCTTCGGCAAGGTGTTCTTCGCCGACCTGGCGGGCATCGGCATCTACCTGCTGATGGCGATCGTGCTGATCTGGAAGCCCGAAGGCTTGATGGGGAGGCGGCCATGAGCCCCGTGGTTGCATCCGCACCGTCGTCGCCGCGGCGTGGTGCCTTCGTCGTGCCCGTGCTGTGCGCCATCGCGCTCGCCGTGGCCGGCCCGCTGCTGGGCAACTACGCGTCGGACTTCATCGTCAAGGTGATGATCCTGTCGATCTTCGCGCTCAGCCTGGAGCTGCTGGTGGGCATGACCGGGCTCGTGAGCCTGGGCCATGCGGCCTTCTACGGCATCGGCGCGTACGTCACCGTGCTGGCCTCGGGCAACGAGGGCGGCAACTTCGCAGTGCTGCTGGTGCTGTCGATGGGCGCGGCGGCGCTGTATGCGCTGTTCGTCGGTGCGCTGAGCCTGCGCACGCGCGGCGTGTACTTCATCATGGTCACGCTGGCCTTTGCGCAGATGGCCTTCTTCGTGTTCCACGACACCAAGATCGGCGGCGGCAGCGACGGCATCTACCTGTACGTGCGCCCGGCCCTCGGCGCGCTCGACATGGAGAACCGCACGGTACTCTTCTACGTGGTGCTGGCGGCGCTGGTGTTCACCTACGGCCTGCTGGCGCTCATCCGCCGCTCGCGCTTCGGCGCGGCGCTCGCGGGCATCCGCGTGAACGAGCAGCGCATGCGCGCGGCGGGCTTCGCCGTGTACGGCTACAAGCTCGCGGCCTTCGTGCTCGCGGGCGCGCTGGCCGGGCTCGCGGGCTTTCTGCTGGCCTCGCGCGACGGCGTGGTCAACCCCGAACTGATGGCCTGGCACAACTCCGGCGAGGTGCTGCTGATGGTGATCCTGGGCGGCCTCGGCCACCTGCGCGGCGCGGTGATCGGCGCCGTGGCGTTCACGCTGCTCAAGGAAATCTTCTCCACCCACGCCGTGATGGGCCCGCTGGCCGACCATTGGCAGCTCACACTGGGCATTGCCATCATCGTGTTCGTGGCGCTGCTGCCCAAGGGCCTGATCGGCCTGGTGCAGCGCCTGTCGCCGAAGGGAGGCGCATGACCGCCGCACTGCTGTCCGTGGACAAGCTCACACGCCGCTTCGGTGGCCTCACGGCCGTCAACGCCGTCACGCTCGACCTGCACATCGGCGAGGTGCATGCGGTGATCGGCACCAACGGCGCCGGCAAGTCGACGCTCATCAACATGCTCTCGGGCGAGATCGAGGCCTCCGAAGGCCGCATCGCGCTGGACGGCGTCGACATCACCGCGCGCGCGCAGTCGCGCCGCGCCCGCGACGGCGTGGGCCGCAGCTACCAGCGCACCACCATCTTCCCGGAGTTCACCGTGCACGAGAACTGCCGCCTCGCCGCGCAGGCCGCCACGGCAAAACCGTGGGCGATCTGGCAGTCGTCGCAGCGCTGCGCCACCAGCAACGCCTCGGCCGACGCCGCGCTCGAAGCGGCCGGCCTCACGGCCGAAGCCTGGCGCGTCGCCGGCACGCTGAGTCACGGCGCGCAGCGCCAGCTCGAAGTGGCGATGTGCCTGGCCACCCACCCGCGCGTGCTGCTGCTGGACGAGCCGCTCGCCGGCATGGGCGCCGAGGAAACCGACCGCATGCTCACGCTGCTCGCGCGGCTGAAGGCCACGCACGCCATCCTGCTGGTCGAGCACGACATGGACGCCGTGTTCCGCATCGCCGACCGCATCACGGTGATGGTGAACGGCACTGTCATCGCCACGGGCAACCCACAAGAAATTCGCGAGAACCCCGAGGTCCGCACGGCCTACCTCGGCGAGGAGCAACACTGATGCTGATCGTTCGCGACCTCAACACCTACTACGGCAACAGCCACATCCTGCGCGGCGTGCACGCCGGCATTCCCGCGGCGACCTCCGTCGGCCTGCTCGGGCGCAACGGCATGGGCAAGACCACGCTGATCCGCACCATCATGGGCTACGTGCGCCCGGCCTCCGGCGAAGTGCAGGTCGACGGCCGCACCGTCACCGGCCTGCCGCCCGAGAAGATGGCACGCCTGGGCATCGGCTACGTGCCCGAGGGGCGCGGCATCTTCCCGAACCTGTCGGTGCGCGAGAACCTCGTGATGAGCGAACGCGCCGGCATCGACGGCCAGCGCGCCTGGACCTTCGACCGCGTGATGGCCACCTTTCCGCGCCTGTCGGAACGGCTCTCGCACGGCGGCCAGCAGCTGTCGGGCGGCGAGCAGCAGATGCTCTCCATCGGTCGCGCGCTCATGACCAACCCGCGCCTCTTGATCCTCGACGAAGCCACCGAAGGCCTCGCGCCGCTGATCGTGGCCGAGATCTGGCGTGTGATCAGCGAAATCCGCGCCACCGGCATCGCCACGCTGATCGTCGACCGCGACTACCGCAAGGTGCTCGCGCACACGGACCTGGCGGTGGTGATGGAGAAGGGGCAGATCGTGCGGCATGGGGCGTCGGCGGAGTTGCTGGGGCAGCCGCAGGTGCTGGAAGAGCTGCTGGGCGTTTAGAGGGCTACACAGCGGCCTGCAAATCGACCCCCTCCCAGATTCATGCAAGGGGTCCGAGAGTCTCTTCAGCACGCCGCCCTTCTCCCCAGAGGAACTGTCCGCTCCAGCTATAAAAGCGGAAAGGACCCCTGGCAGGGCCATGCATGAACCAGAAGGATTCCGGCACCAGGACACCCTCGCATCCCTCGTGCCTCAGATGCCCTTCCTCGATACCAAGCACCAGGTACTTGCTACCGCACATCAGGCACTGCTTGTCTGCCCTTCGAGCGTTCAGCCGAGCCTCCCAGTATCGAAGCGCATCGGCACCAAGCTGAAACCCGAAGTGAAGAAGTTCGTCCTCAAGTTCTGAGGGCTTGCGACCATCCTCTCTGCGAACCAATGCTGTAGCGTTCTCGAACTCCCGCAAGGCAGGAATGCGTTCAACGTATGCCGGCCCGTTACAAGCAATGCACCATGCCCGCTCCGTCAGCATCGGATAAACCTCCAGGGCCGCTTCCGGCTCCGCCTGCGGTTCACTGCGGCTTGTGTATGAAAAGTGATGGCGTGGGAAATGAAACCGTTCGTCGCAATGTTTGCACGTCAAGCTTTCAAAAGCGTATTCGAGGAAGGATGACAAGCTCACTGTCGGTGCCTTTCTTGCAGTCCGAGAGGCCATGACGACGCACGGTCCGTGGCCGAAAGCGTAACCGAGCGCTGGAGCACCACCGGGTTTCACCTCTGTCCTGCGACAGCGCGACAGCCGAATCATGTCCGGCTGCGCAGCCCCTCCCCGTGCCGCGCCCACTCCACGCACGAGGCTGCGCATGACGTCCCTGCAATCGCGCCACATCGACAACGTCTATTCGATCGCCACCGGCACGGCGCTGCGGGCCGATCCGGCGGCGAGCCTGGTGCACAAGTCGTGGGCGCGCTGCGTCCGCGACCATGGGCTCGATCCGTCGCGGCCGACGCCCGCGCGCATCCTGCCGGCGCAGGAGGTGCGCGTGCACCAGCAGCAGCTCGAGCACTTCCTGCGCGCCGCGCGCGCAGGCATGGAAGACATCTACCGCCGCGTGGCCGAGCTGGGCTACATGGTGCTGCTGACCGATGCCGAGGGCATCACGGTCGACTACATCGGCAACCCGGCCTGGGACGACCAGTTGCGCCGCGCCGGCCTGTACCTGGGCGCCGACTGGAACGAGGCGCACGCCGGCACCTGCGGCGTGGGCACCTGCCTCATCGAGCGCCAGCCGATGACCTGCCACCAGACCGAGCACTTCGACGCCACGCACATCGCGCTCACCTGCACGACGGCGCCGCTGTTCGACCACAGCGGCAAGCTCACGGCCATCCTCGACGTGTCGGCCCTGCGCTCGCCCGAGGCGCGCGAGAGCCAGCACCTGGTGCGCCACCTGGTGTCGATCTACGCGCGGATGATCGAGGACGCCGACTTCCTGCGGCACTTTCGCGGCCACTGGATCCTGCGGCTTGGCAGCGCCTTCGGGCTGGTCGACGTGGCGGGCGAGGTGATGCTGGCCTTCGACGAGGGCGGCACGGTGGTGGGCGCCAACGGGGGCGCGCGCGAGGTCTTCTCGGGGCCGCAGCAACAACTGTTGGGCGGTGCGGTGTCGGAGCTGCTGCACCTGCCGATGGACGCGATCTGGCGCCTGGGCAACGGCGGCGCGTCGGCCCTGCCGTTCGCGCACACGGTGCTGCTGCCCGGTGGCGGCGAGTACCACGCCTCGCTGATCGCGCCGCGCCTGCGGCGCTCGCCGGTCACCGCATCCACATCGCCCGCACCCCAGCCTTCGGACCGCCTGCCGCCGCTCGAACGCATCGCGGGCGACGACGACCCCGCGATGCAGCAGCTGATCGCGCAGGCGCGCCGGCTGGTGGACCGCGGCATCCATGTGCTGGTCGAGGGCGAGACCGGCAGCGGCAAGGAGGTGCTGGCGCGCGCGCTGCATGGCGCGAGCCGGCGTGCGGCGCTGCCCTTCGTGGCGGTGAACTGCGCGGCCATTCCCGATTCGCTGATCGAGAGCGAGCTCTTCGGCTACACGCCCGGCAGCTTCACGGGCGGCCGCGCCAAGGGCATGAAGGGGCTGATCGCGCAGGCCGACCGCGGCACGCTGTTTCTCGACGAGATCGGCGACATGCCGATGGCGCTGCAGACGCGGCTGCTGCGCGTGCTGTCCGAAGGCGAGGTGCTGCCGCTGGGCGCGGAGTCGCCGCAGCGCGTGGACCTTGCGGTGGTGGCGGCCACGCACCGCGACCTGTCGGCGCTGGTCGCGGCCGGGCGCTTTCGCGAGGACCTGTACTACCGCCTGTGCGGCGCGGTGCTGAAGCTGCCGCCGCTGCGCGCGCGGCGCGACCGGCGTTATCTGATCGAAGCGATGTTCCATGAAGAGGCGGCGGCGATGGGCTCGACCGCGCGGCTGTCGGAGGCCGCGATGCTGCGGCTGATGGCGCACGACTGGCCGGGCAACCTGCGCGAGTTGCGCAATGTGCTGCGGTTGGCGCTGGCGCTCTGCACGGGGGCGAGCATCACGCCCGAGGAACTGCGCCTGGCGCCACATCGGCCGTCGCTTGACCACCACGATGCCGTGCCCACTGCGATCGACGATGACAGCGCCGCCGACGCCACGCGCCTGCTCGACGCGCTGCAGCGCCACCGCTGGCATGTGGCGCGGGCCGCGCAAGCGCTCGGCATCAGCCGCGCCACCGCGTACCGGCACATGAAGCGTTTCGGCATCGTGGCGCCGCAGCGCGGCTAACGCCTCAGGATTCGCTCGATCGCGCGCACGGCCGTGCCCAGGCCGTCTTCCGCGCGCATGCGTTCGCCCAGTGCACGGGCCCGCGCGCGCACCTGCGGGTCGTGCGCGAAGGCGATGCCGCGCGCCAGGTCGTCGGCACCGAACCGACCACCCGCCACCGCAGGCGGCGCCACGCCCGCCTGCGCGAGGTGGTGCGCCCAGAACGCCTGGTCGCCCGCGAAAGGCACGACCACCGAGGGCAGGCCCGCGCGCGCGGCCGAGTGGCTGGTGCCCGAGCCGCCGTGGTGCACCACCAGCGCCATCTGCGGAAACAGCCAGTCGTGCGGGGTGTCGCCGATGGCGTGGAAGTTCGGCGGCAGCTGCCCCACTTCGAGGCCGCTCCATCCGGGATGCAGCACCGCGCGCCGGCCGGCCATGCCGTCGACGAGGGCCGCGAGCAGCCGCGCCTTGTCGAAGCCCGTCATGCTGCCGAAGCCGATGTAGACAGGTGCCTCGCCGGCCGCGAGGAAGTCGCGCAGCGCCGGCGGCGGCTGCCAATCGGGCACGGGCGCGAGCCACTGGCCGCACACGGCAACGTTGGACGGCCAGTCGGCGGGGCGCGGCAGCAGGCTCGGCGAGTAGCCATAGAGCGCGGGGTGCGTGGTCCACAGGCGGCGGCGCGGCGGCAGGCCGCAGACCTCGGCGCGCGCGGCGTTCACGGCCGGCCGGAAGGCGCGCCAGAGCAGCCCGTTGACGAGGTGGTGGCTCGCGCGGTTCAAAAAGCGCGGCACGCGGGCGGGCGGCAGGAAGGGCGAGGCGAACGCGGCCGTCGGCGTGAGCGGGAACATGCCCGCGCCGATGGCCGGCACGCCCAGCGCCTCGGCCGCCGACAGCCCCACGAAGGCCGCGAGCCCCGCGCAGACGATCGCGTCGCAACCCTGCGCGGCCTCCACGGTCTGGCGCAGCCAGGGCGTGGCGTTGGCATTGGCGATGTCCGCCAGCGCCTTGGCGGCGGCAGCCGGCTTGTCGCCCTGCGAGATGACGCCGCCGAGCGCCTGCCGGATGTCGCCGGCCAGTGCCTGCGAGCGCACGCCGAGCCGTTCGGCCGCGCCGAGCGTGGTCGCGTCCGCCAGCAGCACCGACGCATGGCCCGCGTCGTCCAGCGCGCGGCACAGCGCGGCGAGCGGGCGCGCATCGCCCTCGGTGCCGTAGGTGAGCACGGCGAGTTTCATGGGGCGCGCCTCCTTGCAGCAGGTGGCTTCGGGGCCGTGCGCGCGCCGCCGACGAAGAGGTCGACGACCACCGCGAACTCGTCGCGCAGCACGAGGCCGGGCAGCGTGAGCCAGCGCATCAGCGCGCCGAAGTACAGGTGGTGCAGCAGGCTCGCGAGGTGCGCGGCCGAGACGTCGGTGCGCAGCGTGCCGGCCTGCTGGGCGGCGGCGATGAGCACCTCGAACAGCCCCGACAGGTCGCGCGGTGTGCCGCGGTCGCCGCCGCCGAGTTCGCTCTCGATGTTGAGGAAACGAAAGCGGAAGTAGTCGAGCAGGTAGGCCCGGTAGTGCTCGGACCAGTCGGCCGAGGCGTCGAGCAGGCCGGTGAGCTGCGCCGTGAAGCCCGCCTTCGGGTCGATGGCCTCGTGCAGGCGCTGCGCATCGACCACGAGTTCGAGGTGCACCCAGTGCGCCAGGATCGCTTCCTTGGTCGCGAAGTGGTTGTAGAGCGTGCCCTTGGCCACGTCGGACTGCTGCGCGATCTGCTCCATCGTCGTCGCGTCGTAGCCCTGGGCTTCGAACAGGCGCATGGCGGTGGCGGCGACGTGGTCGAGCGTCTGGGTGCGGCGGCGCTCGCGGCGGCCTGGCGGTTCTGGTTCGGTCACGGTTTTGGGCCCTTGAATTTGAACGTCGTCCAATTTTAGACGTCGTTCAAATTCTCATGCATCGTCTCAGTCTCGGTGAGACAGCGACAGGCGCCTGCGACAAAACCGCCGCCAACCCCTTGATTCTTCGTCGCCCCCGGCACGGCACGAAAGCTGCACCACGAACCCCGCGTGCGCCTTGCCGCGCCGCAATTCGATTCGATTCGTTCAACGACATACGGAGACATGCAATGACAGACCCGACCACCGGCCCCACCCGGGCCGCCGCCCAATGGCTGGCCGACTTCGCCGCCGCGCTCGCACGCAGCGACATCGATGCGGCCGTCTCGCTGTTCGAGGCCGACAGCTACTGGCGCGACCTCGTCGCCTTCACCTGGAACATCCGCACGCAGGAAGGCGCGGGGGCCATCCGCGCGATGCTGCAGGCGCGCCTGGCCGACACGCAGCCCACGGCCTTCGCGCTCGAGGGCGAGGCGACCGAGGCCGACGGCGTGGTCGATGCGTGGTTCGGCTTCGAGACGCGCGTGGCGCGCGGACGCGGCCACCTGCGCTTGCGTTCACATGATGGCGGTGGCAAGGCCTGGACGCTGCTCACCACCATGACCGAGCTGAAGGGCTTCGAGGAAAAGACGGGCGACCACCGCATCAAGGGCGCGGAGCACGGCGTGCACAAGGGCCGCAAGAACTGGCTCGAGAAGCGCCGCGACGAAGAGGCCGCACTGGGCTACACCGAGCAGCCCGAGGTGGTGATCATCGGCGGCGGCCAGGGCGGCATCGCGCTGGGGGCGCGGCTGCGGCGGCTGGGCGTGCCGACGATCATCGTGGAGCGCAACGCCAAGGCCGGCGACTCCTGGCGCAAGCGCTACAAGTCGCTGTGCCTGCACGACCCGGTCTGGTACGACCACCTGCCCTACATGCCCTTTCCCGACGACTGGCCGGTGTTCGCGCCCAAGGACAAGATCGGCGACTGGCTCGAGATGTACACCAAGATCATGGAGCTCAACTACTGGAGCTCCACCAACGCGACCAAGGCGCGCTTCGACGAGGCCACGCAGCGCTGGGAGGTGCAGGTGGAGCGCGAAGGCAAGCCCGTGACGCTGCGCCCGAAGCAGCTGGTGTTCGCGCTCGGCGTGTCGGGCTACCCGAACGTGCCGAAGGTGGCGGGCGCCGAGAACTTCCTGGGCGACCAGCACCACTCCAGCCAGCACCCCGGGCCCGAGGCCTATGCGGGCAAGAAGTGCGTGGTGCTGGGCTCGAACAACTCGGCGCACGACATCTGCGCGGCGTTGTGGGAGCACGGCGCCGACGTGACGATGGTGCAGCGCTCGTCCACGCACATCGCGCCCTCGCAGTCGCTCATGGAGCTGGCGCTGGGCGGGCTGTACTCCGAGCAGGCGGTGAAGAGCGGCATCGACCACCACAAGGGCGACCTGATCTTCGCCTCGGTGCCCTACAAGATCATGCACACCTTCCACATCCCGGTGTACGAGGAGATGAAGAAGCGTGACGCCGACCTGTACGCGCGGCTGGAGAAGGCCGGCTTCCTGCTCGACTTCGGCGTGGACGGCTCGGGCCTGTTCATGAAGTACCTGCGGCGCGGCTCGGGCTACTACATCGACGTGGGCGCCTCGGAGCTGGTGGCCAACGGCAGCATCCACCTCAAGAGCGGCGTGAACATCGAGCGCGTGAACGAACGCTCGGTCACGCTCACCGACGGCACCGAGCTGCCGGCCGACCTGCTGGTGTACGCCACGGGCTACGGCTCGATGAACGGCTGGCTGGCCGACCTGATCTCGCCCGAGACCGCCGACAAGGTCGGCAAGTGCTGGGGCCTGGGCTCCGACACGCCGAAGGACCCGGGCCCGTGGGAAGGCGAGCTGCGCAACATGTGGAAGCCGACGCAGGTGCCCCAGCTGTGGTTCCACGGCGGCAACCTGCACCAGTCGCGCCACTACTCGCAGTTCCTGGCGCTGCAGCTGAAGGCGCGCATGGAAGGGATCGACACGCCGGTGTACGCGCTGGCGGCGTCGCACCACAAGCGCTGAGCGGCTCCGGCTTCCTCTCCCTTCGGGGAGAGGGAGTCGTTCATTCCTGGATGAAGCGGCGCAAGCCTTCGAGGTCGGTCACGGTGATGCCGCCGTACTCGATGTGCAGGAACCCGGCCTCCTTCAGCCGGTTCAGCGCCGCGTTGCAGCGCTGGCGCGACACGCCCGACAGGTTGGCGATCTCTTCCTGCGAGGTCTGCAGGTGCGGCTCGCTGCCCGGGTGCAGCCAGGGGTGGAACAGGCCGGCCAGCGCGCGCGCCACCTGGCTGTCGGCGTCGAGCAGCCGGTGCGCGGCGTAGCTGCCCATGAACCAGTGCAGCCGCTCGTTGATCTGCTGCAGCAGGAAGTGATCGAAGCCGCGCTGCGTGCGGTGCAGCCACTCGAAGGTCTCCAGCGGCAGCTGCGCCACGCGGCTGGGCCGCAGCGCAATGATGTCGGCCGAACGCGGCACGGCGCGCAGCAGCGTGCCTTCGCCGAACCAGCTGCCCACCGACAGCCCGCCCAGCGTGACCGAGCGGCCGTCGCTGGAGGTGATCGACCACTTGAGCAGCCCCTCGAGCGTGCCGTACCAGTGCAGCGGCGTGTCGCCGCGCCGGCACAGCGCGGCGCCGGCGGCCACCTCGACCTCGCGCATCTCGTCGAGCACGCGCTCGCCCGCGCCCACGTCGAGCAGCGGGAACCAGGCCGAGCCCTGCAGCAGCTGGGGAATGGTCAGGGAGGCCGCGGGGATCGCCGGCTTGGTCGGGGGCATGCTGTCTTTTTTGTTTACTGCGCGCCCTTGAGCTGCTGCAGCTCGGCCTGCGCTTCGTGCAGCTTCTTCTCGCGGTCGGCGATCTTGCTGGCACGGCCCTTCTCCTGGGCCGCGCGCAGGTCGCGCTCGCGCTCGGCCACCTTGCGCTCCTGGGCGCGGATGCGCTTCTGGTGCTCGGCCGCCAGCTTGGCGTCGGTGCAATTGCGGTTCACTTCGGCCAGCGC
The DNA here is from genome assembly GCF_059418385.1 of Variovorax sp. GW821-FHT09A10. NCBI lineage: Bacteria > Pseudomonadati > Pseudomonadota > Betaproteobacteria > Burkholderiales > Comamonadaceae > Variovorax > Variovorax sp. GW821-FHT09A10. Next base: position 90,789 of record NZ_JBWKPT010000004.1, read on the forward strand.
CGTCTCGAGCCCGCGCACGCGCTGCTGCTGGCCCTTGGACTGGGCCATCTCGATGTCGCGGCCGATGGCCTCGCGCTTGGCGTCGCAGGTGGCGGGGCCGGCGGGTTGCGCGGCGGCGCCGAGGGTGGTGAACGCGGCCGCGGCGGCCAGCACGAGGGGCAGAAATTTCATGGCGAGGTTCCTTGTGTGCGCAACGGCGCAGGGGCGACTTTAGCGGCTGGCGCCGCGTAAACCCTGCCCCCGAATGTCGTCGCGATGACTGAGTACGAACGCACTCCAAAAAATAATGGCGCGCCCCCATGAAAGACACCAGGAGTTCCCGAGCATGTCGAAGCGCAAAGTGATCGTGACCATCGCCCCCACCGGCGGCATGGCGCACAAGTCGCAGAACCCCCACCTCCCCACCCAGCCCGCCGAGATCGCCGCCGACGTGCTGCGCTGCTGGAACGCCGGCGCCAGCGTGGTCGCCATCCACGCGCGCCGCCCCGACGACGGCGCCACCTGCAACGCCGAGGTGTACCGCGACATCAACAGCCGCATCCGTGCGGCCGGCTGCGACATCGTGCTCAACAACTCCACCGGCGGCGGCGTGCACGGCGACATGGTGAAGCCGCTGGCGGGCGATCGCTGGGAGATCGCGTGGGAAGAACGCATCAAGGGCATGGACGCCGGCGCCGAGATGTGCACGCTGGACGCCACCACGCTCAACCTGAGCTTCGAAGGCAAGCAGATCCTGATGGACACGCCCATCACGCGCGGGCGCGAGCTGGCCGCCGGCATGAAGGCGCGCGGCATCAAGCCCGAGTGGGAGGTGTTCAGCCCCACGCACATCCTGCAGGACACGACCACGCTGATCGAGGAAGGCCATGACGACGCGCCCTACTTCGTCAACCTGGTGATGAACGTGCACCGCAACTTCCAGAACGCGATGCCGTACTCGCCGCGCAACCTGCAGATGATGGTCGACACGCTGCCCAGGGGCGCCATCTTCGGCGTGAGCGGCATCGGCATGTCGCAGCTCGAAGCCAACGTGGCGGCGCTGCTGCTGGGCGGCCATGCGCGCGTGGGCCTGGAAGACAACCTCTACTTCCGCCACGGCGAACTCGCCACCAACGTGCAGCTCACCGAGCGCATCGTGCGCGTGATCCACGAGCTCGACATGGAAGTGGCCACGCCGTCCGAGGCGCGCCAGATCATGGGCCTGCCGCGCGTGGGCGGCCCGCGGCCCGAGTTCGCACTCGGTTGACGACAGACAAGAACAACGAACGGAGACAACGCACATGAACATCCCCCGCACCGCCCTGGCTCTCGCACTCGCCGCCGCATTCGCATCGGGCGCATCGGCCCAGGTGTCCGACGACACCATCCGCATCGGCTTCATCAGCGACATGTCGGGCCTGTACCGCGACTACGACGGCCCGGCCGGCGCCGAAGCGATCCGCATGGCCATCGCCGACATGGGCGGCGCCATCAATGGCAAGAAGATCGAGCTGGTCACGGCCGACCACCAGAACAAGCCCGACATCGCCGCCGCCAAGGCGCGCGAATGGTTCGACGTGAACAAGGTCGACATGCTGATCGGCGGCGTGAACTCGGGCGCGGCCATTGCCATGGCCGGCGTGGCGGCCGACAAGAAGAAGCCGTATTTCGTGGTGGGCTCGGGCGCGTCGAGCCTCACCAACGAATACTGCTCGCCCTACACCGTGCACTACGCCTACGACACCGTGGCCATGGCGCGCGGCACGGCGAGCGCGGTGGTCAAGGCCGGCGGCAAGAGCTGGTACTTCGTGGCGGCCGACTACGCCTTCGGCGCCGCGCTGCAAAGCGATGCCACCAAGACCGTGCAGGCCAGCGGCGGCACGGTGGCGGGCTCGGTGAAGCACCCGCTGGGCGCGAGCGACTTCTCGTCGTTCATGCTGCAGGCGCAAAGCTCGAAGGCGCAGGTGCTGGCGCTCGCGAATGCGGGCGGCGACACGGTGAACGCCATCAAGTCGGCGGCGGAGTTCGGCATCAGCAAGCACATGAAACTCGCCGGCATGATCATCACCATCAACGACGTGCACGCGCTGGGCCTGAAGGCCTCGCAGGGCATGTACCTCACCGACAGCTGGTACTGGAACCAGAGCCCCGAGTCGCGCGCCTGGGCGCGGCGCTTCTTCGACAAGCACAAGCGCATGCCCTCCTCCTTCCATGCCGGCGACTACTCGGCCGCGCTGCAGTACCTGCAGGCCGTGAAGGCCGCGGGCAGCGACGACGCCGACAAGGTGATGGCGCAGCTGCGCAAGACGAAGCTCAACGACATGTTCGTCAAGGGCGGCTGGCTGCGCGACGACGGCCTCATGGTGCACGACATGCACCTCATGCAGGTGAAGGCGCCGGCCGAATCGAAGGAGCCGTGGGACTATTACAAGGTGATCGAGAACATCCCCGGCGAAGCCGCGTGGACCACCAAGACGGAGAGCCGCTGCGCGCGGTGGAAATCGGCATGAACCTCACCACCGACGTGAAGCGCGTCGCCGTCGTCGGCACCGGCGTGATCGGCGCGAGCTGGGCCGCGCATTTCCTCGCGCAGGGTCTCGACGTGAACGCGACCGACCCCTCGCCCGGTGCCGAAGACCGGCTGCGCGCCGCCGTGGCGCAGCACTGGCCGACGCTGGAACGCTTCGGCCTCGCCGAGGGCGCCTCGGTCGATCGCCTGCGCTTTCACGACAGCCTGGAAGACGCCGTGGCCGTGGCCGACTTCGTGCAGGAGAACGGCCCCGAGCGCATGGATTTCAAGATCGACCTGTTCCGCCGCATGGACGCGGCCGCGCCGCCGGAGACGGTCCTTGCGTCGAGTTCGTCGGGCCTGGCGATCAGCGGCGTGCAGTCGGGCTGCGCGCACCCGCAGCGCGTGGTGCTGGGGCATCCGTTCAACCCGCCGCACCTGATTCCACTGGTCGAGGTGATCGGCGGCGAGCAGACTTCGGCCGACACCATCGCCCGCACGATGGCCTTCTATGCCGCCATCGGCAAGCGGCCGATCCACGTGAAGCGCGAGGTGAAAGGCCACATCGCGAACCGCCTGCAGGCTGCCCTGTGGCGCGAGGCTTTTCATCTCGTCAACGAAGGCGTGGCGAGCGTGGCCGACATCGACACCGCCATCGCGCACGGCCCCGGCCTGCGTTGGGCCGTGATGGGGCCGTTCATGAACCTGCACCTCTCGGGCGGCGCGGGCGGCATTGAGCACCTGCTGGCGCACCTGGGCGGGCCCATCGAAGACTGGTGGAAGGACCTGGGCGCGCCCTCGATGACGGACGCGTTGAAGCAGCAGGTGGTGCAAGGCGTGGACGAGGCCCTGGGCACGCGCCACATCGCCGACCTCGAAGCCGCGCGCGACACCCTGCTGTTGAACCTGATTCGCGCCAAGGCCGAGACGGGTACGCTGGATTGACATGACCGACTTCCTTCTCGACGACACCCTGGTCGCACCGCCCCGCACGCTGCGCATCGACTTCGACGACGGCTCGTTCGTGCTGCGCTCGCCGACGGCGCTGCAGCCGTATGCGCGCTGCATCGGCGAATGGATCGAACGCTGGGCGCGCGAGACGCCCGACGCGTTGGCCTTCGCCGAGCGCGATGAAACGGGCGAAGGCTGGCGCACGCTCGACTACCGCGCGCTGCGCGCCGCCGTCGGCGCCGTCGCGCAAGGCCTGCTCGACCTGGACCTGCCCGCAGGCCGACCGGTCGTGATCCTCTCGGACAACGCCATCGACCATGCCGTGCTGATGCTCGCGACGATGCACATCGGCCGCACGGCCTGCTCGCTGTCCAGCGCCTACTCGCGCATGGCGAAAGACCCGTCGCGGCTGCACGGCATGTTGAAGGCGCTGCAGCCCGGGCTGATCTACGCCTCCGACGCGAAGGTGTACGGCGCATCGCTCACCGGTTGCGGCGTCGAGGCGGTCACCGTGTTCAGCCGCAACGCGGAATCGCATCCCGGCGCGATGGCCTTCGACCGGTTGCGCGCGACGAAGGAAACGCCCGCCGTCATGCAGGCCTTCGCCGCCGTGGGTCCCGACACGCACGCCAAGTACCTGCTGACCTCCGGCTCCACCGGCCAGCCCAAGGTGGTGATCAACACGCACCGCATGCTGTGCGCCAACCAGCAGATGATGGCGCAGACCTGGCGCTTCCTCGCGCAAGAAAAACCGGTGCTCGTCGACTGGCTGCCATGGAGCCACACCTTCGGCGCGAACCACAACCTGCACATGGTGCTGTGCCATGGCGGCGCGCTCTACATCGACGAAGGCCGGCCCGCGCCGGGCCTGATCGAGAAGACGGTGCGCAACCTGCGCGAGGTGAAGCCCACGCTGCTGTTCAACGTGCCGCGCGGCTTCGACATGCTGCTGCCCTTTCTCGAAGCCGACGACGCGCTCGCCGCCGAAGTGTTCTCGCGGCTGCGCCTGGCCTTCTACGCGGCCGCAGCGCTGGCGCCTTCGACCTGGCAGCGGCTCGAAGCCGTGGCGCGGCGCGTGCGGCCCGCGCGCCCGCTGTGGCTCACCACCTCGTGGGGTGCGACGGAGACCTCGCCCGCGATCACCTCGGCGCACTGGCAGCTCGACGGCGCCGGCTGCATCGGCGCGCCGCTGCCGGGGCTGGAGCTGAAGTTCGTGCCCAACGGCGAGAAGCTGGAGATGCGCGTCAAGGGCGTCTCGGTGTTCCCCGGCTACCGCGATGCGCCGCGCGAGACCGCCGCTGCCTTCGACGCCGAGGGCTACTACCGCATCGGCGACGCCGGCTTTCTGGCGAACCCCGGCGACCCGACGCAGGGCGTGATCTTCAACGGCCGCGTGGCGGAAGACTTCAAGCTCTCGACCGGCACCTGGGTGTCGGTGGGCACGCTGCGCGTGAAGCTGGTGTCGCTGCTGGCGCCGCATGTGCAGGACATCGTGCTCACGGGCCACGACCGCAACGCGATCGGCATGCTGGTGTTCGCCAGCCCGCAAGGTGCCGCCCTCGCGCCCGGGGCGCTGGCCGCGCGCATCGCCGAAGTGCTGCGCGCCCTGCGCGACGAAGGCGCGGGCTCGTCGCAGTGCCCGGCCTGCGCGCTGGTGCTGGCCGAACCGCCCAGCCTCGACGCGGGCGAGATCACCGACAAGGGCTACATCAACCAGCGCGCCGTGCTCACGCGGCGCGCGGCCGAGGTGGCGCGGCTGCATGCGCCGGCGCCGGGCGATGCGGACGTGATCCGCCCGCTCTGAAACAGCGGCGACCTCAGGCGGCGGGCAGCGCCAGCCACTGGCGCCACAGCTTGCGCGCCCGGTCCTGGTAGCGCCGCGCGACGGCGCGCAGCGCGGTGCGCGGCGCGGGCGACATCAGTTCGTCGGGCAGCAGCGGGTCGCGCACCAGGTGCGCGATCACTGCGCGCCCCAGCAGCAGCGACTCGCGCACCGCCACCTCCAGCGGCACGGTGCGCAGCCGCTGTTCGCCACGCTCCAGCCCGGCCTGCAGGCGGCGGCAGTCGTCGGCCAGCGCGCGCACGTTCCACAGCCCGCGCGCTGCCGCCTGCGCGGCCGGGTCGAGGCCGGCCAGGCGGAACACCAGCGCGTGCGGCGACAGGCCCAGCGCCACGAGCTGCGCACGCTCGGCCTCGAGCCCGCCCGCCAGGTTGTCGGGCCGCAGCTGCAGGCCCGGGCGCAGCGCCGCGAAACCGCGCAGCGACAACGCCAGGCTGTGGCGGCGCCACGCGGTCTTGTCGGCGCGCGCCACGCCCGCGTCGTGCACCGCGAGCCAGCCGCCCTGCCACGCGACCACCTGCGCGCGCGTGTGCCGCCAGTCGCCCACCGCGCGCGACAGCGCCGGCCCCGCGCGGTTCAGGCTGTAGCTGCCGCGCTCGCCGCGGGCGATCTTGCCTTCGGCCGCCAGCCGCGTGAGCCCCACGCGCAAGGTGGTCTCGCCGATGCCCATGAGCGCCCCCGCGCGGCACAGCGCCTGCGAGCTCAGCGTGCCGCCGTCGGCCACCAGCAGGTCGAGGATCAGCTCCGGCGCGCTCGGCATCGCCACGGGAACATTACATACCTTGTCCATGTTTGCGAAATAAAGAAATGTTTCCTAGGATGCCAGAGACCGACTGATTCCCGCCATTTTTCTCCGGAAGGACCCCGCACATGACCACGCCTTTCGTGACCTGGGAGGTGGACGGCCCCGTCTGCACGCTCACGCTGAACCGCCCCGACAAACGCAATGCGGTCGACGGCGCCGTGGCCGCCCAGCTGCGCGCGGCCTTCGAGCGCTTCGAGGCCGACGACGCGCTGCGCGTGGCCGTGCTGACGGGCGCCGGCGGCCACTTCTGCGCCGGCGCCGACCTGGGCGCCGTGGGCGACCCGGCGCGCCGCAACGAACTCGACCCCGACGGCGGCGGCGCCGGCCCGATGGGCCCGACGCGCATGGCGCTGTCCAAGCCGCTGATCGCGGCGGTGAACGGCTACGCGGTCGCGGGCGGGCTCGAGCTGGCGCTGCTGGCCGACCTGCGCGTGGCCGACGACGACGCGGTGTTCGGCGTGTTCTGCCGCCGCTGGGGCGTGCCGCTGATCGACGGCGGCACGGTGCGGCTGCCGCGCCTCGTGGGCATGGGGCGCGCGCTCGACCTGATCCTCACGGGCCGGCCGGTGTCTGCCGCCGAGGCGCTGGCGATGGGCCTGGTGAACCGCACCACGCCGCCGGGCGGCGCACTCGCCGCCGCGCAGGAACTGGCACAGCAGATCGCCGCCTTCCCGCAGCAATGCATGCTGGCCGACCGCCGCTCCGCCTTCGAGCAGTGGGACCTGCCGCTGGCCGAAGCATTGCGCCGCGAAGGCGCGCAGGGCGTGCCGATCGTCGCGGCCGAGGGCGAGGCCGGCGCCGCGCGCTTTGCCGGCGGCGCCGGGCGCCACGGCGAGTTCAAACGCTGACGCTGCCACCTTTCCGATTTCGCACACCTAGAACTTCCTGGAGACACGCCTTGCCTTCCCCCTCGCCCGCCCGTGGCCCGACCTACCTTGAACTGATCCGCCGCGGCGCCCTGCAGCACGGCCCGCGCACCGCCATCGTCTACGGCGACCAGTCGATGACCTTCACCGAGGTCGACCAGCTCAGCAGCCGGCTCGCCCATGCGCTGCATGCCGCCGGCGCCGCACCGCGCACGCGCGTGGCGCTGCTGCTGAACAACGGCCTGCACAGCGTGCCGCTGGACTTCGCCTGCGTGAAGGCGGGCATCAACCGTGTGCCACTGAACGCGCGGCTCTCGCTGGCCGAGCATGCGCGCATGGTGGCCGACACCGGCTGCACGCACCTCGTGTTCGGCCCCGACCTCGCCGATCGCGCGGCGGCCCTGCGCGAGGCCGTGTCGGGCCTGGCCTGCATGGGCCTGGGCGCGTCGCTCGACGGCGCCGCCGACCTGTTCGCGCAGGCCTTGTCGTGCGCCACGCAGGCGCCGGCGTTCGAGCCCCCGCCCGACGACGTGGTGCTCACGCTCTTCACCTCGGGCACCACCGGCACGCTGAAGGCGGCGCAACACACGCAGGCCTCGTACGCGGCGATCTGCCGCAACGTGCTGCTCAACCTGCTGCCCGCCACGCCCGACGACGCCATGCTGCACGCGGCCTCGCTGATCCATGCGAGCGGCGTGTTCGTGCTGCCCTTCTGGCTGCGCGGTGGCCGCACGGTGATCCTGCCGGGCTTCGAGCCGGGCGCCTTCCTGCGCACGCTGCAGGCCGAGCGCATCACCGCGATCAACCTCGTGCCGACGATGCTGCAGATGCTGTTCGAGCACCCCGACATCGCGCACACCGACGTGGCCGCGCTGCGCTACGTGATCTACGGCGCCTCGCCGATGCCGCGCGCGGTGATCCGGCGCGCCATGGCGGCCTGGGGCCAGCACCGCTTCTGGCAGTACTACGGCCAGACCGAGGTGCCGCTGTGCCTGGCGGTGCTGCGCCCCGAAGACCACACCGACGAGCTGCTCGACGCCTGCGGCCAGCCGGCGATCGACGTCGAGCTGCGGCTGGTCGACGTAGCCGGCAACGACGTGCCGCCCGGCACGCCCGGCGAGATCGCGGTGCGCGCGCCCTCGGCGGTGTCGGGGTACCACAACGCGGCCGGGCTCAACGCCGAGACCTTCGTCGACGGCGGCTGGGTGCGCACGCGCGACGTGGGCCAGTTCGACGCGCGCGGCTTCCTGCACCTGAAGGACCGCACCTCCGACATGATCATCAGCGGCGGCTACAACGTCTACCCGCGCGAGGTCGAGAACGCACTCATGACGCACCCCGCCGTGCGCGAGTGCGCGGTCATCGGCCTGCCGCACGAGAAGTGGGTGGAGATCGTCACTGCGGTGGTGGTACTGCGCGAAGGCCAGCAGGCCGATGAAGCCGCATTGATCGCACACGTGGCGGACCAGCTCGCCTCGTACAAGAAGCCGCAGCGCGTGCTGTTCGCCCGCGAGATCCCGAAGACGGCGGTGGGCAAGCTCAACCGCCGGCAGCTGCGCGAGCTGCACCGCGGCTAGTGCGCTGCCGGCCGGTCAGCCTGCGCGCCGCCGCAACGCGGTGCGCAGCGCCTTCGCAAAGCGCGGGTCGGCCATGGCGCCCACATTGAAGCGCGACCAGCGCGAGACCTGCGTCGAATCGACGCTGAAGATGCGCCCCGGCGCCATCACGATCTTGCGCGGCAGCAGTTCCTTCGCGAAGGCCAGCGAGTCGTACACGCCGGGCAGCGCGGCCCAGATGTAGAGCGACTGCGGGCTGCGCGCGAAGACCTCGGCGTCCACGGCGTCGAACAGCTTCAGCGCGTCGCGCGTGGCCTCGCCCAGCCGCTGCTGCAGCCGCTTGAGGTGCCGCTGGTAGTGGCCCTCGCTCAGGATCACGTCCACCGTGCGCTCGCTGTACTCCGAGCTGCTCACGTGGATCAGCGCCTTCAGGTCGGCCAGGTCGCTCGCGAGATCCGCCCCGCAGGCGATGAAGCCCACGCGCAGCGCCGCCGAGAACGACTTCGAGAAACTGCCGATGTAGATCGTGCGCTCGAGCTGGTCGAGTGCCGAGAGGCGCGGCAGCGCCGTGGGCTTGAAGTCGGCCAGCGGGTCGTTCTCGACGATCAGCAGGTCGTACTTCTGCGCCAGCTGCAGCACGCGAAAGGCCTTGGCCGGCGAGATGTCGGAGCCCGTGGGGTTGTGTGCGAGCGACTGCGTGAAGAACAGGCGCGGCCGTTCGGCAATGAGCAGCTGCTCCAGCACCTCGAGGTCGGGCCCGTCGGCCAGGCGCGGCACCGCCAGCATCTGCGCACCCGCGAGCTTGAGCTTGCCGAACAGCGGGTAGTAGCCCGGGTCGTCGACCAGCACCTTGCCGCCGGGCGGCACGAAGTAGCGGATGACGATGTCCATCGCCTCGTTGGCGCCGTGCGTGAGCACGATCTGCCGCGGCTCGGCGCCGATGCCGAAGTCGGCCAGCTTGCGCACGAGGTGGTCGCGCAATGGCGCATAGCCGAAGCGGCTGCCATAGCGGAACAGCGCGCCGAGCCCCGTGCGCACGACCTTGGGGTGGTATTTGTCCAGGCGCACATCGGCCAGCCATTCGACGGGCGGAAAGCCGTCGCCCACGGCGACCGCATCGGGCTGCGTCTTGAGCTGCTCGCGCATGAGCCACACGATGTCCATCGCGCGGCCGAGGCTGCCGGCGTCGTCCTCGGCGGGCTTGGGCGTGGCCGTGGCCTGTGCCAGCACGTAGTAGCCCGAACCGCGCCGCGGCTCGACGAGGCCGCGCGACACCAGCAGCTCGAAGGCGGCCACCACGGTGTTCTTGGCATAGCCGTGCAGCTGCGCGAGTTCGCGCAGCGAGGGCAGCTTGTCGCCGGCCTTGTAGGCGCCGCTCGCGATCTGGCGCGCGAGGGTGTCGGCGAGCGAATCGGCGATCGTGGTCATGGGTTTGGACTGTGACACAGCGAGGCGTGGCGGCGCACCACTGTCCGCACTGTCCCGCCAAACTGTGCCTTCCGCGGGCGGTACAGCCGGCCTAAATTGCCTGCTCCCGAATTCACCTTCCGAAGAGACACGCACCGATGGCCGCCGATTCCCGCATTCCCAATTTCCGCGCACTCACGCCCGCCCAACGCCTGGCCCACATCGCACAGGCCGCCGCGCTCACCGACGACGAGGTGGCGCTGCTCGCGCAACCCGGCGCGCTGGGCGTGGAGCGCGCCAACGGCATGGTCGAGAACGTGATCGGCACCTTCGAGCTGCCGCTGGGCGTGGCCGGCAACTTCACCGTGAACGGGCGCGACTACCTCGTGCCGATGGCGGTGGAAGAACCCTCGGTGGTCGCCGCCGCCTCGTTCATGGCCAAGCTGGCGCGCGAAGGCGGCGGCTTCGAGGCCTCGAGCACCGGACCGCTGATGCGCGCGCAGGTGCAGGTCATCGGCATCACCGACCCGTACGGTGCGCGGCTGGCGCTGCTGCGTGCGCGCGACGAGATCCTGGCCGTGGCGAACAGCCGCGACAAGGTGCTGATCGGCCTGGGCGGCGGCTGCCGCGACATCGAGGTGCATGTGTTCGGCGACACGCCGCGCGGCGCGATGGTGGTGATGCACCTGATCGTCGACGTGCGCGATGCGATGGGCGCGAACACGGTCAACACGATGGCCGAGGCGGTGTCGCCGCTGGTCGAGAAGCTCACGGGCGGCACGGTGCGCCTGCGCATCCTGTCGAACCTGGCGGACCTGCGGCTGTCGCGTGCGCGCGTGCGGCTCGCATCCTCTGTGCTGGCCACGCGCGAGCGCAGCGGCGAAGAAGTGGTCGAGGGCGTGATCGACGCCTACACCTTCGCGGCCATCGACCCCTACCGCGCGGCGACGCACAACAAGGGGATCATGAACGGCATCGACCCGGTGATCGTCGCGACCGGCAACGACTGGCGCGCGGTGGAGGCCGGCGCGCATGCCTATGCCTGCCGCAGCGGGCGCTACACCTCGCTCACCACATGGGAGAAGGACGCGGGCGGCGCGCTGGTCGGCACCATCGAGATGCCGATGCCGGTGGGCCTGGTCGGCGGCGCGACGAAGACGCACCCGCTCGCACGGCTCGCGCTGAAGATCCTCGACGTGAAGTCGGCGCAGGAACTCGGCGAAGTCGCGGTGGCCGTGGGCCTCGCGCAGAACCTTGGCGCCCTGCGCGCGCTCGCCACCGAAGGCATCCAGCGCGGCCACATGGCGCTGCACGCCCGCAACATCGCGCTGGTCGCGGGCGCCACCGGCGACGAGATCGACGCCATCGCCAAACAGATGGCCGCCGAGCACGACGTGCGCACCGACCGCGCCGTCGCACTGCTCGACGCACTGCGCAAGAAGTAAGCACCGCGGGGGAGCCCCGCACCAAGGTCCGCGGCCCCCACCGCGGCGGTCGCGCACGCGGCCGTCACACAACCACAGACGGAGACAACTCGAATGAACGCAGACAGTGCAACGCCCGCCCGCTGGCGGCTGGTGGAGATATGGGGCGACACGGCCGACCTGGGCCACCTCGCGTGGTCGATCGCGATCGGCGTCGCGGTGAGCCTCACGGGCTACCTCGTGGCGAGCCGCGTGCTCGCGAGCGTGGTGAGCACGCCCGAACTGGCGCGGGCCTACGCGATGCTCGCGGGCCTGGGCGGCTGCGTGGTCTCGGGCGTGATCTGCGCGAAGCTCTTCACGCCCAAGCGCGAAGTGGTCGAAGGCTCCGCCGCCGATCCGCGCTGGCGCGAAGAGGTGCTGGCCGAACTGGCCGCCGAGCACGGCGACCTGGGCTCGGTGGACGACCTGCCGCCCGTGGTGGTGCGCGAGATGAAGGAGCTCGAGATCTACGAGCTGTTCGCGTCGTACAAGCCCCAGGCCGCCAAGGCCGCCGAAGGAGCCGCCTCGTGATCGACGCAGCTCTCTTCAACCAGATCCTCGTCGCCACCGGCATGGGCCTCGTGGGCGCCATCGTGTTCGCGGCCATCGGCCTCGTCTCGGGCACCGACGAAACCACCACGCTCGCACCGCTCACCCTGCTGGTGGTGCTGCTGGGCGTGCCGCCCGAAGGCGTGTTCACCTTCTTCCTGGCCGCTGCCGTCGCCAAGCACATGACGCACGCGGTGCCCACGGCGCTGCTGGGCATTCCGGGCGACACCATGGCCACGCCGCTGCTGCAGGACGCCAACGTGCTGCGCAACCTGGGCGTGCCGCACATCGCGCTGCGCAAGATGGTGTCGGGCGCGATCATCGCGGCCTTTCTCGCGGTGCCGCTGGCCGTGCTGTTCGCGGTGCTGCTGGCGCCGTACGGCGCGGCCATCACCAAGGCGGCGCCGTGGATCTTCGTGGTGGCAGCCGTGGCCATTGCCTGGTTCTCGAGCGGGCGCTGGGCCTCGGTGGCCACGCTGGTGCCGTTCGTGATGGTGATCGTGGCGCTGCAGGCGCTCACCGGCAAGTACGGCGTGAAGCTCAGCATCAGCTACTTCCTGGGCATTGCCATCGGGCCGCTGGTGGCCGATTTGTTCTCGGTGATCTCGCCCGCGGCGCGTGCGCGCATGAAGCGCGACAAGGTCCGCACCTTCTCGCTCGCGCCCGACGTGAAGGGCTGGTCGGGCTACTTCCCGAACCCGTTCAAGGTGCTCGACCGCGGCCAGGTGAAGTGGACCTTCGCGACCGCCGCGATCTCCAGCGCCACCTTCGTGTTCAGCCCGGTCGCGATGACGGTGGTGCTGGGCGAGCTGGTCGGCTCGCGCATCAAGCATGCGTACCACCGCCTCACCACCACGCTGGCCGCGCGCAACGGCGTGACCGAGGCCACCTACATCGCCGAAGCGCTGATCCCGCTGATCGCCATCGGCCTGCCGCTGAGCCCCGTGGCGGCCGGCCCCGCCGCGCCGCTGTTCAACGCGCCGCCGGTGTTCACCATCGACTCGGCCACGGGCCAGACGCACAACCTGCACAACCTGCTGAACCACTGGGAGTTCCTGGGCTACGGCATGTTGGCCGTGGTGCTCGCGGCGCTGGTGGCCTACCCCTTCACGATGAACTTCGCGCGCCGCGCGGCGCTGTTCGTCTCGCGCAAGGTGAGCCACGAAGCGATCATCGCGACCTTCGTCGGGTTGATCGTGGTGATCAGCGTGTGGGAGGGACAGCTGCTCGGGTTGCTGGTGATCCTCACGATGGGCCTGCTCGGCGGGCTGCTGTCGCGTGCCATCGGCTTCAACACGGGCGTGCAGTTCATGGGCTACTACACGGCGGTGTTGACGGTGCCGGCGGTGATCAAGGCCTTCTCCTGATCGGCCGGCCGCACACCAGCAGCGCGTCCAAGTGCCCAGGGCACTGGGTGCTTCCCGCAGCGAAATCAAGGAGGAGGGGCGAAGCCCCGGGGGACATTCGCGGAGGGAAGTACCCGGTGGCCTGGGCACACGCCCTGAACGCGACGGCAGCCAGTCAGCGCTTCAATGCAGGCTTCTTCTTCGCCGGCTCATCCCCACCGAACAGCTTCTCCACCTGCTGCCCCACCCGCGCCCCGATCGCCGTGCCCACCCCCGGCAGCACCGCGCTGCCAACCGCCGCCCCCGCGAGCGCGCCGCCGGTCATCGACACCTCGGGCTCGGCCACGGTGCCGCCGATCTTGAGCGGCACGCCGACCACGCCATCGACCAGGTCCACCGCGATCTCACCCGACATCTGGCGGTTGAACAGCCGCAGGTTGCCGCTCGCCGTGAGCACGCCCGAGCGCGCCTTGAGGTTCGTGTAGCGCATCACGATGCCGTCTTCGGTGCCCTGGGTGTCGAGCGTGCCAGTGAGTTCGTCCAGCGCCGTGGTGCCGCCGCGGCTGATGCCGGCGGTGGTCACGGCCTTGGCCAGGTCGAGGCGGGTCAGCGTGGCGGGCTGCACCGAGAAGGTGGTGCGCGTGTGCAGGCTGCGCATCAGCGCGCCCAGGTCCTGCGCCTTGTCGGCTTCGGCCACGAGCGTGGAACTTCCGCTGACCTTGCCGGCCACCGAGGTGCGCCGGCCGAAGGCCTGCACCAGCCCTTCGATGTCGATCTGGTGCGGGTCGAGTTCGGCCGACAGGCGCAGCGTGCCGCCAGGCAGCGTCTCGAAACGCGAGACACCGTTCCACGTGCCGCCGCCCACGTCGATGCGGGTGCGCCAGCGGTCCTGGCCGGCCTCGCGGTCCAGGCGCAGGCGGGCAGGCGGCGTCACGCCGGCCCGCTCCACGCGGACCTGGCGCGGACGCCACTGCGCGTCGAAGGCGATCTCGCCGTCGTAGGCGAGCGCGATGTCGCGCCGGTCGATCCAGACCACGTCGCGCCAGCGCAGCCGTTCCAGCGGGACGGGCGCCAACGTCCAGGGCGCGGGCAGCGCGACGACGTTGCCGCCCTCCTGCGGTTTGGGGCCCTTGCCGCGGAAGGCGCGCACCGACTCGCGCGGCAGCACGAGGCTTTCGATCTCGAGTTCGTCGACGGCAATCACGCGGTGCAGCAGCGGCGACAGCTGCAGCTGCGCCGTGACGCGGCGCAACGTGACGGGACGCGGCTGGTCGGTGGCGATGTCCGAGAGCACGAGCACGGGGGTCGGCAGCAAGGCCCAGTGGGCGCCGCCGACCTTCAGGCCGACGCCGAATCGCTGCGCGAAGGCCTCGGAGATCCGGGCCGCCACCTCGGCGTCGCTCGGCAGCCGCGAACTCACAAACGCCACCAGCGCGCCGATGCCCAGCAGCAGCACCGCCACCGAGCCCAGGAGCCACCGCCGCAACGGAGAAAAGGTCATCGACCCAAGGTAGCACGCAAAGGCGACTGCGGTTGTCAGCCGTCGTCGCTATAGTGCCCTCGCACCCCCTGTATCGGAGACCCCTGCATGCGTATCTGGAAGAAAGAGATCTCGGTCGAATCGCTGACCGCCAACCACGTGGGCACGGCCGTGGCCGCCCTGGGCATCGAGTTCCTGGAGGTGGGCGACGACTTCATCCGCGCCCGCGTGCCGGTGGACGAACGCACCCGCCAGCCCTACGGCATCCTGCACGGCGGCGTGTCGGTGGTGCTGGCCGAGACGCTGGGCTCCTGCGGCGCGCACTACTCGGCCCCCGCGGGCGACCGTGCGGTGGGCCTGGACATCAACGCCAACCACATCCGCTCGGCCACCAGCGGCTGGGTCACCGGCACGGCGCGGCCGGTGCACCGCGGGCGCACCACGCAGGTCTGGCAGATCGACCTGACCAACGAGGCGGGCGAGCTGACCTGCGTCTCGCGCATCACCATGGCGGTGCTGCAGCCGCGCTGAGCGCGGGCTGCGCCTTCCGGGCGCTTCTTTTCTTTCTTCTCCCGCTGGTACGCCTCTTGCGGGTGGCACCCGTGTTCAGCAGGGGGTGGATCGACCACAATCTCGCCCCAGGGAGCGCGTCGACCCCCAAACACACACCAACCGAGGAGAAGAAAACACATGTTCAACTGGACTGAAAAGCCGGTGTCCACACTGGCCAATGGCGCCGTCATCGCGCCCGACGAGCGGCTGCCCTGGCTGCAGACCGGCGCGATGGGCATCCAGCACGTGATCGCCATGTTCGGCGCCACAGTGCTGGCACCGATCCTGATGGGCTTCAACCCCAACATCGCGATCCTGATGAGCGGCATCGGCACGCTCATCTTCTACTTCGTGACCGGCGGCAAGGTGCCCAGCTACCTGGGCTCGAGCTTCGCCTTCATCGGCGTGGTGATCGCGGCCAGCGGCTACGCGGGCAAGGGGGCCAACGCCAACATCGCGGTGGCGCTGGGCGGCATCGTGGCCTGCGGGGTGGTCTACATCCTGATCGGGGCCATCGTGCAGGCCGTGGGCACGGGCTGGATCGAGCGCTTCATGCCGCCCGTGGTCACGGGCGCCGTGGTGGCAGTCATCGGGCTGAACCTGGCGGGCATTCCCATCAAGAACATGGCGGCCAGCAACTTCGACTCGTGGATGCAGGCCGTGACCTTCCTGTGCGTGGGCCTGGTGGCGGTGTTCACACGCGGCATGGTGCAGCGCCTGTTGATCCTTATCGGCCTGATCCTGGCCACGCTGGTGTACGCCGCGCTCACCAACGGCATGGGCCTGGGCAAGCCGGTCGACCTGAGCGGCATCGCCAACGCGGCCTGGGTCGGCCTGCCGACCTTCACGGCGCCGGTGTTCACAGCCAACGCGATGCTGCTGATCGCGCCCGTGGCGATCATCCTGGTGGCGGAAAACCTCGGCCACCTGAAGGCCGTGACGGCCATGACCGGGCGCAACCTCGACCCGTACATGGGCCGCGCCTTCATCGGCGACGGCATCGCCACGGTCATCAGCGGTTCCGCGGGCGGCACCGGCGTGACCACCTACGCCGAGAACATCGGCGTGATGGCGGCCACGCGCATCTACTCGACGGCGGTGTTCGTGGTGGCGGCGCTGATTGCGCTGGTGCTGGGCTTCAGCCCCAAGTTCGGCGCGCTGATCCAGGCCATTCCGCTGCCGGTGATGGGCGGCGTGAGCATCGTGGTGTTCGGCCTGATCGCCATTGCCGGCGCCAAGATCTGGGTCGACAACAAGGTCGATTTCTCGCAGAACAAGAACCTGATCGTGGCCGCCATCACGCTGATCATCGGCACCGGCGACTTCACGCTGAAGTTCGGCGACTTCGCGCTCGGCGGCATCGGAACCGCCACTTTCGGGGCCATCATCCTTTACGCCCTGCTCGGCCGTTCGCGCAACGCCTGAGAGCAGACAAAGTGAAACCTCGTGCAATAACTGTTGTGCGGGGTCAGTGAACACGGCGCCGGTCACCGGGCTTTGGCCGGCGCCCGTTAGACTCCAACGCTTTTCGCACCGACGTTCACACACGTTTTCCAATGGCCGATGTTTCCGCCGCTCGTACCAAGGCGGTTTTCGAATTCAAGAGCGCCACACTGCCGCTGATCGCAGTGATCCTCAAGACAGCCGACCTCGACGTGCTGGCCGAGGCGCTCGACGCCCAGTTGGCGGATTCGCCCGACTTCTTCGAGCAGGAGCCGGTGGTGATCGACCTCTCGATGCTGCAGGAACTGGCGGCCGAGGCCGACACTCCCGCCCCCGAGATCGACTTTGCCGCCCTGCGCAGCCTGTTGGCGCGCCACCAGACCCAGCCGATCGCCGTGCGCGGCGGCAGCCCCGAGCAGCATGCCGCGGCGCGTGAAGCCGGCCTGTCGGTGGCCGCCATGCCCTCGGCGCCCGCGCCCCGGCCGCCGGCCCCGCCCGCCGAGGCGCCTGCGGCCTCCGAGGCCCCGCAGATCGTGCGCGAGCTGCCGGTGCCGGCCAACGGCACGCTGCTGATCGACAAGCCGCTGCGCTCGGGCCAGCAGATCTACGCGCGTGGCGGCGACGTGGTGGTGACGGCCATCGTGAGCTTCGGCGCCGAAGTCATTGCCGACGGCAACGTGCATGTGTACGCGCCGCTGCGCGGCAAGGCCATTGCCGGCGCGCGCGGGAACACCGAGGCGCGGATCTTCTCGACCTGCATGGAAGCGCAGCTGGTGGCCATTGCGGGCATCTACCGCACGAACGAAGTGCCGCTGCCCGAGCCCGTGCTGGGCAAGCCCGCCCAGGTGCGCCTGGACGGCAAAAAAATAGCGATCGACGCGATTCCCTGATGAAAAACCAGGAACGCGGCAGCGCTGAGCATCAATCGACAACTGAATCGAAACAAGAAGGAATGGCGATGGCCAAAATTGTGGTGGTGACCTCGGGCAAGGGCGGCGTCGGCAAGACGACCACGAGCGCCAGCTTCGCGTCGGGCCTTGCGCTCGCCGGCAAGAAGACGGCCGTGATCGACTTCGACGTGGGCCTGCGCAATCTCGACCTGATCATGGGCTGCGAACGCCGTGTGGTGTACGACCTGATCAACGTGATCCAGGGCGAGGCCAACCTGAGCCAGGCGCTCATCAAGGACAAGCAGTGCGACAACCTGTTCGTGCTGGCCGCCTCGCAGACGCGCGACAAGGAAGCCCTGTCGCAGGAAGGCGTCGAGAAGATCCTGAACGACCTGTCGGCCATGGAGTTCGACTACATCATCTGCGACTCGCCCGCGGGCATCGAGACCGGCGCCATGATGGCGATGCACTTCGCCGACGAGGCGCTGATCGTCACCAACCCCGAAGTCTCTTCGGTGCGCGACTCGGACCGCATCCTGGGCATGCTCAGCAGCAAGACCAAGCGCGCCAAGGACGGCGGCGAGCCGATCAAGGAACACCTGCTGATCACCCGCTACAACCCGAACCGGGTGGCCGGCGGCCAGATGCTCTCGCTGGAAGACATCCAGGACATCCTGCGCATCAAGCTGATCGGCGTGATCCCCGAGTCGGAAAGCGTGCTGCACGCCTCCAACCAGGGCGTGCCCGCCATCCACGACAAGGACACCGACGTGGCCCAGGCGTACAGCGACGTGGTCGCGCGCTTCCTTGGCGAAGACAAGCCGATGCGCTTTGTCGACGCCGAGAAGCCCGGCTTCTTCAAACGGATTTTCGGGAGCAAGTAGGCATGTCGTTTCTTTCGTTCCTGCTTGGTGAGAAGAAGAAGACTGCGAGCGTCGCCAAGGAGCGCCTGCAGATCATCCTCGCTCACGAGCGCTCCAGCCTCAGCGGCAAGAAGCGCCCCGATTACCTGCCCGAGCTCCAGCGCGAGCTGGTGGCGGTGATTTCCAAGTACGTGTCGATCAACGCCGACGACATCAAGGTGCACCTGGAAACCCAGGACAACCTCGAAGTGCTGGACATCAAGATCGAACTGCCCGATCCGGTTCCGGCGCGCTGAGCGCCAGAACCCCGATCAACCGGCTCACTCCGGTTGATCCGGGGCCGCAGCGGGCAGCGCCTCCACCCGCTGCGCCCACTCTCGGGCCTTGCCCTCGTCGAAGAGCGGACTTTCGCGGTCGCCGTAGAACTGCTCTGCCAGAGATTCCACGCAGGCGCGCTGGCTCTCCAGGTTCTCTTCGCAGTCATCGAGCGCGGCACCGCTGAGCAGCCAGCGCTCGGCGGCTGCCGCGTCTTCCGGCGCGCCCTGACCCTGCATGCGCATCCAGCCCAGCTCGTAGCAGGCCCAGCCCTGCTGGCGTTGGGTGCTGTCTTCCGCCACCTTCTGCAGCGCATAGAGGGCTTCGGCGTACAGGGCCTTCACTTCCGCTTCTCCCTGGCCCTGTTCGGCCAGCGCCCCGGCGTGCCGGCACAGCGTGCGGCCCAGCTGCATCGTGGCGCTGACGTCGCCGGCTTCGTGGCCGCGGCGGAAGTAGCCGATCGCCCGCGCCAGGTCGGGCTCCCCCGGTTCGCCGAGCTTGTGCGCCAGGCCGAGGTTGTAGAGCGCCATCGTGTGGTTGTGCTCGGCGGCCCGTTCGTAGTGCCGCATGCCGCCTTCCAGGTCGCGCTCGCCCCCCTCGCCTTCGCTCAGCATGTAGCCGAGATGGGCGTGCGTGGCGGCGTCGTCCTCGCCGCCATGGGCGATGGCGTGCAGCAGCCACGCGCGCGCCAAGGCGGGTTCGGCGCCGAGGCCGGCCGTGTCCCAACGCAGCATCTTCGAGAGCTCGCACATCGCCACGGGCAGACCGTCGGGCGACGCGGTGGCGGGGGTGTCGCCCGGCTCGCGCACGCCGGCGGCGCGTGCCATCCAGCGCAGGGCTTCGCGCGGGTCGGCTTCGATGCCCTCGCCATCGCGCAGGTGGCAGGCCAGCTCGTAGGCGGCCCGCAGGTCGCCGGCGGCATGACGCGCGGCCATGTGTTCGGTGTGCGCCTGCTCGCGGCCGTCGGCATGCAGCCAGACGTACAGGCCGGTGTCGTTGCGCGCGGCCTGCACCGGCTCACCTACGCTCCAGCGCTTGCACAGCTGCGAGCGGACCGCGACGGCCATCCAGCCGTCGGCGACCGACAACGCGGCCGTGATCCACGGGTAGGCCTGCGGGTGCAGCACGGCGCCGTCTGCGCGCAGCACGCCCACGGCGAGTTGCCCCTTCTCGACCTTCGCGGCGCGCGGCACCGGATCGGCGACCAGCCAGCCGATGTCCTGCGTGCCCCAGGCCAGCGGCTGCAGCGTGCGGTGCCGGCACGGCACCAGCTCGCGGCCGGCGGCCACGTCGTAAATGCCGCGCAGCCAGGGCGCGTTCTTCGCCGTGCGCCCGCCCTTGGACGCCACGCGCACCAGGTCGCGCCGGACCATGGCGTGCGCGCGCTCCTCGCCGGTCAGCGGCTCCAGGGTTTCGAAGCGGCCGTAGTCGAAGGGCACGAGCACGCGGCCCTGCCCATCGATCAGGCCGCACAGGCCGTCGGAGCGTTCCACGGCGAAGCGCTTCGGCCGGGCCGGGGTGCCGCGCTCGTTCGACGGATCGGTGTCTTCGGCCGTCAGGATCTCGATCGGGTATTCCTCGAGCAGGTCGACCTGCTCGTACACCGGCTCGATCATGACGCGGCCTTGCGCATCGAGCAGCCCGCTCTTGCCGTCGCGCTTGGCGTCGAAGCCCTCCCAGTCGTGGCGCCACTGCAGGCTTTCGAAATGCGGCGGCACGGCCCATTCGCCGTCCGCGCGCACCAGCCCCCAGCCGCCCTCGTCACCGCGCGCGGGCGCGAGGCCGAAAGGCGTGAAGTCTTCGGCTTCTTCGAACCGGGGCGCAATCGTCCACTGGCCCTGCAGGTCGACGTACCCGATGCGCTCGCCCACGCGGGCACGCACCCGGCCTTCGACAAAGCTCCAGACCTCGTCGACCGAGGGCGCGAGCAGCCAGCTGCCGTCGGTGCGCAGCAGGCCGACGTGGTCGCCGACCAGCGCCGTCGCAACGTCGCCCTCGAAGGCCCAGACCTCGTCGAGCTGCGGTTTGAGCAGCACGCGCGGCGCCTCGGCGTCGGCGAGCAGCAGGCCGGAGCGCTCGCCTTGCGAAATCCAGAGCAGGCGCGGATCGTCGGCGCCGGCGTAGCGGATGTCGTCCCACGCGGGCTCGACCACGGTGGTGCGCTGGCTGCGCCCGTCGTCGTCGTAGACCACCCGCATCACGCCCCAGCGGCCGTCGACCTCGAAGCGCCAGAGGTCGCCGCCCAGGTGGTTGTCGTAGTCGGGGCGTTCGCCGTCGTCTTCGTCTTCTTCGGGTTCGAAGTCGGCAAAGCGCTCGTCGCGCGGCGCCTCGTAGCCGTCGAAGTACGGATGCGACAGGCTGCCGAAGCCGAACTGCCAGGCCCAGGACTCCCAGTCGGCGAAACGTTGGATGCCGAGCGCCGCGTCGACGCCCGGGTGGTTGCCGCTGTCGATGCAGCGCTGCACCTCGGCCCACAGTTCATTGCACTCGCGGCGGTTGCGTTCGATGAAGCCCTCGCCATCCGCATCGCCGCCGAGCCAGGACAACTCGTCGAGGTTCGCCGAGAAGCGCGGCGTGCTGTCGTCGGGCGTGTCGTCGATCAGCTCGGCCAGGTGCAGCGCCACGGCCTCGAACTGCAGCGCGATCTGCGGCAGCGTGTGCAGCATCGGGTGCCGCTCGACGAAGGCGTGCAGCTGCCGGATGCGCGCGAGCGCGGCGTGCGCGTCGCTGACCAGGTTGTCGGTGCCCGCATCGCCGAAGACGCGCTGGTGGTCGATGGCGTCGCCGGCCGCGCCATCGGCCAGCAGGAGCTGCCAGAGCACGGGGAAGTTGTTGTTGGCTTCGGCGATTTCGTCGGCCGATGCGTCTTCGGTGTCGGGAAGACTGTGTTCGAGATAGAGCCAGGAACGATTGCCCATGTGTGGTCGTGTGCGTCGTCCACGGCGAAGGCCATGGGTGGCGCCCAGTTTAGGGGCGCCGTTTCACGCGCACATGACCGCCGGCCGCTACGCCAGGAACTGCGTGACCTGCGCGAGCACGGCCTGCTCCTTGAGGATGCGGCGATGGCCCCAGCCCTGCGTGGGAAAGAGCCGCGCGCCGGCGATCGCGTCGCGAAAGGCCTCGGCGTCGGCGAAGCGGTTCACGCGGTCGTCGCGGTCATGCACGATGAGCGTCGGCTGCGCGATGCGCGGGCCCACGGCGGCCGGCTCCAGCTGCTGCATCAGGATGCCCTCGCGTGCCTCGATCAGGCGCTGCATGCCCGCGCGCGTGCGCTCGCTGAGGCCGAACACCTGCGCGAAGTAGCGCGTGTACTCGCGCGGCGAGGCCGGCGGTGCCAGCAGCACCAGCCGCTGCGCCGGCAGCCCGCGCCCCGCCGCGTAGGCCAGCGCATTGGCCCCCAGCGAATGCGCGACCGCCGCGCGCAGCACGTGCCCGTCGGCGCCGAGCCGCGCCGCCACGTAGTCGATGGCGCGCGCGAACTGCGGCAGGTTGCTGGCCGTGCCCGCGCTGCGGCCGTGGGCCGGCATCTCCAGCAGCACGGGCCGCAGGCCTTGCGCAGCGACGGCCTGCGCCAGCGGCAGCATCTGGCCCGCGTGGCCGCCCCAGCCGTGCACCAGCAGCACGACCGGCGCCGACTCGGCGCCCGAGTCCTGCGCGGCGAGGTGGTAGATGCCGAGGTTGGCGTCTTCGAACGCCCAGGCCTCGCGGCGCCAGTCGGCACCGGGCTGCTGGCCGCGGTACAGCCATTTGGGCGGCAGCGGCGTGCCGAACACACGGTAGGCCGCGCGCACGCCGAGGGCAGGCCACAGGCGCTGCGAGGCGCCGAGGCCGAAGCGCATCGCGCGCATCAACGGGCTGGCGCTGTAGTAGCCCACGGGGGCGGTGGTGTGGGTGGTGGTGGTCATGGGGAAGGCTTTCGTTCAGGGGCTCAATACCAGACCCAGTCCTGGTTGCTGCGCGGCAGGCTGCGCAGCGTGTCCTGCACGCCGCGCACACCGAGGAGGACCGCGTAGGCGGCGAGAAAGAGGGCAATGATCAGCATGGTGCTTCTCCTTTTTTTATCGCACGGTGGTGCGAAATTAAGGCAAACGAAGAGGCGGTGGCCGTCGTCTGCGGGTGCGCCTCAGGCGCGGTAGCTGGAAAGAAGGCGCTGCCAGGTCTGGCCCGCGCGCTCGGCCGCATGCCCGTCGCGCAGGAAGCGCGCGTCGTGCAGCTGGTTCATCATGATTCCGTTGATCTCGCTCACGAGCTGGGCGGGATCGGTGTCGGCCTGGAGCTCGCCGGTTTCGACCGCCTGCAGCACCGTGCGGCGCAGCGCGGCACGCCAGCGCGTGATCTCGTCGAAGAGCAGGTCGCGCAGCTCGCCTTCGCGGTCGTCGAACTCGAAGGCGCCGGCCACGTAGAGGCAGCCGTTCTGCGCTTCGACGTCGCGCGTGCGGGCGATCCAGCGCGCGACGATGTCGTTCAGGCGGGGCAGGCCCTTGGGCTTCTGCATGGCGGGCACGAACACCTCGGCCAGGAAGCCGCGGCCGTACTCCTCGATGACGGCCTTCTGCAGCGCCTCGCGCGAGCCCACGCGCGAGAACACGCCGCTCTTGGACAGCCCCAGGCGGCTCGCCACGGCCTGCAACGAAATGGCCTCCAACCCCTCGGCCAGCGCGAGGTGCATCGCCGCGCCGACGATGGCGGCGCGGGTGAGTTCGCTTTTCTGGGTCTTGGCGTCCATGCGGCGAACTTTAGCACAGTCGTGCGAAATATCAACTTCCCCATGCAGAAGGGCTTCATAGATGTTTTGCTCATGTGAAACCAACAAACGCATCGTTCCCCGCATAAGCGCTTCTGCCGAGAATCGCCGGTCGGCCCCGACCTGGGGTCCGGACCTCTTTTCACCTCCTGCGCGCCCGATGAACTTTCAACAACTGCGCTCGGTACGCGAGGCCGTTCGTTGCGGCTTCAACCTGACCGAGGTCGCCCACACCCTTCACACCTCGCAGCCCGGCGTGAGCCGGCAGATCCGCGAACTCGAGGAAGAGCTCGGCATCGAGCTCTTCGTGCGCGCCGGCAAGCGGCTCACGGGCCTCACCGAGCCTGGCGGCCACGTGCTGCCGATCATCGAGCGCATGCTGATGGAAAGCAGCAACCTCAAGCACGCGGGCCAGGAGTTCGTGGCGCAGCAAAGCGGCCTGCTCTCGGTGGCAGCCACGCACTCGCAGGCGCGCTATGCGATGCCGGTGGCGGTGCAGGAATTCCGCGCGCAGTTCCCGAACGTGAAACTGCACCTACATCAGGGCTCGCCCAAGCAGATCGCGCAGATGCTGCTCGACGGCGAGGCCGACGTGGGCATCGCCACCGAGGCACTGGGCGACTACCCGCAACTGGTCGCCCTGCCCTGCTACCGCTGGACGCACTCGGTGATCGTGCCGCCGGGGCATCCGCTGCTCGACGCGCCACTCACGCTGGAGGCACTCACGCAGCATCCGCTGATCACCTACGACACGGGCTTCACGGGCCGCTCGCGCATCGACGAGGCGTTTGAACAGCGCGGTCTGCAGCCCAACATCGTGCTGGCCGCGATGGACGCCGACGTCATCAAGACCTATGTGCAGCTGGGCCTGGGCGTGGGCATCGTCGCCGGCGTGGCCTACGAGGCCGAGCGCGACACGCAGTTGCGCGCGCTCGATGCGGGACGGCTGTTCGGCATCAACCTCACCAAGCTGGCGGTGCGGCGCGGCACCTACCTGCGCAAATATGTCTACGCGTTCATCGAGTCGTTTGCGCCGACGTTGACGCGCGCCATTGTCGAGAAGGCCTTGGGCGACGAGGTCAAGGTGTCTCACTACGAGATTTAGCTCAAGCGCAACGAAATCGACACTTCCGGCTCCAGGGTTGAAAAGAATGCGCGCAGCTTCACACAAGCGGCGTACATTCGGGTTAATTCCTTGGCTCCCGGAACGGATCAGCAATGGCATCGACTTCGCAGCAGCAGCAGCAACTACAGGCCACCCGGGCCGCCCAAAAGGCGGCCGATGCAGCGGAGAAACGCGAACGCCTGAAACGTGCCCTGCCCGCCACGGTCGAGCTGCTGCAAAGCCGCCAGGCCGATCGCATCGACGATCGCGACATCGACGCCTATGTCGATCTCAACTGGCTCGAATGGCATGGCGGCGGTTTGCGCCTCACCATCACCGGGCGCAACGTGTGCGCCCAGTCGGCCGCCACCGCGGTGGCCTGACACCCTCCTCCCCCAAAGAAAAACCGCCACAGTCTCCTGTGGCGGTTTTTGCATGTGCGGCGTACGCGGGGTGCGAAGGCTTACTGACCCGCGATGATCTGCGCGATGAGGCCGGTGGCAATGGCCGCGAGCACGTAGTCGCCGCCCACACCCACCCACTGGTAGCCGCGCGGCGGCTGCTGCAGGCGGTAGGCGCGCCAGTCGTTCACCACGTAGTTGCGGCCCCGGTACTCGGTCGGCACGCGGCCGCCGCGGCGCCATTCGGTGTGCGGCTGCGGGAAACCCCGGCGGTCGAACTGACGGCCGTCACGGAAGTCCTGGTCGCCGCGATAGCCGGCGTGGGGGCCGCGGTGCGAACGGTGATCGTCGCGCTGGTCATAACGACCGCCGCCAGGACGGTGGTCATCGCGCTGCTCGTAGCGCCCGCCGCCCGGGCGTTGGTCGTCGCCCCGGCGATCTTGCGCCAGCGCGCTGCCTGCTGCCAGGGACAGTGCGAGCGCCGCAACGGCGGCAGTGGTCAGGCGCTTGGTACGGAAGATCATCTGGAACTCCTTTGGTGTGTCTGTGATGACGCCTCCATTGTGTGCAGCGCATGTGTCTGCTTGCGATGCTTCAGGTCGCCGTCCGATGAAATACGGTAAGCGCAGGTATCCGCGCGGCGTGTTGTCCTGCACGCCCACGACGCATGTCACGCATTTCACGCAGGCGCGTAGCGGTTCACCACCATGCCGCAGTCGTAGGCGGTCGATCCGAGCAGGCGCAGCGCATGGCCATGGCGCGTGTCGTGGAACAACGAGCGGCCCGCGCCGACGGCCGTGGGGTTCACGAAGAACTGGAACTCGTCGACCAGCCCCGCCGACGTGAGCGACGACGCAAAGCCGACACCGCCGATGGTCAGGATGTCTTTGCCCGGCTGGCGCTTGAGCGCGTTCACCTCGTCGGCCATGGCGCCGCGTGCGATGTCGGTGCGCTCCCAGCGCGAGGCCTTCAGCTTGTTGGTGAGCACGACCTTGCGTGCGTCAATGACCCGCTGGGCAAAGGCGTAGTCGGGGTTCGCCGGAAAGCGCGTCGCCGCGCGGCCCCAGTGGTCGAGGTAGCCCTCTTCGATGATCTTGCGGCTCAGCAGGATCGTGTCGACGCCCGCGAACACGGCGTTGAAGTCGCGCTTGAGCGCCGCATCCCAGCGCCACCGGTCGCCCCACCCCCACAGCTGCCAGTCGAGATCGCCGTTGGCCGGCGACACATACCCGTCGACCGACATCTGCATTTGCACGATGAGCTTTCGCATCGGAGCCTCCTGAAAGTCGCTTGCGAAAACCGCTCTTGAAATGCAAGCAGTTTCAGTATTCTCAAACCGATGCGAAAATGCAAGCAGTTTCTTGAACCGGCGGAACCCCGATGGCCATCCAGCAGAAGTCCCTGTGCCCGATCAACCTCGCGCTCGAAGTCGTCGGCGACCGCTGGAGCCTGCTGATCGTTCGCGACCTGATGTTTGCGGACAAGCGGCACTTCCGCGAGTTCCTGCAGTCCGAGGAAGGCATCTCCTCGAACATCCTCACCGAGCGGCTGAACACGCTGGTCGAACACGGCGTGCTCAGCAAGACCGACGACCCCACGCACAAGCAGAAGGCGCTCTACAGCCTCACGCCGGTGGGCATCGACCTGCTGCCGGTGATCACGCAGCTCGGCATCTGGGGGCGCAAGCACCGGCCGGTGACGGCCGAGAGCGGCGCGCCCGCGGCCGCGCTGGAAAAGGGCGGGCCGGCGCTGCAGAAGAAGATGCGCGCCGCGCTGCGCAAGGCGCACCTGGGCGGCAGGTAAGGCCCTACCCGCCCACCGTGCTGTTCGCCGCGTCGGCACG
The DNA here is from genome assembly GCF_059418385.1 of Variovorax sp. GW821-FHT09A10. Taxonomy (NCBI): domain Bacteria; kingdom Pseudomonadati; phylum Pseudomonadota; class Betaproteobacteria; order Burkholderiales; family Comamonadaceae; genus Variovorax; species Variovorax sp. GW821-FHT09A10. The sequence continues at coordinate 117,696 of NZ_JBWKPT010000004.1, forward strand.
CACGCGGCCTTGCGCCTCCAGCGCGTCCACCGGCGGCAAGTCGAGTTCGATCCACGCGCCGTGCGCGCGTGCGAGGTCGAAGGTGCCGGTCGATTGCGGCCGGTCGGTGTGCAGCACCAGCGCGTAAGGGCCTTCGCCGCGCACGGCGAGGCGCTGCGCGAGCGCGTCGCCGCCCAGCTCCGCCGCCGGCGCACGGTCGCGCGGCGACGACAGCACGAGCACGCTGCTTCCCAATGCGATCACCGCCACGCGCACCTGGCTGGCGGGCACGGCCACAGGCTCGCCGATGTGCGTGGCCGTGTCGTCGGACACGGTGCCCAGCAAGGCGCGGTAGCGCGCCAGCGTGGCGTCGAGGTCGCGCACGGCGATGGCCAGGCTGGCCACGCCGAGCACGCCGTTGGGATGCACGCGGGCGGCGCCCTCGGGCACGCGCAGGGCGCGCCGCGTGAGGTCGCCGCACAGGAACGGCAGGTCGGCCGACGGGGCGCGCGCGGTCTGCCAGCGCAGGTGTTCGCCGTCGGGACGCACGCGTCCGCCGTCGAGCGGGCCTTCGAGCACGAGGCCGCGCGCCTTCGCGTCGGCCACGGTGACGGCGGTGTCGCGCGGCAGCAAGGCGAAATCGACGATGCCTTCGCCGTGCCGCTGCAGCAACTGCCACCAGCGCTCGGCGGGCGCCGGTTCGCGCCATGCGATGAGTTCGAAGTAGCTGCCGTCGCTGAACACGACGAGCGCGTTGTGCGTGCTGCGGCCCGGATGGTCGCCGCCGCGCAGCACGTGGAAGCCGAGCGCGGCGTAGTCGGCGATGGCGCGTTCGAGGTCGTGCACGGCGATCACGACGTGGTCGAGGGTCAGGGGCATGGTGAAGGTCTTCCTCGCGGCAAAGGGGTCGTCGTGGTCAGGAGGCGGTGCGGGCGGCACCTTCGCCGCCCAGGTAGGCGTCGCGGATGCGCGCGTCGGCCAGCAGCGCGCGGGCCGGGCCCGAGAGCACGATGCGGCCCGTCTGCAGCACGTAGCCGTGGTGCGCGATCTGCAGCGCGAGGCTGGCGTTCTGCTCGACCATGAAGACCGAGACGCCCTGCGCGTTGATGCGCGCGATGAGCTCGAGCACCTTGTCGACGTACAGCGGCGACAGGCCCATGGTGGGCTCGTCCATGCACAGCAGCTGCGGCCGGCCCATGAGCGCGCGCGCCATGGCCACCATCTGCTGCTCGCCGCCCGAGAGCGTGCCGGCCAGGAAACCCAGGCGCTGCGCCACGCGCGGGAACAGCTCGAGCATGCGTTCCAGGTCGTCGGCCACGCCCGCGCGGTCGCGGCGCGCATAGGCGCCCATGAGCAGGTTCTCGCGCACGGTCATCGCGGGGAACAGGCGGCGTGCCTCGGGCACCGAGCCGATGCCCTTGCGGATGATCTGCGGCGTGCTCAGGCCGAGCGTCGACTCGCCGTTGAACGTGACTTCGCCCGAGCGCGGCTTGAGCAGGCCGAGCACGATCTTCATCGTGGTCGACTTGCCGCTGGCGTTGCCGCCGAGCAGGCTGACGATCTGGCCCTTGCGCACTTCGATGTCGAGGTCGAAGTGCGCCTGCACGGGGCCGTAGAAGCTGTTGACCTTCTGGAGCTGCAGCAGTGGCGGGACAGCGCCCACCGAAGCTTGCGCGATGGCGCGTTCAGGCAGATCGTCGTTTCTTCCCTCTCCCCAGAGGGAAGAAGGCGACAGGCCGGTGCGCGCGACGGTGGCGATCATGCGGGCACCGCTTCTTCCTGCGCTTCGCCGACCTGGCGATGGCCGAGGTAGGCCTCGATCACCGCGGGGTCATTGCGCACGTCGTCGGGCAGCCCTTCGGCGATCTTGCGGCCGTCGTCGAGCACGGCCACGCGGTCGGACAGCTGCATCACGAGGTCGAGCTTGTGCTCGATCAGCAGGATGGTCTGGCCGCGCGCCTTGAGGCCGCGAATGATCTCCAGCATCTCGGCCGTCTCGCTCTCGTTCATGCCGGCCGTGGGCTCGTCGAGCAGCAGCAGGCGCGGCCGCAGCGCGAGGGCGCGCGCGATCTCCACGCGGCGGCGGTTGGCGTACGAGAGGCTGTAGGCCGGATGGTCGGTGCGCGGCGTGAGCCGTTCGCCGAAGAGCGCGATGATCTCGCGCGCCTCGTCGCGCAGCGCTTCTTCCTCGCGCCGCACCGCCCCCGGCTGCACCAGCGCGAGCGCCAGCTCGGCCAGCGCGCCAAGGCCCGGCACACCGCCCACGCGCGGTTTCACGGCGCGCAGCCGCGTGTGGGCGCCGACCAGCACGTTGTCGAGCACCGAGAGGTTCGCAAACACGCGCCCGTGCTGGAAGGTGCGCGCGAGGCCGCGCTGCGCGAGCTGCTGCGCGGGCAGGCCGGTGATGTCGTGGCCGTCGAAGCGCACCTGCCCGGCGTCGGGCCTGTCGAGGCCGGTGACGAGGTTGAACAGCGTGGTCTTGCCGGCACCGTTCGGGCCGATCACGCTCAGCAGTTCGCCCTCGCCCACCTGCAGGTCGACGGCGTTGACGGCCGTGAGCCCGCCGAAGCGGCGCACAAGGCCTCGGACCTCAAGCAGCGACGGCATCGGCGACCTTCGCCTTCGAGTTCACGAGCTTCACCTCGGCGCGAATGGCCTGCGGGTTGCGCAGCAGATTGAGGATGGGGCAGTTGCGCTCCACCGCTTCGAACAGCGCGTCGATCTCTTCCCGGCTGGCGGGCGAATCGATGTGCACGGTGTAGCCGATCTCGTGCGGCCAGATCGGTGTCTGCTCGTGCCCCGGCTTGCCGCCGCGCGGGTCGATGACGCCGGTCACCTCGACCTCGAGGCTTTCGAGCGGCACCTGCCGTTCGGCCGCCTGAATCAGGAAGATGTGCGTGACGCAGGTGCCGAGCACGCCCAGCTGCAGCTCGGGCGAGCTCGGGCCGAGGTTGTAGCCCGCGAAATCGGGCGGGCTGTCGCTGATCACCTGGTGCTCGCGGATGCGCAGGCGGCGCACGCCGCTGCGGCCTTCGGCCCGCACGCTGGCCTTGAGCTGCGAGGGCTGCGCAGTGCCGGCCGCGACGGCGGCGTTGCGGGCCAGCACGGCGGTGCGTTTCTCGGCGAGGTAGTCGTTGAGGTGGCTCATGGTGTGTGGTTCTTTCAGACGGTGCCGAGCAGGCCTTGGGGACGGAAGCGAATCAACAGAAGCAGTGCCACGCCGTAGATCAGCATGCGGTACTCGGCCGTCACGCGGAACAGCTCGGGCAGGCTCACGAGCGCGACCGCACCCAGCAGTGCGCCGCTGATGTTCCCGAGCCCGCCGAGGATCACCATCGTGAGCGCGAGGATCGAGATCTGCGAGCCGAAGGTCTCGTGGTTGATGTACGAGTACATGTGCGCGGTGAAGGCCCCGCTCACGCCCGCCGCGAAGCCGCCGAAACCGAAGGCCAGCGCCTTGTAGCGGTCGGGGCTCACGCCGTAGGCGCGCGCGGCCACCTCGTCTTCGCGCACCGCACGGAAGGTGCGGCCCAGGTGCGAGCGCAAGAGGCGCCACTGCAGCAACGCCAGCAACACCAGTGCACCGAACGAGGCCCAGTAGATCGCCTCGTTCGACGACGCATCGCGGCCGAACAGCGACAGCGGCGGAATGCCCGACACGCCGATGGGCCCGCGCGTGAGGCTTTCCCAGTTGAGGATGGTCAGCGCCACGATCTCGCCGATGCCCAGCGTGGCGATCGACACGTAGTGCCCGCGCAGCCGGAAGGCCGGGAAGATCAGCGCCGTGCCGATCAGCGAGGTGAGCACGCCCGCGACCACGATGCCCGTGCCCACGGGCAGGTGCAGGTCGAGCACCAGCAGCGACGAGGCGTACGCGCCGATGGCCAGCAGCCCCGCGTGGCCCAGCGAGATCTGGCCGATGGTGCCGGCCACCAGCGTGAGGCTCAGGGCAAGCGCACCGTAGAGCCACGCGTTGGTGAGCGTCTGCAGCACGTAGGGCGACGGATCGAACAGCGGCAGCAGCACGGCCGCGGCGAACAGCGCGAGCAACAGGCGCGGCGGCACGCGCCACGGCTTGCTCGGTGCGATGAAAGTGCCGGTGAGCGGCTCGGGCGGCAGCGCACGCTGGCGGCCGAAGAGGCCGTTGGGCTTCCACACCAGGATGACCAGCAGCAGTGCAAACGCAAACAGGTTGCGGTACGGCGTGCCTAGAATGGCCACGCCGTAGCTTTCGATGAGCCCCAGCAGCAGGCTGCCGACGATGGCGCCGGGCACATTGCCCACGCCGCCGACCACTGTGGCCACCACACCCTTGAGCGTGGCCTGGAAGCTCATCGCCGGGCTGATGTTGTTGTAGTACATGCCCACCAGCAGGCCCGAGAGCCCGCCCAGTGCGGCGGCGATGGCGAACACGGTCTGGTTCACGCGGTTCACGTCCACGCCCATCTGCTGCGCGGCGTCGCGGTCCTGCGCGGTGGCGCGCACGGCCCAGCCGAGCTTCGTGAAACGCAGGAAGCCGAACAGCACGGCCGCGCTCGCGATGCCGATGCCCGCGATCAGCAGGTCGAGCGCGCCGATGGTGCCGGTGCCGATCTGCAGGCGCCAGTCGGGCAGCTGCGTGGGCAGCGCGCGCGGGTCGGGGCTGAACACCAGCTGCACGAGGATGTCGAGCACGAAGCTGATGCCGATGGTGGCCAGCAGCGGCGCGATGCGCGCGGCGCCTTGCAACGGCCGCAATCCCACGCGCTCGATGAGCATGCCGAGCGCGCCCGAGCCGATCACCACCAGCGCGATGGTGACCGGCAGCGGCGTGTGCAGGTAGGTGATGCTCGCCCAGCCGATGTACGCGCCCACGGTGTAGACCGAGCCGTGCGCGAAGTTGATGAGGTGCGAGACGCCGAAGATCAGCGCGAGCCCGACCGCCAGCAACGCATAGATGTTGCCGATGATCAGGCCGTTGACCGTGTGGTCGAAGAAGGAGGTGAAGCTCATCTACTTGGCCGATGCCAGCGCCGCCGCCTTCTCGTCGATCTGCGCCCACTTGCCGTCCTTCACCACCAGGTTGACGCTCTTCACGCCGATCACGCGGCGCGTCTGCGCATCGAAGGTGGCCTTGCCGAAGATGACGCTGGGCACGTCCTTGATCTTGTAGAACGCATCGCGCACGGCCTTGCGGTCGGCCTTAGGGCCGGCTTCGCGCAGCGCGGCGGCGGCGTACACCACGGCGTCGTAGGCATAGGCGTTGAAGGCGTCGGGCTCCTTGCTGTACTTGGCGCGGAAGCTCTTCACGAAGGCCTGCACTTCGGTGCGCGGCTCTTCGGGGAAGAAGGCGGTGTTGGTGTGGATGCCGTTCACGGCCGCGCCGCCGAGCTCGATGAACTTGGGCGAGTACACCGAGCCCACGGCGGCGATGGGCTGCTTCAGGCCCACGCTGCGCACCTGGCCCGCGATGAGCGCGCCGTCGGGGTAGTACGAGATGAGCACCAGCCCGTCAGGGTTGGCGTCGCGCACGCGCACCAGGGTCGAGCGGAAGTCCTTCTCGTCGGGCTGGTAACCCTCGGCAATGGCCAGCTGCGCGCCGCGCTCCTGCGCGGCCTTCACGAGCACGTCCTTGCTGGTGCGGCCCCAGTCGGTGTTCAGGAAGAGCACGGCGATGCGCTTGAAGCCCAGCGTCTTCACGGCCAAGTCGGCCAGCAGCGGCTGCGCATCGGCCTGGCTGATCGACGGACTCCAGATGTAGTCGCCGCCCTTGGTGAAGTCGGGGTGCGAGTTGGTGAAGCCCAGCTGCACGAGGCCCGCGCGCTGGTAGATGGGCGAGGCGGCCATCGAGGCGGGGCTGGAGAAGTCGCCCAGTTCGATGAGCACGCGCTTGTCGTTCACGAGCTTCTGCGCGATGGCGACGGACTGGCGCGGGTCGCTCTGGCTGTCCTCGAAGTTGTAGGCCAGCGGCCGGCCGTGGATGCCGCCCTGCGCGTTGATGTGCTCCAGCGCAAGGTCGAAGCCGGCCTTCCACTGCGCGCCGTACTGCGCGTTCTGTCCGGTGAGCGGACCGCTCACGCCGAACCACACGGGCTCGCCGCTGGCGGGCGCAGCCCAGGCCGCGAGCGGTGCGGTGAGCAAGGCGGCGGACAGTGCGACCGCATGGCGCAGGAAACGATGGCGGGTGAACAGCGGCGGCAGCATGGCGTCGGACCTCGGTGGCAGTGAAGGGATGTGCAGGGCCGCGATTCTTCGCCGCTGTCCCCGTGCCGGGAAGGAACGAAAACGGAGAGGCTTATGCGCTTTCCGAGCAAGCGAAGGGGCAAGCGCCAACGGCCGCGCGGCCTCGTTTAAGCTGCGCGCCACATGAAGCGACGCCACCTCCTCCAGATGCTCGCCGGCGTGCCGGCCTCCGCCCTGCTGCTCTCCGCATGCGGCAAACGAAAGGCCTCAGCCAACGCGTTGAAGCCCGATGCCCGCGTGCTGGCGCTGGGCGACAGCCTGACCTTCGGCTACGGCGCATCGCCCGAGACGGCGTGGCCCGCGAAGCTGGGCGAGCTCACGGGCTGGCAGGTCGAGAACGCGGGCGTCAACGGCGACACCTCGGCGGGTGCACTGGAGCGCCTGCCCGCGCTGCTGTCCGCCGGCAGCTACGACGCGATCCTGATCGGCATCGGCGGCAACGACATGCTGCGCGGCGTGTCGCCCGCCAGCACGCGCGAGAACCTTGCGGCATTGATCGAGCAGGCGCGCGCGCACACCTCGCATGTGGCGGTGCTGGCCACGCCGGCGCCCGATGCGATGCGCGCGGTGGTCGGCTCGCTCAGCGACGCGCCGTTCTACGAAGAGGTCGTGGCGAAGTCGGGGCAGGCGCTGCTGGTTGCGGGTGTGTATTCGAGCGTGCTGTCGGACGCGGCCCTGCGCTCGGACCGCATCCATGCGAACGCGAAGGGCTACGCCAAGGTGGCGGAGCAACTCGCCGAGCAGCTCAAGGCTGCGGGCTGGCGCTGATCAATCAGACGGCTTGCTGCTGCGCCCGCAGCAGGTCGACGTAGGCACCCTGCACCAGCTGGTCTTCAGCCACGCCGAGCCGGGCCATGAGCGCATGGGCTTCGGCCACGCCGGCGTCGGCGGACTCGCCCTCTTGCAGCACCACTTCAAGTTCGAGAAATTCACCGAGCCCTTCGACGCGGTCGAGGTGCACGCGCGTGCGGCCCGCGAGGAACAGGCGGCGCTGCTTGCGCACGCGGCCGGCCTGGCCCCAGGCGAGCGCGAGCGATTCGCGCAGCGCGTCGGGCGTGGCGGTGGGCGTGATCAGGTAGAACGATTCCTTCGGGCCGGTGCTGTCGGCGCGGCGGTAGAAGATGAGCTCGCCGCGGTCGGGCGCGAAGGTGCGCAGCTTGAGGCGGTCGGCGCTGTGTTCGCAGCGGAAGAAGGTGTCGTCTTGCGCGATCTCGATGGGGCCCTGGTCGGCGAGTGTCGCGACGATGGTTGCGATGCGGTCGACGCTGTCGATGCGGGCCTTGATCTCTATGTTTCTGGCCATGTCTTCTCGTTTTCTTGAGGCTGGGTTCGGGGCGCGTGCACAGGACACTGGGTACTTCCCTCCGCGAATGTCCCCCGGCCTACGGCCTCCTCCTTGATTTCGCTGCGGGAAGCACCCAGTGTCCTGCGCCCGCTGAGCGCTGTCGTTGTGCCGGTCGATCAACGACTGCACTGCCCAACGCTCACGCCGATGCGGTGCCTTGCGCAGCGAAATCAAGGGGGAGCCCGAAGGGCGGAGGACATTCGCGGAGCAAGGTACCGCGTCGGCGGGAGCGACGCCCTGAACAACAACTCAGCAACAGCGAATCAAGGCGCGTTGCCCTGCGGCCCCACAGGCGGTGGCGCCGCGCGCCCACTCGAGCCCGGCGCCAGCTTGCGTCCGAAAGCTTCGCCCACGTTGCGCACGGGCCGGCTGGCCTTTTCCGACACGTTGCTCACGCCGCGCCGCGTGGCCGCATCGGCGCGGTTGACGCCGCGGCCGGCGGCGTTGGTGCCGCGCTGCACGCTGCCCACGACCTTGCCGCTGCGCGAGGGCGACTTGATCGTGTGGGCGCGTTGGGCCTGGGGCGGGTTGTCGGCGCTCTGCGCCTGCGCGGTGACGGGCAGCCAGAGCGCGGCGGCGATGGCGGCGAGCGATGCGGTGGTGATGTGAAGCTTCTTCATGGCGTCGTCCCGTGGGAGTGGTCTTCGGATTCGGCGGCGGCCGCGCGGGCCATGCGCTCGCTCTTCCAGTACACGTCGTCGCCGCCGTTCATGCGGTTGAGCACACGCGCGAGCACGAAGAGCAGGTCGCTGAGCCGGTTGAGGTACTGGCGCGGCGCGTCGTTGAGTTCGGTGGTGGCGCCCAGCGACACCACCGCGCGCTCGGCACGCCGCGCCACGGTGCGGCACACGTGCGCGAGCGAGGCGGCGCGCGTGCCGGCGGGCAGGATGAATTCGGCCAGACGCGGCAAGGCGGCGTTGTGGTCGGCCAGTGCGTTGTCGATCTGCAGCAGCGCCTCGGGCTTGAGCAGCGTGAAACCGGGCATCGAGAGTTCACCGCCGAGGTTGAAGAGCTGGTGCTGCACATCGACCAGCAGCTCGCGCACGGGCTCTGGCAGCGGTTCGCACAGCAGCACGCCGATGTGCGAGTTGAGTTCGTCCACGTCGCCCATCGCGTGCACGCGCAGGTGGTCCTTGGGCACGCGGGTGTTGTCGCCCAGGCCGGTGGTGCCGTCATCGCCGGTGCGGGTGGCGATCTGGGAAAGTCGGTTGCCCATGGGCGCTCCTCGGTTCAGGTCGAAGGGCCGGCGGCGTCGATCTTGCCGGCCAGCCATTGCAGTCCGGCCAGATGCTGCTGGTCGTGGCTGCACAGGTAGTGGATGAGGCTGCGCATCGTGAGCGGGCCGTAGCCCTCGAACACGGCGGTGCGCGCGAGCTGCGCGTCGCTCAGCTGCGTGATGATTTCCATCGTCTGCACGCGCGCCAGGCGGAACTCGGCGAGCACCGTCGCCGCGTCGGCCGCGCCGTAGTGGCGTTCGATGGCCAGCGGCTCGCTGTCGATCGATGCGAGCGTCGGATGGGTCTCGGCGAGCGTGCGGCGAAAGCGCACGTGGTAACCCTCGATCTCGATGTCGCGCACATGGCACAGCTGCTCGATGGCGGTGAAGGCTTCGCTGGGCACGCCTTCCCACGACGGCGGCGCCCAATGCCGGAAGGCTTCGGGAATGACCGCGTAGTGGGCCTCCAGTTGCGAAGGAAAGGCCGCGAGTGCGTTGAATGTCGTGGGGTTCATGTTTTTTTCCGAAGCGCATTATGGTGCTCGCTCCTTAAAATAATCGCCGATCCCCGACCCCATTCCCCTTCAGGAGACAGCCTCGATGAACGCCCCGACCTCCACCTCGCACCTGATGCCGGCGCTTCATCTGCGCGACGTCCCCGCCAGCCTTCTCGAAGGGCTGAAGACACGTTTTGGTGACAACTGTTCCACGTCGATGGCGGTGCGCACGCAGCACGGGCGCGACGAGTCGTCCTTCGATGCGCCACCGCCTTCGGCCGTGGTGTTCGCCGAGAGCACGCAGGACGTGGCCGATGCCGTGAAGCTCGCCAGCGAGCACAGCGTGCCGGTCATCCCCTTCGGTGCAGGCTCTTCGCTCGAAGGCCACCTGCTTGCCGTGCAAGGCGGCATCAGCATCGACGTGTCGCGCATGAACAAGGTGCTGTCGATCAACGCCGACGACCTCACGGTGACGGTGCAGCCGGGCGTCACGCGCAAGCAGCTCAACGAAGAGATCAAGAGCACGGGCCTGTTCTTCCCCATCGACCCGGGCGCCGACGCCTCCATCGGCGGCATGACGGCCACGCGCGCCAGCGGCACGAACGCGGTGCGCTACGGCACGATGCGCGAGAACGTGCTGGCGCTCGAAGTGGTCACGGCCAGCGGCGACATCATCCGCACCGGCACGCGCGCCAAGAAGTCGTCGGCCGGCTACGACCTCACGCGCCTCATGGTGGGCAGCGAAGGCACGCTGGGCGTGGTGACCGAGGTCACGCTGCGCATCTACCCGCTGCCCGAGGCGGTGTCGGCGGCGATCTGCTCGTTCCCGAGCATCGAGGCCGCGGTGCGCACCACCATCGAGACCATCCAGCTGGGCGTGCCGATCGCGCGCGTGGAACTGATCGACGTGAACACGGTGCGCATGGTGAACGCCTACGCCAAGCTCAACCTGCGTGAAGAGCCGATGCTGCTGATGGAATTCCACGGCTCGCCCGCCGGCGTGAAGGAGCAGGCCGAGACGGTGCAGGAACTCGCAAGCGGCCACGGCGGCAACGCCTTCGAGTGGGCCAGCACGCCGGAAGAGCGCACCCGCCTGTGGACCGCGCGGCACAACAGCTACTTCGCGGCCGTGCAGTCGCGCCCGGGCTGCCGCGTGATCTCGACCGATACCTGCGTGCCGATCTCGCGCCTGGCCGACTGCCTGCTCGACTCGGTGGCCGAAGCCGATGCCAGCGGCATCCCCTACTTCCTCGTCGGCCACGTGGGCGACGGCAACTTCCACTTCGGCTACCTGCTCGACCCGAACATCCCCGAAGAGCGCGTGAAGGCCGAAGAGTTGAACCACGCGCTGGTGAGCCGCGCGCTGGCGCTCGAAGGCACCTGCACGGGCGAGCACGGCGTCGGGCTGCACAAGATGGACTTCCTGGTGACCGAAGCCGGCGTGGGCGCGATCGACATGATGCGCACGATCAAGCGCGCGCTCGATCCGAAGAACATCATGAACCCGGGCAAGATCTTCAGCCTCTGACCCCTCGCGATCACGCATCAATGAAAAAGCCCGACGGCTCGCAAGAGCGCCGGGCTTTTTTCGTGGCCCGAAGGCCCGCGTTGTTTACTTGCGGCGGCGCGCCGGCGCCTGCTCCGGCGGCACGTAGGTCTGCGACGGTGCCGCACCGCCGTCCACGCCCAGGCGGCCGCCGCCACCCAGGCCCTGCCCGCGCACGGTCTGCGCCTTGTAGTTGCGCAGCGAACGAACCATCTGGTTGAAGGCGTCCATGAAGGCTGCGGCAATCACCTTGCCCTGCGCGGTGTTCGTGTAGCCACCGAGGCCACCGGCACCGCTGCGACCGGCCAGGCCGCCGAAGGCGCCGAAGTCGGTCTTGGAGGCGCTGCCTTCGGCTGCTGCAACCTGCACGCCCGAGCGGTTGTCGATGAGCGTCAACAGCGCGCTGGCTTCCTTGGTCTGCATGCTGCCGCCGACGGCCGCGATGGCACGGCCACGGCCGCCGCCCACGAGGCCGCCGAGCGCGCCGCCGATGCCGCCTGCATCGCTGTTGCTGAACACGATCTCGGGCGACAGGCCGTAGTCGGACGCCACCATCTGGCCACGGCCGAAGTTGCTGCCGCCGCGCATCTCACCCGACTGCTGCAGCGCGCGTTCACGCGTCATCGCGTTCATGCCGGCGGCACCGCGCTCGACCACGATGAAGCAGTTCGACTGCTGCACCAGCAAACGCAACAGATTTGCAGTAGGCGGCAGGCGGTACTCGCCCGTGAGGATCGTGTACCAGCCGGCGTTGACGTTCTCGACCAGCGACACGGTGCCCAGTGGCGATTCGCAGCGCTCGAGCTGGCTGCTCTCGCCCGAGGTGGCACCGCCCGCAGCGCTGCCGGTGGCCATGGTCTTGGCCGATTGGCTGCCCATCTGCATGTCGGTGGTGGCGCAGCCCGTGAGCAGCAGCGCGCCGACGACGACTGCGGCGAGTGGGAACTTGGTGGCGAAGAACGGCATGGTGGACTCCCTCGTTTCGATGGTGGTGGTCTTGCAGGGCTGAAAGAAAAACCGCGATCGAGGATACGCGCAAAGGATTGCAGGAATCAATCAAACGAACGCTGGGGTCCGTCTTCGCAACACAGGTCGAACTAGGCCGTTCGGCGGATGCGCTCGATGAGTCCGTTGAGTGCTTCGATGGAGCCGAAGTGGATCGCCAGCTCGCCGCTTTCGCCGCGCTTCGTGCGCTTCTTGATGCGCACCTCGACCTCGGCCGTCAGCAGGTCGGCCAGCTCTTCTTCCACGCGCTGCAGGTCGCGCGACTTCTCGCCGGCATTGCCGCGCCGCGAGGGCGTGAGCGTGAACTCGGCCGCGAGCTTCTTCACCAGCGCCTCGGCCTCGCGCACCGACATCTTCTTGGCGGCGATCTGGTTGGCGGCGGTGATCTGTGTGCCGCGGTCGAGCGACAGCAGCGCGCGTGCGTGGCCCATGTCGATGTCGCCGGCCATCAGCATCAGCTGCGCGGGCTCGGCCAGGTTCAGCAGGCGCAGCAGGTTGCTGGCGGCACTGCGCGAACGGCCGACGGCCTGGGCCGCCATTTCGTGAGTGAGCCCAAACTCGGTCACCAGGCGTTGCAGGCCTTGGGCTTCTTCCAGCGGGTTGAGGTCTTCGCGCTGGATGTTCTCGATGAGCGACATGGCCGCGGCGGCCTCGTTGGGCACGTCGCGCACCAGCACCGGCACGGTGTCCAGGCCGGCGAGCCGGGCGGCACGGAAGCGCCGCTCGCCCGCGATGATTTCGTACTCGGCGTTCTTGGCCGCGGCCGATTCGGCATCGAGCCGGCGCACCAGGATCGGCTGCATGATGCCCTGCACCTTGATGCTCTCGGCCAGCTCGTAGAGCGCGCCCTCGTCCATGCGGGTGCGCGGCTGGTAGACGCCGGCCACCATCTGGTCGAGCTTCAGGGTGTTGGGGTTCTGCGGTGCACCGCCCTCTTCCGTGGCGCGGTCGCCGCCATTGCCGAGCGGATCGGCGGAGGGTGCGGCCGTCGGGCCGAGCAGCGCTTCGAGGCCGCGGCCCAGGCCCTTGGGTTTCTTGGTCGCCATCAGTGCGTGTCTTTCGAGAGGTCGTTCAGGAGTTGCCGGCCTTCGGGCCAGTCGCCCAGGCCGGATTCGGCGTTCAGGTGGCCGCCGGTGCCGGCGTCGATGAAGCGTGCGCCCCAGTCGCTGGCCAGCTGCTTCGAGCGCGAGGCTTCGCAGTACGGGTCGTCGTTGGCGGCGATGAGCACGGCCGGAAACGGCAGCGGCTGGCGCACGATGGGCGCCCAGCCGGGAATCAGTTGGCGCAGGTCGTCGCGCTCCAGGTCGCCAGGGGCCACCAGCAGCGCGCCGCGCACCTTGTGCGTGTTGCGCGAATGGGCCGCCCAGGCGGCGGTGAGGATGCAGCCGAGGCTGTGCGCAGCCAGCACCACTTGGCCCGGCGCGGCCAGGACTTCTTCTTCGAGGCGGATCGACCAGTCGCCGCGCAGCGGGCGCATCCACTCGTGCTGGTCGACGCGGTGGTCGCCGTAGACCGACTCCCAGCGGGTCTGCCAATGGCCGGGGCCGCTGTTCTGCCATCCGGGCAGCAGCAGGATGCGGGGTTCACTCATGGCTGGTTGCTACGAACTTGATAGCGCCTGCCGCCCTTTGGGCGGGCGTCAGACGGGGTTTGGGTCGGTGTCGGCGACGGAAGCGGAAGGCGCAGCGGCCAGCACATCGTCGGGAATCGGCAGGTCGGGCACCACGCGCGGCGCCGGCGTGACCGGCGGCGCCACCGCACCGGAGGCAAAGGCGCTCGCGGGCGGCATCTTGGCGACCAGCTCTTCCGCGAAGGCGATGAAGGCCTGGCTGCCGCGGGCGGCCGGGTCGAACACCACGCCCGGCAGGCCGTAGCTCGGTGCTTCGGCCAGGCGCACATTGCGCGGGATCACGGTGTCGAACACCTTGTCGCCAAAGTGGGACTTGAGCTGCTCGCTCACCTGCTGCTGCAGCGTGATGCGCGGATCGAACATCACACGCAGCAGGCCGATGATCTGCAGGTTCTTGTTGAGGTTGGCGTGCACCTGCTTGATGGTGTTGACCAGGTCCGTGAGCCCTTCGAGCGCAAAGTACTCGCACTGCATCGGCACGATCACGCCATGGGCGGCGCACAGGCCGTTGAGCGTCAGCAGGCTCAGGCTCGGCGGGCAGTCGATCAGCACGAAGTCGTACTCGGCGCCGACCGCGGCCAGTGCGGTGCGCAGGCGTTTTTCGCGGCGGTCGAGCGCCACCATTTCGACTTCGGCGCCGGCCAGCTCACGGTTGGCGCCCAGCACGTCGTAGCTGGCTTCGGCCTCCACGAGCTTGTCGGACTTCACCCGCGCCTCGGCCACCGAGGCCGACTCGAGCAGCACGTCGTACACCGTGAGCTCCAGTTGGCGCTTGTCGATGCCCGAGCCCATGGTGGCGTTGCCCTGGGGATCGAGGTCGATCATCAGCACGCGCTGGCCCACCTTGGCCAGGCCGGCGGCGAGATTGACAGTGGTGGTGGTCTTGCCGACGCCGCCCTTCTGGTTGGCGATGCAGAAAATCTTGGCCATGTGTCGTCAGTGCGGGTCGTCGGGGTCGGTCAGCGCGAGATCGCGAGCTTGATGCCGAAGGCGATCAAGAAGGTGCCGGCCAGCTTTTCGAGCACGCCGGAAATGCGGGGATTGGCGCGGATGCGCTCGGCCAGGAAGTGCGTGAGCAGCGTCGAGGTCAGGCCGTACAGGAAGGTCAACACGGCGATGGTCACGGCCATGGCGCCGAAGGTGACGACGCCCTGGTGGCGCGCCGGATCGACGAACAGCGGGAAGAAGGCCATGTAGAACACGATCGCCTTGGGGTTCAGCAAGGTGATCATCAAGGTCTGACGCAGGAAATGGCTCGGGCGGATGTTCAGGATCGGCGCCGCGCCGGGCTTGGCCAGGAGCATCTTGAAGCCGAGCCACGCCAGGTAGGCGGCGCCCAACCACTGCACCGCCTTGAAGGCGGCCGGGTACGCAGCCAGCACGGCGGACACGCCCGCCACCGCCGCCCACATCAGGACCTGGTCTCCCAGGATCACGCCGAAGGTCGCTGCCAGGCCGCCGCGGATGCCACCTTTGCTGGTCGAGGTGATCAGCGCCAGATTGCCCGGGCCGGGAATCAGAAGGAACAGGACGATGGCGGCGACGAATGCGCCGTAGTCAGCGATGCCGAACATGGGATTTGCCTCGAAAAAGAGAGCCAGGGGGAGGCTTCGAGTCTAAGGCAGGCCAGCGCCGGGAAGATTGCTCCGGCACCGGCTTTTGCCGGCGCCGTCGCATCTTTTACGAAATCAGGCGGCCTCTTTGCGCGCCCAGACGATGCAGCGCTCGGCATCCAGGCCTGGCACCGTCAGTTGTTCCACGTGAAACACTGCGACGCCGGCCGGCAAGACGGCCAGTTCGTCGGTCGGCACCTTGCCCTTCATGGCCAGCCAGACACCGCCCGGTGCCAGCAGGTGCACCGAGCCGTTGAAGAAATCGGGCAGCGACGCGAAGGCGCGCGAGCTGATCACCTCGTAGCTGCCCGCCAGCGATTCGACCCGCGCATGCAGGCCGCGCAGATTCGGCAGCTCCAGTTCGGCCGCCACCTGCTGCACGAAGGCGGCTTTCTTGGCGACGGCGTCGAGGCAGCTGACCTCGATGTCGGGCCGCATGATGGCGATCACCACGCCCGGCAGACCGCCGCCGGAGCCGACGTCGAGCAGCCTGCCCTTCCCTGCCCACTCGCGCTGCAGCGGTGCGACGGCCGCGAGGCTGTCGAGCAGGTGGTGCGTCATGACGCCGGCCGGGTCGCGCACCGCCGTCAGGTTGTAGACCTTGTTCCACTTGAGCATCAGCGTGCCGTAGGCCAGCAGCTGTTCGCCCTGTGTGTCGGACAGGGCCACGCCCAGGGCGGCTGCGCCTGCGCGCAGCGTGTCGAGGGGCGTCGTGCTCATGGGGCGGTGTGCGGCTCGGTGGCAGCAGCTTCGGTGGTCGTGGCCGTCTCGGCGGCATCGCGGGCGAAGGCCTTGTGCCCGCCCTTGCGCAGGTGAATCATCAACAGCGAGATCGCGGCGGGCGTCACGCCCGAGATGCGCGATGCCAGCCCCAGCGTTTCGGGCCGGTGCTTGTCCAGCTTCTGGCGCACCTCGAAACTCAGGGCCTTGACCTGGCCGTAGTCGAAATCGGCTGGCAGCTTCAGGCTCTCGAAGTGGGCGGCGCGCTCCACTTCGTCGTGCTGGCGCTCGATGTAGCCGGAGTACTTGGCCGAGATCTCGATCTGTTCGATCTCGGATTCGCCCAAGGCCGTGCTGGCGGCGTACTTGCCGCCGTCCAGCGACATCAGGGTTTCGTAGTTCACGTCGGGCCGGCGCAGCAAGTCGGCCAGGTTGTATTCGTGCTCGATGGCCTTGCCCAGCACCCGGGCCGACTCGGTCGCCGGCAGGTTGCGCGGGTTCACCCAGATCGACTTGAGTCGCTCTGTTTCACGTGAAACAGCGTCGCGCTTGCGGCTGAAAGCATCCCAGCGTGCGTCGTCCACGAGGCCCAGCTTGCGCCCTGCTTCGGTCAGGCGCATGTCGGCGTTGTCCTCGCGCAGCTGCAGCCGGAACTCGGCGCGGCTGGTGAACATGCGGTACGGCTCGGTCACGCCCTTGGTGATCAGGTCGTCGACCAGCACGCCCAGGTAGGCCTCGTCGCGGCGCGGCAGCCAGGCGTCTTCGCCGCGGCATTGCAGTGCGGCATTGATGCCGGCGAACAGGCCCTGGGCCGCCGCTTCTTCGTAGCCGGTGGTGCCGTTGATCTGTCCGGCAAAGAACAGGCCACGGATCGCACGGGTCTCGAAGCTGCTCTTGAGTTCACGCGGATCGAAGTAGTCGTACTCGATGGCGTAGCCCGGGCGCAGGATGTGGGCGTTTTCCAGGCCCGGCATCGATCGCACCAGCTGGTACTGAATGTCGAACGGCAGGCTGGTCGAGATTCCGTTCGGGTAGTACTCGTTGGTCGTCAGGCCTTCGGGCTCGAGAAAGATCTGGTGGCTGTCCTTGTCGGCGAAGCGGTTGATCTTGTCTTCGACGCTCGGGCAGTAGCGCGGACCGACGCCGTCGATCTTGCCGGTGAACATCGGGCTGCGGTCGAAGCCCGAGCGGATGATGTCGTGCGTGCGCTGGTTGGTGTGCGTCACCCAGCACGGCATCTGCTGCGGGTGCATCTCGACCTTGCCCATGAAGCTGAACACGGGCATCGGCCCTGCCCCACCGGGCATGCCGTCGCCCGGTTGTTCGGTGCACTTCGAGAAGTCGATGCTGCGGCCATCGAGCCGCGGCGGCGTGCCGGTCTTGAGGCGGCCCTGCGGCAGCTTCAGTTCCTTGAGGCGCGCCGACAGGCTGATCGCCGGCGGGTCGCCCGCGCGGCCGGCCTGGTAGTTGTCGAGGCCGACGTGGATGCGGCCGTCGAGGAACGTGCCCGCGGTCAGCACCACGGTGCGTGCGCGGAAAGAAATGCCCACCTGCGTGACGGCGCCAACGACGCGGTCGCCTTCGATCATCAGGTCGTCGACGGCTTGCTGGAACAGGCTCAGGTTCGGCTGGTTTTCCAGGCGGTGGCGGATCGCGGCCTTGTACAGCACGCGGTCGGCCTGCGCCCGCGTGGCGCGCACGGCCGGTCCCTTGCTCGAATTGAGGATGCGGAACTGGATGCCCGCCTCGTCCGTGGCAATGGCCATGGCGCCTCCGAGCGCGTCGACCTCCTTCACGAGGTGGCCCTTGCCGATGCCGCCGATCGACGGGTTGCAGCTCATCTGCCCCAGCGTCTCGATGTTGTGGGAGAGCAGCAGCGTCTTGGCGCCCATGCGTGCGGAAGCGAGCGCGGCTTCGGTGCCGGCATGGCCACCGCCGACGACGATCACATCGAATTCTTCGGGGTACAGCATTGGAAAAGGGAGCGCACCACAGGACGCGTGCGCGGCGCAAAAAAGGGCACTAATTTTAAGCGGCGATGCCCTGTCGTGCCCCCGGTGTGGACAAGCTAGAGGGCCACGCCAAAAATGGCCAGAACCCCTGTCGACATTGTGGAGTTTGCTATTTATTTAATAGCAAACAACCCCCATCAGGTGGGCGCTTGCGCAGGCTCCGGCACCGGATCGGGCTTTTCGATGCCCCGCAACTCGCCGCTGGGCGCCGGCGTGCGCGGCGGCGCCGCGCGTTCGTCCTGCAGTTCCTGCACCGTGAGCTTCTTGTCGGTCATGCGCACGGCGCCAAAGATCGTGGAGAAGGCCACGTCCTTCGCGTCGCGCCCCGTGCCCACGCGCACCAGCCGGTCGACGGGCGCCATGCGCGTCGGATCGAACAGCACCCACTGCCCGCCCAGCCAGGCCTCGAACACGGCATGGAAATCCTGCGGTGGCTCGTCGAACCACACGTAGCCCACCACCAGCCGCGCCGGGATGTTGAGCGCGCGGCAGAAGGTGATGCCCAGGTGCGCGAAGTCGCGGCACACGCCGGCGCGCTGCACGAACACCTCGCGCGCCGTGGTGGTCGAGTCGCTGCTGCCCGGCACGTAGACGATGCTGTCGTGGATCCAGTCGGCAATCGCCTGCACGCGGCCGATGCCCGGCGGCAGGTCGCCGAAGAGCTGCTGCGCGCAGCGCGCCAGCAGGTCGGACTCGCAATAGCGCGTGGGCAACAGGTCGCCCAGCACCGCGTCGGGCAGCTGGCTCACCGGCGCCTCGGGCAAGGTGGCCGGCACATGCACCACCGGGCGCCGCACCGTCGCGCGGTAGGCGATGGTCAGCGGCCCGGGCACCGCGTCGAAACGCACGAAGCGGTTGCCGCTGTCGGCCTCGCAGCCCACCCGCAGCCGCGCGGGCGGCTCGATGGTCAGCGTCTCGGCCAGCACCGCCTGCGCGCCCGTGCGCGCGGCCTCGATGTTCAGCCGCAGATGCGCCAGGGCGTCGACCTCGTAGTTCAGGCGCAGGTCGATGTGCGACAGGTGCATGGCATGCGGCAAGGCGGTCAATCGAGCGCCTTCTTCACCGCGCCCACACCAAGTGCGGCCAGCACCACGAACAGCACCGCCAGCACGAGGAACAGGCCGAACAGCAGCTTGGCGATGCCTGCCGCACCGGCCGCCACGCCGCCGAAGCCCAGCAGACCCGCCACGAGCGAGATGACCGCAAAAATGATCGCGTACTTGAGCATGGTGAACCACTCCTTGGTTGCTTTGCAGCGGGCATGTGCCGCCGTGTCCGGACTGTAGGAAGCCCCGACCAGCCACCCGATAGTCGGCGCGCGCAAGCCGCCGTAGGACAAAAACGCGATGCGGCCAAACCCGCTAGCATCCCCTGCGGTCACACAGATCTTTTCCTTCTATCCATTGGAGTGTTTTCGAATGAAGCTGTACTACTCGCCCGGCGCCTGCTCGCTCTCCCCGCACATCGCGCTGCACGAAGCGGGCATCGCCTTCGAGCCCGTGCTGGCCAGCACCAAGAGCCACAAGCTGCAGGACGGCACCGACTACTACGGCATCAACCCGCTGGGCTACGTGCCGATGCTCGAGCTCGACGACGGCACCCGCCTGCGCGAAGGCCCGGCCATCGTGCAATACATCGCCGACCTCGCCCCCACCAAGAACCTCGCGCCCGCCAACGGCACGATGCCGCGCTACCGCCTGCAGGAATGGCTGACCTTCATCGGCACCGAGATGCACAAGGGCTTCAGCCCGCTGTTCAACCCGGCCATGCCCGAAGAAGCCAAGACCATCTCCAAGGACAAGCTCAAGGCCCGCTTCGAATGGCTCGACAGCGAACTCGCCAACAAGCAGTACCTGATGGGCGAGCATTTCAGCGTGGCCGACGGCTACCTGTTCACCGTGACCAACTGGACCAAGCCCACGGGCCTGGACATCTCGGGCTTCCCCAACGTGCTGGCCTGGCACGCCCGCGTGGCCGCCCGCCCCGCCGTTCAGGAAGCGATGAAGGCCGAAGGCCTGCTGAAGTAAGCCGAAGCCCACCGATCTGGGGGAAAACCCGGATCGATTCAGCCAGAAGCCGCCTTGCGCGGCTTTTCTTTCGCCTCATAAACTCTATAAATAGAACTTTAGAGATTGAGGCCGATGTCTTCTCCTTCCTCCCCCCAGGACGAACCCTGTGCACGCGGCCCGCTCACCGGCGTGCGCGTCGTCGACATCACCACCATCTTCATGGGCCCGTCGGCCACGCAGATGCTCGGCGACCTCGGTGCCGACGTGATCAAGGTCGAAGCGCCCGAAGGCGACGTGGTGCGCGGCATCGGCGCCCAGGGCCAGCAGAAGATGGGCCCGCTGTTCCTGGGCATGAACCGCAACAAGCGCAGCATCGCGCTCGACCTGAAGTCGCCCGAAGGCCGCGCCGCGCTGCTCGACCTCGTGCGCGACGCCGACGTGCTCACCTACAACGTGCGCCCGCAGGCCATGGAGCGCCTGGGCCTGGGCTACGACACGCTCGCCGCGCTCAACCCGCGCCTGCTCTACGTCGGCATGTTCGGCTTCTCGCAGCGCGGACGCCATGCCGCAAGCGCCGCCTTCGACGACCTCATCCAGGCCGCCTGCGCCCTGCCCCAGGCCATGGCCATGGGCAGTCCCGACGGCACGCCGCGCTACCTGCCCATCACCATCGCCGACCGCAGCGTGGGCTTGTACGCCTTCGGCGTGATCAGCGCCGCGCTCTACGGCCGCGAGCGCACCGGCCGCGGCCAGCGCATCGACGTGCCGATGTTCGAGACCATGGTGCCGCAGGTGCTCGGCGACCACCTCTACAACCAGACCTTCGTGCCGCCGCAGGGCGACTTCGGCTACCCGCGCCTGCTCTCGCCCGAACGCCGCCCCTACCCGACGCGCGACGGCCACGTCTGCTGCCTCATCTACACCGACCCGCAGTGGCGCGCCTTCCTCGCGGCCATCGGCCAGTCCGCGCTGTTCGACAGCGACCCGCGCTTTGCCGACATCCGCGCGCGCACGCGGCACATCGACGCGCTCTACGCGATGGTCGGCGAGGCGCTCGCCACGCGCACCACCGCCGAGTGCCAGGCCCTGCTCGCGGACACCGACATCCCGGTGTTCCCGATGCACACCTTCGACACGCTGCTCACCGACGCCCACCTGCAGGACATCGGCTTCTTCAGCGAGATGGACCACCCCGACGTCGGCCGCATCCGCCAGATGGCCGTGCCCAGCGAATGGTCCGGCACGCCGCCCGGCCCCGCCACGCCGCCGCCGCGCCTGGGCCAGCACAGCCGCGAGGTGCTGCGCGAAGCGGGCTACGACGACGCGCGCATCGACACCCTCATTCACAACCGCGCCGTGCGCACATCCTGATGACCACCACCACTTCTTCCTTCGTCGCCTGCGACATCGACGGCCACGTCGCCACCCTCGCGCTCGACCGGCCCGAACGCCGCAACGCCTTCGACCTCGAAATGCGCGCGCAGATGTTCGATGCGATCCGCCATGCCGTCGAAGACCCACAGGTGCGCGCCATCGTCCTCACCGGGCGCGGCGGGCACTTCTGCGCGGGCGGCGACGTCAAGGGCATGCGCGAGATCGAGCGCCTCGAAGCTGCCGCAGGCCGCCTGCGCATGAAGGACGCACAGGCCGGCATGCGCCTGCTGATGCACAGCGACAAGCCCGTCATCGCGGCGGTCGAGGGCTGCGCCTACGGCGGCGGCTTCGGTCTTGCGCTGGCGGCCGACATCGTGCTCGCCGCACCCAGCGCGCGCTTTTGCATGTCGTTCATGAAGGTCGGCCTCGTGCCCGACTGCGGCGCGCTCTTCACGCTCGCGCGCAACGTGGGCCTGAACCGCGCCAAGGCGCTGATGCTGTCGGCGCGCGAGCTCGACGCACAGACCGCGATGGACTGGGGCATCGTCCATGAAGTCATCGCCGCCGATGCGCTGCTGCCGCATGCACAAGCCCTCGCCGCCGCGCTGGCGAACGGCCCCGCCACCGCCATCGCCCTCACCAAGCAGGGCCTGCAGCGTACGTTCGACAGCGACATGGCCGCGATGTTCGAGTTCGAAGCCATGGCCCAGGGCCTGGCCTTCGCGACCGACGACCACCGCCAGGCCATCGACGACTTCACGCAGCGCCGCCCGGCGCGCTTCCAGTGGCCCGCCTCGCCTTCCTCTTCTTCCTCTTGACTCAAGGACCCACCGCATGACCGATCACGCCCCGTCCACCACCGAACTGCGCGAGGAAATGCGCGGGTCCGTGATGTGGCTCACCATCGACCGCGAAGCACGCCGCAACGCCATCAGCGCGGACGTGCTCGCGGGCCTGTCCGACGCGCTGGCGCGCGCCAACCGCAACACCGACGTGCGCGCCGTCGTCATCACCGGTGCGGGCACGCGCGCCTTCTGCGCGGGCGCCGACCTGCAAAGCGGCAGCGCGTTCAAGTTCGACTACTCGCAGCCCTACCAGGGCTTCGCCAACCTGTTCCGGCAGGCGAAGCAATCGACCGTGCCGCTCATCGCGCGCGTCAACGGCGCGTGCATGGCCGGCGGCATGGGGCTCATGGGCATGTGCGACATGGCCGTGGCCAGCAGCCAGGCCGTGTTCGGCCTGCCCGAGGTGAAGGTCGGCCTCTTTCCCGCGCAGGTGCTCAGCGTGCTCGGCGACCTGCTGCCGCGCCGCGTGCTGTCCGAGATGTGCATCACCGGCGAACCGATCACCGCCGCCCAGGCGCTCGAACACGGCCTCGTCAACCGCGTGAGCGACGACGTCGACGAGAGCGTCGACTGGCTGCTCGGGCGCATGCTCGACAAGTCGCCCGCCGCCATCCGCCGCGGCCTGTACACCATGAAGAAGATCGAGGCCATGGCCTTCGAGGAATCGATGGCCTTCACCGAAAGCCAGATCGCCCTCTTCGCCCTCACCGAAGACGCCGCGGAAGGCCAGCTCGCCTTCCGCGAAAAACGCAAACCGCAATGGAGTGGCCGATGAACAGCAAGACCAGCAACCACAAGGACCGCGTCGTCCGCATCGGCGGCGCCTCCGGCTTCTGGGGCGACAGCAGCGTGGGCGCGCCGCAGCTCGTGGCCAGCGGACAGATCGACTACCTGGTGTTCGACTACCTGGCCGAACTCACCATGTCGATCCTTGCCGGCGCACGGCTGAAAAAGCCCGAACTGGGCTACGCCACCGACTTCGTCTCGGTCGCCATGAAGGCCGTGCTCAAGGACGTGGTGGCACAAGGCATCCGTGTCGTGAGCAATGCCGGCGGCGTCAACCCGCAAGGCTGCGCGGACGCACTGGCTGCGCTCGCCGCCGAGCAAGGCATCACGCTGAAGATCGCGGTGGTGAGCGGCGACGACGTGTCGCCGCTGCTGCCCGAGCTGCGCGCATCGCAACCGCCCGTGCGCGAACTGCAAAGCGGCGCGGCCCTGCCCGAGCGCGTGCTCACCGCCAACGCCTACCTCGGCGCGCGGCCCGTGCAGGCGGCGCTCGATGCGGGCGCGCAGGTGGTCATCACCGGTCGCTGTGTCGACTCGGCCGTCACGCTCGGCGTGCTGATGCACGAATTCAAATGGCAACCCGGCGACCACGACCTGCTGGCGGCCGGCAGCCTCGCGGGCCACATCATCGAATGCGGCTGCCAGGCCACCGGCGGCCTGCACACCGACTGGGACACCGTGCCCGACTGGCCCCACATCGGCTACCCCATCGTCGAGTGCAGCGCCGACGGCAGCTTCGTCGTCACCAAGCCCGCCGGCACCGGCGGCAAGCTCACGCCCGCGGTGGTCGGCGAGCAGATGCTCTACGAGATCGGCGACCCCGCAAGCTACCTGCTGCCCGACGTGGTGGCCGACTTCACGCAGGTGCGCATCGAACAGGCCGGCGAACATCGCGTGGCCGTGCACGGCGCGCGCGGGCGCGCACCGACGGCCACCTACAAGGTCTGCGCCACCTACGTCGAAGGCTTCAAGACCGCGGCGCAACTCACCATCGTGGGCTTCGACGCGGTGGCCAAGGCGCGGCGCACCGGCGAGGCGATCCTCACGCGCACCAGCGAGCTGATCGCAGCCGCCGGCTTCGGGCCCTACAGCGGCACGCAGCTCGAAGTGCTGGGCGCCGAGTCCTGCTACGGACCGCACGCCCAGGCCACGCACACGCGTGAAGCCATCCTCCGGCTCGCGGTGACGCACCCGCGCAAGGAGGCCCTGGAGCTGTTCGCACGCGAGGTCGCGCCGGCCGGCACCTCGTGGGCGCCGGGCACCACGGGCTCGGGCGGCGGACGCGCGTCGGTCTCGCCGTCGATCCGGCAGTACGCGTTCCTGCTCGACAAGGCGCGCGTGCAACCGCGCGTCACCGTCGATGGCGCGCCGGTCGAGGTGCCGCCGACGCTGGCGGGCGATGGCGCCGCACGCGCGGCGGTCGCCCCCGCAGCCACCGTGGCCGACGTCGACACCGCCGACAGCATCGAGGTACCGCTGATCCGCCTGGCCTGGGCTCGCAGCGGCGACAAGGGCGACACCTCCAACATCGGCATCATCGCGCGCCACCCCGCGCTGCTGCCGCTGCTGCGTGCGCAGCTCACCGAGGCCCGCGTGGCCGCATGGCTCGCGCACCTGGTGAAGGGCCGCGTCACGCGCTACGACGTGCCCGGCATCGACGCCTTCAACTTCGTCTGCGAGCAGGCGCTCGGCGGCGGCGGCATGGCCTCGCTGCGCAACGACCCGCTGGGCAAGGGCATGGGACAGATCCTGCTCGCGATGCCGGTGCGCGCAAGCACCGCCCTGCTGGCGCTGCTGCCATGAACGCCGCGCGCATGCAGCGGCGCAAGCTGGTGCTGGGCAGCTGCGGCGCCGCAGTGCTCGGCGCGCCGCTGCATGCGCTGGCGCAGCCGGCCTGGCCGTCGCGACCGATCCGCCTCATCGTCTCCTTCAGCACCGGCAGCGGCAACGACACCATCGCGCGCGAGCTCGCGGTCGCGATGACGCAAAGCCTCGGCCAGAGCGTGGTGGTGGAAAACCGCGGCGGTGGCGGCGGTGTGATCGGCACCGAGGCCGTCGCCAAGGCCCCGTCCGACGGCTACACCATCGGCCTGGGCACCAGCTCGCAGCTGGTGATGAACGTGGGCCTGTACCGCTCGCTGCCCTTCGACGTCGAGAAAGACCTGCAGGCCATCGGCCTGGTCTCGCGCACGCCGCTGGTGCTCGTGGCCAGCGCCGACATGCCGGGCACGCTGACGGACCTCATCGCGCTGGCGAAGGCCAGGCCGGGCCAGGTCAGCTACGGCTCGGGCGGCCCGGGCTCCATCAGCCACGTCGTCGGCGAAGCCTTCGCCAAGGCCGCCGGCGTGCAGCTGCTGCACGTGCCCTACAAGGGCAACGGCGCCGCGCTGGTCGACCTCTCGGGCGGCCACGTGAAGCTGCTGTTCGACGGGCTGATCTCCACCGCGCCGCTGGCCAAGCAGGGCAAGCTGAAGATGCTCGCGATCTCGGGCGACAGGCGCAGCCCGATGGCGCCGACGCTGCCGACCTTCGCCGAGCAGGGCCTGCGCGACTACGAGGCCTACACCTGGAATGAGTTGATGACACCCGCCGGCACGCCGCCCGAGGTGCTCGCCAAGCTCAATGCCGCGCTCAACCAGGCGCTGGCGCTGCCGGCCGTGCAGGCGCGGCTCGCGCAAGGGGCTTCCGACCCGCTGGGGCCGACCACGCCCGCGCAGGCCGAGGCCTACGGGCGGGCCGAGCGCGCGCGATGGGTACCATTCATCCGCTCGCTGCGCATCGACACTCCCTGAGGCGCAGTCCCGCCACGCCACGCCGCCCAGCGCACCGCCCCCGACATGAACCTCCCCGCCGCGTCCCCTCTTCCTTCGCCCCTGGGCGGCGACCATGGCGCGGGCGTCACGCAGTACCTGCAGCTGGCCAGCGTGCTGCGCCACCGCATCGCCCACGGCGAGCTGCAGGCCGGCCAGCAGCTGCCCACCGTGGCGCAGCTCGCGGCCGACTACAAGCTCGCGCGCGTCACCGTGCGCCAGGCCTACGGCGTGCTCGCGCGCGAAGGCCTGCTCACCAGCCAGCGCGGCCGCGGCACCTTCGTCGCCGCCCAGCCCGCTGCCTGCGCCGACCCGCTGCTGCGCAACGCCATCAACGATCCGCGGGCGCGCAACATCCGCTTCGACATCCTCGAACAGCGCCGCCAACAGCCGCTGCCCGACGGGCTGGCACGCGGCAGCGCCACTTTTGCGGACTACGCCTTCATCCGCAAGATCCACGTGCACGACGACGAGCCCTTCTGCCTCGTCGAAATCCATGTGGCATCGGAGATCCACGCGCTCTTTCCGCCCGACAGCGAGCAGCACCACAAGATCGCCCACCTGCTCGAACAGCACGCCGCCGAGCGCATGCACAAGGTGCAGCAGACGCTCACCGTGGCGCCGGCCGACCTGCTGCTCGCGCAGTACCTGCACTGCTCCTTCGCCACCCCCATCGCGCACATGGAGCGGCGTGTGTTCGACACCCAGGGCCGCATCGCGCTCGCGGGACGCTTTTGGTACCGGGGCGACCGCTTCGTGTCCGACATCGAGATGCCCTTCGCCGTCTGGGCCAACGCCGGGGCGTCGCTGATCCCCGAGGCCCTGGCGCTGCCCTGACCTGTTGTCGTCCCTAGCACCAATCGGGACAACCGTGCGACAGCAGGGTTGAGGCGGGCGGCTTAGCCTTGCGCCTGTTTCAACTCTGCCCCTCAATCCACGATGTCCACCCTTTTCGACCCCGTCCAGGCCGGCGACCTGCAGCTCGCCAACCGCATCGTGATGGCGCCTCTCACGCGCAACCGCTCGCCCAACGCGATCCCGCCCGACATCGCCGCCACCTACTACGCCCAGCGCGCCAGCGCCGGCCTGCTCATCACCGAGGCCACGGCCATCAGCCACCAGGGCCAGGGCTACGCCGACGTGCCCGGCCTCTACGGCACCGAGCAGCTCGACGCCTGGAAGCGCGTGACCGACGCCGTGCACGCCGAGGGCGGCAAGATCGTCGTGCAGCTGTGGCACGTGGGCCGCGTCTCGCACACCGAACTGCAACCCGGTGGCGGCAAGCCCGTCGCGCCCTCGGCCATCACCGCCAAGACCAAGACCGTGCTCATCAAAGACGGCGTGCCCACCTTCGTCGAAACCTCGGAGCCGCGCGCGCTCGACGCGGCCGAGCTGCCCGGCATCGTCCACGCCTATGCAGCCGCCGCACGCAACGCCGTCGAGACCGCGGGCTTCGACGGCGTCGAGCTGCACGGCGCCAACGGCTACCTGCTCGACCAGTTCCTCAAGGACGGCAGCAACAAGCGCACCGACGACTACGGCGGCTCCATCAAGAACCGCGCGCGCCTGCTGCTGGAGTCCACGCGCGCCGTGGTCGACGCCGTCGGC
Organism: Variovorax sp. GW821-FHT09A10; assembly: GCF_059418385.1. Classification (NCBI taxonomy): domain Bacteria; kingdom Pseudomonadati; phylum Pseudomonadota; class Betaproteobacteria; order Burkholderiales; family Comamonadaceae; genus Variovorax; species Variovorax sp. GW821-FHT09A10. The sequence continues at coordinate 144,913 of NZ_JBWKPT010000004.1, forward strand.
GGCGGCAAGACCGGCATCCGCCTGTCGCCCGTCACGCCCGCCAACGACGTGCACGACAGCGACCCGCAGCCGCTGTTCACCTACGTCGTGCAGCAGCTCGCGCCGCTGAACCTGGCCTACATCCACATCATCGAAGGCGCCACCGGCGGCCCGCGCGAAATCGCCGACCGCCCCTTCGACTACGAAGCCCTCAAGGCCGCCTACCGCGCCGCCGGCGGCAAGGCCGCCTGGATGGTCAACAACGGCTACGACCGCCCCCTGGCCGAAGAAGCCGTGAAGGAAGGCGACGACCTCGTGGCCTTCGGCAAGCCCTTCATCTCGAACCCCGACCTGGTGCGCCGCCTGCGTGAGCACGCGCCGCTGAACGAGCTGGACAAGGCGACGATGTATGGGGGTGGGGTGAAGGGGTATACGGACTATCCGGCGTTGGGCTGAGCCGGCCCTTCGGCGTCAACTTCTTCGCGCTTGCTTCGCCCTTTTTCGCGGGCAGCGCGTGAGGTGACGATTGTTCGCAGTGTGCGCCGCGCAGTCCCTGCAGACTGCGCCGACCTCTCCTCCTCTCAAGGAAGTCGTCGATGCCGCGCACGCTGTCTGTCTCTTCTGCTGCGATCCCTGTTGTTCTTGGTCAGGCTGCACTGGCGCCCGTGCGGCTGTCGGGGCATGAGGGGGTCAATGGCCTGTTTGCCTATGAGCTGTTCCTCAAGACCCCGGATGCGCTGGGCCTGTCTGGTTTCTCTTCTGGCGCCGACTTCGACCTCGATGGGTTCATCGGCCGCGAGATCAGCTGCGAGATCGAACTCGATGGTTCTGCCCCTCGCCAGATCAACGCCCTGATCACCGACGCGGCCCTGTGGGGCGAAGAAGGCCGCCACGTCCAGTACAAGCTCACCCTTCGCCCCTGGCTGCACCTGGCCACCCTGCGCACCGACTGCAGGATCTTCCAGAACCTCAGCGTCGTGCAGATCCTGGACGCCCAGCTCTCAGGCTACGCTTTCCCCGTGGACAAGCGCCTGATCGAGCACTACCCGGTGCGCGACTACCAGACCCAGTTCAACGAGAGCGACTTCGCCTTCTTTGTCCGACTGTGCCAGGAATGGGGCGTCAGCTACCACTTCGAACACTCGGACGGCAAACACCGCCTGGTGCTCTCGGACGCCATGGGGGCCTATGCGGCTGGCGACCCACTGTACGAACAGGTGGAATATCACGCCCCGGGCTGGAAGATCGATGCCGAGTACATCCACAGCTTCGTGCCTGCCCATCAACTCACGAGTGGGAAGTACGCGACTCGGGACTATGACTACACCCGGCCCAGGGCGGACCTGAGTATTTCTCGAACTGATCCGCGCCCCACGGGGCAGGCCGATGGCGAGGTCTACCAGTGGCATGCATCCGAAGCAGGAGGTAGCCACTACGCCCAGCCCAATGCAGGAGCAGACACAAGCACCGACCCTCACGGCGAAGGCCGTCTGCTTGCCCTGCTGCGCATGCAGGCACTGCGCACCCAGGGCGCCAGAGCCCAGGCCAGCGGCAACCTGCGGGGCATGGTGCCCGGATGCACCTTCCAGTTGAAGAAGCACCCGAGGGAGTCAGCCAATGCCGAGTACCTGATCCTGGACACCCGCCTCCTCATCGAGGACGTGGCCGAAGACAGCCAGAACCGCGAAGCCACTGTCGACCGCAAGCAGCAGTGGCGCGTACAGGTGGACTTCACGGCCCACCCGGTGACCGAACCATTGCGCCCAGAGCCTACCCAGCCCAAGCCCGCCATGGTCGGCCCCCAGGTGGCGCTGGTGGTGGGCCCCGAGGGGCAGAACCTGTGGACGGACGAGCTGGGCCGCATCAAGGTGCAGTTTCCTTGGGACCGACTGGGAGAAAAGAACCAGCACAGCAGCTGTTGGGTGCGGGTGAGCTCACCCTGGGCGGGCAACCAGCTCGGGGGCATTCAGATTCCGCGCATCGGGCAGGAAGTCGTCATTGGCTTCATCGCGGGAGACGCAGACCTGCCGATCTGCATGGGCAGGGTGCACAACCAGGTGAACCTGCCGCCGTGGCAACTTCCTGGCCAGAGCGCATTGAGCGGGTTCAGGAGCCGGGAGCTGACGGAAGGTGGAGGCAACAGTGCGGCAGGCAGGTCGAACCATCTGATCCTGGACGACACGGCCGAAAAGATCCAAGCGCAGCTCAAGAGTGATCACCAGAGTTCAAGCCTGAGCCTGGGAGCGATCACGCGCATCGAGGACAACGCGGGCAGAAAAGATCCAAGAGGTGAGGGCTTCGAGCTGCGCACGGACGCCCATGGCGTGCTCAGGGCGCAGGACGGGATGCTCATCACGACCGAAGGCCGCCCCGATGCGGCCCGCCACGCCAAGGACATGGGCGAAACCATCCAACGCCTGACGAGCGCACGCGACCAGATCGAAGGTCTGGCCGAAGCGGCCCGCACAGCCGAAGCTCAAGACGGCAACGACGACCAGTCCACCGTCGCCCAGGCCATCAAGCAGCAGAACGAAGACCTCCGGGGCCACGGCAGTCCATCGACCGAAGGCTGCTTCCCCGAGTTGGCCGCACCGCATCTCGTGCTCGCCAGTCCCGCAGGCATTGCAGCCACGGCGACCACTCACCTGCATGCGCACACCGGCACACACCTCCAGCTCACCAGCGCCGGCCACACCTCCCTGAGCGCCGCCCAGCGCATCCTCGCCAGCGTGGCGGAAGGCATGCGCATCTTCACGCTCAAGAGCGGCATCAAGGCCTTTGCCTCGCAAGGCGACATCCGCATCGAAGCGCAAAGCGACGCCATCGAGGCCACCGCCTTGAAAGACATCGACATCGTGAGCACCGAAGACACGGTGTACATCACCGCCAAGAAGAAGGTCACGATCAACGGCGGCACCAGCTTCAGCGAATGGAGCGAAGGCGGCATCCGGCACGGCACGTTGGGCACATGGATCGAACATGCCGCGATGCATGGAACGCCGGGGCCGGACAAGAAGCCGGGGCCCACGGCTCAGAGCGTGTGTTGGGAGTGCCTGGCACGTGCCGCACGTCAGGCCTCGCCTGTGGCGCCCCGCGTTTGACAAGACCGACACCGATGGAAATTCCAGCGTACGAACGCGAGGCGTTCGAGGACGAGATTTCGCAGACCATCGCACAGGACATCGGCAGTTTTTCCCGCCTCGCGCGCCAGACGGGCCAACGTTGTCACGCACTGGTGAACGCAGGCCAATGCGGGGCGGTCGAAGAAAACCGGCAAGAAGATGGGTGGGCGGCGCGTCTGGTGGCGCAGTACCAACTCGACGCGATGCCCCTGTTCCTCCACACGCAAGAAGCAGACGCGGCCGGCGTCGGTCCTTGGCTGATTGAACTGCCACCCATGCCCACATCGCCAGGCGCAGCCCCATGGTTGTATGACCTCGCACGCGGTGCAGGTGCCGTGCAGGCACTCAGTCTCGTGGCGTCGCCACTGCGGCCGATCACGCTGGCCGCGCACCTTCGCAGCTGGCTCGATGCCGTGATACCCCCGGACCCGGCTCTCGACGACGACGAGGCCGTCGGCGCCGTGCTTCGCTGGTTCGATCCGCGCATCGGCTTCGACATGGTGGCCCGTTGGCCCGACGACGCTCGGCAAGACTTCTTGAGCGCGTTCACCTGGGCAGGATGGAGCGCCGAATTCCATCCGCGTGGTCTTCGGTGCAGCAAACCACATGCGCCTCAACGTTCCGCACGCACCGAGCCCTTGCAATTGGACAAGGAACTGCTGCTCGCCATGGCTCCGCTCAACCGGGCCGATGCGCTCCTCGCCCATGTGCACGACTGTCTCGGGTCGCAAGCGTTCCAGCACATCGCCCCTGCCTTGCAGCGGTGGATCGCTCTCGATCAGCTTCAAGCCGTGCAGCAACTCGGCCTGACCGATTTCGAGGACGGGGTCACGCTGCTGCACCGGTCATTGAGCCTGCACCCCGAACTGCCATATCTGCCCGGCCTTGCAGAAGGCCTGGTCGACGCGCGAGTTGCGGGGTGCACGCTCGCCCACGTGCTTGAAGCGCAGCCGGCCAGGTGGTGGCAACAACAACAGGATGCCGCGCCCCACATGTGGGCCCAGAGGGCGTCTGGCTTTCTCGCGCCATTGCAAGCGCGACGCAGCACACCCGACGCCGTCCATGCGTTTTTCACGCTGTTTTCGGCCGCGCTGCCCCTCGTCTGATGCCGACATCTCCCCACTCGCCTCACCCCAGATCGATCCGTCATGCCCTACCAACCCAAGCCCGGCGTCTGCGACTGTTCCGAAACACCGCTGCTTGAAGAAGAAGCCGTCATCCTGTTCCCCAACCTAGGCACACCTTTGCTGCTGGCCCCTGGCCAGGTCAAGGCCAGCATCTTCATCGCCGCGCCTTCGAGCATGCGCAGCAAGGCCAAGTCGGCCGTCCCGACCGGTGAAGCCGTCGAGATGTACAGGCTGGTCGACCAGCACCTGCGTGTGGTCGACCTCGCAAGCAAACAGGAGGCTGAGCAGGTCGAGGGATCGACGCGGACCGGCACCCTTTTCAAGGACGGCATGGCGTGCGCCGTCGCCAAGCCTTGCATCAAGGCCTGGCTCGTTGGCCCTTTCGGGCCTGGGGCGCTCGTCAGCGATCGACACGGCCGCCCCTTCGCCACCATCGCCCCTGCAGCGGCCCAGATCTACACCAAGGCGCAGGACGTCTACGAGATCGAACTCGACTTGTCAGCACCGCCCTTCGCCGATCTGCAGACGCCCGGCGCCATGAAAAGCCTCGCCTGGATGATCCGGTTGAGCGCCGAAGACAGGAAGCTCGAGACCTTCAAAGACGTCAAATACGCCGAGGCCCAAGACCTTGCCATCGCACGCTTCCTGCAACAGCAGGCCACGCGCGACCCTTGGCACTTCGACAAGCTCCACGAATTCGCCATGCCGCCGCCCGACGTGCCCTTCAGCTGGAGCAAGCCCGGCCAGAGCCCCGAGCTGGACACCCTGCTCAAGAGCTGGCACCCCGTCAAGCGCATGACCAAGCCGCGGCTCAAGCTGGGGCATCTCTCCGACGTTCATATCAACGTGCGCCAGAACGCCATGGGCCGCAGCGATGCCAAAGTGCTCGAGGAGGCCGACGCGGCCTGGAACCGACCCGTCGGCAGCAAAGTCTGCAACAGCTTCGAGGCCCTCAAGAAGCTGTTCGAGACGATGGCCACGGGCAGCGACCGGGTCGATGCCGTGCTCCTCACGGGAGACCTGATCGACTACAACCGCAACTTCAATCCCATGGCAGAACCCGGTGGCCCGGGCAGGATCGGCGAGCAGTGGAAAGCCTTCAACCTGCTGGGCAACGTTTTCGACAAGGAAAAAGGCCGCCGCCTCTATCCGAGGGGCCTGGACGACATGATGGTCTTCAGCCTGGTGCGCGAGATGTACCGCAACCCCAAGTACCAGTTGCCCATCATCATGACCAGCGGCAACCACGAGGCCTACCAGGTGCCCTACGGCATCAGCGCACGCGTGGAGGCAGGTGACCGGCACAACTGGGCGTTCATGCTCGGCGTGCTCGAGACGACTACGCCCAACAGCCGCGACGCACGCAAGCGCATGGAAGAGAACGCCCGCACGTCCTGGCCCGACGGCAACGTTCCGGCAGAGGCCCGACGGGCAAAACGAGCCCTTGCGCAGCCCGATGCCGTGGAGCGCCACCGCACCCAATTCGAAGCGGCCAGCGCCTGGACGCGCGGCAAGGCCAATGAAGGCATGAGCCGCGACCACAACATGACCATCTACGAGGCCTGTCTCGCCTATGGCCCCACCTACGGTCACGCATTGACGGGGTACAACTTCGACGGCGGCCAGTTCGACTGGTTCTATGCGTTGTTCACGCCGCTCGCGGACGTGGTCTATGCCTACGGCGCGGACAGCACCGACAAGCCGGGCGCCAACGCCGGACAAGTGATTGCAGCGCTGGGCTGGGGCATCGACGAAAACTTCAAGAACCTGCTGGGCGTTGCCGAGGCGGGAGTAGACCGCCAAGGGTCAGGAATACTCCCACGTGCCACCGAGTCCTTCAGCCATGACCAGCTGAAGCTGCTGACACAGGCTCGAAGCTACAAGGCCGCGAGCGAGAGCACGCTCACCGTTGCCACGCACTTCACCATCGTGAGCTTCGATGAACCCGAGCCCTACAGCAACGTGGCCAAGAAGAAGGACCGGGTCTTCTTCCACCCCCGCGACGGCGCCACCGGTGTCTGGGGCATGAAGGCGGCGCTGAACCACGTCAACGTGGGCACCTGCGAAAAAAACCAGGCCACCTACCTGGCCCAATACGTTCAGCCGATGGGGCAGGCGAAGACCGGCCCCAACCCCAAGGTGGATTGGCATCTGTCGGGCCACAGCCATCGCTCGGGCGTCTACAAGCTCGGTTGGGACCCTCGTGGCATCTACGCGTCAGACGGCTGGCGCGTCGAGGTGCGAGAAGCCAAGGACCCAGGCATCCACAACACCCAAACCGTCAAACCGAACACCGTGACGGCGCTGATCGTCTCCAGCTGCGGCGGACCCATCGGCTACCAGAACCTGGACGGCGAACTCAGCGCCTGGACTGGCCGGCCACCCGCGGGGACCGCGCTCGATCCCGCGACGGGTGAGATCCGGCAGGTGAAGACCGATCGGTGTCACATCCAGGGCGAATTTCAAGGGAAAGGCTTCAACGAAAAGCCGCGGTTGGCGGTGGCACTCGACTACCTGCACGCCATGAGCGGCTTGCCCAAGAAAGGCAACATCCGTGTGCCATTGCGCTTCAAGCCTGAGTACTTCGGCAAGAGCGGTCAGCTGGAACTGGTCTTGAGCGAGCAAGTACGCAAGCTGGGGTGTGTGACAGAAGTGAAGTTGTGGGTGTTCGACAAGAACAACCCAAAGCGTCCCGACGGTTCGCGCGGCGAAACCAAGACCTGGCATCTCATCGCGCCCAGCTTGAAAGGCACCACACTGAGCTTCAAGGATGAAGACACGGCAATGCTGTTGTCGATGATGAGTTCCAAGACGGTGAGTTCCAACGGTGCCTTGGCGATGGCGTGGAGTCCCCGATCAGTGGTCGAGAACCACCCCAATACCGAATACGTGACGCTCCGCCAGCGACTGGTTCAGGCTTTCTGCGAAGTGACGCTGAAAGAACCCAGCCCCACTGACGCAGGCGAGAACTGGGCCAAAGACATGCTCCATGCGGACCCTTGGGTGTTTCCTCTGGACATCGCACTCATTGACGGCAACGTGAACATGGGCGGGTTCAGCCTGGACAAGTCGAACCCGGCGCGTCCGAAGAACGCTGTGTGGCACTTTGGACGACCGATGGGAGAGCGTGGGGAAGTGCCGGATTGGGAATTTCTGTCTGACAACTTTGGAAGCAAGGGATACATCCCTGCCATCAGCGCCATCAGGCTCAATCGCCGATGACCGACTCTCCGACCCGTCGAAGCACCCTTTGCACACTGGCGCTTTCCGCCGCCTCCGCCTTGACCGGATGCAACATGACCTCCAAACGAAACATCAGAACCTTCGGCAAGGCCTTTGCCCACCTCAAGGACCCGGCACTTCGCACCAGGGAGAACGGTCATTCTCTGCTTGTCGTCGACGGCGCTGAATTCAGCGGCGAGAGGTTTGAAGGGATGGATTGGCACAACGTCCTCTTCAAAAACTGCGATTTTGTCGGCGCCTATGAGATCAACCCAAAGACAGCAACCAATGTCCGCTACGAGGACTGCCGATTTTCTGGAATTCTGAGCTATGGCGTGACGACGAACGTGCATTTTCTACGCTGCGCCTGGGTCGGGAACTCGGTCATGTTTGCAGAGAAGGGAAGCAAGTCCACCGTTTTTGAGGAGTGCAATTTCGCAGGGACAAGCGCAAACCGCAATCACCAGGGCGCAGTGGGATCAGACGGCGAAGCGGAATTCGTGCGATGCAGATCGAAGTGGTTCGCATGGACCGGGAACGAAAGACTCTCGATCACGGACTGCACATGCGAAGACGTCACCATATTGACCGACAGCATCGGCAACAGCGGCCAAGAATTTCTGTCTGCCACCGCTCGTATCGAGGGCTCCAAGCTTCGCGGCACTTTTAAGCTGGTGGCGGCCAATCTCCAATCTCTCACCATCCGCGACACCGTCATCGACACACTCGACTTGACCGGCGCCACCATCAAGGAAGAACTGCTGATGGAGCGCGTGCGCGGCGGCAGCGTCGAGGCGATCGTCAAAGGCGCCAAACGCCTCGCCGTGCGAGACAGCCAGTTCACTCCTCCCACATCCGGCGGACGGTTCATTTTCAGTCTCGCAAGCAATGATGCCCAGGAGGTGCTGATCGAGAACACCGCCATTCTTGGAGACAACATCCTCGTGGACATTGGCGGTGGCCCGCAGACCGAGTCCCTTGTTTTTCGAAAGAGCAAGTTCACCCGGCTTGACCTACAGTACGCCCATGCGACTCATCTGCTTCTGGAGGAATTCGAAGCGGACTCCGTGCGCTTGAACGACGCACGCATCGGCAAGCTGGAAATGCGCTCGGCTGTCTTTGCCTTGACCCTGGACCTGTCCAACACCCAGGTCCACGAATTCAAGAAGACTGGTGGCACCGACTTGAAGAAGCTGGGCGGTCTCAAGCTCGACGGATCCAACATCAAGCTGCCGCAATGAACCGTCCCCACGCGAAAAAAATAGGCAAGTACAAGCTCGCCGGCTGCCACATCGGACCGACATGACCGGCTGCTTTACAGATCCATTTCTCCTTCTTCTATGCGGCATCCCATGGCTTCTTCTTGGGTTGCTAGTGGGTGGCATCGTGCTCGGGTTCAAGATGGCGCGAAACAAGACGGGATTTGCGAGCTTCGCAGGCGCTCTGATCTTCATCATCTGCCTGCTTTGTGCATCTTTTCTTCTTTGGGGCACCCTCCTGATCTTCAGCAAGGATCTGTCGTTCGGCAGCAATTGGATGGGCACTCGATAGCCGGTGCTCTGTGGCCGCACCCACGGCCACGTCTTCCCCGCTGCGTGCCTACGCCGAACGAATTGCCTTCGCAGCACGCGGCGCGTACCCTTGGTCATTTGCTGCACGCATCCTGACCATGACACGCATTGCCGAACGCCTCCACGCTCTGGGTCTCATCCTTCCCCCCCCTGTCACGCCACCTCCCGACATCCTCCTCCCCTTCCAATTCGTCCGCCTCATCGGCCGGCGCGCCATCACCTCGGGCCACGGCCCGTTGAATGCCGACGGCAGCATCGCCGCGCCACTCGGCAAGCTCGGCGCCGAGCTGACCGTCGAGCAGGGCTACACCGCAGCGCGCCTCACCGCACTCGCGATGCTCGGCAGCCTGCAGCGCGCGCTCGGAGACCTGGACCGCATCACCGCATGGACACGCGTGTTCGGCATGGTCGCTTCGGCGCCTGGCTTTCAACAGCAGCCAGCGGTGATCAATGGGTTTTCCGACCTGATCCTCGAGCTCTTCGGCCCTGAGGTCGGTGCGCATGCGCGCAGCGCCGTGGGCATGGCCGAGCTGCCTTTCGGCATCCCTGTGGAGATCGAGGGCGAAGTCGAGTTCGACGTGTGAGCGCCGACGCAACGCGTTGGACCCTGCGCCGCGCAAACGCCGACGACGTGGCGGCCGTCACCGCGTGCGCCGTCGAGGCTTTCCGCACCTACATCCCACGCCTAGGCCTCACACCGAGGCCAATGACACGCGACTACGCCGAGGCCGTCGCGCACCTGCAGGTCTGGGTGGCCGAGCGGCCGGAGCAACAGATCGGCGCGGCACTGCTGCTTGACGTGACCGACGAAGGCTTCCTGATCGACGTGATCGCCGTGCACCCCGACCACCAGGGCAGCGGCGCGGGCCGCGCGCTGCTCGAACTGGCCGAACGCGAAGCACTGCGCCAGGGCCACGCATCGATCTACCTGTTCACGAATGAGAAGATGACCGAGAACCTCGCGCTCTACCAGCGCATCGGCTATGTCGAGTTCCGGCGCGAATCCCTCGACGGGCGCACGCGCGTCTATCTGCGCAAGCCACTGCCGGCCGCATGAAATCTCAGGCGTCGTCGCCGAAGGTCACGCTCACGCGCAGACCGGTCGGCTCGGCGGCTTCGAGTCGCAACTCGGCCCCCAACAGCTCGGCATAGCGCGCCACGATCGACAGCCCCAGGCCCGCGCCCTGCCCCAGCTTCTGGCCCGCGGGCCCTTGCGCCCAGCGTTGCATCAGGTCGCGCTGCGCTTCGATCGGAATGCCGGGCCCGTCGTCGATCACGCTCAGCGTGCGGCCCGCGAGTTCGACCGTGATCGTGCGCCCGCCGTAGCGCAGCGCGTTGTCGATCAGGTTGTCGAGGATGCCCTCCACCAGGGCTTCGTTCGCAAGCACCGTCACGCCGCCCTCGTCGAGGCCGCGTGCGCCCAGGTCGACGCCGCGCGCATCGGCACGCGCCAGATGCCGCAGCACGGTCTGCTCGGCCAGCATGTCGAGTTGCACGGGCGTGCGCTGCAGGTCGGTGCGCGCCTCGTCGGCCAGTGCGAGTGCGAGCAGCTGGTCGATCAGGTGGCTCGCGCGCGCCTGCCGCTCGGACACGCGCGTCAGCTGTTCGCGCCACACGCCGGTGTCGTGCTGCGCGAGCCCGTACTCGGCCAGGGCGCGAATGCCCGCGAGGGGCGTGCGCAGCTCGTGCGCCACGTTGCCCACGAACTCGCGCTGCGCGCGCACGCTGTAGCGCAGCCGGTCGAACAGCGCGTTGACGGCATCGCCCAGGCGCTGCAGCTCCTTCGAGGTCTGCGCCACGGTCACCGGCGAGAGGTCGCGCACGTCGCGGGTGTCGAGTGCGCGCTGCAGTTCGCCGAGCGGTCGCAGGTCGCGCCGGATGCCATGCCAGAGCCACACGGCCAGCAGCACCAGCAGCAGCACCTGCGGTGCCATGGCATAGAACAGCAGCCGCTGCACGAGCGCCGCGCGGCTGAGCGTGGTCTGCGCCACGATCACGCGGTAGGGCACGTGCAGGCCGGGCTCGGCGTCGTGGTCGAGTACCACGGCACGCAGCACCTGGCCGGCGTAGTCGATGTCGGAGAAGCGGTAGCGCGAGCTTTCGCCCGGCAGGGGCGCCTTCAGGTCGGGATCGCCCGAGATCGTCGTGCCGTCGAGCCGCTGCACCGAAAAGTAGACCTTGTCGGTCTGGTCGAACAGCACGGTCGCCACTTCGCGCGGCGTCAGCAGCAGCTCGATGCCGCGCTCGCCGGCCTGCACGTTGGCCGACAGCGCATAGGCGTCGTCGAGCATGCCGCGGTCGAAGGCCTGCTCGGAGAAGTAGTTGGCGATGACCAGCGCGATCACCGCGCCGGTCATCCAGGTGAGCGCCAGCGGCACCAGCACGTTGCGCAGCACGCGCCGCGTGAGCGAAGGTGCGGTGCGCGTGACCGGTGGGGTGGCCTCGCTCACGGGTCGCTTCTCACACCTCGGCTTCGAGCAGGTAGCCGATGCCGCGCAAGGTACGGATGCCCGCGCCCGAGCCGAGCAGCTTCTTGCGCAGGCGCGAGATGAAGGCCTCGAGCGCGTTGTCCCCCAGCGATTCGTCGAAACCCGAGAGCTTGTCCGACAGCGCCCGCTTGCTCACGGTGCGCCCCGGCGGGCTCATGAGTTCCCACAGCACCTCGAACTCGCGCGCCGGCAGGTCGAGCGGTGCGTTCGCGACCGCGAAACGCCGCGCCTTGCGGTCGAGCTTGAGCTGGCCGAGCACCACGATGTCTTCGGTGCCCTTGGCGCGCCGCACCAGGGCGCGCAGCCGGGCTTCGACCTCGGCGAGGTCGAAGGGTTTGCCCAGGTAATCGTCGGCGCCGGCGTCGAGCCCGGCGATGCGTTCTTCGGTGCGCCCGCGTGCCGTGAGCACGAGCACCGGCGTGCGGTCGCCGCGCGCACGGGCCTGTCGCAAGGCCGTGAGGCCGCTCGCCAGGCCGCTGGTGGGGCTGGCGGTGGCGGGCAGGTTGAGGTCGAGCAGCACGGCGTCGAAGGGCTGCACGCGCCACAGGTGGTCGGCGTCTTCGACGTTGGTCGACACGTCGACCCGGTGGCCGGCGTCGGCGAGGCTGCGCAGCATCACGTCGCGTAGCACGGTGTCATCTTCCACAAGCAGGATTCGCATGGTGAGTGAATGAGTGGTGGGTGATTTGTTGGTCTGCCCTGGCGATGGACGCGTCAGCGGCCGGTCAGTCGCTCCCCGCGATAAACGCGACATGAGCATACGACACACCTCCCGATGAGTGCACGCGATCCCTCCGATCCCTTGAGCCTGGTGTCCCCCGCCGTGCAGCGCACCGCGGTGGTCCTGCTCCATGGTTTATGCAGCACGCCTGACGAGTTGCTGACCGTGCAATCGACCCTGCAGCGCCACGGGTATGCGGTGCAGCCGCTGAGCATCGCCGGCTACTCGTTCGACGCCGCCGCGCCGCTGCAGCAGGCCGTGCCCTTCGAGCGCTGGCTCGACACCCTCGAAGCGCACGTGAAGACGCTGCGGCGCACGCACGACCGCGTGATGCTGGTCGGCATCTCTGCGGGTGCGTCGCTGGCGCTGGGCGGCGCGATCCGTTGCGGGCGCGAGGTGGATGCATTGGTACTCATGTCGACCACGCTGCGCTTCGACGGCTGGGCCGTGCCGCGCACGCGCTTTTTGCTGCCGCTGGCCTTCTACACGCCGCTGGGCCGCCTCTGGCAGTACCGCGAGCGTCCGCCCTACGGCGTGAAGAACGAGCGCGTGCGCACCTGGATCGAGCGCGAGCTGCGCCATCGCCAGGTCTCGCGCGCCGGCAGCGCGGTGATCGGCGTGAGCCACCTGCGCGAGCACGACCGGCTGATCCGCCACGTGCGGCGCCGGCTGGACCAGGTGCAGTGCGAGCAGGTGCTGGCGCTGCATGCGCGCGAGGACGAGGTGGCCAGCCTGTCGAACCTCGACCTGCTGGTGCGCGGGCTGCGCTGCGCCTCGCTGCGCACCGTGGTGTTGAACAACAGCTACCACATGATCAGCATCGACAACGACCGCCAGCAGGTGGTGCGCGAGACCCTCGCCTTCGCCGAGACCGTGGCCCACGGCCCGGTGCCCGAACCCGTGTTCCGCGCCCGCGGACTCGTTCTCCACGCCTGACCCCAGGCCCGACCGAAAGGAACCCGACCATGTCGTCCTCTCCCACCTTCAACAGCATCGCCACCATCCTCGAGACCGACTTCCGCGTGGAACGCGCGAACATCTCGCCGGCCACCGCGCTGTCGGACCTCGGCCTCGATTCGCTGGCGCTCATGGAGTTCGTCTTCGCCGTGGAAGACGCCTTCCACCTGCGCATTCCCGAAGACCGGCTCGACCCGCGCGAGGCAGGCATCACGCTGCAGCGCCTGTGCGAAGTGATCGATGCCGAAGGCGAAGCCGCCGCTGTCCGCAGCGAGCCCATGGCAGCAGCGGCATGAGCAGCGGCGCCGCCCATGCCGTGCTGGCGGCCACCGCCACGGCCCACACCGCCGCCGCGCCCGTGCACGTGAGCGGCCTCGGCTTCGTCACGCCGCTCGGACGCAGCATCGAAGCCTTCGACGACGCACTGTTCGCCGGCCGCTCCGCGGTGCGCGCGCAGACGCTCGAGATCCCGGGCATGGACCCGATGGCCATCGCCGCCGCCACCTGCGACTTCGACGCCAGCGGCGTGCGCAGCGCCTCGCGCCTGCCGCTGGACCGCGGCACCGCGATGGCGCTGGCCGCCGCACAGGATGCCGCGGCCGATGCAGGGCTCGACCTCGACGCCATCGACCGCGACCGCCTCGGCATCTTCTGGGGCAGCGGCCTGGCCGGTGCCGGCACCTTCGACGCCACCACGCGCGCGCTCTACGGCGAACAGCGCCGCATGCGTCCCACCACCGTGCTCACCGTGATGCCCAACGCCGCGGTCGCCGAACTGGCGCTGCACTTCGGCGCGCGCGGCGCGGCGCTGGCGTATGCCTGCGCCTGCGCTTCGTCGGCGGTGGCGATCGGCGAAGCCATGCGCGCCATCCGCGGCGGCTGGATCGACATCGCCATCGTCGGCGGCCACGACGCGATGCTCACGCCCGGCGTGATGGCCAGCTGGCACGCAATGCGCGTCATGGCGCCACCGCCGGCCGATGCGCCCGCCACCGCCTGCCGTCCGTTCTCGGCCGATCGCGCGGGCTTCGCCATCGGCGAGGGCGCCGCGGCGCTGGTGCTCGAATCGGAAGCCCATGCACGCGCCCGTGGTGTCGGCGCGCAGCCCTTGGTGCTCAGCGGCTACGCCAGCAACTGCGACGGCACGCACATCACCAACCCCGACCCGGCCGGCCAGGTGCGCGCGATGCGTGCCGCGCTGCGCGATGCCGGGCTCGTGCCTTCGGACATCGGCCACATCAACGCCCACGGCACGGCCACGAGCGCCGGCGACGCGGCCGAGGCTGCCTCGATCGGCGAACTGTTCGGCAACGCCGCGCCGGTCAGCGCGACCAAGGCGATCCACGGCCACGTGCTGGGCGGCGGCGGTGCCATCGAACTCGTGGCCGCGTTGCGCGCACTGGCCCGCGAGACCCTGCCGCCCATCGCCCACCTGCACACGCCGGACGCCGCATTCGGCAACGTCGACTTCGTGCGCGGCGCGGCGCGCGAGGCGCGGGGGCTGCGCCATGTGCTGTCGAACTCCTTCGCCTTCGGTGGCACCAACGCGGTGATCGTGGCCAGCCGGCGCTTCCCGGAGGGTTGAACTTCGGGGGAGGAAAAAAGCGGGGCGGTTGTCAGCACCACCTTGCCATGGCTATGCTCGGCCGCATCCATCCTTGCGGACCTCATAGAAGAAGCGCGACATGCCCCTGCACCGCCTCGCCACATCCTCCGATTTCGACGCCGTCTTCGATCTCTACATGCATGAGAAAGTCGTGCCCTTCCTGGGCTACGACCCGATGCCGCGCGACGACTTTCGCCCGATCTTCCAGGGCTTGCTCGACAGCGGTGCTTTCTTCATCTTCGAAGTCGATGGCCAGGTCGCCGGCTTCTACCGCGTCACGCGCTACCCCGGCCGTGCGCAGCATGTGGCGAGCCTGGGCACGCTCGCGGTCGATCCGAATCTGCATGGCCGCGGCGTCGCGCAGACCATGGTGACCAACGTGCTCGCGCGGCTGAAGGCCGAAGGCGTTCGCCGCGTCGAGCTGATGGCCGAGAGCGACAACGCCACGGCCCTGCGTTTCTATGCCCGGCTGGGCTTCGTGCAGGAGGGCACGCTGCGCCAGTTCTACCGCCGGGCCGGTGAAGCGGACTTCATCGACGAGCACCTGATGGCGCTGCTGTTCGACTGATCCGCTGTCGGGTCAATGTTGTTGGTGCTTGGGCTTCCAGCGCCGCAGCAACAGCGCATTGGCCATCACGCTCACGCTCGACAGCGCCATCGCCGCGCCGGCCACCACCGGGCTCAGCAAACCGAAAGCCGCGAGCGGGATGCCGGCCACGTTGTAGGCAAAGGCCCAGAACAGGTTCTGGCGGATCTTCGCCACCGTGCGGCCCGAGAGCTCGAGCGCTTCGGCCACGAGCGCGAGGTCGCCGCGCATCAGCGTGATGCCGGCCGCTTCCATCGCCACGTCGGTGCCGCCGCCCGACGGCGCCATCGCGATGCCCACATCGGCCGCGGCGAGCGCGGGCGCGTCGTTCGCACCGTCGCCGACCATCGCGACCACATGGCCGTTCTTGCGCAGCGCGCTCACCTGCTCGGCCTTGTCGGCCGGCAGCACGTCGGCGCGCACGTCCTCGGCCGGAATGCCCAGGCGCGCGGCCATCGCCTGCGCCGCGCGCAGGTTGTCGCCCGAGATCATCACCACGCGCAGGCCGCGCGCACGCAAGGTGCGAATCGCTTCGGCGGCCTGCGGCTTTGGCTCATCGGCGAAGGCCAGCAGCGCCTGCACGTGCGCGGAACCGGCATCGTCGAAGCGCAGCAGTGCGGAGACTGTCGCGCCTTGCGACTGCAGGCGTTCGATGTCGGCTTCAGCCGGCATCGCATCGAGTTCGCGGCACCAGCGCAGGCTGGCGATGGCCCAGGTCGCGCCGTTGACTTCGCCGCGCACGCCGCGTCCCGGCATCGCCTGCATTGCACCGAGCGGCGGCGCCTGCACGCCGCGTTCGGCAGCGGCAGACAACACGGCGCGTGCGAGCGGATGCTCGCTGCCGCCTTGCAGGCTGGCGGCCGTGGCGAGCAGGTCGTTCTCCTTCGCCAGCGCACCGGCCGAGGGCAGCAGTGCCGTGAGCACCGGACGGCCCACGGTCAGCGTGCCGGTCTTGTCGAAGGCCACGGTGTCGACGCGGTGTGCAATTTCCAAAGCCCGCGCGTCCTTGATGAGGATGCCGTGCTTCGCGGCCACGCCCGTGCCTGCCATCACCGCGACCGGCGTCGCGAGGCCCAGCGCACACGGACAAGCGATCACGAGCACCGCCACCGCATGGATCAGCGCGGTCTCGACACCGGCGCCCGCGACCATCCAGCCGGCGAAGGTGACGAGCGCGATCAGCAACACCACCGGCACGAACACCGCCGCCACCTGGTCGACCATGCGCTGGATCGGCGCCTTCGCGGCCTGCGCGTCCTCGACCAGCCGGATGATGCGTGCCAGCACGCTCTCGGCGCCGACCGCGCGCACCTCGATGACCATGCGGCCATCACCGTTCACCGCGCCACCGGTCAAGTTGTCGCCGGGGTTCTTGGCCACCGGCAGCGGTTCGCCCGTGAGCATCGATTCGTCGACTTCGGACTGCCCTTCGAGCACGCGCGCATCGGCCGGCACGCGCTCGCCGGGACGCACGGCGAGCCGGTCGCCGACCATCACGTCGGCCAGCGGCACGTCGCTTTCCTTGCCGCGTGCGTTGATCAGGTGCGCCACTTCGGGACGCAGCTGCTGCAGCGCGCGGATCGCGGAGGTGGCCTGGCGCTTGGCGCGCGCCTCGAGCCACTTGCCCAGCAGCACCAGCGTGATCACCACCGCCGAGGCTTCGAAGTACAGGTGCGGCACCATGCCGTGCCCCGCATGCTCGCCGGTGGCGGCGCGCCACCACAGCCACAGCGACAGGCCGAAGGCCGCGCTGGTGCCCAGCGCCACCAGCAGGTCCATGTTGCCGGTGCGGGCCTTGGCCGCATGCCAGCCCGCGCGGTAGAAACGCGCGCCGAGCCAGAACTGCACCGGCGTCGCGAGCAGCAGCTGCACCCAGGGCGGCAGCATCCAGCTCTGGCCGATCAGGTTGCCGAGCATCGGCGCCATCAGCGGGATCGACAGCGCCAGGCCGACGGCCACGGGCATGAAGCCGTGCCAGGGCGACATCGCGGCCGCTTCGTCCTGCGCGGTGCTTTCGGCCCGCGGTTCGTAGCCGGCGGCGCGCACGGCGCGGCGCAGCAGCAAGGCCATGTCCTCGCCGCCGGTGGCCACGATGCGGGCCGACTC
This sequence comes from Variovorax sp. GW821-FHT09A10, assembly GCF_059418385.1. Lineage (NCBI taxonomy): Bacteria > Pseudomonadati > Pseudomonadota > Betaproteobacteria > Burkholderiales > Comamonadaceae > Variovorax > Variovorax sp. GW821-FHT09A10. The sequence continues at coordinate 162,399 of NZ_JBWKPT010000004.1, forward strand.
GGTCGCGAGGTTGACGCTCACGTCCTGCACGCCGGGCACGTTCTTGAGCGCGCGCTCCACGCGCATCACGCACGAGGCACAGGTCATGCCGCCGACCGAGAGGTCCAGCGTGGCGGCGACTGCGGAAGGTTGGGGCTGAATGTGTTCCATGGTCCCGAGGCTAAAGCCTGACACCATGGCAAGGTCAAGCGCGGATTTTTCAAAGCCCTGGGCTGGACGTTGACATCGTGAGAGGGTTGAAATTGGCGTTGTCCCCGATTCGGGTGTTCAATCCTTCCACCCTTCATTCATTCCCACAAGGAGCAACGACGATGAGCCAGAAATTCCAGGTCTCCGGCATGAGCTGCGGCCACTGCGTGGACGCAGTGCAAGACGCGGTACAGACGGTCGATCCGCATGCGCAGGTCACGGTCGATCTCGAAACCGGCCATGTGGACGTGTTGAGCCAGCAGCCGCGCCAGGACATCGTGGCCGCGATCGAGAACGCCGGCTACACCGTTCAATGATGACGGCGACCTCCGCCCCCGGCCGCCAGGTCGCCATCGGCGAGGCCGCGCGGTTGTCGGGCGTGTCGGCGCGCATGGTCCGGCATTACGAAGGCCTGGGCCTGCTGCCGGCGGTGGCGCGCACCGAGAGCGGCTACCGCCAGTACAACGACGCCGACATCCACACGCTGCGCTTCATCAAGCGCTCGCGCGACCTGGGGTTCTCGATGGAAGAAATCGCCGAACTGGTCGGCCTGTGGCACAACCGCCGCCGCGCCAGCTCGAGCGTGAAGCGCATCGCGCAAAAGCACCTCGGTGAACTGGAGCAGCGCATCGCCGACATGCAGTCGATGCGCAGCACGCTCGCGCACCTCGTGCATTGCTGCCATGGCGATGCGCGGCCTGACTGTCCGATCCTCGACGACCTCAGCCAGGTCTAGCCGGCGCTCCCTTCGTGGAACACCGAGGAACCGGCTTTGCCGGGCCTCAGGTGTTGCCCCCGGTAGGGGGTTGGAGAAGCGACACGAAGTGCGCGAAGCCTGGGGGCGAGCCTGTGATCAGGCGTTCTTCACGAGCGACAGCACCTGGCTCGTGTCGAGGGTGCGCGCCCGTTCCTTGATCGCCGGCAGGTACTGCGTCTGCAGGCCCTGCCCTTCCTTCACCACGCTGGAGAACGCGTCCTTCAGCATCTGCGTGGAAAGCGTGCGACCGCCCGCGTAGTAGCGCTTGGCCACATGGCCCAGGGCGTAGGTCGACGCGAAGCTCATGCCCGAGCTCACGGCCTGCTTGCCGAGACCGCCCAGAAGGCCGCCGCCGACCTTGCCCAACAGGCCGCCGAGCAGCTTGCGCCCCGCCTGCTCCAGGTACTGCGAGGTCAGGCCCACGCCCACGGTGGCCAGGAAATCCTTGATGTGGCCGGTGTCCAGCTGGTAGCCGTGCGCCTGGCCGATGCGGTAGACCAGCTTCATCTGCAGCGGAATGATCGCCATGGTCGACAGCGTCTCGGGCAGCAGTTCGAGCGCGCCGTTGAGGATGGCGGCGTTGAGGATCGCGCGGTCGAGCTCGGTGCTGTCGGGCGCCTGCGGCGCCGCGGGGGTTGCGGCCGCTCCGGCCGTCACCGCCACCGCCGCCGGCACTGCGGCGGCAATGTCTTCCGCCCGCTGCGAGAACTGCGCCGCCGAGGCGTCCAGGCCCAGCGAGCTGCGCACGTCCATCAGGAAGAGCCGCTCGGGCTCCGACTGCACGCCGTCGGCGTCGCACATGCACACCGCCATCTCGTACGCCAGCTGCCGCGACTCGGCGCTTTTCAGCTCGCCGGCCACCGACGCCAGCGACACCCGCTTCATGAGCACGTCCTGGTAGATCGTCGGCAGGTTCACGCCGTCGGCCTGCGACAGGCCCTCGGCGATGCGCTTGATCTCGGCGCGCTCGCGTTCGTGCTTTTCGCCGTCGACGAAGGCCGCCAGCAGGCTCAAAGTGACGATCGCTTTTGTTTCAGAAGGTGTCATGTTCGAGATTTTTCGTCATGTGAAGGAGCCGATTGGGTCCGCGCCGCGCCCGAAGGTTCCTCTGTGCGTTCTCCCCACAAAACTGGGGCAACTCTGTGGATAACCCCGGCACTGCTCTGTAGGGGTGTTGCAAGTCATTGATTTGCAAGGGAAATCTACAACCTGCTCAATTAACAGGCAATGAATTTCTCGGCCCGAAAACCGCCTTTCGCAGAATTGGCGAAGGCTGTCAAAGGACAACTCTGGGGAGAGTTTTTGCACAAGCCATCGGTTATCCACAGGGCCGGCGGGTTACCCCATGTTGTCCAAGTTGTGGGTACACCACGGAAGCGCGGGTGCGCACAGTGACGCGGGCATGACAAGTCGTTGTCACGTCAAGGAAAAAGCGACCTTTCCACAGACAGGTGCGACCCTTATCTACTACTACTAATTTGAATAAGAAGAATAAGAAGACAGGAAGAGGAAAAGCCGCGCCCGAAAAAAAAGCCGCGAAAGGCCGCGCCGGTCCCCGGCGCCTCGGGCGAAAAACCGGGCACGGGTCGTCCGTGGCCCTCGCTAACATCGCCGGATGAGCTTCAAACCCCGGATCCTGATTGCCGAAGACGAATCGGGCATCGCCGACACGCTCCAGTACGTCTTGAGCAGCGACGGTTTCCAGCCGGTCTGGTGCGCCACGGCCGAAGAAGCCATCGCGCAGTTCGCGCAGGAGCGCCCCGCGCTGGCCATCCTGGACATCGGATTGCCCGACCTGAACGGCTTCGAGCTCTTCAAACGCCTCCAGGCGCTGAATCAGTCGATGGGCGGCCCGGAGGTACCCATGGTGTTTTTGACGGCCCGCAGCGACGAAATAGACCGCGTGGTGGGCCTCGAACTCGGTGCGGACGACTACATTGCCAAGCCGTTTTCCCCCCGGGAGCTGGTCGCCCGGGTGCGAACCATCCTGCGGCGCAGTGCCAGAAACGGCTCAGGAAGCCCGCCAGTCGCCGCAGCGCCGATTCATGGGGTACCCCATCAAAACGCGCCGGCGCCGCCTCCAGCGGCGCCACAGACCCCTGCAACGCCCTTTTCGCTCGACAGCGAGCGCATGCAAATCCGTTACTACGGACGGCTGCTCGAACTCTCGCGCTACGAATACGGCCTGCTGAAACTCATGGTCCAGCGCCCGGGGCGCGTGTTCACGCGCGACGAACTGCTGCAACTCGTCTGGGACGACGCCAGCGACAGCTTCGACCGCACGGTCGACGCGCACATCAAGACGCTGCGCGCCAAGCTCAAGACCATCGCGCCCGAGGTGGAGCCAATTCGCACCTTGCGCGGCACCGGCTACGCGCTGCACGAAGATCTGCCTGCCAGCAGGGAATGACCCGCCGGACCCGGATTTTTATCGGCATCCTGCTGATCTACACGGCGGGCATCGCCTTCCTGCTGTACCGCGTCGTCTCCGACATCGACCCGCGTTACCGCGAGTCGGCCGAAGAATCACTGGTCGAGACCTCGCAGCTCATGGCCAGCCTGGTCGAGCAGGACGTGATCGCCGGCGCCATCAACACCGCGCGGCTGGAGCCGCTCTTTCGCAGCGTCTACACGCGCGAGTTCTCGGCCCAGATCTACAACCTGCACAAGAGCCGGGTCGAGCTGCGCGTGTACGTCACCGACCGCACCGGCCGCGTGATGTTCGATTCGCTCGGCCGCCACCTGGGCAACGACTACTCGCAGTGGAGCGACGTGAAGCGCACGCTCGGCGGCCTGTACGGCGCGCGCACCTCGCGCGATGTCGACGGCGACCCGCGCACCTCGGTGATGTACGTCGGCGCGCCGATCCGCTGGAACGACGAGATCGTCGGCGTCGTCAGCGTCGGCAAGCCGGTGCAGAGCTTCGGCCAGTTCGTCGAGGACGCGCGCGTGCGCACCATCTGGGTCGGCGTGGGTTCGGCGCTGGCGCTGCTGCTGCTCACCGTGATCGTCTCGGTCTGGCTGGTGAGGCCCTTCGGCCTGATCCGCGACTACTGGACCTGGGTGCGCGCGCAGCGCAGCCTGAGCCTGTCGCGCATGGCGCGGCGCGCGGTTGACGCGGTGCGCACTGGCTTCGGCGAAATGCGCGACGCGCTCACCGGGCGCAACTACGTGGCCGACTACGTGCAGACCTTCACGCACGAAGTGAAGAGCCCGCTGTCGGCCATCCGCGGCGCGGCCGAGCTGCTGCAGGAACCGCAGATGCCGCACGACCAGCGCGAACGTTTCCTGAAAAACATCGAACGCGAAACCCAGCGCATCCAGGAAATTGTCGACCGCATGATGGAGCTCACCGCGCTCGAGACGCGGCGCACGCTCGACCGCACCGAACCCGTGGCGCTGGGCCCGCTGATCGAAGACATTGCCGCCAGCGCGCAACCCGCCGCGGGCCGGCGCGGCATCCAGTTGATCGTGAACATTCGCGAGCCTGCGCGCGTCGAGGGCGATCCGTTCCTGCTGCGCCGCGCGATCAGCAACCTGCTCGACAACGCGCTCGACTTTTCACCGCCCGACAGCGAGGTGCTGCTGACGCTGGAAACCACGGCGCGCCTGGCGCGCATCAACGTGCGCGACCACGGCCCGGGCATCCCGGACTACGCGCAGGACAAGGTCTTCGAGAAGTTCTATTCGCTCGCCCGGCCGCACAGCCAGAAGAAGAGCACGGGGCTCGGGCTGGCGTTCGTGAAGGAAATCGCGACCCTGCACCGGGGCCGCATCGACTTGGGCAACGCGACGCGCGGAGGCGCCGTGGCGACGCTCACGCTGCCGCTGCTGTCAACGCACCACTGAGCGAATCACTGACCGACCAGGACGCGGTACGCCTCGCGCGTCTCGGGGCTCACGGCCTCGAGCAACTGCTCGTACGACGTCTGGTGCCGCGCCAGCATGCGCGCCGAGGCCACGGCCTTCGATTTGCAGAACCAGTGGCAGGTGTGCTGCATCAGGAACAGCTCGGCCGACATCGTGAAGGCCTTCGATTTCGGCGACCGGCCCGTCGCATTTTTCGCCACGCCCGCGATGCCGCGCGCGTGAATGCGCAGTGCTTCGCGCAGGTCGAAGCTGGCGGACGGGAACAGCGTGGTGGCGAACGGCAAGGCCACGGGCAGGCGGCTCACGCGCGTGTCGGCTTCGGGTTCGCGCGCCAGCTCGGCGGCGAAGGTTTCGAACTGGGCGGCGAGCTTTTCCTCGGTGGCGTCGAGCAGGTGCCAGATCTGCTGGCGGCGCTCGGCGTCGTCTTCACCGAGGCAGCGCAGGTAGCCCTGGGTCAGGCTTTCCATCAGCTTTTCGATCTGGTAGCGGCCCAGATGGCGACCGAGCAGCGCGATGCGCTGGCGCTGTTCCTTGGACTTGAGGATGTAGAAGCCGGCGGCGATCAGGGCCACCAGGGTGAGGATTTCCATGGATGCGAAAAGGGGAAAAAGAGAAGAGACAAAAAGGAAGCGGGGGCCGCGGCACCGAGTGTAGGCACCGCGCGTCCCCCGCGTCTTTGGGTGATCTCGCCGCTGGCTAGCGGAAGAAATCAAGAATGCGGTTGCGTTCCTCGGGCGGTGGCGGCGCACCGACCGGCGGGCCCGTCAGCACTTCCACCGGCTGTATCGGCTGCTCGGCGCTTTCCAGGCCCAGGCTCGCCACGTTGTGCCCCGGCGTGAAGTCGTCGAAGTACCACTCGCCGTCGACGTTGACCACGCCGGGCGGTTCGGCCGGCAGGGTCACGGGCACGCCGCGCAGCGCCGACTGCATGTAGCCGATCCAGATCGGCAGGCTCAGGCTGCCGCCGGTCTCGCCGCGCACGCCGAGCTGGCGCGGCGTGTCGTAGCCGACCCAGGCGATGCCCACGCGCGTGGGCTGGAAGCCCGCGAACCAGGTGTCGAAGGAGTCGTTGGTGGTGCCGGTCTTGCCGTACAGGTCGTCGCGCTTGAGCGCCTGGTAGGCCTTGAAGCCGGAGCCGCCCTTGACCACGCTCTGCAGCAGCGATTCCATGATGAAGGCGTTGCGCGCGGGAATGGCGCGGCGGCTTTCGTCGAGCACCGGGGGCTCGGTTTCCATCAGCACCTTGTCCTTGAGGTCGGTCACGCGGGTCACGAGGTACGGGTTCACGCGGTAGCCGCCGTTGGCGAACACCGAATAGCCCACCGCCATCTGCATCGGCGTGACCGAGCCGGCGCCCAGGCCCATCGGCAGGTTGGCCGGGTGCTTGTCCTTGTCGAAGCCGAACTTGGTGACCCAGTCTTGCGCGTAGGGCGCGCCGATCGACTGCAGCACGCGCAGCGTGACCAGGTTCTTCGACTTCATGAGCGCGTTGCGCAGCGGCATCGGGCCTTCGAAGCCGCCGTCGAAGTTCTTCGGGTCCCAGGGCTGGCCGCCGTTGGCGGCGGCATCGAACACCAGCGGCGCGTCGTTCACCACGGTAGCGGGCGTGAAGCCCTTTTCGAGCGCGGCCGAGTAGATGAAGGGCTTGAAGCTCGAACCCGGCTGGCGCCAGGCCTGCGAGACGTGGTTGAACTTGTTCTTGCCGAAGTCGAAACCGCCGACCAGCGCCGTGATGGCGCCCGTGCGCGGATCCATGCCGATGAAGGCGCCTTCCACTTCGGGCAGCTGCGTGATTTCCCAGGTGTTCTTGGGCGTCCTGGCGACGCGGATCACGGCGCCGCGGCGGATCTTGATGTTCGGCGGCGCCTTCGCGGCCAGGCCGGACTGCGCGGGCTTGAGGCCCTCGCCCGAGATTTCGAAGGCTTCGCCGTTGGCGCGCACCGCGGTCACTTCTTTCGCGCTGGCTTCCAGCACCACGGCCGAGATCACGTCGCCGTTGTCGGGGTGCTCGGCCAGGGCTTCGTCCACGGCCTCGTCGATTTCCTTCTGGCCGCTGGCCGGCAGGTCGACGAACTTCTCGGGGCCGCGGTACACCTGACGGCGCTCGTAATCCATGATGCCCTTGCGCAGCGACTTGTACGCCGCCGCCTGGTCGGCCGCGATCAGCGAGGTGTAGACCTTCATGCCGCTGGTGTAGATGCTGTCGCCGTACTGCGCGTACATCATCTGGCGCACCGTCTCGGCCACGTACTCGGCGTGCAGGCGGTTCGGGTCGGCGGCGTCGCGCAGGTGCAGTTCTTCCTTCTTGGCTTCGGCCGCCTGTTCGGCGGTGATGAAGCCGGTTTCGTGCATGCGGTCGATCACGTAGAGCTGGCGCGCCCGCGCGCGGCGCGGGTTGGCCACCGGATTGTTGGCGCCGGGCGCCTTCGGCAGGCCGGCGAGCATGGCGGCTTCGGCGATCGTCACCTGCTGCAGCGGCTTGCCGAAGTAGGCCTCTGACGCGGCGGCGAAACCGTAGGCGCGGTTGCCCAGGTAGATCTGGTTCAGGTAGATCTCCAGGATCTGGTCCTTGCTCAGTTGCTGCTCGAGCCGGAAGGCCAGCACGATCTCCGAGGCCTTGCGGCTGAGCGTGCGTTCCGAGCTCAGGTAGACGTTGCGCGCCACCTGCATCGTGATGGTCGAGGCGCCCTGCTTGCGTCCGCCCTTGAAGCTGGCCACGGCCGCGCGCGCGAAGCCCTTGTAGTCCACGCCGCCATGGTCGTAGAAGCGCGCGTCTTCCACGGCCAGCACGGCGTCTTTCATGACCTTCGGAATGTTGGCGAAGGGCGTGAGGTTGCGGCGCTCCTCGCCGAACTCGCCGATCAGCGAACCCTCGGCCGTGTACACCCGCAGCGGCAGCTTGGGCCGGTAGTCGGCCAGCTCGGAAATGTCGGGCAGCTTCGGGTAGATGGCGACCACCCCCACGATGGCAGCGCCCAACAGCGCAACGGCGCCGGCACCGGCCGCGATGGCGCTCCAGCCGGCGATGCGTTTCCACGGGAGCTGGCGCAGCGCACCGGCGGGTTGGGAAGGGCGAGGTTCTTGGGACATGGGATGGGGGCTAGCGAAGAGGTTGGAGCCGTGGCGCGCGCGGGCGTTCCGTCACCCGGGGATCGAGCGCGCCGCGCCGCACGCCTTCCAGCGCGCAGTGCATGGCATCGAAATACTTGTCGTGGTCGTAGGCGATGAGCAGCAGGTCCACCCCGGCGTCGAGTGCGCCCAGCGTGGCGTTGCAAAGACCTCGGTTGTAGGCCCCGCCCATCGTGAGGTCGTCGGTGACGAGCAGGCCCTGAAAGCCCCATTCGCCTCGAATCACCTGCCGCACGATTTTGCGTGAGAAAGAGACCGGCGCGTCCGCGTCGAGTTCCCCAAGGATGACATGGCCCAGCATGATCGCGGCATCCGAATGTTTCGACACGTCTTGAAACGGCTTCCAGTCGTGCGCGGCCAGCCGGGCCACGGGCGTGCGCAGTTCGGCACCCATGTGGTGCGTGTCCTCGGTCACGCCGGCCAGGCCGGGAAAGTGCTTGAGCGTGCCGCGCACGCCAGCCGATTCAAGGCCTTGCTCGTAAGCGAGCGCCACCTGCGCGGTGACGTCGGGGTCGCTCGAAATGGCGCGTTCCTCGATGCGGGTGTGCAGGTCCCAGCGGCCCGGGGCGCGGCCGGGACGCAGGTCGACCACCGGGCTGAAGTTCAGCGTGATGCCCAGCGCGGCGAGCGTCCCGCCCTGCTGCGCGCCGTAGGCGCGGGCACGTTGCAACAGTTCGTGTGCGGGCACGTCGGCCTCGAGCAGGCTGGCGAGCGCCGGCTGGCGGGGCACCATCGGCGACAGGCGCGAGACGCCGCCGCCCTCCTGGTCGGTCGCCACCACCAGCGGCGGCAGGCCGGCCGCCTGTCGCAGCGCCTGCAGGCTGGCGATTTCCGCGCGCAGGGTGTCGGCGCTGCGGCCCTTCACGTTGCGGCCGGTGACGAAGATGCCGCCGATCAGGCCCCGGCGGGCCAGCTCGCGCAGGTCGTTCGCGTCGTCGTAGCCGACGATGAAGCGCGCGCCCAGTGCCTGCGCGACCGGGCCCGAAGCAGCGTTCACTTCCATCCGGTGCTGGCGCGAGGCCAGCTCGTGGCTCAGTGCCGTCAGCGTCGCGCCGACCGTCAGGGCCAGCGCCACGACACGGCGTGTGCCGCGCGCGCTGCGCCAGGCGATCGCGCCGCTGGCGCACAGTGCGGCGAGCAGCAGAGGGAGCTCTTCCTCGCGCAGGAAGCGCAGGTGCGGGTCCTTCAAGTGCCAGGCCCAGGCGCACAGCACGGCCAGCAGCAGCCAGCCGAGCACACCGGGGATGGCGCGCAGCAGTTTCATGCGTCCACCGTGGCCGCTGGCGCCGCCTCGTTGCGGCGCGACAGCGCATACCAGTCGACCTTGCGCGTCACCAGCATCAGCGTGGCCAGCATGCCGAAGATCAGCAGCGCGCCCAACAGCAGCGCATTGCTTTCCGAGGCCAGCAGGCCGTAGAGCGCGCCGTACAGCAGGGCCACGAAGGCGGCGAACGACAGGCCACGTTGCCAGCCACCGAGCACCGCGCTGAAGTACACGGCCAGCAGCGCCACGCTGGCACCGGCCGCACCCGCGTAGGCCATCCAGAAGGCGAACTTCTCCGACAGCGCGAGCAGCAGCAGGAAGAACAGCGCGATCGACAGGCCCACCAGCCCGTACTGCACCGGGTGCAGGCGCAGCTTGCGGAACAGCTCGAACATGAAGGCCGCCATCAGCACCAGGCCGATGAAGAGCGCGCCGTACTTGCCGGCGCGCGTGCTCATCGAATACACGTTGACCGGCTGCGCGAGCGACACATCGAAGGTCTGCAGCGGGCCCGAGGCATGGCGCGACATGGACGCCGAGGGCGCGGTGCGCACGACGGCCGCCGCGGCGTTCTGCGCGGCATCGCCTTCACCGCCCCAGAGGCCGGCGCGCACCTGTTCGCGCGCCGTGGTCACCAGCGAGGACACGCGCCAGTGCGCGTCGAAGCCTTGCGGTGTCACCTTGCGCTGCGTGGCGAGGAAGCGACCGCCGAAGCTGGGGTGCGCCCACGGCGAATTCAGGTGCGCGGTGGTTTCCTCGGCGATCGGCACCATCGAGAGCGTGTCCTGGCCCACCAGCGAGAGCTTCATGTCGAAAGTCAGCGGTTTGCCCGTCTGCCATGCGGCGAGCGCGGCGCCTGAGAGCGGCGCGTGGATGCCGTCGGCATAGGTGGCGTTGTCGGGCAGGCCGGGCACGCGCTGGCGAAAGCGCAGCGCTTCGCCTTCGATCGTGAGCGCGGGCGAGCCGTCGAGGCCGCGCAGGTCGCTCACGTGAAAGGCGATCAGCGGCGGGCGGAATTCGATCGACGAATCGCTTTCGCTGTGCGGCACGGCGCGCGGGTCGAAGCCCGAAAAGCCGCCGCCGAGCGCGGCCGTGAGCGTGTAGAACGGAATGCGGAAGATGCCCCGGTAGCGCTCCTGCGGCGCCATGTCGCCCTCGATGTGCAGCTTGTCGGGGAACACGGCGTGCGTCATCTCCTTGCTCTGCGGGGCCTGCCCGATCACCTTGCCCTGCGCGTCGCGCAGCGGCTCCATCCAGCGCTCCACATACGGCACCAGCAACACGGGGCCGACCATGGTTTGCGGCCCGGCATAGGACTCGGCGAGTTCGCGCGCGGCCTCCTGCTGGCTGTCGCCGCGGGCGCGGTTCAGGTCGTCGATCCGCGCCAGCGGAATGCACAGCACCAGCAGCAGGAAGAACAGGCCGGCCACCTTGACCAGCACCGAAGCCTGCAGGGCCTTCAACAGTTGAAGCATGGGTTTCTCCCCTCTTTTCCGGGTTTTTTCGTGATGAGGCGCCGATGCTCTCCGGCCGACCCGAAGGCCGTATGAAGCCGTCGCGCGGCGCACTTCACACAGACTTCACACAGCGGCGCATCCGGTTGTGGCGACTTCAACGCGCCTTCCAACTGCCTTCTCGCACGCTCACGACAGTGAGGGCTGTGCAAGTTCGCACGCAGAAGGACACCCGCCATGGACACCCCCACCACCCCACGCCCCGGCCGTTGGCTCTGGCTCGCCACCGTGAGCCTGGCCACCGTGGGTTTCATCGCCATGGGCGCCCGCCCGGTCCACGCGCAGGAAGCGCCCGCCGGTCCGCGCCTGAAGACCGAGAGCCCGTATTTCTTCGTCAAGAGCGACGACCCCTCGGTCGACCGCCTGCCGCTGAAGGGCACGGAGGTCTCGGTCAGGATTTCGGGCGTGATCGCCGACGTGACGGTCACGCAGACCTACCGCAACGAAGGCCAGCGCGCCATCGAGGCGAAGTACGTGTTCCCCGGTTCCACCAAGGCGGCGGTGAGCGGCCTCAACGTGCGCCTGGCCGACCGCCTGATCACCGCGCAGATCCGCGAGAAGCAGCAGGCGAAGATCGAATACGACACCGCGAAGAAGGAAGGCAAGACCGCCGCGCTGCTCGAGCAGCACCTGTCCAACGTGTTCCAGATGAACGTCGCCAACATCCTGCCGGGCGACGACGTGAAGGTGGAGCTGCGCTACACCGAGCTGCTGGTGCCGCAGTCGGGCAACTACCAGTTCGTGTTCCCGACCGTGGTCGGGCCGCGCTACAACTCGCCGCAGTCGGAGAACGCCAAGGCCGCATGGCCGGCGCAGCCCACGCTGCGCGCCGGCGTGGCACCCAGCACCAGCTTCAAGCTCACCGCGAGCATCGACACGCCGATGGGCCTGAAGGAAATCCGCTCCGCCACGCACACCATCGACGTGAAGAAGCGCGACGAAGACCAGCACGCGGACATCACGCTCGGTGCCGACGGCCGCCCCGCCGACAACCGCGACTTCGTGCTCGACTACCGCCTGGCGGGCGAGAAGATCGAGTCGGGCCTCATGCTCTACAAGGGCCAGGGCGAGAACGCAGAAAACTTCTTTCTCGCCATGGTCGAGCCGCCCAAGGCCGTGACCGCCAGCGCCATCTCGCCGCGCGACTACATCTTCGTGGTCGACATCTCGGGTTCGATGCACGGATTTCCGCTGGACACCGCCAAGACCGTGCTCGAACGCCTGATCGGCGGCCTGCGCCCCAGCGACACCTTCAACGTGTTGCTGTTCTCGGGCAGCAACAAGATGCTGTCGCCGCAATCGGTGCCGGCCACGCGCGCCAACATCGAGCAGGCGCTGGCCACCATCAAGAACTACAGCGGCAGCGGCAGCACCGAGCTGATCCCGGCGCTCAAGCGCGTGTACGCCGAGCCCAAGGCCGCGAACGTGTCGCGCACCGTGGTGGTGGTGACCGACGGCTACGTGACGGTCGAGCGCGAAGCCTTCGAGCTGGTGCGCAACAACCTCTCCAAGGCCAACGTGTTCGCCTTCGGCATCGGCTCGTCGGTGAACCGCAGCCTCATGGAAGGCATCGCGCGCGCCGGCATGGGCGAGCCCTTCATCATCACCGACCCGGTGCAGGCACCCGAGCAGGCCGCGCGCTTTCGCCGCATGGTGGAGTCACCCGTGCTCACCAACGTGAAGGCCACCTTCGGCGGCCTGGACGTGTACGACGTGGAGCCGCAGGCGCTGCCCGACGTGCTGGGCGAGCGCCCCGTGATCGTGTTCGGCAAGTGGCGCGGCGAGCCCAAGGGCCGCGTGATCATCGAAGGCCAGGCCGCCACCGGCCCGTACCGCGAGGAAGTGCGCATCACGCCGCAGACGCGCCAGGACACCGCCGCGCTGCGCACGCTGTGGGCGCGCCACCGCATCCAGAGCCTGAGCGATCAGGAAGCGCTCGAGGGCAGCGCCGCCTTCAAGGACCGCATCACCGAGCTGGGCCTGAAGTACAGCCTGCTCACGCAGTACACCAGCTTCATCGCGGTGGACAAGGTGGTGCGCAACGTGGCGCCGCAGAACAGCGTGGACGTGAACCAGCCGCTGCCGATGCCGCAGGGCGTGAGCGACCTGGCGCTGGGCGCCGAGGTGCCGAGCACGCCGGAGCCGGAAACGCTGGGCGCGATCGCCGTGGTGCTGTCGATGCTGGCCATGCTGCGCCGCCGCGCACGCCGCAACGACCCGCGCCGCTTTACTGCTTGAACACAGGACGCACGACCATGTCTCTGGCAACCCTGGCCCACCACCATCCGCGCGTCGTGGACTGGGCCATCCGCATCGACCGCACACCGGCCTTCGGCTGGCTCGCGCTGCAGTGCGCCGCGCTCGCGCCCACCTGGGCCTGGATGGCGCGCCGCCTGCAGGACGGTTCCGACGATCCGCTGGGGCTCGTGGCGCTGGTCGCCCTGGCGGCGCTCGCCTGGCAGTGCCGGCGCGAGCTGCGCGCCTCGCCGCGCCTGGGCTGGCTGGCGCTGGCCGGCGTCGGCACCGTGCTCGCCACGCTGCTGCGCACGGGCGGGGGCGGTCTGCCCGCGCTGCCGCCGCTGGCCTCGGGCCTGGTGGCGGTGCTCTCGTTCGCGGCCGGGCTGCTGGCCTTTTTGCCACGCGGCGTGGCGGCGCTGCCGGTGGCCGGGCTGTCGGTGCTGGCGCTGCCGCTGCTGTCGTCGCTGCAGTTCTACGCCGGCTACCCGCTGCGCGTGGTGACGGCCGAGGCCAGCCGCTGGCTGCTTGCGCCGGGCTTCGAGGTGGCGCGCGAAGGCGCGACGCTGATGGTCGACGGGCGCCTGGTGATCGTCGACGCGCCCTGCTCGGGCGTGCAGATGGTGTGGCTGGGCTATTTCACGGCCTGCGCGGTCGCGCTGTGGGCGCGGCGCAGCGACCGCGCCTTCCTGCGCCGCCTGCCGGCCGTCGGCTTGCTGGTGCTGGCCGGGAACATCGTGCGCAACAGCGTGCTGATCGCTCTTGAAGGCGCCGGCCATGCGCTCGCGCCGTGGGCGCACAACGCGCTGGGGCTGGTGCTGCTGGCCGTGGTGTGCGGCGCCATCGCGCGCCTGATGGTGCCGGCGCGCGTCGCACCGCGCATCGACCTCGACCGCCCGCTGCCGGGCCTGATCACCGCCGAAGGAGGCCGCCGTGTCGATACCGTTCGTTGAGCGCTGGTTCGCCAACCATTTCATCAACCGCGTGGGCCACAAGAGCGCCTTCGCGCTGGCGATGCTGCTGTGCGTGCTCTGGTCGGCTGCGGTGGCGCTGCGCGCGCCGGCCGAAGAGGCCGACGCCGTGGGTTCCCACGAATGGCCCAGCCAGTGGGACGGCGTGCCGCTGCGCCCGCTGGCGCTGAGCGAGGTGGAGCAGCGCTTTGCCGATCGCTTTCCGGGCGCCATCGGCCGCATGACCGACGGCCAGCAGACGCTGGTGATGCGCGCCGTGAACCGGCCCACGCGCATGCTGCATCCGGCCGCCGACTGCTACCGCGCGCTGGGCTACCGCATCGAGCAGGCGCGGCTGGAACGCGACGCGCAGGCGCGGATGTGGCGCTGTTTTGTGGCGCAACGGCACGGTACGCCAAATTTCCGCGTCTGCGAGCGCATCGTCGACGCCCAAGGCACGGCTTTCACCGACACTTCGGCCTGGTACTGGGCGGCGGCCAGCGGCCAGTCGCACGGTCCATGGCAAGCTGTCACCGTGGCAAGACCGATGTGATGAGAACGCGTTTGTGAAGAAGACCCTGAGATTCGTGATTTACGGGCTGCTGGCCCTGGTCCTGACAGCCCTGGTGGCTATCTTCCTGATAGCCAAGATCACCCTCGCCCCCTCCGCGGGCGAGTGGAGCACCACGGTCAAGGCCGGCCCGCTCGACTTCGAGGTCGGCGTGCCGACCGCGGTGCGGCTGGCCACCTCGTCGTGGTTCGCGCCGCGGCTGAACGGCCACGCGCTGGACACCCGCTTCGGCACCGTGCATTTCACCTGGGACGACAAAACCGGCCAGCAGCAGATGCGCTGCGCGCCGTGCAGCGCCGACGTGCCTGCGCTCGGTACACAGCCCATCAAGGTCGAGCGGCTGGTGGCCACCGTGCGGCGCGACGGCAACACGCTGGCCGGCACCTTCGAGGCCACGCCGCAGGCAGCCGACAGCAACGCCCTGCTGCAGGGCAGCTGGACCGGCCGCCTCGCGCCGAAGAACCTGCAGCTCGACGTCCGCGTGCAGGACGCGCCCATCGCCCGCTGGTATGCCGTGCTGGTGCCGGCGCTGCCCGAGCTGCAACGCGCCCGCATCGGCGGCACGCTGGCGCTGCAGGCGCAGCTGCTGCTGCCCGACGCCACCTTCGCGGTGCAGCCGGCCATCAGCCAGTTCACCGTCGAGGGGCTTGGCACCGAGGCCATGCTGGGCGCACGCACCAGCTGCGGCCCGTCGGGCAAGCTGGCCAACGACAGCTGGCTGGCGCGCGCCGTCATCGCGGCGGAAGACCAGCGCTTCTTCAGCCACGCCGGCTACGACCTGACCGAAATCCTCGCCTCGATCGACCACAACCAGAAGCCCGGCCAGACCCGGCGCGGCGGCAGCACGCTCACGCAGCAACTGGCCAAGCTGCTGGTCACCGGCAGCGACCGCACGGCCGAGCGCAAGCTGCGCGAGCTGCTCTACGCGGTCGAGATGGAGCAGACGCTGGGCAAGGCCCGCATCCTGCAGCTGTACCTCGACAACGCCCCGTGGGGCGGCAACCTCTGCGGCGGCGAGGCTGCAGCGCGGCGCTACTTCAAGCGCAGCGCGCGCACGCTCGAACCGGCGCAGGCCGTCTGGCTCGCAGCCATGTTGCACAAGCCGCAGGCCGTGCTCGAGCAATGGCGGCGCGACGGCCACATCGACGCCGACCGCACCAAGTGGGTGGCCGAGAGCGTGCGCGGCATCAGCCGCAACCAGCGCGAGGCGCTGCTCAAGAGCGTGGCCGCGGCCAAGTACGCGCCGCCGGAAGCCGTGCAATGAGCATTGCCCCGCACGACATCGAAGCCATCGAACGCGCCACCGTCGCGGCGGTCGCACCCGAAGCCTGCGAAGAACTCGACGGCTGGCTGGTGCCCTTCGACCGCGGCACCGTCAAACGTGCCCGCTCCGCCGTGCCGCTGCACCGCGACCCGGTTGAGCCCGCCACGCTGGACCGCATCGAAGACCGCTGCGACAGCCGCCAGGTCGCGCCCGCGCTGCGGCTGGCCGACGCCGCCTGCTTCGACACGCTGCGCGCCGAACTCGCCCGCCGGCATTACGTGGCCGACAGCCCGACCTGCGTGCAGACCGGCTTGGCACGGCGCATGCGCGACCTCGTCGCGGCGGACGTGCGGCTGGCCGATGTCGACGCGACGCCTGACCCGGCCTGGGCCGCGCTGTTCCTCGGCGAGGGTTTCGACCCGGTCGATGGCGTGCACCGCGTGCGCTCGCTGTCGCGCGCCACGGGTTCGCTCTTTGCGAGCGTGCGCGAAAACGGCGCCACCGTGGCGGCCGGCGCCATGGCCTTCGGCCACGGCTGGGCCAGCGTGCACGGCATGCGCACCGCCCCCTCGCAGCGCGGGCGCGGCCTGGCCGGGCGCGTGCTCGCCGGCCTGGCGCAGGCGGCGCTGGCACGCGGTGTCGAACGGGTGTTCCTGCAGGTCGACGCGCAGAACCAGCCGGCGCTGGCGCTGTACCGCCGCGCGGGCTTCGAGACGCGCTGGCAGTACTGCTACTGGCAGCGCCAGCAGTGGCCGCGCTGAGCTGAACCCCACCGGCAGTGGGCACCCCCACCGGTGGCGCGGTCGGGGCTTTGGTGCCACCATGGGCGGCATGACGAACGTTCATGCCCACCACCACCCCACCGATCCCGTCGCCACCCCGCGCGGCATCGACCACATCGTGGCCGGTGTTTCCACCAGTGACGGCGACGGCGTCAAGCTCACCCGTGTGCTGCAGCAGCCGCTGCAGAAGCGGCTCGACCCCTACCTGATGCTCGATGCCTTCGGCAGCGACAACCCGGGCGACTACATCGGCGGCTTTCCGAACCATCCGCACCGGGGCTTCGAAACGGTCACTTACATGATCGCCGGGCGCATGCGCCACCGCGACAGCGCGGGCCACGAAGGCCTGCTCGAGAATGGCGGCGTGCAATGGATGACGGCCGGCCGCGGCCTCGTGCACAGCGAGCTGCCCGAGCAGGAAGAAGGTCTGATGGAAGGCTTCCAGCTGTGGCTCAACCTGCCGGCGAAGGACAAGATGCGCGAGCCCTGGTACCGCGACATCCAGAGCAGCGAGATCCCCGAGTTCACCACCGCCAGCGGCGCGCATGTGCGCGTGATCGCCGGCGTCAGCCACGGCGTCGCAGGCGCGGAGCAGCGCGCGCACACCCAACCGCTGTACCTGGACATCACGCTGCCGCCCGGCGCCGAGTTCGCGCAGCCGCTGCCGCCCGACCACAACGCGCTGGTCTACGTGTTCCGCGAATCGCTGTGGATCGCGGGCAGCGAGGTGCCGACGCGGCGCATGGCCATCCTGGCGAACGACCCCGGCAGCGACGGCACCGTGCTGCGCGCCGGCGCCAGCAACCACAGCCCGGCGCGCGCGCTGCTGATCGCCGGCAAGCCGCTGAACGAGCCCATCGCGCAGTACGGCCCCTTCGTGATGAACACACAAGAACAGATCAAGCAGGCTGTGCACGACTTCCAGAACGGCAAGCTCGGTTGAGCCTGTAGTCGCTTGCCTGCCGCAAGTCGGCGCAACCTTCGGTGTGCGCTGGCAAGCTGCAGGTGCCCGACCGCGGGCTGAAGCCGCCGAGGCCCAAATAAATCACGCTGCAGGCCGCAGGACCGCGCTGCGGTTCATGCTTCTTTACGCACGCTCACGTTCGGCTCACGGACGCGTTACAGAGGCACTCCACACTTCGTCTCACCCGCTGCCCTTTGGTGGCGGACTTCTTCGAAAGGAAGCGACTCTCATGATCTCTCTTCGCCAACGCATCGTCTGGGCCAGCCTGCTGGGTTCGGCCGCCCTCGCCTCTTCGGGTGCCTTCGCTCAGGCGCCGGCTGCCACCACGCCGTCGAGCGCCGCACCCACGGCCGCCACGGCCCCGGCCGACGCCACCGCCGCACCCAAGGCGCAGCACCAGCGCATGGACCCGGCCCAGCGCATGGAGCGCATGAAGGAGCACCGTGCCAAGCGCATGGCCGCGCTGAAGGACAAGCTCAAGCTCACCAGCGCCCAGGAAGGCGCGTGGAGCAGCTTCACCGAGGCCAGCCAGCCGCCGGCCGGTGCCGCCCGCCCGCAGCGCATGGACCGCGCCGAGTTCGCCAAGCTGACCACGCCGCAGCGCCTGGAGCACATGCAGGCCCGCCAGGCCGAGCGCAGCGCCCGGTTCGCCAAGCGCGCCGAAGCGACCAAGACCTTCTATGCCGCGCTGACGCCCGAGCAGCAGAAGACCTTCGACGCCGAGACCGCGAAGTTCGCGGGCCACGGCCATCGCTTCCATCGCGGTGGGCATGAAGGCCACCACGGTGCAGCGCCTGCCAAGAGCTGACGACCGGGCGGCCGGCTGAAGGGAGCCGGCCTCCAGGAAAGGGCAGGAAAAAGCCCGCGATGCCTTGCGCATCGCGGGCTTTTTCGTGGGCGCGCGCGGTGTTACTGCGGCGTGCCCGTCTTCTCGGTCGGGTTGGTCGGCACCGCCGGGCGTTCGCCCGGCTGGCCGAAGCGCGGCTTCACGTGCTGCGCCTCGGCGCGCACCTCCGCGCGCGAGCGCTCGCCGGTGGGCGACGGCATCGCGTTGGGCTGGTGGTTCACGGTGGTGCTGGCCTCGCCCTTGGGCACCACGCTGTTGGCGTTGTTGCGGTTCTGCGCGCGGGCCTCGGCCTTCACGGCCTCGCGCGAGGCGGGCATCGCGCTGTCGCCCGCCATCGGTTCAGCAGGTGCGGGCTTCTGGGCCTGTGCGGTGCCGGCGCCCAGCAGGGCGGCGAGCAGCGCGGCGGGGATCGTCAGGCGTTGCAGGGTGGTCATCATGGAATGCTCCTTTCGGGAGATGAAGAAAAGGCAAAGCGCGAGTGCTTGTCCAGTGAGTGGGATGGCATCGGCTTTGAAACCACCGTAGGAGCCCCGTTTCGGGTGTCGTGTGGGGGTGCGGCAGGCCTGCCTGTAGGAGCCCGCCGCCCTTGCGTGAAAGGCACGCGAAGAAGGTGGCGCGTTCCTACAGTCGGCGCGGGCGCGGCCACGTACAACGACAGCACCGATGTCCTCTTCCCCTTCTTCTGCGCTGCCTGAGCCGGCCCTGGCCGCCCCGCCGACCTCGCTCAAGGTCATGACCGTGAACACCCACAAGGGCTTCACGGCGCTCAACCGCCGCTTCATCCTTCCGGAGCTGCGCGATGCGGTGCGCACCGTGGGCGCCGACGTGGTGTTCCTGCAGGAGGTGATGGGCACGCACGCGCGCCATTCGCGCACCGTGAACAACTGGCCCGAGGCGCCGCACTACGAATTCCTGGCCGACACCATGTGGCCGCAGTTCGCCTACGGGCGCAACGCGGTGTATCCGAAGGGGCACCACGGCAACGCCGTGTTGTCGAAGTTTCCGATCGTGCATTTCCGCAACCACGACGTGTCGGTGAGCGGCCCCGAGAAGCGCGGCCTGCTGCACTGCGTGCTGCGCCTGCCTGGCCGCACGGTCGACGTGCATGTGATCTGTGCGCACCTCGGGCTGGCCGAGGCGCACCGCCAGCAGCAGCTGGAGCTGCTGTGCCACATCGTGCGCGACGAGGTGCCGGCCGACGCGCCGCTGATCGTGGCGGGCGACTTCAACGACTGGCGCGCCCGCGCGCACGATGTGCTGGCCGAAGGCGCGTCGCTGCGCGAGGTGTTCGTGCATGCCCACGGCCGCGCCGCGCGCACCTTTCCGGCGCGCCTGCCGCTGCTGCCGCTGGACCGCATCTACGTGCGCAACGCAGGCGCGCACGCGCCCGTGGTGCTGCCGCGCCTGCCTTGGTCGCACCTGTCGGACCACGCCCCGCTGGTGGCGGACATCGACCTGTGAGCACCGAGGCCCCCATGCGCGACACCCCCGAGCGCGCCGGCCACTGGACCGGCGGCAACCGCATCGACCTGCTGGAGAACGGCGAGGAATTCTTTCCGCGCGTGTTCGAGGCCATCGGCGCGGCGCAGCGCGAAGTGATCATCGAGACCTTCATCCTGTTCGAGGACAAGGTGGGCCTGGCGCTGCATGCGGCCATGCGCGCGGCGGCGCAGCGCGGCGTGAAGGTCGACCTGATGATCGACGGCTTCGGCTCGCCCGACCTCTCGCACGCGTACCTCGAGAGCCTGGCCACGGCGGGCGTCAAGGTGCGCGTGTTCGACCCGGGCCAGCGCTTCCTGGGCCAGCGGCTCAACGTGTTCCGCCGCATGCACCGCAAGATCGTGGTGGTCGACGGCGAACGCGCCTTCGTGGGGGGCATCAACTACTCGGCCGACCACCTGCTCGACTTCGGCCCCAAGGCCAAGCAGGACTACGCGGTTGAGCTGGCGGGGCCGATCGTGGCCGAGATCCACCAGTTCGTGCTGCGCGCGATTGCCGTCGGCGGCAAGGGCGTGGGCTGGTTCCGGCGAAGGCTGAAGCAGGCCCCGCCCGTGTCGCAGCTGCAGGCCGCGGCGGGCGAGGCCGACGCGATCTTCGTCACGCGCGACAACCGCCGCCACACCAACGACATCGAGCGCCACTACCGCGCCGCGATCCGCGCCGCGCGCGAGCGCATCGTGATCGCCAACGCGTACTTCTTTCCGGGCTACCGGCTCATCAAGGAGCTGCGGCGCGCGGCGCGGCGCGGCGTCGATGTGCGGCTCATCCTGCAGGGCGAGCCCGACATGCCGATCGTGAAGACGGCCGCCGGCATGCTGTATCACCACCTGCTGCACGCGGGCGTGCGCATCTACGAGTACTGCGACCGCCCGCTGCACGGCAAGGTCGCGCTCATGGACGACCGCTGGAGCACCGTGGGCTCGAGCAACCTCGATCCGCTGAGCCTGTCGCTCAACCTGGAGGCCAACGTGGTCGTGCGCGACACCGCGTTCAACAAGGTGCTGTGGGAGCGCATGGACCATCTCATGCAGCACAGCTGCAAGCAGATCGGCCCAGACGACCTGGCCAGCGAGTGGAGCGGCTGGCGGCTGGTGCGCAGCTTCTTCGTCTTCCACTTCTTGCGCTGGTACCCGTCGTGGTTCAACCGGCTGCCGCGCCACGTGCCGCGCCTGACGCCGGCCGAGGCGACCGATCTCATGGCGCAGCAGAAGAAACACGGCGACGAAGGCACGGCGCGCACGGAGACCGCATGAGTGCCTCGCTCGCGCTCACGCACCGGCCCTGGTGGCCATGGGTGCGGCGCGTGGCGATCTGGGCCTTCTTCGGCGCCATCGCCTGGCTGCTGCTGAAGCAGGCGCGCACCATCGACTGGGCCGAGGTGTTCGCTGCGCTGCGCGCGCTGCCGGCCCTCACGCTGCTCGCGGCCGGCGCGCTGGCCGCCGCCAGCTTCGCGCTCTACAGCACCTACGACCTGCTCGGGCGCCACCTCACGAAGCACCGGCTCGGCGCCGGCACCGTGGTTGGCGTGACCTTCATCAGCTACGCCTTCAACCTCAACTTCGGCTCGCTGGTGGGCGGCGTGGCCTTTCGCTACCGGCTGTACTCGCGCCTGGGGCTCGGCAACGAGACCATCACGCGCGTGCTGGGCTTCAGCATGCTGACCAACTGGCTCGGCTACCTCGTGGTGGCCGGCGCCGCGTTCTGCTTCTGGCCGATGGCGCTGCCGCCCGACTGGAAGATCGATGGCGGCGGCCTGCGCCTGCTCGGCGCGGTGCTGCTGATGGTGTCGCTGGCGTACCTGGCGCTGTGCGCGTTCTCCGATGGCCACGTCTGGCGCGTGCGCGGCCATGCGCTGCGCACGCCGAGCTTGCCGATGGCCTTGCTGCAGCTGGCGATGTCCTGCGCCAACTGGTCGCTCATCGGCGGCGTGATCTGGGTGCTGCTGCAGGGCGAAGTCGGGTATCCGCAGGTGCTCGCGGTGCTGCTGGTCGCCGCCGTGGCGGGCGTGGTCACGCACGTGCCGGCGGGGCTCGGCGTGCTGGAGGCCGTGTTCGTCGCGCTGCTGGCGCACGAGGTGGCGGAAACCCGGCTGCTGGGCGCGCTGCTGGCCTACCGCGCGCTGTACTACCTGCTGCCGCTGGCCGTGGCGCTCGTCGCCTACCTCGTGACCGAGGCGCGTGCACGGCGTTTGCGCGCGGATGCCGGCAACAACCACAACAAACGTTAAATATTGCCTGCAGAAAGCAATCGATCGGTGAAATGACGGTCAGGAATTGTTGCACTGCAACAATTTTCACTTCGCAGGCCTATAGTGGCCCTCTGTTCCCCTACGTGCCCTCTTCCCATGTCGTCCTTCAGTACCACCGCCCGCGTGGCCAGCCCGCTGATGCAATGGGTCGACCTGGCCCTCAAGACCCACGAGACCCTGCTGTCGTCCGGCACGGTGATCCGCATGCGCACCGAGCGCATGGCGAAAGCCGGGCTCACGCCCAGCGCCGCCGATCTCGCGGAGTTCCAGTTGATGGGCCACGAAAAGCTTGCTGCGGCGAGCGAATCGGGCCTGGCGATGGCCAGGCAATGGCACAGCAGCCAGGCCTCGCTGGCCCAGCGCGCGTGGCAGCAATGGCTGCAGGGCACCACCGCCCTCTTCTCGCTGGCCGGCAGCTTCACGCCGGCCCAGGCGGCCACGCATGGCGATGCGCTCGTGCAGGCCACGGCGCGCGGTGCCAGCACGGCGGGTCAGCTCACGGGGGTGGCGGTGCGCATTGCGCGCGAAGGCCTGAAGCCGATCCACGCCGCCGCCACGTCGAACGCGCGGCGGCTGCTGGCCGAACTGCAGGCCTGACGCCGCTGCGTTTCAGGGTGGCGCCGGGACCAGCGTCACCAGCGTGATTTCCGACGGCGCGCCGAAACGCTTCGGCGGCCCCCAGTAGCCGGTGCCCCGGCTCACGTAGATCCACATGTCGTGCAGTTTGTGCAGGCCGGCCGTGAACGGCTGCTGCATCGGCACGAACAGGTTCCACGGAAAGAACTGGCCGCCGTGCGTGTGGCCCGACAGCTGCAGCTGGTAGCCGGCCGCGGCCGCCACCGGCGCGCTGCGCGGCTGGTGCGCCAGCAGCACGCGCGTGTGCACCAGCGGCGGCGCGTCGTACAGCGCCAGGTGCGGATCGCTCGCGTGCGCGGCATCGAAATGGCCGGCGGTGAAGTCGGTCACGCCGGCCAGCACCAGCGCACTGTCGAACAGCTCTTCGTCGGTCTGCGCGCCGCGCACGTTGCGCGTCTGCAGCACCACGTGCTCGTTCAGCAGCACCTTCAGGCCGAGGCGGCGCAGCTCGTCGATCCAGGCGTGCGCGCCCGCGTAGTACTCGTGGTTGCCCGTGACCACGAAGGTGCCGTGGCGCGCGCGCAGCCCCGCCAGCGGCGCGATGTGCTCGCGCAGCTCGGGCACGCTGCCGTCCACGAGGTCGCCGGTGATCGCGATGGCGTCGGCGCCGAGCCGGTTCACTGCGTCGACGATGCGCTGGATGTAGCCGTTGCGGATCGTCGGGCCCACGTGGATGTCGCTGAGCTGGGCGATCGTGAAGCCGGCCAGCGCCGCGGGCAGGCCGCGAATTGGCACGTCGACCTGCTTCACGCCGGCCGTGCGGCGCGCGTTGACGAAGCCGACCAGCGACACGCCCGTGGCGAGCGCCAGCACCGCCAGCGCGCTCCAGGGCCCGACCTTGTCCCAGGGCACCTGCAGGCCGCCGAGCGCGCTCGCGAGCCAGGCCAGCAGCAGGCCGAGGTCGCGCACCAGCGTCAGGATGAACAGCGAGGAGAACCAGCCCATGCTGATCAGGCCGATCCAGTGCAGCGTTTCGCCCGCCGGCTTCGCCTTGCGGCTGGCCTTCTGGCTGCGCGACACGAACGGCAGCGGCATCGTGACCGCCGACACCGTCAGCAGCACGAGCGCGAGCGGCCACGCAGGCGTGAGCGACGCCAGCGCGGGCAGCAGGCGCAGCGCGATGTAGACGTGCAGCAGCGCGGTCAGGACGCTCAGGGGACGGATCGGCATCAGGGCGGGGGAGACGCGGGCATGGCCCGGGACACGTCATCTGCAAGGCGCATGCCGCGCATTCAAGGCGTCGAAAGCTGCCTGGGTCGCTATTTTTTCTATAGCGCAAGGCAACCGGATAGCGGGCGTTGGGGCGCCGCGGGCGTGACGGTTCGGTGTCCGTTGCGGCGCGGTGCCGCTGTGCTTACCGCACCGTGCGCGTGCCGGCGGAGGCCATGTCGGTGCCCGCCGGCCATTCGAACACGGCCTTGGCCGGCGCGCCCAGCGACACCTGCAGCGTTTGCTTGAGCGTCTGGCCGCCGATGCGAGCCTCCACTTCATAGCGGCCCGGCTCGAGCCGCGCCACCATGAACGGTCCGCCCGAGACCACGTTGTCGAGCAGCGCGGTGCCGTGGCTGTCGCGCACGGTGACATGCACGCCGGCCGCGAAGTCGGCGCGGCGCCCGTCCTTGATCGCGAATTCGAAGCTCGCGGGCCAGCGCGGCGACACGGTTTCCATCAGCTGCGCCTCGTCGTGGCCGATGCCGCCGCTCATGTACTCGACGCCGTGCGCCATGAGGATCGGCGGGTTCATCGCGGCCTGGGCCGGCTGCGCCGAGAGCGCACCGCCGAGCAGCACGAGCAAGGCGGCGCCCGTCGCCGCGGCGATGGGCCGTGCGTGCGAGAACAGAAACAGGGGGTTGGTGGTGGTGAGAGACATCGAAGCCTTCCTTTCCGGGCGGTGGTGGCGACAGGCCACTCAGGAGGGCACTGTGCCGGGCACGACTTAAGGAAAACTTAACAACTGCGCGCGGGCCGCAGCGGCCCGCGCCGGGTCAGCGCGCGGAAGTCTGCGCCAGCGCCTGCGTCTGGGGCAGCGGCGGCGCGATCGAGGCCATGTCGAAGTTCGACGGCCAGACGAACGAGGCGCGCGCCGGGATGCCGGCGATCACGACCAGCTGCTGCGTGAGCGTGAGCCCACCCAGCGTCACGTCGACGTCGTAGGCGCCCGGCTCAAGCCGCGCGAGCATGTAAGGCGCCTGGGTCTGCACCTGCATCACCGTCTGGCCTGTGTATTTCTGGCGCACCTGAATGTCCGCCTTGGCCGGGAAGCCCGCCTGCTGCGCGCCCTTGCCGTCGTTCACGCGGAAGTCGATGGTCGCGGCCCAGCGCGGCGCGACCATTTCCAGGAAGGCGGCTTCGCCCTTGGCGGCACCGCCGCACATGTATTCGATGCCCTGCGCGACCTGGATCGGCGGGTTCGAGAACGCATGGGCCGGCGACACGGCCCCGAGGAAGGCCGCGGCGACCGATGCGCCGCCCAGAACCAGTGCCGCCACGGGCTGTTGGAAACGCTTGGGGTTCATTGCTCTGTGTGTCCTCGATCTTGCGTGACAGGAAATCCGTCAGGAATTTTGCTTAGCAAGAGTCGGGCTAGATATAGCGTTTACGAGGAAGCTTCTGCGTTGCGCAGGTGAATGCTATTGTTTTCATAGCTGGTGACGCCCGTGTGACGGGCGCCAGCCGCACTTTTCGGGAGTCTTTCATCGGAAACCCTGAGACGGGGCTCGAGACCGCCCGGTGACGGGCCCCTCACCGAGTCGGCGCAGCCCTCGCGTGGCGTGGGTCCACCGTGGCCCCTGCGTCTGCGAAATCTTCAGCCCCCATTGCTCGTGCTGAATCGGCAACAAAAGACGGAAGTTGGGCGCAATTGACTGGGCATACCCTAGCTATTGAAGGCGGTACAAAGAAATTAGGCTCGGCCTTTCCTCCAAAGCGCTCAATCCAAATGCCTCATCCAAATCGCCGATTCATTGTTCTGTTGATGGGTTTTGGACTGGCTGCCCAGGCCATCGCACAGCAGCCCGCGCCTGCCGCCGCACCGATCCGCATCGGCGTCATCGGCCCTTTCACGGGGCCGTCGGCCGATTTCGGCCTGCCGATGCTCAACGGCGTGAAGATGGCCGTCGACGAAATCAATGCCGTGGGCGGATATCTCGGGCGCTCGCTCGAACTGGTGATCAAGGACGACCAGGCCAATCCGGACATCGGCCGTTCGCAATCCCAGGCCCTCGTCCATGAAAAAGTGGTCGCCACCCTCGGCTTCTGCAACACCGGCGTGGCGATGAATTCACTGGCGGTTTTCAATGACGCGAAATTGCCGCTGATCGTGCCCTGCGCCACCGGTTCGCCGCTGACCTCGACCTATCCGCCGGCCACGAGTTATGTGTTTCGCACCTCGCCCAAGGACAGCATCCAGGCGCCTTTCGTGGTCGACGACCTGCTGGCGCGCGGCTGGAAGCGGGTTGCCGTGCTGCACGACACCACCGGCTATGGCGAGGCGGGCGTGAAGGATGTGGAGAAGGCGCTGGCGGCCAGGAACCTCAAGCCCGTGTACGTGGGCCGCTTCCAGCTCGGCGTGAAAGACCTGACGAAAGAGCTGTCGGAGGCCAAGGCGGCCGGCGCGGACGTCATCTTCAGCTACACCGTGGGCCCCGAAAACGCCGTCATCGCACGCGGCCGGCAGGCCCTGAACTGGAAGGTGCCGCAGGTCGGCGCCTGGCCGCTGTCCTTCCCTTCGTTCATCGACGGCGCGCGGGAGGCCGCCGAAGGCGCGTTGATGGCGCAGAGCTTCATCGCCGAGCCCAGCAACGAGCGTCGCTCGTCGTTTCTTTCCAACTACGTGCGCAAATTCAACACCAAGCGCATCCCGGTGCCGATGGCCGCCGCGCAGGCCTACGACGCCACGTACCTGCTGGCCCATGCGATGTTCAATGTGCCCAGTGGCAAGCTCGAAGGCCCGTTCATCAAGGCCGCGCTCGAGCAGCCCAAGCGGCCCTACTACGGCGTGGTCACGACCTACGACAAGTCGTTCTCGGAAAACGACAAGGACGCGCTGTCGCCCAACATGCTGGTGATGGGCGTGGTGCGCAACGGGCAGATCACCTTCGCGTACCCGGAGGATGCGAAGCGCAACCTGTTCGTTCAGCGCAAGCAGTAAGAGGAGCCAAAAAAAAAGGGGGCGCTTGCAGGCGCCCCCCCTTGGTGAACAGCGCGACACCACCGGTGCCGCGCCATCGATCGTGTGGACATCGGCAAAGTTCTGCCGGTGGGGTCTAGTTCTGACAATGCTTTAGCGAAAATGCGACTTCTATGTTCCGCCGGTAGTAGGCACAGAAATCCGCCGTCTTGCGAAAAAATTGGGTCAAAGAACCGCTGGTCGGTGGTCCGCGCGATGCTACCTGCCCTGAAACCGTTCAAACAGCGCTGAACGTGGCTTCTTGCGCGTTGCCCGTGATCGTCTTATGCGCCAAGCCACATTCGGACATGAGGGCCAAGGCCGACCCGAGCCGATCTGCGGTCCTCCTAGGCACCCACGCCTTTTTGGCGTTAGTTAGCACGGAGGACAGGCCCTTGTCGTCGTGGCAGAGGCGCATGCGGCTCTTTTCGTCGCCTGATCGCGCAGACGCTACCCCCAGATGCTGCGCCACAACGAAACTGCTCAACACTTTGTACAACACGGCACTGAACGGTTGCGACTCGTGGTTTCTAATGAACGTGGCCCACTCCCCCAGAGGCCGTCGGAAGCGAGCTCCCGCTGATACTTCCCCGGTGGTGATTGGGTCGGCTTCAAAAGCCTCCGCGTAGCGCGCGCTGAGCAGCAGCAGACGCATAGCCAAGGGCACGACCTCGGGTGCGGTGCCACGGGCTTTGACGGCTGCCTCCAGCTTGTCGCACAGTGACATAACGTCTAGTTCTTCGGGGTCTTGCTGGCCTGCCGCAAACAGTTCATCCAGGTCAGTGCCTACGCCCCGCAGCCACGCCATCTGTCGTTGCAGATATTCCGTGTCCATCGCTGAGTCGACCTGCAGTTCCAGTGTGGGCAGGGCCAGGTTAACCAAGTCTTCCACACTGACTGCCGGTGTGTGCAGCAAGCACCGCTCCAGCCAGCCAAAAAGCGCCTCCATGGCCAAGCGTTGCGCTTGCCGCACCTGCAGCAGTTGCCAGTAGCCCCGGACCTGCTTAAATGTCTGGACTTTCGGGTGCGTCAGCAGCGTGAGTGGAAACTGATAGGCCATGGCACTGCGTAACTGCACTTCACTGAGCGGCTTTTCGTGGGCCCGCAGCGTCTCCAAGGCATACAGCAGTACCGCAGAGCGGCGCGCATCCGGGCCGCTATTTCCAATAGCTTCCGGCTGGAACAGGCGCTGCCTGAAAGTCTCTTTTTCAAGCGCGCTCACCTCCTTCAAACTCCAGGCCAGATCGAACCGCTCGTCAATGAGGCTAATAGGGGCCTCAACAGCATCTAGCGAACCGATGAAATCGTACTGCTCCTTGGTCAGGTGCTCACGCAGCCGATTTTCCAACTCTTGTGCAAGCGCCCGACCGGAGTCGGTAGGCAGCAGGAAGCCTTTTTCTGTAAAAAGAAAACTCAAGCCGCTCAGATTCCTGAGAGAAGGCCCGTACAACGCTGCATCCATGATGCTGCCCTGCCGCTGGAAAGACCCAAACTGAAATTTAATCAGTTCCGAGGTTGGAACACGCTGCTGGCGCCCCGGCAATCCTGCGGCATGGCCCGCCTGCACTTGGCTCAAAACGTAAACGGTCTCTACTTTCTGCTTGAAGACCTCGAAGTCCTTGTCGGAGACCGTCGAGCGACTTACTGCCACTTGCCGGAAACGCCAAACCACCCACGACATCAATGAGAAGGGGCGGATCATTGAAACGACGTTGTTCAGGCCCGGCAGAAGCTTGTCCATCATTGTCAGATTCAGCGCGCGCAGCCCCAGGTAGTCCACGCCCGACGACTCTTCGCTGTGGGGCTCGACAAAAAACGGCGCATTGCTCATCCGGCCTCCCGGGCAACCAAAAACTGACCACACCTGCACTGGTATGCGCCAAATTTGTTCAAGCGCCAGCTGATACCAGATTCCAGATGGCGGGGGCGGCCTTTCATCGCGGTCGTGTACGGGGTGCTGCATTGCCGATTAGGGCATTGGATCAAGCTGCGCACGTCCACGAAGCTCACTTTGCAAGGATCGTTTTGATGCGCTTCGCTCAGTCGCTGGAACAGAGCGGCCACCTCCGGACTGAATGCAGCAATATCCTCACCGAGCATCGGCGCGCGCTCGTCCAGGGCGCTCAGTAGGATCTGTCGCTCCGTAGGTGTGCTGAGTACGTCATGCAGTGCCTCCGCCGCCAGAGGTACCTGCTCCGCCACGAGGGCTGTCATACGCGGGTCCTGCAGCCATTCTTGGGCGATGGTCAAAACCCTCGGGACTTGGACGTTGCCGCTGTCGCAGAAGGCAGCAACTCTTCTATGCAGTTCCCGCCGCGGATCCAATGCTTGTCTGAACTCCTCCGATCCACCTGCATTGCCGGGGCTTGAGAAACTATTCAGCCGACTGTTAAGAGCGCAGGCCGCCGCAACGCCGAAAACATGCTTGGCCATCCATGCTTTTTCCTGCCAGGGCAACCGCACCTTGCATACCTCGCGCATCCACACCTCACGCAGAAATGCGAGCGCTGCGTCCGCCTCCCTGCGAACGCCAACCTGATAAACAAGAACTACACCCAGCCACACCATCAACAACTTCAATTTGGTTCTGTCCGCATCTGCAGCCAGCGCCGGCTGGCGCACCACGATTTCGTTTAGCTCACTCAAGCGAAGGTGTAGCACTTCGTAGACTGAATCCGCCGTGCGCAGGGAGCGCGCGGATTTTTTGTTTCGAGTCTTTTGCTTGGTGCTCCCTTCCTCTTCCTCATCCCGGTCAGCACCAGGCAGTTGGCTGAATGGATCGCGACTTGGTACCCGCTTTCCATCGCCGCCGCCGTGAGACGGAGCATCGCTTCGCTCGCCGAGCTGCGGCAACAACGCGTTCATCATCTTGTCGAGCAGGTCCAGCCCGCGCACACCGGCGTTGAGGGCGTGCAGTAGCGACCCATGTGGGTTGAGCGGTTTGGATTCGACGCCAGCGCCCAGTGCCGCGAATTCAGTGCCGGAGATCTCGTTGTGCTTGACCTCATTTCGATCGGACTCGGTTTTGGCTGCGAAGATGCTGGTGATCTGGATATGTCGATTCGACTCCCGAGCGATGATGTCCAGCACGGTTTGCGCATCTTCCGCAGTGGACATGCCGTCTGCCACCCGAAAAACCGCATCCATGACCTGCCGGCTCTGTGTCTCCAGACGTAAAATCTGGGAGATTTGCACCCATCCCCGAGCTCGGGTTTGGCCACGCTGCAGCGAAATCTGCAGAGTACCAAGTCGAGAGGCGTCGTGCATGCCCAGGCGAGTGCTGAAGTGCCCCGCTTCGTCCAGTTCGACCTGGTCGCAAAACAAGATGGTTTCCGCCGACTCCAACGTCAAATCCCATGGGCCGGCCACATTGGACGCCAGGATCACACCTTGTAGCTCGCGGGTCTCGCTCAAGATCGCGAACACGCACGGCAGCTTGGCATCTTGGCGCTGAGGGAACTCTCCTGCTTGGTAGCTGGGCTCCTGTGTCTCGACCCAGCACGCGCTGGGCTGCGCTAAGCGTCGCAACACACCTGCCTCCACGTTTTTTGTGGAGGTAAACGATGTGATCGTGGCGTTGAAGCTCCCTGTCAGGAGCAGCGCACCTGCCTCGCCGCGCAACTCGAACCACTTTGCATGTAAGCTGCGTTGGGGCTTACTGTTTGGCACCGGCCGCATGATGCGGAGCGACTGAACATGCGAGCGCACGTGCGCAAAAGGGAAGGCACTGGGCTCCTGGGAGCGGCACGGCACCCCCGCCACGAGCTGAGAAACACCAGTCTGCTGTGCCAACTCTAGGATCGGCAAAGCCGACTCATGATGGTACGGTGACAGCACTAGCAGTTCGTTCCACTGGCCGCCCGCGCTGTGCGCGGCCTCAAGCATCTGTGCCTGACCACTGCGCACCAAGCAATGCACGAAGTTCACATCTCCGGCATCCGCACCGGTTGCTGCGGCAATACGCATGCGCGCGGCTACCGACTCCCAAGAGCCGGCCTGTGTCACTTGAATATGCTTAGCCGCAGGCAGCCGTTCCAAGAAATCTGCGCACTGGGTGAAGGCTCCGGCTGCTGTAGACGGCCGCAGCACCTCAAGCACCTCGATGCTGCCGCCATGGCCAGGATAGGTGAGGTTGCCGCTGCCTACCAGCAGGATGTCTTGTTCGGGCGATTCACCTTCGAAATACGCCAGCTTGGGGTGGAAGATCCCCGAGGCTACCTTGATCGGTAGCACAGAGTAATCGCGCCCCACTCCTTGGGAGAGCTGCTCTGTCAGCGAATCGCGATAGCCCGCCGTATCGACCAAGATGATCAATGATTCGCAGCCGCTGCGTCTAAGGGCCGGCAGCAGATGCGATTCGACATAGGTCAGAGATAACGTGTAGGTTGTGAAAAACGCGCTCTTCCATTTACCTGTGGCAACTACCTCTAGTACCGAGCGCGGCTCCGGCGCCGTTTCAGCGTCAACCTGCTTCTCATCATCCGACACGTCATTCCCGGTTTCCGCCACTTTATATCCTCTGCTCGCCCGGGATCTTGATTGGTGTCATGACGGATAATCCTGGCATAGCGGACGAAGTTTCTTGAAGCCAACCTGAGCTTGTGCGGGGCCAGTTTTGTCCGGTCGCAGCATTAGAGAAGGTCTTCGGCATCTTGAATGCGCGCTCTGAAGAATCGCTTGCCCCCATTTTCGAGTCGTCCCCTATCTATCCACTTGCCAGTGAACTGGAAGTTTTGATCGATGCGTACGATGAGCAGTTTTTCGAAGTCGCCTGAACGCTTAACGACCACGCAATCATTGCCCTTCTCTGGCGAAATCGTTTTTACCTCGACAAGCCTTCCATCGATGGTGCCGTCAGAGCCGGCGTGATGCGTGCCGTGACGACACAGTCCGAATTTGATTTCCGCGTAGATCTCTCCGAGTTCACCCCAGACCTGGAGGTATCTGCCGGTGTTTCTGTAGTGACGTTCCGCGCAATCCACCAAGTCCTCGAAAATCTCGCTCTGCTCCAAGGCTGAATGAGGGAACCCCTCCCTGCTGCGGTACGGCTCCCGCGGCAGCAAGGAATCGGCAGCGTCCGCCGCCTCCTCTGCGAGCTCCTCGTCGATCCACTCCTTGCTTAGGTGCACCTCTTCCCAAGGTGCGTAGCCGAGGCCAGCAGCCAGCGCGACTTCGTCAGCGGAATAGCCCTGATCGCGCATCTCATGCAAAAAGTCCCAGTCGCTCACGATTTCCCCCAAGTCATAGGTCTTCCGCCGATTGTTTCCTGCGCCTCGATTAGGAAACAAGAACTGTGCCCCGCTTCTCGTCCGCCACGATCGAAACGAAAATTGAGGCTCCTCGCAAAGCGCGCCCGACCTTCGAACGGTCCGTGGCGGCCGCCAGCGTTGGTCCCGTGCCGCCATCTATCAGTCACTGCCATACAACAAGATCCGGACATGGGTCATGGCCAAACGATCGACCGTCTCCTGCAACCGGTTGAACTGCGTCGGCTGGGGACGAACCTTCTGCACCGCCGATAGATGCAGCGTCGGGCTACGGAGTCGCGGCCTGAGGGCTCCATCACTGGCCCTGAAGCGAGCTGGGGTCACCCAACTCCAGCACCAAGGCACGGGCTGCCAGGACGGCCGGCTCCTGCGCGATCCAGCTGGATATGCCATCTGCGTAGTGCGCGACCAGATGCGCCTTGATCTGCAGGTTGCGTAGGTGCTGGATCTCGCCGACATCGGGAAAATGCCTTGTCACCAAGATCACGCGCCTCACCGTCTCGGGCGATCCATGTCTCTGCACCTCGTGGGCGACAGCATGGACTAACGATGAACAGTCTGCCAACGCGTCTGCGACATCGTCGGGCAGACCAATTGCATTCTCCACGATCAAATTGTCGAGGCGATGGTTGTTCGGATAGCGAGAGAGAACAATGGCGGCACGCCCGCGGAGCGTCGACGACAAGAGCCCGTCGGCTTGCATCTGGCGCAGCAGTTCGCGGGCCGTTCGCAGAGCACAAAAACGTTCGTAGGCAGTCGTCATATCGGTCTCCCCCCCGGTTACGATGAACCTACGCGGAATCGTCAGCGACGATGCGAGAAGCCCTTCGCGGCAACCTAAATTTCTAGACGTGTACTTTTAGAAAATGGCATATGCGACAACGACTTGCAGAAGACTTCTTGTTGACGGCCGTCGAGGTAGGTGATTTGCTCGTCATGGTCTAGGCTGGTGGCATGGCATCGCTGAACCAGCTCACTGACTCCAAGACTGTCGGCCCAGGCGGCCCCGTGGACAAGGTCTCCGAAGAACAGGCTCGTTCAGCAGCATGTCTGCCATCGGAATCGGACTGCGACAAAGATGCTCGTCCGCCCGTGGTCTTGAACGTCCCGCTACATTGGCACCTTCTGGCTACACGCGCGCTAAGGCCTTCGACACTGGCTTCCGCCATGGGCGCCCTGTCGGAGATTCGACGCCGCAGGGTCGCTGAATCGACCAAAGAACTTGTGCACGACGGACGCAAAGCGTGACCATGCCGGGGATCGATTTCTTCGATGCACTGCGGTGCGGGCTTCAGAGGATCGCATCGGAGGAGCTTCGCGGTGCTACGGCGCGCCAGCTCACGAGCTCTGCGGAGCGTTCCGCACGCGTCCGGACTGAACCTGTCCCAGAGGTCGACATTTCGCTGACAGAGTTCGTGGCGATGACGACGCCGCCGATGAGGCATGGGGACGACACCCAACTCCAGGACTGACAGCTAAAACTTGCGATAACGCTGCCAAGCTCATTTCATGATGTGAGGGTGCGGTTCTCCGACCATTGGGATTCCTTGTCCCAAGTTCAAGTCGCGTCCTTGACGTTTACGGTCTTCAATGCCGTGAACATATCGCTCAGCTTGACCAGCTGTCCCCGCCCGCCGTCTCCGGACGCGACCGGCGTAACGCCCAGGCTCTCTAACCGCGACGTCAAGCCACGACTGGATGAATGGCAGGATTTCGCTTGCCTCGCCAGGGGCGCGTATGTTTGCAAGAACTCGACCAGGTCACGCACATCAACCACCCAAGGTTCGCCTTGCTCCAGCGGTTCCCGGCTTGCGGGAAGGACGCCTAGGTCAACCCAACTTTTGACCGCGTCGTAGTGAGCTCCCATCATGGCGCTCACCTGTTGCAAAGTCAGCCCTCGTTCGACGTACCACGAAGCAATACGCTGGTCGACCTCGTCTTGCGCGAACATCAGCCCACCAATGCTCAAATGCTCGTCGTGGTCAACCGGCGTGAGTTCACCGGCCGCGATCGCACGAAAAAGGCCGATCAGGCGCGGCATGTTTGTCGTGCGTCGGAAGCTCAGTTCCCGCATCGGGATAGATGCGACGATCTTGCGATCCTTGTTGTCCTGGGCGAGTTTGCGCAAGCGCTCAACTAAGCTGAGCAGCGGGACGTGCTGGACGTGGCCAGACACAACGGGGGCTGTGTCACTTGGATCGGAGCGCATGACCCATCCAGCCTCACACATCAGCTTGTAAACGGATTTGGGAACGTTGAGGATATTCCGTGCGTCCGTATCAGTGATGTGCTCGAACTGAATTTGCTTGAGGCGTTGGATCTCTTCACGCGATAAGAATCGCTGACGGTAGCGCACGGCCTCATCGTGAATACTCGCCGAGATCACATACCTGTCGATGCCATCATTGATGCGCTCAGTGCTCACCCGTAGTTCGGCGGCCGCTTCCTTGACAGAGAACCACCGCTTTTCAACGGTGGCGATACTTTGGATACTGTTTGATCGCGCATTAAGCTGCCCATCATGCGATGCAGTGATTCGGTTCGCTGCAGCCACTCGCACTGGGTGAAACGCGTCCTGGGTGTATTTCCGAAACAGAAAGTAGAACCAGCGCCCGTACCTTGCCGCCGCTCCCGTGGTCGCGACCACCGGTACGGCCTCCATCATCTGTTTCAGCCGAGCGTCGAATCGATGTGGCCAGTCACTGAGCAATTCGAACAGTGGGTCGAGCCGCTCCACCGCTTGCTCAACAGACTTAGGCAGGGGTAACTTGCCCGCCTTGGCAAGCAGCTTACCGTCCGACGTACAGAAGTGGTTCGCAAGCCCCAAAACGTACAAGTCGATCTGGGCCGGGACACCCCCGCCCATGAATAGGGGGAAGCTCGAGCCTTTGGGATGTTCACCCATGAGAAGAGATGAAAAATCAAGCTCAGCCCTGGAAGCCTGCGTTGTCGTTGGCACACGCAAATCTGCACCGCAATCGCACAGGTGTGGCAAAGGTCTCGTGTGGCGGATCGAGTCGCCACACTGGTGACAGTAGTCCATTAAACGAGTCCCATGCACGGCACAAGCTGTGGCAAGGCAATGGGACCAGAGTTGCCGTGAGTACGACGTTTCCGCCAAGCATTGAGGGCACACCGCTTCCGAATCAGGTCGGGTAAAACTTTTGCGCAGAACAGCACGCATTGGTTCAGTCGCTGGCGCGATTGAAGCCAGTACGGTCGCTTCCAACTGAAGAAACGATGCCAGTTGTGGCAACTCGACGGCAGGCAGGCGGATCGCGCGTGAGATTCCGAGCGTGTTGAGAAGATTGGTGCGCGATGCCATCACATTTTCCCGCGCCCATCGACCAAGAAATCCCGCCAGGGACTCGTCAAGGTGCGGCGTTAGACGTCGAAGCCACTGAATTCCTTTCTGGGCGTTGCGCTTCGTCATCAGTGCATACCTCGGCCACTGCGCAGAGCGCGCTCCAATGCATCCCGATGCGCGCCATTGAGCTGTACATCATCAATCGCTTTTTGAGCAAGGGGGTCGGCTTTGTCTTTGGGATTGCGTTTGTACTTATCCTTGTATGCCCGAGAGAGAAGTTCATGGTCCAAGCATTTGCGCTTCTGCCCGACCTCCTCAATTCGCACTAAGAAATCCCTAGCTTTGCCGATATAGCCGCCGCCCCCGAGATAAGCTGCGCGCGTTAGAAACTCCGTCTCAACATCGATTCTCCAGCCATGGTCCCTGAGATGCGTGATGCCGGCCAGAACCATGCTTTGAAACTGCAATCGATCTTCAATGACACTCCACGCGTATGGCTCAATGCGAGCGCCGACCAAGCCGCGGTTTTCAAGTTGATCGTTATCTGCGTACATGCGGATCACGTGAGATAGTCCTGCAACCACAACGGAAATACCTGACAAATCGGCCAGCTCTTTGAAGAAATCGGCTGCGTGGCGATTTTCCTTGGTTTGAGCGCGTTCACTCGATCTTTTCTCTACGAGGTGATTGGTTTCGTCGATCAACAGAACCAGAACGCCGGCGGTCTCCATCGTTTTCCGGGCCTGCTTGATGATCTCATGCGACTTTCCTTTAACGGGGATGTCGCCA
This sequence comes from Variovorax sp. GW821-FHT09A10, assembly GCF_059418385.1. Taxonomy (NCBI): domain Bacteria; kingdom Pseudomonadati; phylum Pseudomonadota; class Betaproteobacteria; order Burkholderiales; family Comamonadaceae; genus Variovorax; species Variovorax sp. GW821-FHT09A10. Next base: position 198,650 of record NZ_JBWKPT010000004.1, read on the forward strand.
AGAATCGTGGTGATGATCTGAATGGCCAGCGCTTCGTTGGATGCCGTAGACGGCATAGGAACCAGGATGATTTTCCTATGTCCAGACTCGCTAATACGGTTGGCAAAGTGCGCGTCGAGATCTTTCAGTAATGCGGTCTTGCCCGCGCGGGAGTCTCCCAAAAGCGGGAAGATGATGGGGGTCGCGCCACCCAGCACCCGCTCGATTTCCTCGACCAAGGCGTCAAAAGCCGCTTTGTACTGAACGTGATCGAAGATCCATCCGTCAAAAATGGTTTTGCTCAACGGGCAGCTCCCATTTGTCGTCCACGTGGCGGATTGGTCGAGTTGCCAGTCGTGGGAAGTGGTGGTTCGAATGTGGTTGCGGGAGGCGTCTTTGGCATGGTCAGTTTGGTATGCTCCGCGGCCTTGATCAGCATGTCGTCAATGCGTGCCTGCATAGAACGGCTGCGGCTGGAATTTCCTTTTGCTTTGAGCTCTCTGTACTCCACCAACGTTTCGGCAAAGGTTCTGCGGTTTAGAGCCTTCTTTCCCTTTGCAATTAGCGCTTTGATGGCCTTCGCAGAGGCGCGATCAACGCTGGCACCCTCAAGAAGCTTTTCATGAGCCGCGACATGCTCACCGCCGCCGGGTGGTACGACGTAGATGGTGACTGCGTCTAGGTCAGTGTGCAGGAACTCATACTTGCCTGGTCCGTGCACTAGATATAGTGAAGAGAGCTCGTCGGAGTGATAATTCCAGCCATCGAAATGGATGCCGTCGTGTCCGAGTGCGCGGGTCTCGCGCTTGAAGCACAACGATTTCTCGAATTCGTCTCGACTGACAGGTACAGGTTGAGTGAATGTTTCCGCCATTTCATTCCAGATGTCGACTGGTGCGACTGCCTTACGGCACCTGATGGACCTAAGATCGTTGCCGCGCAATGAGTATTTGTCATAGACATATCGATAAATCTTTCCCCGAAGTTCCTCCAGGGTGAACAACTTTTCGCCAGGCTTCACGGCACGTTGCTCGCCATTCACAGATGAGGTAGTGGCTCCTGCCAAAGTCAAGATGTAGAGCTTCAGGATTCCGTTAAACCGCTCTACGTACGGCTTCTCCTCCGGTTTATAGGGTTGACACCGTGCGCTGTCCCCGAACAGCTGTCGAACTAATTCAATGGCTGCCTTACCGATGAATTCGGACCCGTTGTCGACCCGCAGCGTGACAGGCTTACCGAACACCTCAATCCTATTATTGATGTGGTACTTTTTATCGAAGTCAGGAGGCTTCGGGAAGTACATGAAGCGCAGGGCTTCTACAAACGGCAGTGTGGACGCCTTCTGAATTGTGAGATGCAGTCCGACGATATAACCTGTCGCGACATCGATGGCCACATAAAGAACGGGCCGGCCGATTTCTCGTCCGTTTTCGTCCCGAACCATAATGTCTAGGACAGTCGCGTCCATTTCGACGCACTCCCAGAAGATTCCGGTATCGTGGGCTCGAACGGCTCTACGGGTGATCGCGCGTGCCGTGCGGCCATCCATACGCATCTTCATCAGTTTGGCCCATGGCATCGCCCGCAGGAAGTTGCGTAGTTTCTTGATGGAGTGGCGAGCAGGGGCGACATCTCCCTTACGCTTCTTCCATTCCTCATCGAATCGCGCTTCGACGAGTTCCCAAGTGGCCGTCAGGGTAAAACGGTCCGTACCCATTACGGCAACGTCGACGACTTCCTGAATAACTTCAAGCAAAATTTCTTCCGGCCCTTGAAAACGATTGCCGCATCGATTCCATGCTGGTGAAAGCATGGATTCATGGCCCTTTGCCAACCTCCGCCAGTCTCGCAGCGAGCGTTCGCCGGGCGCGAGGCCTAGTCCTTGCTCTTTGCAAAATTCAGGTAATTTCGAGATGATGTCTTTGATCAACGATCCTTGCTCACGCTCGCGATCGAAATAGCCCAAAATCTTTGTTCGCCTTTGACGTTCGCGTGCAGCCGAATCGCGCTCGTTTTCGCGCCAGTTGGTCGACAAAGGGACAAGCATTCCCTTCCCATCTGAGACCAACAAACGGATGTCGCCGTCCACCACCTCTCTTCGGAATTCGTCCGGCGTGAGGATGGTCATGTCGCCATCGTCCGAATGGATTTCCAGCTTTTGGTGCATCTGCCGAAGTTGGCCGACGTATGCATTCTTGCCATGTCGGCAGATCTGCAGTCCGGCCTTTACCATTTGCGTCATTTACAACCCCAACTGAAGCAATTGAAGGTGGCTTAGGTCGCCATGGGCTTGCCAAAGCACGGTATTCACATTGAAGTTGCCGCTACGCAGATCGCACGCGATGACCCCCGAGACAAGCCCAAGGTAGATACACAGGTCGGATACCGCACCTTTGATATCACCCAGCAAAAATTTTCCGGCTTGGCCATTAACTTGCTTGACCAGGTCATCCAGAAGCGGTCGCTCATCGTTGTCTCGTCGGTATTTCATGGCGTCGCGCATGTGAACGAGATTGGCATGTAGTCCGCGATGCTCGATCTCGGTACTGGGCACGACTAGATAGTGAAAGCCAAGGTTGTTTAGAACCCGGCCGCGCCGGGCGAGTGCTTCTCCGCTCCTCGCCACTTCGGCGGCAGACTTTGCCTCGACCACCAAGGGGACGGGAAAGGTGCGGCCGACGAGGAAGTCCGGCGTATAGAGACGCTCCAGAGGCGGCTCACCGTCAGTTCGCTCAGGGCGGGCACGGGGTGTTGCCTTGAGCGCTTCGGCTTTTGTCGCGAAGATTTTCTCGAGGTCCAGCCGAACGGTGAAGGGCTGCGGGCTGATGCTGACGGTTCGCGGGTCGACGTCGAGAGCGAGCATCGTGGTGCTTTCATCGGCGGTCTCGACGAACATTTCGCCGCCGGCTTTGTAGCTGCCGACGAGATGGCTTCGCTTTTGGTGACCGCGGACGCCCAACGGGCGAGCACCCTTCTTTGATGAGAGCGCGCTCATCTTTGTGAGCCACCGCAGCCGGCCGGCTTCGCTTTTTGGTTTTGAGCAATCCGCTGCGGGAGTTCAGAGGCGCCGCGCTCGGCCTCCAGCAGGTTGCACACGATGTAGTGGAACGGGATTGCTGGACCTTGTCCAAAAACATCTGTCAGCGCCACAACCATGACTGCTTGGTGCGGCTGCAGACTTTGTTCTGGCTTCAGCCGGCTGACGAGCTCGGCTCGCTCCGGAGCAACGCCCTGGTCCATAGGTCGTGTTCTCAGACGCGTGACGAGGTGAGGTAGCAGCGACATTTTTGGCCCTTTCTTCGCAGTTGATTTCTACGAATCGTAGAAATGACTCAACGCAACATAAGATCAAAAAGATCGCATTAAGCTACATCTGTCGCAACGACGCAACAGGGAATCGAGATCAAAAAGATCCGGATCGGGTCGAAAGCTGTGGCACAGTCCCGATCGACTTCTTCAAGAATCGTGTCTGATCTACCTCCTAATCGATTGCCGATCGCCCAACAAGAGCGGCTTCTCTACATCGACATGAAGCTGCGCTTCATCGGAGAAGTGCGCCGGCAGGACCTGATTCATCGTTTCGGAATTCAGACTGCAGCGGCGACGCGCGACTTGGCGCTGTACCGTTGGGAGAAGCCAGACAATTTGGTTTTCGTATCGAGAACCAAGTCGTACGTCAGGGCTCAGCAGTTCAAACCGCTCTATGACACGGTAACGTCGGCTGATGCGCTTGCGTGGTTGTCACCCGCCAGAGGTGAGACAGGCCTGCTCGATCCAGAAGTGCGTCTACACGTCGAGCGGCCGGCAGCTGGGGCAGAACCGTCACCAGATGCCGTGGCGGCGATCACTCGTGCAATGGGAGCTGGTGCCAGCCTGTCGTTAGCCTACCGCTCCCCCATCGAAGGAGCTAGCCACCGATTGGTGGTTCCCCACGCGTTGGCAGACGTGCAGGGAAGTTGGCTTCTGCGAGTTTTCGATCGGTCGATTAAAGATTTCAACTCTCTACGCTTGGGTTGGATCGAAGACGCAACGCTCGTCATCGATGAGATCTACGGTCATGAACGTAGTCAGGCCGACTCGGCGTGGCACACCATGCGGACCCTCGAGCTGGTGCCTCACCCAGACAACGTCGCGCATCCAGAGTGCCTGAGAGCTGTAGTCGAACAAGACGCTAGGTCATGGCGCGTGGAAGTTCGAGAGGCACTGCTCGATGCTTGGCTGCAAGGAATGCGCGTGGATTCAACACGAGGCCATCGACTGCGGGGTGACGAATACCTATGGTGGCTCAAGAATGATTCATTTGAGAACAAGGCCGCATGACAGAACGCTATCAACTGTCGTTCACGACCGGCGGCATCTTCCTGCATGAAGCACCTGACGTGGCTGCTCGCTATCTCGAGCTTAAAGACTGGTCCATCACTCGCGCTCAAATTCGAGAGGAGAACATCCTGCAGGTGCGCACGGCAGCTGCGGCCACCCGGATCAGCAAGGAGATCACTGCACGCCTTCAGCAGTTGAATGACACTGAGCTTCAGACGTTGGTGGAGTCGGGTCTGCGAGATCGAGGCTACCTACTCTGGATTGCGGCCTGCCGAAGATACGCCTTCATCCGAGACTTCGCCACGTCGGTGCTACGCGAGCAATTCTTGTCGCGTCGGCGCCAAGTGGTCTCTGCAGACTACGACAGTTTCTACAACGGCAAAGCGCTTTGGCATGTCGAGCTCGACGACATCGCTCTCTCCACGCAACTCAAGTTGCGGCAGAACCTGTTCCGCATGCTGCGCGAAGCAGACCTGATCTCTGCACAGCACGAGATTCATCCTGCTCAGCTCAGCCCATATGTGGCACAAATCCTGGCGCAACAAGGACGGCAGGAGCTGTTGGTCTTTCCGGCCACCGATAACGAAATCCAACGATGGCTTCAATGAACCTAAAGATCAGCCACCAACCACTCGCGATCCGCTTCGATCACCTAATCCAGGTGATCGGCGGCGAGCGCTTCCTGCAGATGCGTGGTTTGAACAACGATCTGCCTTTCTACATCTGCGAGTTTCGGGCCGACGAAGCATTCGAAATGCAGCGGATGCAGCGTCAACTCATAAGCTCTTTGGCCAACCTTCAGGTGCCATGTCTAGCCGGTCGAGGAGTCAGAGTGCTGGAGATCAATCTATACGATCTCTGCATTGAGCTGCTGCAAACCCGTGAGGGCAGCAGTGATGGCAGCCGCCTCTGGGGTGAAGTCCTGGCGGTTGAGTCCGACGTTGACAAGGACAACCTGCTCGAACTGCTGCAGAACGTCCTCGGCATCGAGGACTACCTGATTCCCGCGATCGGCGAGCGTCTGCAGCTGGTCGATTTCGACGTGCTGTTCCTGACCGGTATTGGTGAAGTCTTTCCCTACATCCGGTCGCACAACGTGCTCAACAACCTGCAGAGCACGGCAAAAACCAAGCCGACGGTAATGTTCTTCCCTGGGGAGTACCGCCATTCCTTAGAGCAAGGGGCGTCTCTGGAGCTGTTCGGGCTGTTGCACGACGACAAGTATTACCGCGCCTTCAACATCTACGAGACCCAGGTTTGATAAGGGCCCCCATGGAACTCAATCGCATTTTCAAGCAGCCGGTCAGCCGCCCGATAGAAGGCGTCATTAAGGCCGATGACGAGACGAGCCTGTACGTAGAGCTGAACGAGTACGTGCTGACCGACGAGATTGCCAAGCGTCTTGAACACTTTCTGGACGCCTACAACGACTACCACGGCGCAAATGGCGTCTGGGTTTCTGGCTTTTTCGGGTCGGGTAAGTCACACCTTTTGAAGATGCTGGCTTTGATCCTGGAGAACCGCAGCATCGATGGCAGCACAGCACTCGACATCATCCTTCCCAAGATCTCGAAAGATGACGAGCTGCTGCGCGCCGCGCTGAAGAAGGCCGTGGCAATTCCCTCGAAGAGCATCCTGTTCAACATCGACCAGAAGGCCGACATCATCAGCAAGAGTCAGGCTGACGCCTTGCTCTCGGTATTCGTCAAAGTCTTCAACGAGACATGCGGCTATTTCGGCAAGCAAGGCTACATCGCCCACTTTGAGCGAGACCTAGACAGCAGAAACCAGTTAGACGCTTTCAAGGTCAGTTATCAGCAGCACGCCAACAAGCCTTGGGAACGCGGCCGAGAGCAAGCGCTGCTGGAGGCGGGAAACATCGCCCGCGCCTATGCGGAAATCACCGGTGAAGATTTGACACTGGCCAAGGGCATCCTGGACAAGTACCGCGCGCAGTACAGCGTGTCCATTGAAGACTTCAGCGAACAAGTAAAGGCATGGCTGGACAAGAAGCCGGCCAACTTCCGTCTTAATTTCTTCGTAGACGAGGTTGGACAGTACATCGCCGACAACACCAAGCTGATGACCAACCTGCAGACTGTCGCGGAAAGCCTGGCCACCAAGTGTCAAGGCCGCGCCTGGATCATCGTCACCGCTCAGGAGGATATGAACTCCGTCCTAGGTGACATGAACAAGCAGCAAAGCAACGACTTCTCGAAGATTCAGGCCCGCTTCGCCAACCGGCTAAAGCTCACCAGCGCTGACGTTGCCGAGGTGATTCAGAAGCGTCTGCTCACCAAGAACGACATTGGCACTGAACTGCTGGCCACCACATACGAACAGCAGTTCAACAACTTCAAGACACTGTTTGAGTTCGCCGATGGTGGGCAGCAGTACACGAACTTCCGTGACGCTGAGCACTTCACTTACTGCTACCCGTTCGTACCTTACCAGTTCCCGCTGTTCCAGGCTGCCATCCGGGGCCTCTCGCAGCACAACGGCTTTGAAGGCAAGGCCAACTCCGTGGGCGAGCGCTCCATGCTCGGCGTGTTCCGGGATGTGGCCATTGCAATTGACCCGAAGCCTGTTGGCCAATTGGCGACATTTGATCGAATGTTCGAGGGCATCCGTGGCGCGCTCAAGAGTGCCATCCAGAGCGCCATCAACAATGCCGAACGTCACCTGCATGACGACTACGCCGTGCGCGTTCTCAAGGCGCTCTTTCTGGTCAAGTACGTCAAGGAGTTCAAAGCCACGTTGCGCAATCTCAGCGTGCTTATGCTGGAGCGCTTCGGCGACGACTTGCCCGCTCAGCGCAAGCTTTTGGAAGCCGCACTCAACAAGCTGGAGCAGCAGACCTACATTCAGCGCAATGGCGACTTGTACGAGTACCTGACCGACGAAGAAAAAGACGTCGAGGAGGAAATCAAGAATACAGAAGTCGAGAGCACGGATATCCTGAAAGAGCTGGAGACGCTGCTGTTCGACGGTGTCATCAAGCAGCGCAAGATCCGTCACAGCAACGGCCAGGACTACGCCTACACCCGCAAGATGGATGACCGCGCCCTAAGCCGCGAGCACGAACTGGCCATCCACATCGTCACACCGCTGTCGGACAACTTCGACAACGTCACGCTGCAGCGCATGCAGAGCATGGGTCGCGATGAACTGCGCGTCGTGTTGCCGGCCGATGTGCGCTTCATGCAAGACCTGACGATGTACAAGCGCACCGAGAAGTACATCCGCCAAAACAGCAACACTCCTCAGGAGGCCGTCAAACGCATCCTGGATGCCAAGGGCTTCCAGAACACTGAGCGCCTGAACGAGCTGCAGGTGCGTGCCAAGTTGCTGCTGGGCAAGGCCACGCTCATCATCAATGCTGCAGATGTGGACGTTAGCACCGAAGACGGCCAGACCCGCATACTCAAAGGCTTCGAGCACCTGCTGCAAACCACTTATCCCAACCTGCACATGCTGCGCGATGTGCCGTTCAACGAGGCGGATATTGGCAAGCATCTGCGCATGATGGAAGACGGGCTGATTGCCAATGACGCCACGAGCCTCACCGAAGCTGAGCAAGAGCTGCTGGCCTTCATTCAAGGCAACGCCCGGGGCGGCGTGCGCACCACGGTCAAAAGCCTGATCGAGCGCTTCGAGCGCAAGAGCTATGGCTGGTACTACGCAGCTATCTTGTGCAACCTGGCGCTGCTGTGCGCGCGAGGCAAGGTCGAGGTGCGGCAAGACAGCAACTCGCTGGAGCGCGACGTGCTGGAACGCAGCCTGCGCAACACCAATTCCCATGCGTCACTGGTGCTGGAACCCCAGGTGGAGTTCAGCGCTTCCCAGGTGCGCGCACTCAAGGACTTCTTTGCCGACTTCTTTGACAAGCCAGCCAACAGCAACGAGGCGCGAGCACTTGCGCGAGAGGCCATCGATGCACTGAAGGAGCTTGAGATCGAACTGGCCGGCCTGCTCGGGCAGAAGACGCAGTTTCCGTTCCTGAGCGTGCTGACGCCAGTGCTGGCGACGCTGAAAGACGTGGCGGGCAAGAACCCCAACTGGTTCCTGACCGACCTTGCCCGCGCCGAAGACGCCCTGCTTGACACCAAGGAAAACATAATCGACCCACTGCGGCGCTTCATGAACAGCCCGCAGCGCGCCATCTTTGAGCAAGCCCGCGCGCTGGCGGCCGAGCAGGAAGACAACTTTGCCTATGTGTCCGCTGCCGAAGTGGACGCCGTGCGCGACATCCTTGCCGATGGCAAGCCCTGGCAAGGCAACCGGCTGCAGCAACTCAAACCCAAACTGGATGCGTTGGAACAAGCAATTGCTCAGCAACTGGCCAGCGAAAAAGACACCGCTTCCAGCCGCCTGTCAGAACTGGAACAAAGGCTTCAATCCACAGATGAATATGCCCGCCTCGGCGCTGCGCAACAGAATCAGCTAACCCTGCCCTTTGCCGACACTCGCCGCGCGCTCGAAGGCCATAAGCGCATCGCCATGATCCGCGATCAGCTGCGGCACTTCGAGGACGAAGGTTTTCCGCAGCTGCTGGTACAGCTGGGGCAGTGGGCGAGGCGCGAAGCCCCGGCGCCAGCCCCAACACCAAAGACGGCTGGTGGCGGAACACTCGAGCTGTCAGGGGGCACGGTGGCTCCCCCGCCCGCCAAGCCCGAGCCCAAGCTCGTGCCGGCCCGCACCATCAAGTTCAGCTACGCCAAGCCCTGGCTGACCAACGAGGCCGAACTCGACGACTACCTGAACAAACAGCGTGAAGCCTGGCTGAAGGAAATCCATGCCGGCAACCGCGTGCAGATCTGAGCCCGGCTATGGAAACCAGCAAACTCAAGAGATTCGCCCAGTTCGCCCGCCGCACCTTGGGCGAGCAAGTCAGCGCCAAGCTAGTCTTGGTGTTGTCTGACGGCAGCACGGCACGGCGCGAGAGCGCTGCGGCCGTCAAGAAACTGGAGGAGGCCATCAAGGATCACAGTCAGTCGTGGGTTACCGAACGTGTGGCCTACATCTGGTTCAACCGCTTCTGTGCGCTGCGCTTCATGGATGTGAACCGCTACACGCGCATCCGCATCGTGTCCCCAGCCGAAGGCCAGTTCCAGCCCGAGATTCTGCTGGAAGCCAAGATGGGCCACATCGACGAGGAGATGGTGCCGGCCAAGATACGGCAGCTGGTTGCCGACTTGCTGGCCAGCAAGAGCCCCAGCCACGACCCGCAGGGCGAGGCGTACCGCTTGCTGGTCGTCGCCGCGTGCAACGCCTGGCACCAAGCCATGCCCTTCCTGTTTGAGCGCATCGACGACTACACCGAGCTACTGATGCCCGACGAACTGCTCTCGGGCAGCTCCATCCTGGCCTACACCCGCGAGGCCATGACGCCGGAGGCCTGCGAAAGCGTGGAAGTCATCGGTTGGCTGTACCAGTTCTACATTTCCGAGAAGAAGGATGCCGTCTTCGAAGGGCTGAAGAAGAACCAGAAGATCACGCCGGACAACATTCCCGCCGCCACCCAGCTCTTCACCCCGCACTGGATCGTGCGCTACCTGGTGGATAACTCGCTGGGCCGGCTGTGGCTGCTCAACCGCCCAAGCTCCAGGCTGGCCGAGCAGATGGCCTACTACATCCCGCCCGAGAAGGCGGGGACCGACTTCCTCAAAATCAAGGGCCCGGAAGACATCAAGGTCTGTGACCCCGCCTGTGGCTCGGGTCACATGTTGACCTACGCCTTCGACCTGCTTTACGCCATCTACGAAGAAGAAGGCTATGACGCTGCCGACATCCCCGAGAAGATCCTTACCCACAACCTCTTTGGGTTAGAGCTCGACGAGCGCGCCGGTGAGCTGGCCGCGTTCGCCTTGACCATGAAGGCCCGCGCTCGTCAGCGCCGCTTTTTCAACAAGCGCGTCAAGCCCAACATCACCGTGCTGGCGAAGGTGGAGTTCAGCGGCCAAGAGCTGGACGAGTACATGGGCCATGTGGGCCGCGACCTGTTCACCTACGGGCTGCGCGAGACGCTGCAGCAGTTCAGCGAGGCCGACAACTTCGGTTCGCTGATCGTGCCCAAGGTCGGCAGCGTCGCCGACGTGCTGGCCACGCTCGAAACCAAGGACATGGCCGGTAACCTCTTCCTGGCCGACACGCACCAACGCGTGCTTAGCGTGCTGCGCACGGCTGAGGCGCTGAGCGCGAGATACGCGGTGGTGGTCGCCAATCCGCCGTACATGGGGAGCAAGGGCATGAACGGGCGCTTGAGCGCCTGGGCAAAGGAAACCTACCCCAACAGCAAGTCCGACCTGTTCGCGATGTTCATCGAGCGCAATCTGGACCTCGTGGTGAAGGGCGGAGCAGTCGCCATGATCACCATGCAGAGCTGGATGTTCCTGTCATCCTTCGAGGCACTGCGCGGCCGCATCTTGAATCGGCATACCATTCTCTCGATGGCGCACCTGGGCGCGCGGGCCTTCGACAGCATTGGCGGTGAAGTGGTGTCCACCACGGCCTTTGTGCTGGAAAACTCCCATAAGCCAGACTACCGGGGCGGATACCTGCGCCTTGTGGATGGCAATTCGGAAGCAGAAAAGATGGAGATGATGGCCCAGGCCATCGCCCAAGGTAGCGCAGCATGATCACCCAGCTGCAGCTCAAGAACTTCACCGCCTTCTCCGATCTGGCGATCAACTTCTCGCCGGGCATCAACGTCATCATTGGCGAGAACGGCACTGGCAAGACCCAGTTGCTCAAGGCCCTGCTAGCGATGAGCGCGCCAGAAGCACATGGGGAGCAAGCAGATGAAAAGCTGGCTCGCAAGCTGTGCCGGCTGTACCACCCGCTCAACGAACAAGTGGGCGAGCTGCGGCGTGCCGGGACACGCGGCGATGCACAGCTGAGCGTGACCTTCGCATCCGGTCAGTCCATCAGTGCACATTTCAATGGTAGTGCTGAGGTTGTCAAGGTCAGCATCGACGCAGCGGGCGAGTCCACCCCCGCCATCTACATCCCGACCAAGGAGGTGTTGTCGCTGGTGCGTGGCCTGACGGCCGAGGAGTCCGACCTGCCCACTATCGAGCGCATCTTCGACGACGGCTACCTGGACCTCGCAAGAAAGCTCGTGAGCGAAGGCGCTAATGAGCTGAACGCAAAGATTCAGCTCGACCCGAAGTTCGCCAGCATCGTGCCTCGCCTGGCCAACCTGATCGGTGGTCAGTACCTGCTGGAAAACGGCCGCTTCGTGTTCGAGCCGGGCCGTTATGAGGAGAAGGACAAAGACGCCGCTACTCGCAGCACGGCACAGCACGCGCAGATGTACCAGGACAGTACCGAATGGAAGTTCGTGCCCGGCAGCAAACACCGCCTGTCCAGCGGCATGACAGCCGAGGGCTTTCGCAAGATCGGCGTGCTGCAGCGCCTGCTCAGCAACGGCGGCCTCAGCCCCGGTACCTCGGGCCCTCTACTGTGGGACGAGCCCGAATCCAATCTCAACCCTAAGCTGATGAAGGATCTGGTGCTGGCCCTGCTGGAGCTAGCGCGCAACGGCCAGCAAATCGTCCTGGCCACGCACGACTACGTGCTGCTCAAGTGGTTTGACCTCCTGATGGACAAGGGCAAGGGGGATCAGGTGCGCTTCCACGTGCTGTCCCGGGATGCAGACGCCGGCCAGGTGCGCCACGACAGCATGGACGACTACCGTGCCATTGAGCCGAATGCCATTGCCGAGACCTTCAATGACCTGACCAAGGAACAGGTCTCGCGGAAGATGGGAGGTCTGGGCAAATGAAGCTGCGCGAACGTGACTTGGAAATCGACTTCACCGATGCCGTTGACGCCATCGTTTTCGACCAGATGAAGGCCGACCAGCCAGGCTATCACGGCATAGGGCAAATGCACCGCGTCGATTTCGTGGTCGAACTGGAGACGGCGATAGTCTTCGTAGAGGTCAAAGACCCGGGTAACCCCAAGGCCCAGGCCGAGGGGCTGGCGAAGTTTCATGGCGAGCTGCAAGACGGCACGCTGAGCGACACCTTTGCCGCCAAGTTCATCGACACCTTCCTGTACCGCTGGGCCGAGGAGTGCCTGCAAAAGCCGGTTCACTACGTCAGCCTCGTCACGCTCGAAGACAACGAGCTGCTACCGAACTTTTCGGATGAAATCGCCAAGAAGCTTCCACCGATGGGCAAGTCTGTATCGCGCTGGAAACGCCAGCTGGTCGAGAACTGCCAGGTGTTCAACATCGAGCTTTGGAACGCGAGCTTTCCGAAATGGCCGGCAGCGCGGGTCGCGAAGGCGTAGCAACAAATCATGCCCAGGGGAGAGAAGAATGACCGTCAACACGCTCAAGATTCGAGATGACCATCAGCCGCTAAAGTTCACGGCAGAAGGTGATGCGTTCAAACTCCAAGATGGCTCGCAAGCCGCTTGGCTCACCAGCAAGACTTTCGGGAGCAAGGAACTCCGCAACCGTATCGAGCCCTGGCTGACATCTTTGTTCCAGTCAGAGCATTTGTCGCTGCTCGCTGGCTCGGGCCTCACCCATGCGGTGCATTACCTAGCAGCAGGCAAGGGTGCCGCAGGCATGGGCGCCTTGGCGCTAAGTCACCATCAAACCGAAATCAATCAGGCTGCCGAGAAGGCTGCAGAGGCCGCCGGGCGTGAAAAGGGCAACCTGGAAGACCAGCTGCGCGTTGCAAACGAACTGCTGCGTGGCCTGGAGATCCTGCAGCAAACGACCGAAGCCGAAGCTCTTCGCGCGGAGCTTCAGACCGGCATGCAGGACTTCGCGAAGTCGATCCTGAGGAGCGAAGAGGGTATTGCCCGCGCAGCTGAGGACCTGCGGGAGGAGGCCTTCAACACCCTCGTTACCTTCCTGATGAGCTTCGCCAGTCGCACTGGGGTGCGTGACCGACTGAACATCTTCACCACCAACTACGACCGGCTGATTGAGGCAGGGGCGGAGTTGGCCGGGCTGCACCTGCTCGACCGCTTCCTGGGCAAGCTGATGCCTATCTTCCGGTCTTCTCGGCTGGACCTGGACATGCACTGCAACCCACCCGGCATCCGTGGCGAGCCGCGCTATCTGGAAGGGGTGGCCCGCTACACCAAGTTGCATGGCTCGGTGGATTGGGTCCAGACGGGCAAAGACATTCGCCGTATCGGTTTGCCGTTCGGGGCGGGCACCGTTGAGCCCTACCTGAACGCGCCGGGAGTGAATGGGGCATCAGCGCACGAACTGATGATCTATCCCAACGCCGCCAAGGACAGGGAGACCGCTGACTACCCCTATGTAGAGCTGTTCCGCGATCTCGCGGCAGCAGTGTGCCGCCCGAACAGCACGCTGGTGACCTACGGCTACAGCTTTGGCGATGAGCACATCAACCGCGTCATCCGCGACATGCTCACCATCCCCTCGACGCATCTGGTGGTGATGTCGTATGACGATCCTTTGGGCCGGGTCATGCAGACCTACCGAGAGCTGGGCCGGCCCTCCCAGATCAGCCTGTTGATCGGTCCGGCCTTGGCAGACTTGATGACGCTGACCGAGCACTATCTGCCCAAGCCGGCCATCGACAAGACTACCTTCCGCATGAGCGAACTGCTCAAGCAGCGCATGGGAACACAGCCTCAGTCTGCCAAAGCCGCAGCCCCAGAGGTAGGTGCGTTGGACGGGAGTGACCCCGAATGAGCATGTCCCCCCTGGCCTATGCCGACTCGCTACGCATCGGCACCATCGATTTCGTCTCACCCGATGAAATCAAGGTGCTGCTCGACATCGAGGCGCCCGATGGCGTGGCGCTAAATACAGGCACACCGCGCCCCTTCCCGCGCATCAACGGCTATGTGCTGATCCCAGGTGACGAAGGGTATCTGGTCGCCCAGGTCGAGTGGATCACCATCGAGCGTTCGCAGTACCCCAAACGCAAGGGCATGCAGGACTTCGGTCTGGTGGACTTGCCATACCCCTTGCGCAAGATGAGCTTAAACCCGCTGGGGGTGCTTGCTTACGAGAGTAAAGACGCAAACGGCAATGACGTTTATCGCTTCCGGCGCGGTGTAGAAAGCTACCCGACTGTTGGCGACGCAGTGATGCTGCCCACACAGAACCAGTTGCGCGCCATCGTTGAGTCTGGAGACAACCGGCATGTGCTGGTCGGCATCAGCCCACTGGCTGCTAATGCCGAGGTCAAGATCGACCCGGACCGCTTGTTCGGCCGCCATCTGGCGGTGCTGGGTACCACCGGCAGCGGCAAGTCTTGCTCAGTTGCAGGCTTGATCCGTTGGTCAATGGACGAGGCGCGCAAGGCCCGTAACGGCGCCGAACCCAACGCCCGCTTCATCGTGCTCGACCCCAATGGCGAGTATGCAAACACCTTTCGTGACATGAGCAAGGTGCGGGTGTTTGCAGTTGAACCCAGCGACGGTATTGAGCAGCTCCAGATCCCGCTTTGGTTCTGGAACAGTGCCGAGTGGGCGGCCTTTACTCAGGCCAGCGCCAAGACGCAGCGGCCGACCCTGGTCCAAGCGCTACGGTCGGTCCGAGATGGCGTCTTTGGTGCCACCGTCACGCCCAGCCATGAGATGCGCCGCTATCTGCGTACGCTTGTGTCGGCGATTCAAGTTGAACGAAGCTCCGGGAACCCGTGGAAAGGTGCAGGGCCTGCGAAAGGATTTCGTGACAGGCTGATCCGATGGAAAGAGGGCTTGGCCGACAACGCGACTTTCCATGCTCCCGAAAGCTCCGCCTTAGGCGGTTTGATTCAACACATCACCACGCTCTTGGCTGCACATCCGGGTGATTGGCCCGCCATTTTCACCCCTCAAGAGATTGGCTCACTGCTTGGCGCGCTGAGCAGCACGCATTCCGTGTTTGGAGGCAGTGACACCGACATCCTGCCCATCGACGCCGACGTGCCGCGCCCATTCACCGGCGACCAGCTTCTCCGCAGCGTCGAGGCCACCGCCGAACTGCTCGGCGTCTCCGAGTACGTCGAGACCATGCAGATGCGCATTCGCACCCTGTTGTCAGACAGCCGCATGAAGATCGTCTCGGGCAGCGCCCAAGATCTCACGCTGGACGATTGGCTGCGAAACTACATCGGCGACAACGAGGCATCGAATGGTTCGATCACCGTCATCGACCTCTCGCTGGTGCCTGCCGAGGTGGTGCACATCATCACTGCCGTGATCGCCCGCATGACGCTGGAGGCGCTGCAGCGCTACCGCAAGCTGCATCACGGCAAGACCTTGCCCACCGTACTCGTGATGGAAGAGGCGCACACCTTCATCAAGCGCTACCACGACGACACGGAAAACCAAAACTCAGCCGCCATCTGCTGCCAGGTGTTCGAGAAGATCGCCCGTGAAGGTCGTAAGTTTGGACTAGGGCTCGTACTTTCTTCGCAGCGCCCCAGCGAGCTGTCGCCCACGGTTCTGTCCCAGTGCAACAGTTATCTGCTGCATCGTATCAGTAACGATCGCGACCAGGAACTGGTGCACAAATTGGTGCCCGACAACCTGCGCGGCCTGCTACGCGACTTGCCATCGCTGCCGTCCCGTCACGCTATTTTGCTTGGTTGGGCGTCTGAGCTGCCGGTATTGGTGCAGATGAATGCGTTGCCCGAGCACCATCGACCGAAGTCGGACGACCCCGATTTCTGGGCAGTGTGGTCAGGTCAAGACAGCTTGGGACTTGAGACTGACCGCAAGGTGGACTGGAAGGAAATTGCTGACGAATGGCAACAAATTTCCACCGTATCAGCGGCGCATGGTCTGAAGAGCAAAGATGAATAGCCCGTACATGTGCATGTCGATCGAGGACCGCTTGCAACGCTGCCTGCTGCGTGTCAAGGGCGGTATCACCGACTGCTATGTGATCGGCGGGATCAATGTGCACGCGCTAAGCGCTTTCCAGAATAGTCGCCGCTCACCGGCCCAGCCGTTCAAGCCGGCGCACAACGGATTTGAAATCGATTTTGGCCGCAAGGTATTGCCGACGGGAAAAAAAGAATGAGCGAATACGAGGACACCAACCGTAAACAGGGGGTCAAGGACTTCTTCTTTCGGGCTTCGTCCGAAGACTTTCGGAAAATTCCGGGAATACCAATTGCGTATTGGCCTAGTACGCAACTTCGAAACAGTTTTTCCCAGCACGAGAGCCTTGCAGACGTCGCAAAGCCACGTCAAGGCTTGGCAACAACTGACAACGACAGATTCCTTAGGTTCTGGTTTGAGTGCGCTCGACAGGACACCTCCTTCCCTGCAATGCCACAAATCGAATCCAAATGGTATCCGTGTCAGAAGGGGGGTGGATTCAGGAAGTGGTTCGGCAACAACGACTATGTTGTTAATTGGAAGAATGACGGCGAAGAGATAAAGCAGATCGTCGAAGCACGATATGGCAGTGCATCCAAGCGCGTTGTTAATGAGCACCTGTACTTCAAGGAGGGGATAACGTGGTCGTCGCTGTCAAGTGCCTCTCTCTCAATGAGATACGTGCCGACCGGATTTATTTTTGAGACCAAGGGGTCGATGTGCTTTTTCGAGGAAAGCGATCGTCTCTTGCACGCACTTGCCTTTTGCAACTCATCCATCGTTAATCCATTACTTCAATGCATTAGCCCAACGCTTGATTACCATGAAGGTCCTGTGGGTACACTGCCCGTCGGCAAAGTCATCGATAGCCGGATTCTGGATGGAAGCAGAAGAGCCATTGCAATCTCCAAGTCGGATTGGGATTTCTACGAGACATCTTGGGATTTCACGTACCCTCCGCTGCTGTATCCCGACCACCGCCAGCCCACGCTGAAGGCGGGCTACCAGAAGCTCCGATCTCGCTGGAGTGAGATGCTGCTGGAAATGCGGCGCCTTGAGGAAGAGAACAACCGCATCTTCATCGACGCCTACGGCCTGAAGGACGAACTCACGCCCGAGGTGCCGCTGCACGAGATCACGCTCACCTGTAACCCGCATTTCCGCTACGGCAGCGACAAGAGCGAAGAACAGCTCGAAGCCCTGCTGCTGGCCGACACCATGCGCGAGCTGGTCAGCTATGCGGTGGGCTGCATGCTGGGCCGCTACAGCCTGGAGAAGCCTGGGCTGATCCTGGCCAATCAGGGCGAGACCCTGGCGGACTATCTGCTTCAGATGCCGCATGCCCGCTTCCCTGCCGATGACGACAACGTGATCCCGCTGCTGGATGGCGACTGGTTCGCCGACGACATCACTCTGCGCTTCCGCCAGTTCTTGCGTATGGCCTTTGGCGAAACGCATTACG
Source organism: Variovorax sp. GW821-FHT09A10 (assembly GCF_059418385.1). NCBI lineage: Bacteria > Pseudomonadati > Pseudomonadota > Betaproteobacteria > Burkholderiales > Comamonadaceae > Variovorax > Variovorax sp. GW821-FHT09A10. The sequence goes on from NZ_JBWKPT010000004.1 coordinate 216,225, forward strand.
AAGACAACCTGGCCTTCATCGAGCGGGCGCTCAACATCAAGGGCAAGCGCAACTACAGCCTGCGGGATTACTTCCTAGGCGAGTTCTACGCTGACCATGTGAAGCGCTACAAAAAGCGACCCATCTATTGGCTGTTTGCGAGTCCCAGGGGCAGCTTCAATGCGCTGATCTACATGCATCGCTACCGCCCGGACACGGTGAGTGTGGTGCTCAAGTACCTGCGCGACTACCGCGAGAAGCTTAGCACCGAGAAGGAGCGTCAGGTCTCGTCGAGCATCAACCCCGCCACCAGCCAGGGCGACAAGACGCGCGCGCTGAAAGAGGTGGAGCGGCTTGCCAAGGTGCTAACCGAACTGGAGGAGTACGAGCGCGACGTGCTCTACCCGCTGGCCACCGAGCAAAAGGCCATTAACCTTGATGACGGTGTGAAGGTCAACTATCTGAAATTCGGCGCGGCGATCAAAAAAATCACCGGGCTGGATGCCAAGGAAGAGGATTGACCGACGATGAGCAACCTCAAGATCCAGCAGGCGTTAGGCAATCTGTTTGAGAAACAGCGCATCGTGTTCTGGTATGACACGCGGCGCGAGTTTCGCGCCGACTTCGAGGCACTGAACCTGCCGGGCGTGGAAAAAATCGAGCTTGCCAACAACGAGTTCAGCGTGAAGTACCGCGTGCTGCGCGAGCATCCCGCCCAGAAGTTTTTGCTGTTTAAGGACGGGCCGGAGCCCGAATACCTAGTCAACTGGCTGCTGGACGTTCAGCTGGCCAGCGGCAGCACCTTCCGCACCGATCAGGTGGCATTGTGGCTGGCCGAGTTGGAATTGGGTCCCCATACCTACCCTCTGCTGGAGTTCCACCTGGCATTCTTCGAAGCCGCCAAGCGCCGCGAGAAGCTCAAAGCCTTGCTGGAACCTGGCGACAGCGATAACGCTGTGCTTCAGAAGATGCTTGCGGTGTGCGTCCATGAAGGCACTCGACTGGATGCAATGTTGGAGGCCCTGCTGGCAGAGCTGGCCAGTGGCTCGGATGCGAAGTGGAAACTGATCGAGCGTAGTGGTCTGAGCGCGCACTTCTGGGAGCAGATGAAGCGCGCCTATGGCTACGTCAGTGAGCAGCCGGGCCTGCGGGACTTCGTGATAGAGCTCTTCAAGAACTGCTTCCTGAGTGAGGTGGATCCGACGTTCAAGCCACGGCTGACGTCGGAGTCTAAGGTCTTCATCCAGCGCTGGAAAGACAGCCGTGCCCATGCGCAGGCCTTCGAGGCCCTGTCACAGCATTGTGCGGACCTCTTGCAGGTGGAGGACCGGCTGCAGAGCTTGCAATACCGCACGCTGATGCCGGTGGACGATTTCGAAGCCATCGATCGCAAGATCTTGAGCGAGCTGGTGCGAGAGGTCACGGCCCGCACGGTCAGCGCGCAAGAGGTGGAGCAATGGGTGCGCCAGCGCCGCCAAGGTCATTGGTTCGATCGCTACCAGCATGTCTACCAAGCCATCGAGCACGCGGCGCAGTTCATGCAAACACTGGAGCTGACGCAGTTGGAGATGGACTCGCTGGTCGACGGCGTTCACAAGTACACGCAGAGCTGGTTTCAGCTGGATCAGCGCTACCGCAAGTTCATCTTCCATGCGCGCGAGTCGGGCCAGACTTCGCTGTTGCAGACGCTGAGCCAGCAGGTCGAGAATCTGTACACCAACAACTTCCTGTCGCACCTGAACGTGCGCTGGCAGCGCTTTGTGGATGCGTGCCAGCAGTGGGAGGCGGCGCCGGTGGTTAGCCAAGCGCACTTCTTCGAGCGATTTGTGCAGCCCTATCTGGAACGCAAGGGCAAGGTGTGCGTGTTGATCTCCGATGCCTTCCGCTACGAGGTGGGGGAGGAGCTGCAGAGCCTGATTCGTCGCGAAGACCGTTTTGACGCAGAGCTGGTGCCGGCCCTGTCGTGCTTGCCGAGCTACACCCAGTTGGGGATGGCATCGCTGCTGCCGCACAAGACGCTGCAGATCGTCGAGAACGACAGTGGCGAAGTCACGATCGATGGCATCAGCGCCACCGGCACGGCGAACCGCGGCCGCATCTTGGCCCAGACCGTGGCGGCGTCCACCGCCGTGCTGGCCAAGGAGGTGCTGGCCATGGGCAAGGAGGATTCGCGCACCCTGGTGCGCGACCACGATGTGGTGTACGTCTATCACAATCTGATCGACAAAACGGGCGACACGCGGGACACCGAAGAGCGCGTCTTCGGCGCGGCAGAAGAGACGCTAAAGGAACTCCTACAGGTCATTAAAAAACTGGCCAACGCGAATGCCAGCAACATCGTGGTGACGGCTGATCACGGCTTTATCTACCAACACCACCCGCTGCAAGACAGCGACTTCCTCAGTACCGAATCCAGCGGCGACGAGATCCTGTACAGCGATAGGCGCTTTGTGCTGGGACGTGGGCTGCATGAACACAGCAGCTTCAAGACCTTTCAGCCTGAGCAGTTGGGCCTAGCGGGCAGCCTGCAGGTGCAGATCCCCAAATCCATCAACCGGTTGCGGCTGAAGGGCTCAGGCAGCCGCTTCGTGCACGGTGGCGCCACCTTGCAGGAAGTGGTGATCCCTGTCATCAGTATCAATAAGAAACGTCAGAGCGATGTAGGCAAGGTGACGGTGGAGTTAATTGGCGGTGGCGGAAAGACGATCACGACGGGGCAGTTGGCCGTGGTGCTGTACCAATCTGAGCCGGTAACCGAAAAATGCCAACTGCGTCGCTTGCGCGTGGGCCTCTACTCGCTGGCAGGTGAAGCGATTTCAGACATGCAGGAACTGACCTTCGACATGGCGTCCACTAACCCCCGCGAGCGCGAGGTCGCCGTGCGTTTCATCCTCAGTCGCAAGGCAGACGACTACAACAACCAGCAAGTCGAACTGCGCATGGACGAGCCGGTGGATGGCACAACCCATCACAAGCTGTACCAGTCTGCGCGATACACGATCCGTCGCTCGTTCACCAGCGAGTTCGACTTTTGAAGACAGATGCCGAGGGGGCGCCGATGAGCCAACTGGACGACAAGATCAATCAACATTTCGCCGGGCTGGTGGTTCGCAAGGACCTCGTCAAGACGGTCAAGGGCAACGCCATCGTGCCCACCTATGTGCTGGAGTACCTGCTAGGCCAGTATTGCGCGACCAACGATGAAACCTCCATCCAGGCCGGCATCGACACAGTACGCGAGATCCTGCGCAAGCATTACGTGCATCGCAACGAGGCTGGCCTGGTGCGCTCCACCATCAAGGAGAAGGGCCGGCACAAGGTCATCGACCGCATCAGCGTGGCGCTGAACGACAAGTCGGATGCCTACGAGGCCGAGTTTGCCAACCTAGGCATCAAGAAAGTCATCATCGACTCGGCGACGGTGAAGGCGCACCCCAAGCTGCTGGTAGGCGGCGTGTGGTGCATTGCAGACCTAGAGTACATGTTCACGGAGGATAAGAACGCGTCGCCATGGGTGCTGGCTTCCATCAAGCCAATCCAGCTCTCCCATTTCGACTTCGACGGATATCTTGAGGCCCGCAGGCAGTTCAGCACGGGCGAGTGGATTGACTTGCTGATCCAAAGCGTGGGCTTCAACCCGCAGATGTTCGGGAAGCGCAACAAGCTCAGCCAGTTGGTGCGGCTGATCCCCTTCTGCGAGCGCAACTACAACCTTATCGAGTTAGGCCCCAAGGGCACGGGCAAGTCACACATCTTCTCGGAGTTTTCGCCGCACGGCATTCTGATTTCAGGCGGGGAGGTGACTGTGCCCAAGCTGTTCGTCCACAACGGCACGGGTAAGTTGGGCCTGGTGGGTTATTGGGATGTCGTAGCCTTCGACGAGTTCGCCGGCAAGCAGAAACGCGTGGACAAGGCGTTGGTGGACATCATGAAGAACTACATGGCGAACAAGTCGTTCTCGCGCGGCGTGGAAACGCTGGGCGCAGAGGCCAGCATGGTGTTCGTGGGCAATACCGACCACACGGTGCCCTACATGCTCAAGCATTCGGACTTATTCGACCCACTGCCAGAAAAGTTCCATGACTCGGCCTTTCTGGACCGCATCCACAGCTACATCCCGGGCTGGGAAGTGGATGTGATTCGAGGCGAGATGTTCTCCAGCGGCTACGGCTTCGTCGTGGACTACTTGGCTGAGATCCTGCGTGCGCTGCGCAATCATGATTTCTCAGATCGGTACAAGGCGCACTTCAGGCTGTCTGACGACATTTCGACGCGTGACCGCGATGGCATCAACAAGACCTTCTCAGGGTTAATGAAGGTACTCTACCCCCACGGGGAGGCAAGCGCGGAGGAGATCGAGGCGCTCCTGCAGGCGGCGATTGAAGGCAGAAAACGAGTCAAGGATCAATTGCTGCGGATTGACTCGACATATCCGGCCGTTCGATTCACCTACTTCGATCAGCAGGGCACAGAGCATGCTGTGGCGACGCTGGAAGAGGAGGAGTATCCAGGGGCCTACCACCAGCGCGTTGCGATGGAGACCCTTTCCGAGACATCGCCTGCGCTGGATACGACGACGCAAGTTGAGCCCTCGCCATCGGCAGTGTCGGCGGCAGTGCCCGCCATCGCACCCGTGGGCAGTACCTCGTCGGCTCCTAGGCTGCTGAAGGAGCAGCACTTGGTGTTCCAAGAGAACCAGCGTGGCGTGTCGTTCGACAAGCTGTTCGGCCCTTACCTGGAAGGCTCGAAGCGGATCGTCGTGACCGACCCGTATTTGCGCATGTTCCATCAACAGCGGAACTTGATGGAACTGCTGGAAACCATCAGCCGCAGCTCCGCGCCTGAGGACGAGGTGGCAGTTCATGTTGTCACCGTGGAAGACGAGTTCAACGGTGACCGCCAGACCGAGAACTTTCAGAAGATGGCTTCGGCGTGCTTATCCATTGGTATTCAGTTCTCTTGGGTCTACGACACTTCAGGGACCAAGCACGACCGCGACGTCACCACCGACCACGGCTGGAAGATAGTGCTCAGCCGCGGTCTGGACGTGTTTCAGCGCTGCGAGATGAACGACGCTTTTAGCTTTGCCAACCGCATGCAGCAGCATCGGCAGAGCAAGGAGTTCAATGTGACCTATGTGAAGCTGCCATAAGGAAGAAATGAGCTAGGCACAGATGGCCGGTGAGGCTCCGGTGCAAGCTCAAATCGCCCCCAACTTCCGCAGATGAGAAACGCCGGGCAGGCCCGTCGGCTGCCATGGTTACCTGACACCGCGCCGGCCGGCAAGACTTTGCCTCCTAATCGGCAAAACTTTGCGCGCGTCTACAGATCGATCAGACGTCGATGTTCGACGCGCGCAGCGCGTTCTGCTCGATGAACTCGCGGCGCGGTTCCACCTCGTCGCCCATCAGCATCGTGAACACGCGGTCGGCTTCGATCGCGTCGTCGATCTGCACGCGCAGCAGGCGGCGCACGGTCGGGTCCATGGTGGTTTCCCACAGCTGCTCGGGGTTCATCTCGCCCAGACCCTTGTAGCGCTGGCGCGAAGTGGCGCGCTCGGCTTCGCCGATCAGCCACTTCATGGCCTGGCGGAAGTCGTCGACCTTTTCTTCCTTGGCGCGTTCGCCCTCGCCGCGCTTGACCAGCGCGCCTTCGGCGCTCAGCAGGCCGCGGAAGGTGTTGGCGGCCTGCGCGAGCGCGTCGTAGTCGGCGCCGTGCACGAAGTCCTGCGAAATCACGCTGGACTTGATGTTGCCGTGGTGGCGGCGGCTGATGCGCAGCAGCGGCTTGTCGGTGCGGGCGTCGAACTCGCTGCTCACCTCGGCCGGCACGCCGGTCGTGTTGAGCTCGCGCAGCTTGGCCTGCAGCGCGATGGCCGAGGCCTCGGCGGCGGACGGCGTGTCGAGGTCGAGCGCCACGCCGTCGGCGATGGCGCGCAGTGCTTCGGCGTCCATGAAGTTGCGCAGGCGCGCAATCACGGCCTCGGCCACCTGGTGCTTGCGCGCCAGCTCGGCCAGGGTGTCGCCCGACAGCGTGGTCGAGGTGGCGCCGCCGGTGTCGATGCTCGCGTCTTTCAGTGCGACCTTGAGCAGGAAGGCGTCGAGCGCGGGGCCGTCCTTCAGGTACTGCTCTTCCTTGCCGACCTTCACCTTGTAAAGCGGCGGCTGCGCGATGTAGATGTGGCCACGCTCGACCAGCTCGGGCATCTGCCGGTAAAAGAACGTGAGCAGCAGCGTGCGGATGTGCGCGCCGTCCACGTCGGCGTCGGTCATGATGATGATGCGGTGGTAGCGCAGCTTGGCGACGTTGAAGTCGTCCGCGCCGCCGCCCGCCGTGGTCGCGCCGGCGCGGCCGATGCCGGTGCCCAGCGCGGTGATCATCGTGAGAATTTCATTGCTGGTGAGCAGCTTCTCGTAGCGTGCCTTCTCGACGTTCAGGATCTTGCCGCGCAGCGGCAGGATGGCCTGGAACTTCCGGTCGCGGCCCTGCTTGGCGGAGCCGCCGGCGGAGTCACCCTCCACCAGGTAGACCTCGCACAGGGCGGGGTCCTTTTCCTGGCAGTCGGCCAGCTTGCCGGGCAGGCCCATGCCGTCGAGCACGCCCTTGCGGCGCGTCATTTCGCGGGCCTTGCGCGCGGCTTCGCGGGCACGGGCTGCTTCGACGATCTTGCCGCAGATGATCTTGGCGTCGTTCGGGCGCTCCTGCAGGTAGTCGGTGAGCAGGCGGCCGACGATGTCTTCCACCGGGGCTCGCACTTCGCTGGACACCAGCTTGTCCTTGGTCTGGCTCGAGAACTTGGGCTCGGGCACCTTCACGCTCAGCACGCAGCACAGGCCTTCGCGCATGTCGTCGCCGGTGACTTCGACCTTCGCCTTTTTCGCGAACTCGTTCTCTTCGATGTACTTGTTGATGACGCGGGTCATCGCGGCGCGCAGGCCGGTGAGGTGGGTGCCGCCGTCACGCTGCGGGATGTTGTTGGTGAAACACAGCACTTGCTCGTTGTAGCCGCTGTTCCACTGCATCGCCACTTCGACGCCGATGTGCGTGCCGGGAATGCCGCCGTAGGTGTCGGCCGGCTTCTCGCCCGCTGCGTAGAACGAGTTCGGGTGCAGGACGGTCTTGCCCTTGTTTATGAACTCCACGAAGCCGCGCACGCCGCCGGCGCCGGAGAAGTCGTCTTCCTTGCCGGTGCGCTCGTCGAGCAGGCGGATGCGCACGCCGTTGTTCAGGAAGCTCAGCTCGCGCAGGCGCTTGCTCAGGATCTCGTAGTGGAAATCGTTGTTTTCCTTGAAGATTTCCGTGTCGGGCAGGAAGTGCACTTCGGTGCCGCGCTTGTCGGTGTCGCCGATGATCTTCATGGGCGAGACCTCGACGCCGCTCACGGTCTCGAGCAGGCGGTTCTGCACGAAGCCGCGGCTGAATTCGAGCTCGTGGATCTTGCCTTCGCGACGCACGATGAGGCGCAGCTTCACGCTCAGCGCGTTCACGCACGAGACGCCCACGCCGTGCAGGCCGCCCGAGACCTTGTAGCTGTTCTGGTTGAACTTGCCGCCGGCGTGCAGTTCGGTGAGCGCGATTTCGGCGGCCGAGCGCTTGGGCTCGTGCTTGTCGTCCATCTTCACGCCGGTCGGGATGCCGCGGCCGTTGTCGGTGACGGAGATCGAGTTGTCGGAGTGGATGGTCACGACGATGTCGTCGCAATGGCCCGCCAGCGCTTCGTCGATGGAGTTGTCGACCACTTCGAACACGAGGTGGTGCAGGCCCGTGCCGTCGGAGGTGTCGCCGATGTACATGCCCGGGCGCTTGCGCACGGCTTCCAGACCTTCGAGGATCGTGATCGAGCCTTCGCCGTAGCTGGTGTCGGCGGGGACGCCTTCGGGCGCCACGATCTGGATTTCGGGGGTATAGACCGGCTCGGTGTGCGGCACGTCGGGCTTGTTCTCTTCTGCACTCATTCGGATATTCCTCTGTCTCTCACGGGTTTCCCGTGATTTTTCGGGCTCTCAAAAGCTCAATTCGCCGCCTCTTGAAAGCGCAAACCCGCGGGGGGCCGCGGGTTGTGTGCGCAAGGCGCTGTGTCCTGGGGGGTCTAGATGCGCATCGGCATCACGACGTACTTGAAAGATGCGTTCTCGGGGATGGTTAACAAGGCCGAGCTGTTGGAGTCGGCCAGGTCCAGCTTGACCATGTCCTGGTCCATGTTCGACAGCGCGTCGATCAGGTAGGTGACGTTGAAGCCGATTTCGATGCTGTCGCCGCCGTAGTCGATGTCGAGCTCGTCCTGCGCTTCTTCCTGCTCGGCGTTGTTCGACGCGATGCGCAGCGTGCCCGGCTCGATGTTCAGGCGCACGCCCTTGAACTTCTCGCTGGTCAGGATGGCGGTGCGCTGCAGGCTGGCCAGCAGCGGTGCACGGCCGAGCGTGACGGTGTTCTTGTGGTTCTTGGGAATCACGCGGTTGTAGTCGGGGAACTTGCCCTCGACCAGCTTGGTGACGAACTCCATGCCGCCGAAGCTGAACTTGGCCTGGTTGTTCGCGAACTGCATCTCGATGGCGCCTTCGGCGTCGGACAAGAGGCGCTGCATTTCGAGCACGGTCTTGCGCGGCAGGATCACTTCCTGGCGCGGCACTTCGACGTCGAGCAGGGCCGACGAGAACGCCAGGCGGTGGCCGTCGGTGGCCACCAGGCTCAGCTGCTTGCCTTCGGCCACGAACAGGATGCCGTTCAGGTAGTAGCGGATGTCGTGCACGGCCATCGCGAACGAGACCTGCGAGAGCAGGTCTTTCAGCGTCTTTTGCGGCACGCTGAACACGGGGCCGAAATTGGCGGCTTCCTGCACCAGCGGGAAGTCTTCGGCGGGCAGCGACTGCAGCGTGAAGCGGCTCTTGCCACCCTTGAGCACCAGCTTGCTGGCGCTCGATTCGAGGCTCACGGTCTGGTCGGCCGGCATGGTGCGCAGGATGTCGATCAGCTTGCGCGCACCGATGGTGGTCGTGAAGTTGCCCTCGTCGCCGCCGAGTTCGGCGGTGGTGCGGATCTGGATCTCGAGGTCGCTGGTGGTCAGCTGCAGCTGGCCGCCGGTCTTGCGGATCAGCACATTGGCCAGGATCGGCAGGGTATGACGCCGCTCCACGATGCCGGCCACCGACTGCAGCGCGGCAAGAACTTTGTCTTGGGTTGCCTTCAAAACGATCATGTCTTCTTCCTCTTCTCTTATCTCTTTGAATCAGCTTTCAGGACGCCATTCTCCGCTGTCGCGAGGGGCGTTCTTGATGACATTCGGCTTCAGCCTTTGAGGGTCTGTTCGAGGACGTGCAGCTGCTGGTTGAGTTCGGTGAGCTGCTGGCGCTCGCCCGAAATCTTGCGCACCGCGTGGAGCACCGTCGTGTGGTCGCGACCGCCGAACAGCTCGCCGATTTCCGGCAGGCTCTTCTGCGTGAGCTCCTTGGCCAGGTACATCGCGATCTGCCGCGGCCGCGCAATGCTGGCCGGGCGTTTCTTGCTGTACATGTCGGCGACCTTGATCTTGTAGTAGTCGGCCACCGTCTTCTGGATATTTTCGACCGAGATCTGCCGATTCTGGATCGACAACAGGTCGCGCAGCGCCTCGCGCGCCAGGGCGATCGAGATCTCCTTCTGGTTGAAGCGCGAGTACGCCAGGATCTTGCGCAGGGCGCCTTCGAGCTCGCGCACGTTGGAGCGCACGTTCTTGGCCACGAAGAAGGCGACTTCCTCGGGCATTTCAGTGCCTTCGACGCGGGCCTTGTTGATCAGAATCGCCACGCGCATCTCGAGCTCGGGCGGCTCGATCGCCACCGTGAGGCCCGAATCGAAGCGCGACACCAGCCGCTCGTGGATGTCGGCCAGCCCCTTGGGGTAGGTGTCGCTGGTCATCACGATGTGCGACTTCTTGGCCAGCAGGGCCTCGAACGCGTTGAAGAACTCTTCCTGCGTGCGGTCCTTGTTGGCGAAGAACTGCACGTCGTCGATCAGCAGCAGATCGAGCGAGTGGTAGCGCTCCTTGAACTCATCGAAAGTCTTGCGCTGATAGGCCTTGACCACATCCGACACGAACTGCTCGGCGTGGATGTAGAGAACTTTGGAATCGGGCCGGTCGGCCAGCAGCCGGTTACCCACCGCGTGCATCAGGTGGGTCTTGCCCAGGCCGACGCCACCGTAGATGAAAAGCGGGTTGTAAAGATGGCCCGGCATGCCGGCCACGTGCATCGCCGCAGCGCGTGCCATGCGGTTGGCCGTGCCCTCGACCAGGGTGTCGAAAGTGAGCCCCGAATTGAGGCGGTTCTTGAAGCCGGCGGCAACGGGCTCTTCGCCCGGACCGGCCACGTCGCGCGGCACATCCGTTTCGGCCAGGACGGCCATGGGGGCAACACGGACGGGGGCTTCGCGCGGAGCGAGCGCTAACTCGATGGCGACCGGCTGGCCGTACATCTTCTCGGCCATGGCCGCGATCTTGCCCGCGTACTGGGCACGGATCCAGTCGAGCTTGAAGCGGTTGGCCACGAACACCGTCATGCGCGAAAGGTCGTCGGCGACCTGCGCGTGGAGGGGCTTGATCCAGGTATTGAACTGCTGCTCGGACAGCTCCTGCGCGAGCTGGTCGACGCAGGCTTGCCACAGGCTTTCGCCGATGCCGTCAGTCGACATGGGTGCTTGAAAAAGTGAGGGAACCTTCGGGCATTTCTTGTATAGGTATTGTGGATATTCTCTGCTGGAAGGCGCTTGGCATTCTAACTTGTCAAAGCCTTATCCACATGCTGCAGTGCACATGGAAAGGCCCGCAAATGCAGTCGAAGATTGTTCCGGCGGCCAATGTTTGCGATAATTGCGGGTTTCCCTGAAAAGCCTTCATAGCGTCTTTCGGGGGCCATCCGAAACTCGCTCCCCCAGCGCTCGTCGGGTTTGTGCATGCCTTCATGCGGAAACCGGCGCAAACAGGGAATCAGGAAACCATCATGAAACGCACTTACCAAGCATCCAAAGTCCGCCGCGCCCGTACCCACGGCTTTCTGGTCCGCATGAAGACCCGTGGCGGCCGCGCCGTGATCAACGCACGCCGCGCCAAGGGCCGCAAGCGCCTGGCCGTCTGACGGCACCTCACCTGCCGTTGTCAGCCGCCGATACGTCCGCGCAGGCTCTTGCAGCCCCAGCGCCTGGCCCCGCCAGCAGCGACGTACGCGGCCCGGCTTCCATGCAGCGGCTCAAGACCCGCGCGCAATTCCAGGCCGTCCTCGCAGGTGCCACCGTGGCGCGCACTGCCCATTTCGCATTGCACCGCTGTGCGCTCGATGCTTCTGCGTCGGGCGCTGCTTCGCTGTTTCCGTCCGATGAGGTCTGGCTGGGCGCCATGGTGCCCAAGCGCTGGGCACGCCGCGCGGTGACGCGCAACGCCATCAAGCGCCAGATCTACACCGTGAGCGCCGCGCCTGGCGTTGCTTTGCCGCGTGCCGCGCACGTGGTGCGTCTGCGCGCCGGTTTCGATCGCAAGGTATTCGTGAGCGCCTCCTCGGACCAGCTCAAGGCCGCCGTGCGCGCCGAGCTCCAGCAACTGCTGGCGCGCGCCGGGCGCCCGCCGACACCGGCCGGCCCCTCCCCTGCACGCGCTCCGGCATGAAACGCCTGCTGATCGGCCTCGTGAAGGCCTACCGTCTGCTGCTGAGCCCCTGGCTCGGCCAGTCGTGCCGCTTCACGCCGACCTGCTCCGTGTATTCGATCGAGGCGCTGGAAGTGCACGGCGCGCTCAAGGGCAGCTACCTGACTCTGCACCGCATCGCGCGCTGCCAGCCCTGGTGCCAGGGCGGCCACGATCCGGTTCCACCGAAATCACAGCGTCGCACTGAGCGGTCAGGCTCGCTGTTTTCGTCTCTTCTCTCCTCCGACAAGAAGTCTTCGTCATGAACGATATCCGCCGCACGATCCTGTGGGTGATTTTTGGTTTCTCGCTCGTGCTGCTGTGGGACCAATGGCAGGTCTTCAACGGCAACAAGCCGACCTTCCTGCCGTCGACCAAGCCCGCCGTCACGGCACCGGCTGCCGGTACTGCCACGAACAACGGCGTGCCGACCGCGGCTGCCGCAGCCGGCGGCACCGCAGGTGCCGTGCCCACGCAGGCGGCCCCGGCCGCGCCGCGCGAGCAGGTCGTGGTGACCACCGACCTGTTCAAGGCGACGATCGACAGCGAAGGCGCCACGGTCAACCACCTCGAACTGCTCAAGTACGACGAAGCCGACCGCACCAAGCGCGTCGTGCTGTTCGAGAACGGTTCGCCCGCCACGCGCTACGTGGCGCAGACCGGCCTGCTGAACCCCGTCGCCGGCGAAGCCTTCCCCAACCACCTGACGGCCATGACGCCGAAGGCCGGTCCGCGCGCGATGGCCGACGGCCAGAACACGCTCGAAGTGAGCTTCGAAAGCGCCCCCGTCGGCGGCCTGAAGTACATCAAGACCTACGTGTTCAAGCGTGACGACTACGTCATCGGCGTGCGCCACGAAGTGGTCAACGTGAGCGACCAGCCGCGCGACGCGCAGCTGTACATGCAGCTGCTGCGCCACGGCACCGTGGCCGCCGGCACCATGTTCGGCACCAACACCTTCACCGGTCCGGCCGCGTACACGAACGAGAAGAAGTTCCACAAGCTCGACTTCAAGGACATCGCCAAGGGCAAGATCGAGCCGCCGCCGCCGGCCAACGACGGCTGGATCGCGATGGTGCAGCATTACTTCGCGTCGGCCTGGCTGCTCAAGGGCGACCCGGCCAGCGAACAGCTGCGCCGCGAATTCCGCGTGAAGGACCTGGGCGACAACCTCTTCACCGTGGCCATGGTGGCCACGCTGCCGAAGATCGCTCCGGGCGCCACGCAGGTCGTGAACAGCGCGCTGTTCGCCGGCCCCGAAGAAGAAAAGAAGCTCGAAGCCATCGCCCCTGGCCTGGACCTGGTGAAGGACTACGGCATCTTCGCGATCATCTCCAAGCCGCTGTACTGGCTGCTCACGCAGCTGCACGGCATCCTGGGCAACTGGGGCTGGTCGATCGTCGCGCTCGTGGTGCTGCTGAAGGCGGCCTTCTACTGGCTCAACGCCAAGGCGTACGCCAGCATGGCCAAGATGAAGGCCATCAACCCGAAGATCATGGAAATGCGCGAGCGGCTGAAGGACAAGCCGCAAGAAATGCAGCAAGAGATGATGCGGATCTACAAGACCGAAAAGGTCAATCCGATGGGCGGCTGCTTCCCCATCGTGATCCAGATCCCGGTGTTCATCGCGCTGTACTGGGTGCTGCTGTCGTCGGTTGAAATGCGCCACGCCCCGTGGATCGGCTGGATCACCGACCTGTCGGCACCCGATCCCTGGTACATCCTGCCGATCGTGATGACGGCCACCTCGCTGTTCCAGACCTGGCTCAACCCGACGCCGCCCGATCCGATGCAGGCCAAGCTGATGTGGATCATGCCGCTCGCGTTCAGCGTGATGTTCATCTTCTTCCCGGCCGGCCTGGTGCTGTACTGGATCACGAACAACGTGTTGTCGATCGCGCAGCAGTGGTTCATCAACAAGCGACTGGGCGTGCTGGGCAAGTAAGCCAGCCGGCCTCCGCCACCCGCAAAGGGCCGCATCCGCGGCCCTTTGCTTTTTGCTGAAAGAATCGCGCTGTCATGACCCTCGCCCGCACCACCGATCCCATCGTCGCCATCGCCACCGCCCCGGGGCGCGGGGCGGTCGGCATCGTTCGCGTGTCGGGCGCCCGGCTGGCGCCGCTGGTCGAGGCGCTGTGCGCTCGTGGGCTCAAGCCGCGCGAGGCCACCTACCTGCCCTTTCGCGATGCGCAGGGCGAGCCGGTCGACCACGGCCTGGCGATCCATTTCCCGACGCCGCACTCCTACACCGGCGAAGACGTGCTCGAGCTGCAGGCGCATGGCGGCCCGGTCGTGCTGCAGTTGCTGCTGTCGCGCTGCCTGGAAGCCGCGGCCGAAGTCGATCCGGCCACCGGCCGCCCGCGCCTGCCCGGCCTGCGCGTGGCCGAGCCGGGCGAGTTCAGCCAGCGCGCCTTTCTCAACGGCAAGATCGACCTGGCGCAGGCCGAGGCCATCGCCGACCTGATCGACGCGAGCACCGAGGCGGCCGCGCGCAGCGCCGGGCGCTCGCTGTCGGGTGCGTTCTCGCGCGAGATCCACACGCTGCGCGACGCGCTGATCCATCTGCGCATGCTGGTCGAGGCCACGCTCGATTTCCCCGAGGAAGAGATCGACTTCCTCCAGAAAGCCGACGCGACCGGCCAGCTGCAGCGGCTGCAGGCGCAACTGGCCGCCGTGCAACAGCGCGCCAAACAGGGCGCGTTGCTGCGCGAAGGCATCAAGGTGGTGATCGCGGGCCAGCCCAATGCGGGCAAGAGTTCGCTGCTCAATGCACTGGCCGGCGCCGAGCTGGCCATCGTGAGCGCCATCGCGGGCACCACGCGCGACGTGGTCTCGCAGACCATCCAGATCCACGGCGTGCCGCTGCACGTGGCTGACACCGCCGGCCTGCGCGACAGCACCGACGAGGTCGAGCAGATCGGCGTGGCGCGCGCCTGGGGCCAGATCGAAAGCGCCGACGCCGTGCTGTTCCTGCACGACCTGACGCGCGCCGGCCAGCCCGACTACGCCGCCGCTGACGCCGAGATCCTGGCCGGCCTGCGGCGCAAGCTGCCGGCCAGCGTGCCGGTGCTCGACGTGTGGAACAAGCAGGACGCGGCGGCTTCGGCCGCGCCGCCGTCCGAAGGCATCGCGTTGTCCGCCAAGACCGGCGCGGGCATCGAGGCGCTGCGCGACCAGCTGCTGGCGATGGCCGGCTGGCAGGCCGTGCCCGAAGGCGTCTACCTCGCACGCGCACGCCACGTGCAGGCGCTGGCCCGTGTCGAGACGCACCTCGCGCTGGCGGCAGCCCACCTGGTGGCTCAGGCCCAGCTGCTCGACCTGCTGGCCGAGGAGCTGCGTCTGGCCCAGAACGCGCTCAACGAGATCACCGGCGAGTTCGGCGCGGACGACCTGCTGGGTGTCATCTTTTCGCGCTTCTGTATCGGGAAATAGCGACACATGCCTGCGCTTCGCTGGCGAAAGCGTAAACAGTTGTAGCCGAACCTCGGGGCCTTCGCGGATACTTCGGATCACTTGCGGGGGTCGAGAAAAACATGTCCATCCAGAACCTGAGCCGCGCCATCGCGGAGAACCTGAGCGCCGATGCGTTCGCGCTGACCTTGAGCGTCGCGCAGTGGGACACGCTCGCGGGTTATCTGCAGCCCATCGAAACCAGCATCGGCGACGTGCTGATCTCCCAAGGCACGCACGACCGCTCGGTGTTCTTCATCGAAAGCGGCGCCATCAGCGTGCACCGCGTCAGCAGCAAGGAGCAGATGCGCCTGGCCGTGCTGTCGCCGGGCTCGGTGGTGGGCGAAGGCTCGTTCTTCTCGCGCGAGCCGCATGCGGCGAACGTGGTGGTCACCGGCGCAGGGCGCGTGTGGCGCCTCACCGCCGTGCGGTTTTCCGAGATGTCGAACCGCCAGCCCAACATGGCGCTGGACATCGCGATGGCGCTCGGCGCCGTGATCGCCAAGCGCATGGCGCACCGGTCCAAGCGGGTGGCCGTCACCTGAGCGGAGCTTCCGGCTCGCCGCGCGCTGCCAGTCGCCGCAACAACAAGAACAAGTCTTCGTTTCCGATCCTGAGAATTGCTGGTGAGCCATGGCCTTGATCTGCCCGGTCTGTGACGCGGACAACCGCGACGGTGCCAACTTCTGCAGAAGCTGCGGTGGCCGGCTGTCGGCCGCCGACCGCGTGCCGCCGCCGGCGCCCAGTCCTGCCGACCGCGAATGGGCCACCACCGCACCGGCTCAACTGCGTGCGCCGACCATTCCCGCACCGTTGTTCGATCCCGCCGAGTCGAAGCGGGCGTCGTCGCCCGCCTCCGCCGGCTGGGGGCCCGAGCCGCCACCCCCACCGCCGCCGGCGGATGAACGAACCGTGATCGTGGCGCCGGGACGTGGAGGCGCGGCGTCGTCCTTGCCTCCGTCCCCGCGGGCCGACCGGCCCAAGACGCGGATCAAGGTCAAGCGCATCAAGCCGCCCGAACCGGTGCTGCGCCCGCGCGGCATCGGGCTGTGGCTGGGGCTGCTCGCAGTCGCGCTGCTGCTGGTGGTCGCGGGCTGGCTGGGCTACGGGACCGGCAGCAAGGCGCCCGAGCCGCCGGTGACACCAACCCCCGCGGCTGCGCCAGCCCCCGTCGTGACGCCGGCGGCGGTCGAACCACCGCCCCTCGCGACCGAGCCTGCGCCGCCCGTGGCCGAGCCGCCGGCCGCGGAAGCGGTCGCCGAGCCCGTGGAAGCCGCACCCAAGCCGACGCCCGTCGCGAAGCCGCGCAAGCCGGTGACGCCTGCAGCACCAGCGCCCCAGGCCCCAGCCGCCGCGGCGCCTGTGGCTGCCGCGCCTGCCCCTGTGCCCGCGACGCCGTCCCCACCGGCCGACCCGCAGGCCCAATGCGGCGACCGCAACTTCATCGCCAAGGCGCAATGCATGGCGGCCCAGTGCACGAAGCCCGAATACAGGTCGCACGCGCAGTGCGAAGCGGTGCGCCGTCAGCAGCGCATCGACGAAGAAAAGCGCAACCCGTCGCTCTTGAACTGAGCGCGCGCCCGCGCCGGCCGCCTCAGCCCTTCTGCAGCCGCTCGATGGCAATCGCCAGCGCGGCGGGCTTGCCCGACAGCACCAGCGTGTCGCCGTCCGACAGCAGCGTGTCGTCGTCCGGCACGCGCGCCTGGCCGTCCTGGCGGCGCAGGTTGGCCACGCGCACGCCCAGCGTCGGCAGCGCCATCCGTCCCAGCGTCTGACCGATGGCGCGTGCGCCCGGCGTGAGCGTGAAGCTGTTCAGGCGCTCGTGATCGATCTCGTCGGCGTTGTCGTCGTCGGCGCCGTGGAAGTAGCCGCGCAGCAGGTTGTAGCGTGCGTCGCGCTGGTCCTGCACCACGCGGATCACGCGCCGCATCGGCACGCCGACCAGCGCCAGCGCATGGCTGGCGAGCATCAGCGAACCCTCGATGGCCTCGGGCACCACCTCGGTCGCGCCGGCGGCCTGCAGCTTCTCGAGGTCGTGGTCGTCCTGGGTGCGCACGATCACCGGCACGTGCGCCGCGTGGGCGCGGGTGTTGGCCAGCACCTTCATCGCGCCCCCCACGTCGAGGTAGGTGACGACCACCGCGCTGGCGCGCGCCAGGCCCGCCGCCATCAGCGCCTGCAGCCGCGCCGCGTCGCCGAACACCACCGAATCGCCGGCCGCGGCGGCCTGGCGCACGCGGTCGGGGTCGAGGTCGAGCGCCATGTAGGGAATGCCTTCGCGCTCCAGGATGCGCGCCAGGTTCTGGCCGCAGCGCCCGTAGCCGCAGATGATCACGTGCTGCGCGGTGTTGATGGTCTTGCGCGCGATGCTCGTCATCTGCAGCGACTGCTGCAGCCAGTCGCTGGCCACCAGCTTGCGCACGATGGCGTTGCTGTACATGATGATGAAGGGCGTGGCCAGCATCGACAGCACCATCGACGCCAGCACCGGGTTGGCCAGCCACGGTGGCAGCAGGTTGCGGTCCTGCGCGAGCGCCAGCAGCACGAAACCGAACTCGCCGGCCTGCGCCAGGTACAGGCCGGTGCGCAGCGACACGCCCGAGGTGGCGCCCAGCACCCGCGCCAGCACCGTCACCAGCCCCAGCTTGAACAGCAGCGGCACCAGCAGCAGCACGGCCACCAGCAGCCAGCGCTCGACCACGATGTGCCAGTCGAGCGACATGCCGACGGTGATGAAGAACAGCCCCAGCAGCACGTCGTGGAAGGGGCGGATGTCGGTCTCGACCTGGTGCTTGTATTCGGTTTCCGACACCAGCATGCCGGCGATGAAGGCGCCCAGCGCCAGGCTCAGGCCGGCCAGCTCGGTGAGCCAGGCCAGGCCCAGCGTGATCAGCAGCACGTTCAGGATGAACAGCTCCTCGCTGCGCCGCCGCGCCACCAGCGTGAGCCACCAGCGCATGATGCGCGGCCCGCCGTACAGCAGTACGCCGATGAGGAAGGTGGCCTTCACCAGCGCGAAGCCCAAGGCCTTGGCCAGCGCCTCGGGCGGCGCGCCCAGGGCGGGAATCAGCACCAGCAGCGGCACCACGGCCAGATCCTGGAACAGCAGCACGCCCATCACGCGCTTGCCGTGTTCGCTCTCCAGTTCGAGCCGCTCGGCCATCAGCTTGACCACGATGGCGGTGCTGCTCATGGTGAGCGCGCTCGACAGCGCCAGCGTGGTCTGCCACCCCAGCTGCCAGGCCGGCGGCAGCTGCGTGGCGATCAGCAGCGCGCCGGCCGTGGCCAGCGCCATGGTCAGCAGCACCTGCGCCATGCCCAGCCCGAACACGTGCTTGCGCATGGCGCGCAGCTTGGGCAGGCTGAACTCGAGCCCGATCACGAACATCAGGAACACCACGCCGAATTCGCCCAGGTGGCGGATGCCTTCGGAGTTCTGCGCCAGCGCCAGCGCATGCGGGCCGATCAGCACGCCGGCCGTCAGGTAGCCGAGCATCGGCGGCAGCTTGAGCGACCGGCAGGCCACCACGCCGATCACCGCGGCCAACAGATACAACAGCGTGAGATCGAACGAAGACATAGGCGCCGATGCTAGAGCAATGTCCGTGCCCCGGGCTTCCCCGGGCCATGTGATCGCCGACCGCGCCCGCCTCGTAAAATCCGGCGATGAGCTCCCGCCCCGCCCCGACCCACGTGGTCGACCCCGACGCCATCCTGGCCCGGGCACGCGTCACATTCGACATCGAAGCCGAAGCCGTCCTCGGCCTGAAGGCCCGCGTCGGCCCGAGTTTTGTCGAGGCCGTGTGCAAGATCCTCGAAGTGCGCGGCCGCGTGGTCGTGATGGGCATGGGCAAGAGCGGCCACGTCGGCCGCAAGATCGCCGCCACCCTCGCCTCCACCGGCACGCCCGCGATGTTCGTGCACCCGGCCGAGGCCAGCCACGGCGACCTGGGCATGATCAAGTCGGTCGACCTCGTGCTGGCCATCTCCAACAGCGGCGAGGTCGACGAACTCACCGTGCTGCTGCCGGTGGTCAAGCGCCAAGGCGTGCCCCTGATCGCCATGACCGGCCGCCCCGACTCCACCCTCGCGCGCCATGCCGACATCGTGATCGACGCTGGCGTTGCCAAGGAAGCCTGCCCGTTGAACCTCGCGCCCACCGCGAGCACCACCGCGCAGATCGCCATGGGCGACGCGCTGGCTGTGGCCCTGCTCGACGCGCGCGGCTTCGGCTCCGAAGATTTTGCGCGCTCGCACCCCGGCGGCGCGCTGGGCCGCAAGCTGCTCACGCACGTGAGCGACGTCATGCGCTCGGGCGACGAGGTGCCGTGCGTGCCGCCGACGGCCACCGTCAGCGAGCTGATGCGCGCGATGAGCATCAAGGGCTTCGGCGCCGCTGCCGTGGTCGAGCCCGACGGCCGGGCGCTGGGCATCTTCACCGACGGCGACCTGCGCCGCCTGATCGAGGCCGGCGCCGATCTGCGCACGCCCAAGGCGGCCGACATCATGCACCGCGACCCGCGCACCATCCGCGTCGACGCGCTGGCGGTGGAAGCGGCCGAACTCATGGAGCAATGCGGCATCACCCGCCTGTTCGTGATCGACGGCGCGGGGGTGATCGTCGGCGCGGTGAACACCAACGACCTGATGCGCGCGAAGGTCATCTGATGCCGCTTGATTTCCAGGCCGAGACCCTGCTGGCCGCGCAAGATGTGCGCATCGTCTTCTTCGACATCGACGGCGTGCTGACCGACGGCGGCGTGTACTTCACCGAGCACGGCGAGACGCTCAAGCGCTTCAGCATCCTCGACGGCTACGGCCTCAAGCTGCTGCGCAAGGCCGGCATCACGCCGGCCGTGATCACCGGGCGCGACTCCAAGCCGCTGCGTGTGCGGCTCGAGGCGCTGGGCATCGAGCACGTGCGCTACGGCACCGAAGACAAGCTGCCCGCGGCCGAAGCCATGCTGAAGCAGCTCGGCTTCACCTGGGCGCAGGCCGCCGCCATCGGCGACGACTGGCCCGACCTGCCGGTGCTGACCCGCGTCGGCTTCGCGGCGGCGCCGGCCAACGCGCACGCCGAGGTGCGTGCCGTGGCGCGCTACGTCACCACCGCGCGCGGCGGCGAAGGCGCGGCGCGCGAATTCTGCGACCTGCTGTTGACGGCCTGCGGCCAGTACCGCCCGCTGCTCGACGCTGCCTTGGGCCCCCGACCATGAGCCCGCAGCTGCGACGCGCCTGGAACCTGACGCGCGATGTGCTCGACCGCACCACCATCTACCTGCCGATCATCCTGATGGCGGGTGTGGCGCTGGGCACCTACTGGCTGGTGCGCAATGCGCCCAAGCTGCTGGAGCCCACCGCCAAGGCGGCGCCCACGCACGAGCCCGACTACTTCATGCGGGACTTCGTCATCAAGAACTTCCTGCCCAACGGCGATCTGCGCAGCGAACTGCACGGCACCGAGGGACGGCACTACCCGGACACCGACACCATCGAGGTCGACCAGGTGCGCATGCGCTCGGTGTCGCCCGAGGGGCTGGTCACGCGCTCGTCGGCGAACCGGGGCCTGTCGAATTCCGATGGCAGCGAGATCCAGTTGTTCGGCAATGCGATCGTGATCCGCGAACCGGCGGTCAGCGCCAGCGGCAAGGCCACGCCGCGGCTGGAGTTCCGCGGCGAGTTCCTGCATGCCTTCCTCGACACCGAGAAGGTGCAGTCGAACAAGCCGGTCACGCTCATCCGCGGCAGCGACCAGTTCACCGGCGATACGCTCGACTACGACAACCTGAGCGGCGTGGCCAACCTCACGGGCCGCGTGCGCGGCGTGCTGGTGCCCTCGGCCGCGGCGGGCAAGCCGCGCTGAGCGGCTGAAACACAAAAACAAGTTCCCGAGAGACGATCCACGCATGACCACCGCCGCACCGCTCGTCTTCATCACCGGCGCCTCCAGCGGCATCGGTCAGGCCCTGGCCGCGTGTTTCTACGACGCGGGCTACCGGCTGGCACTGGTCGCGCGGCGCACGGGCGAGATCGACACCTGGGCGACGGGCCGCCGGCTGGACGCGGGCCGCTACCAGGTCTATGGCGCCGACGTGGCGGACACCGACAGCATCGTGGCCGCCGGTGTCGACTGCATCGCGCGCCAGGGCGTGCCCGACGTGGTGATCGCCAACGCCGGCATCAGCATCGGCATCGACACGGCCGAGCGTTCGGACCTCGACGTGCTGGCGCGCACCTTCGCCGTCAACAACGTGGGGCTGGCCGCCACCTTCCATCCCTTCGTGCGGGCCATGGTGCAGCGCGGCAGCGGGCGGCTCGTGGGCATCGGCAGCGTCGCCGCCATCCGCGGGCTGCCGGGGCACGGCGCCTACTGCGCGAGCAAGGCCGGCGTGGTCGCGTACTGCGAGAGCCTGCGCGGGGAGCTGCGCACCAGCGGGGTGAAGGTCGTCACGCTCTGCCCCGGTTACATCGACACGCCGCTCACGCAGGGCAACCGCTACGGCATGCCCTTCCTCATGCAGCCCGAAGACTTTGCGGCCCAGGCGCTGCGCGCCATCGAGGCCGGCACGAGCTACCGCGTCATTCCCTGGCAGATGGGCGTGGTCGCCAAGGTCATGCGCCTGCTGCCCAATGCCGTGCTCGACCGCGCGGTGCAGGGTCGGGCGCGCAAGAAGCGCAGCGGCGAAGCCTGAGCGCCACGGCACCGAACGCAGGCAAAGAAAAAGGCTCCCGAGGGAGCCTTTTCTGTGTGTGCCGCGGGGCACGCGAAGAGGTGAACAGGGTTCAGTAACCACCGTTGCCGCCGCCGCCGTAGCCGCCGCCACCGCCGCTGCGACCACCGCCGCCACCGCCACGGGGACCCGCGCCGTAGGGGCTGCGGAAACCGCCATCGCCACCACCGCCGCCGCCACCCGAACGACCACCACCGCCGCCGTAGCCGCCGCCACCGCCGGAACGGCCACCGCCGCCACCACCGTAGCCGCCACCACCGCCGCCGTAGCCACCGCCACCACCGCCGCCATAACCACCACCACCGCCGCCGTAGCCGCCACCGCCGCCACTGCGGGGGGGACGTGCTTCCATGGGACGTGCCTCGTTGACGACCACGCTGCGACCACCCAGGGGCTGGCCGTTCATGCCGTTGATGGCGGCCTGTGCTTCCGCGTCACTGCCCATCTCGACGAAGCCGAAGCCCTTCGAGCGACCCGTGTCGCGCTCCATCATGACCTTGGCGCTGGTCACTGCGCCGAACTGGCCAAAGGCCTGTTCGAGATCACCGTCGCGCACCGAGTAAGGCAGGTTGCCGACGTAGAGTTTGTTGCCCATCAAGGGACTCCTATAAACACATCAAGAAAAGCGATGGAGTCCCGAAAGCATCACTCAAACGAGAGCCGCCGAGCCGCGCGAAACTGACCGATCACCGAATTGCTCCCGCCCAAAATCAAGAGGGAGGCTCGTGCATTATGGGTGAAATATCAAAAAAGCAAGCAGGAATTTGCGTCTTGAGGTAGCACCTTTTCAAAGCAATGGAAGTTAGCGCACGCCTACCTATTTGAGCCGGGGGAATTGACGATGCGGCTACAATTGGCGGGTCATTGGGGAGTAGCCGCCTTCCGTATACGAGAAGGGCCCGCGTCAACAGACTTGTCCTTGCCCCACGAGGACATGGCGCGTGCAGTGAACACACCTGGCGAGACCTTTGACCGCACAACTTCGGGAATATGGCCGAAGGTGTTGTGCGGTCAATTGCGTCCTTCGGCCCAAGGAACCCCACATCCATCATGGAAGCTTTTCTCGTTGCAACGGGCGTGGTTGCGCTCGCCGAAATGGGCGACAAGACCCAACTCCTGGCCCTTCTTCTGGCCGCGCGCTTCAGGAAACCCTGGCCGATCGTGTTCGGCATCTTCGTCGCCACGGTCATCAACCACGCGCTGGCCGGCGCGGTCGGCAACTACATCACGCGCTGGCTCGGCCCCGAGGTGCTGCGCTGGATCCTGGGCGGCTCGTTCATCGCGATGGCCATCTGGATGCTGATACCCGACAAGCTCGATGAAGACGACGCCCCGGGCGTTTCGAAGTTCGGCGTCTTCGGCACCACCGTGATCGCCTTCTTCCTGGCCGAGATGGGCGACAAGACCCAGATCGCCACCGTCATGCTGGCCGCCCGCTTCACGCAGGACTACGCCTGGGTCGTCGTCGGCACCACGCTGGGCATGATGCTGGCCAATGCGCCGGTCGTCTGGCTGGGCGACAAGATCGTGCGGCGCGTGCCGATCAAGCTGGTGCACGGCATCTCGGCGGCGATCTTCCTGGTGCTGGGCGTCATCATGATCGTCGGCTGGTAGCAGGAAAAAGTCACGGGGCTATACTTGCCCTGCGCCGATTTGCTTCAGCTTGCGGGCGCTTTATAAATTCTGCTAAAGACGGCTGCCGAACCCGGCTCGTTTTTGGCGAGGCCGGGTTTTTTCATTCATGTCGTCGTCACCTTTGGTCGTCACCCCGCAGTCGATGCAGTTCGCAGGCCCGCTGGCCCTGCGCAGCGGCGCTTCGATCAGCGGCTACACGCTCGCCTACGAAACCTACGGCACCCTCAACGCCGAGCGCAGCAATGCGGTGCTGGTGTGCCATGCGCTCAACGCCTCGCACCACGTCGCGGGCGTGTACGAGGGCCAGGCCCGCTCCGAGGGCTGGTGGGACAACATGGTGGGCCCGGGCAAGCCGCTGGACACCGACCGCTTCTTCGTGATCGGCGTCAACAACCTCGGCTCCTGCTTCGGCTCGACCGGCCCGATGCACGTGAACCCCGCCAACGGCCGCGTCTACGGTGCCGACTTCCCGGTGGTCACGGTCGAAGACTGGGTCGACGCCCAGGCCGCGCTGCTCGATGCGCTCGGCATCCAGACGCTCGCGGCCGTGATGGGTGGCAGCCTCGGCGGCATGCAGGCGCTGTCGTGGACGCTGCAGTACCCCGATCGCGTGCGGCACGCCGTGGTGGTGGCCAGCGCGCCCAACCTCACGGCCGAGAACATCGCCTTCAACGAGGTGGCACGCCGCGCCATCGTGACCGACCCCGACTTCCACGGCGGCCACTTCTACGAATACGGCGTGATCCCCAAGCGCGGCCTGCGCATCGCCCGCATGATCGGCCACATCACCTACCTGAGCGACGACGTGATGAACGCCAAGTTCGGGCGCATCCTGCGCAGCGCCGTCGAAGGCGAAGCGGCGGGGCTCGACTACCGCTATTCCACGCAGGACGTCGAGTTCCAGATCGAAAGCTACCTGCGCTACCAGGGCGACAAGTTCAGCGAGTACTTCGACGCCAACACCTACCTGCTGATCACCCGCGCGCTCGACTACTTCGACCCCGCGCGCCACCACGGCGGCCAGCTCAGCACCGCGCTGGCGCAGGCCACGGCCAAGTTCCTGCTCGTGAGCTTCAAGACCGACTGGCGCTTCTCGCCCGCGCGCAGCCGCGAGATCGTGAAGGCGCTGCTCGACAACCGCCGCAACGTGAGCTACGCCGAGATCGACGCGCCGCACGGCCACGACGCCTTTCTGCTCGACGACGTGCGCTACATGGGCGTGGTGCGCTCGTACTTCGAACGCGTCGCCAAGGAATTCCAATGAGCGACCTTGCACACCAACGACTGATCGCCGAGCTCGTGCCGAAGGGCTCGCGCGTGCTCGACCTGGGCTGCGGCGACGGCGCCCTGCTCGACCTGCTGCAGCGCGAGCGCGGCTGCACCGGCTACGGCGTGGAGATCGCCGACGGCAACGTGCTGCAGTGCATCCGCCGCGGCGTCGACGTGATCCAGCTCAACCTCGACGAAGGCCTGGCGATGTTCGACGACGCCACCTTCGACGTGGTGCTGCAGATCGACACGCTGCAGCACCTGCGCAATGCCGAGGTCATGCTGCGCGAGACCGCGCGCGTGGGCCGCTTCGGCATCGTCGCCTTTCCCAACTTCGCGCACTGGCCCAACCGCCTGAGCGTGGCGCGCGGGCGCATGCCCGTGACGCGCCGCCTGCCCTACCAGTGGTACGACACGCCCAACATCCGCGTCGGCACCTACAAGGACTTCGAGGTGCTGGCCGGCAAGAACAACCTGCGCGTGCTCGACGCCTTCGGCCTGCAGAACGGCCGCGACGTGCGCTGGCTGCCCAACGCGCGCGCCAGCACGGCGGTGTTCAAGTTCGAGCGGGGCGCTTGAGCACGCCGCCCTCGCACCGCACGGACATCGGGTCGGAATGAGCTTCACGCTCGCGCAGCCGGTTCACAGCGAACTGCTCATCAAGAAAAGCCGCTTCATCGGCTGCGTGCAACCGGTGCCCGACCGCGCGGCGGCGCTGGCGGTGGTCGCCTCGCTGCGTGCCGAACACCCGGGCGCCGCGCACGTGTGCTGGGCCCTGATGGCCGGCGGCCAGTCGGCGGCGAACGACGACGGCGAGCCCGGCGGCACGGCCGGACGCCCGATGTTGGAGGTGTTGCGCCACCAGCAGGTGGAAGGCGCGCTCGCCACGGTGGTGCGCTACTTCGGCGGCGTGAAGCTCGGGGCCGGCGGCCTCGTGCGGGCCTACACCGATGCCGTGGCGCAGGCCCTGCTCGGCGCCACGCTGGTGCCGCTCGTGCGACAGCGCCAGCTGCAGTGCGCCGTGCCCTATGCGCTCGAGGGGCTGGTGCGGCGCGAGCTGGCCGCCATCGGTGCGGTGCTGGAAGACGTGCAGCACGGCGACGACGTGCGCTTGGCCTTCGCGCTGCCCGCGCCCGAGGCCGATGCCTTCATCGCGCGTCTCGACGATGCTGCGCAAGGGCGCGTCGTCTGGCCGACGGCGTGAGCCGCTTCGCCGGCGCCTTGCCTGGCGTCGGCTCTGTTGCCAGGGCAAGCACGCCGCGCGATGCGAGCGCGATCGGCTCCGCCAGGTCGTCGTCGACACCGCGCCGCGTCATCTCGGCCGTCACGATGCCGGTGGGCACGGCCAGCACGCCCCAGCCCAGCAGCATCATCACCGAGGCGATCGCGCGGCCCAGGTCGGTCTTGGGCACGAGGTCGCCGAAGCCGACCGTGGCCATGGTCGAGATCGCCCAGTAGATCGCCACCGGAATGCTGGTGAAGCCGTGCGTCGGGCCTTCGACCACGTACATCAGCGTGCCCATCACCAGCACCACGAGCATCACGAAGCCCACGAACACCGTGATCTTCCGGCGGCTCGATGCCACCGCCTGCACCAGCGCGCGGTACTCCACCGAATAGCGCGAGAGCTTGAAGATGCGGAACACGCGCAGCAGCCGCAGGATGCGCACGTCGATCAGGTACGCCAGCTCGGGCGCGAAGGCCACGAGAAAGGTCGGCAGCAGCGCCAGCAGGTCGATCACGCCGTAGAAGCTCAATGCGTAGCGCAGCGGCTTGTTCACGCAGCACAGCCGCGCGATGTACTCCAGCGTGAAGAGAATCGTGAACACCCATTCGAGGGCATTGAACAGAGGCCGCCACTGGTCGCGGATCGACTGCACGCTGTCCAGGATGACGACCAGCACGCTCATCACGATCACCGCGATCAGCGTCAGGTCGAACCACAGGCCGGCGGGCGTGTCGGCCTCGAAGATCACGGTGAACAGCTTGCGGCGCCAACCACTGGCCGGCTTGTCGAACCGCGAGTCGGTGGCAGCGGGCGTGGACAGGGCTTCGATGTTCGGGCGGATCAGGCGGGTCATGCGGGCATTGTCAGGGGGCCAGGCGACTTATTCAGTTACGCTTCTTGCGCAATGAAGTGCCGCATGCCGCGGGCGTCTTCTTACGATAGTCCCCTTTCTTGAGGAGCTCCCCTTTGGCCACACAGTCCCCCTTTTTCGGCAAGCGCGATCGTGACACCGACTCGCTGACGTCCCGTCCCGCACCGCTGGTTGGTTCGGGCACCAATCTCTCGGGCACTCCCGTCAATCCCTCCTCGTTGACCGCGCAGGCCGGCCTGGCCCCGGTGGCCGCCGCTCCCGCCGTCAAGGAAGGCGGCAGCAAGCTCACCGTCGGCCCGAACATCAAGCTCAAGGGCGTCGAGATCACCGATTGCGACACGCTCGTGGTCGAAGGCCTGGTCGAAGCGACCATGGACTCGCGCCTGATGCAGATCGCCGAACAGGGCGAGTTCAAGGGCTCGGCCGAGATCGACATCGCCGAGATCCGCGGCGTGTTCGACGGCAACCTCACCGTGCGCGAAAAGCTCGTCATCCACTCGACCGGCAAGGTCACCGGCAAGATCCGCTACGGCAAGATCGTGATCGAAGAAGGCGGCCAGCTGTCGGGCGAAATCAGCTTCGGCGCCAAGGCGTCGTAAGCCAGCCCACGCAGGCCGCTCTCAAGCGGCCGGCGGCTTCCATCCCAGGCGCTCCAGCAAGGCACCGGCCGCGGCCGGTGCCTTTTCTTTGGCGCCGTTGATGAAGTACACGAACACGTCGCGCGCCTTCGGTGCAGCGGCCCAGCCCTGCGCGCGCTCGGCCCAGGTGTCGAGCGCCTTCGGCCCGTAGCCCGTCTTGAGCTTGGCGTCGGCCATCATGAGCCGCGCATAGGCGACGTCGCCTTCGGGCTCCTCGAAGGACGGAAACTTGTCGGCGTCGGTGAACACGGTCGACACCTTGTGCTTTTTCGCGAGCGCCTTGTAGGCGGGCGTGATGAAGCTCTCGTGGCGCACGTCCATCACGTGGCGCAGCACGCGGCTGCCCTCCTTCTTGGGCAGCAATTCCAGAAATGCCTCGAAGTCTTCCGCATCGAACTGCTTGGTCGGCATGAACTGCCAGACGATCGGTCCGAGCTTGTCGCCCAGCTCGGCCACGCCGCTGTCGATGAAGCGCTGGATCGACTCGCCCGCGCTCGCCAGCACCTTGCGGTTGGTCGTGAAGCGCGAGGCCTTCATCGAGAACATGAAGTCGTCCGGCGTGTCGTCGTGCCACTTGCGGAAGGTCTCGGGCTTGAAGGTGCTGTAGTAGGTGCCGTTGATCTCGATGGCGCTCACCTGCCGGCTGGCGTAGTTCAACTCCTTCGCGTGAGCGAGGCCTTTCGGGTAGAAGTTGTCGCGCCAGGGCTCGAAGGTCCAGCCGCCTATCCCTGCCTTGATCCGCGTCGATGTTGCCTTGCTCACATTGCGCTCCGGGTTTTGAGATCGCCCGCACTCTACGCGCGCTCGCCGCGAGGCGCAAAATGCGTTTTTTCGTCCCCGCGGAGAACCCCCCGATGAACGCCCCCCTGCACCGTGAAATGCCCGCCGGCACGCTCGACGCGACGCGCGCCCTCTCTGATGTCACCGCCCAATGGGACGGCGACATCGTCAAGCAACTCACCGACTACATCGCCATTCCCGCCAAGTCGCCCGGCTTCGACAAGGACTGGTCGGCCAACGGCTACCTGGAGACCGTGCTGCGCAACGCCGCGGCCTGGGTCGAGGCGCAGAAGGTCGAGGGCCTGAAGTTGGAAATCGTGCGCCTCGAAGGCCGCACGCCGGTGCTGTTCTTCGAAGTGCCGGCCACCGGCACCAACATGGCCGAGACCGTGCTGATGTACGGCCACCTCGACAAGCAACCCGAATTCACCGGCTGGCGCAACGACCTCGGCCCGTGGACGCCCAAGTACGAGAACGGCCTGCTCTACGGCCGCGGCGGCGCCGACGACGGCTACGCCGTGTACGCCAGCGTGGCCGCGCTGCAGGCGCTCAAGGCCCAGGGCGTGGCGCACCCGCGCATCGTCGGCCTCATCGAGACCTGCGAGGAAAGCGGCTCCTACGACCTGCTGCCCTACGTCGACGCGCTGCGTCCGCGCCTGGGCGAGGTCGAGCTGGTGATCTGCCTGGATTCGGGTGCCGGCAACTACGACCAGCTGTGGCTCACGACCTCGCTGCGCGGCATGGCCAGCGGCACGCTCAAGGTCGAGGTGCTGACCGAAGGCATCCACTCGGGCGACGCCTCGGGCCTCGTGCCCTCGAGCTTTCGCATCATGCGGCAGGTGCTCGACCGCCTCGAAGACAGCGCCACCGGCCGCCTGCTGCCCGCGAGCTTCCATTGCGAAGTGCCGGCCGACCGGCTGGCACAGGCCAAGGCCACCGCGGCCATCCTCGGCGACGAGGTCTACAAGCGCTTTCCGTGGGCGCACTACGACTGCGGAGGCTCGACCATGTTCGCGCTGCCGACCACCACCGACCCGGTCGAGGCCCTGCTCAACCGCACTTGGAAGCCCACGCTGTCGGTCACCGGCGCCGAAGGCTTCCCGGCCCTGAAGGACGCGGGCAACGTGCTGCGCCCCTACACCGCCTTCAAGCTCTCGCTGCGCCTGCCGCCGCTCGTCGACGCGGCCGAGACGGTGCAAAAGCTCAAGGCCCTGCTCGAAGACAACGCGCCCTACCAGGCGCGCGTCACCTTCGAAAGCGGCGGCGGCGCCACCGGCTGGAACGCGCCCACCATCACGCCGTGGTTCGAGGACGCGCTCAACAAGGCTTCGCGTGCGCACTTCGGCGCGTCGTGCGGCTACATCGGCCAGGGCGGCACGATCCCGCTGATGAACATGCTGAGCGCCGGCTTCCCGACCGCGCAGATGATGGTCTGCGGCGTGCTGGGCCCGAAGAGCAACGCGCACGGCCCCAACGAGTTCCTGCACGTGCCCTACGCCAAGAAGCTGACGGCCGCCGTGGCCGAGGTCATCGCTGCCCTGCCGGTGGCGCATCGCGCTGCGGCGTCGGAGCCGGTGGCGGCTTGAGCGACGCGCTGCCCCTGCCGCATCGGGTGTCGTTGACCACGCCGGACGGCGAGACGCTGGCGCTGCGGCGGCTGCCCGCCGCTGGCAGGCCCCGCGCCGTGGTGGTCGTGGTGCACGGGCTGGGCGAGCATGCGGGGCGCTATCACGGCCTCGCCAAGCAACTGCACGGTTGGGGCTTCGCGGTCTGGGCGCACGACCACCACGGGCACGGCGAGTCCACCGGTGCGCGCGGCGGCCTGCCCAGCGAGCTGCGGCTGGTCGACGATCTGGCCCTGGTGATCGACGACGCGCGCCGCGAGAACCCCGGCGTGCCGTTGGTGCTGCTCGGCCACAGCCTGGGCGGCCTGGTCGCCGCGAGCCTGGTGGCGCGCGGCGTGCGGCCGGTCGATGCGCTGGTGCTGTCGTCGCCGGGGCTCGACCCGGGGCTGAACGGTTTTCAGAAGATGCTGCTGGCCGTGCTGCCGCGCGTCGCACCCAACCTGCGCGTGGGCAACGGGCTCGACGACAACTACCTCTCGCACGACCCGGTGGTGGTGCAGGCCTACCGCGACGATCCGCTCACGCATGACCGCATCGGCAGCCGGCTGGCGCGCTTCCTCGCGTATGAAGGCGCCACGGTGCAGCAGCATGCGGCGCACTGGCCGGTGCCCACGCTGCTGATCTACGCGGGCGACGACCGGCTCGTGCGGCCGGCTGCCAGCCGTGCCTTCGCGGCGGCCGCTGCGCCCAGCGGCAAGGTCGAGGCGAAGTGCTTCGACACGCTGTACCACGAGCTGTTCAACGAGCTCGATGCGGAGCCCGTGTTCGACACGCTGCAGCGCTGGCTCGACCGGCGGTTTCCGGCGGCTGTTTCGGCGCGCGTGGCCTGAGGCTCAGGCCTTGGCCACCGGCGTGCGCCGGCGTTGCGTCTGCGCGAGCCAGAGCAGCGCGGCGCCGGTCAGCACCACCGGCACCAGCGAGCCGTAGTTCAACAGCTGCCAGCCCTGCGTGGTCACCAGCACGCCCGAGGCGAACGAGGTCAGCGCCAGCGTCGCGAACACGCAGAAGTTGAGCGCGCCTTGGGCGCGGTCGCGCTCCTCGGCCGTGTAGGCCGTGAGAGAGAGCGTCGTGCTGCCGGTGAACAGGAAATTCCAGCCCACGCCCAGCAGGAACAGCGCCACCAGGAAGTGGTGCAGCGCCACGCCCGACAGTGCCACCACGATGCAGCCAAGGTTCAGCGCCAGCCCCACCCCCATCACCGGCAGCACGCCGAAGCGGCGGATCAAGTGGCCGGTGAAGAAGCCCGGCGCGAACATGCCGATCACGTGCCATTCGAGCACCAGCGCCGCGTCGGAAAACGGCAGGCTGCAGATCTGCATCGCGATGGGCGTGGCGGCCATCAGCAGGTTCATCACGCCATAGCTCAGCGCGCCCGCGGCGGCCGACACGATGAACACGGGCTGACGCATGATCTCGCCCAGCGACCGGCCGCCGGCCGCTTCCTTGCGGGTCGGTGACGGCGGGAATTCGATGAAGCGCATCACCGCCATCGACAGCAGCGCCACCGCCGCCAGCGCGATGTAGGCGCCGGCGAACGGCACGGAGAGGGCGTCGCGCGTGAAGGTCGCCAGGTTCGGCCCCGCCACCGCGCCGATCAGGCCGCCGGCCATCACCATCGACACGGCCTTCTCGCGCCACGCCGGCAGTGCCAGTTCGGCCGCCGCGAAACGGTAGAGCCCGGCGTTGGCGTTGTAGTAGCCCGCGACCACGGTCGCGAAGCACAGCAGCCAGAAGTTCTTCGAGGACGCCGCGTAGGCGCACAGCAGCGCCGAGCCGACCGCCACCGCCAGCCCGATCTGGAACGAACCGCGGCGCCCGAAGCGCTGCTGCGTGCGCGCCACCAGCCCCGTGCTCAACGCGCCGCCCACCACGTAGCCCATCACAGGCAGCGTCGCCATCCAGCCCTGCGGCGCGATGCCCAGGCCGACGAGACCGTTGATGGCGATGAAGGTGACGTTGTTGGTCAGGAGCAGGCCCTGGCAGATGGCCAGGAGCCACAGATTGCGATTCATGGGGCGCGGTTCTACGCGATTGGGCGACGAAAGCAAGGCGCCGGCCAAAAAAAAGCGCCCTCGCGGGCGCCGGAATTCTGAGAATGAAATTCGCCGGGTGGCAGGTCAGGTCGGCTTGTTGCCTTGCAGCAGGCCGCTGAGCGAGCCCAGCAGGTCTTCATGGTTGCCGAGGCCTTGCTCGGGCACCTTGCCCTGCGGCGTGAGCTGGTTGATGAGGGCCGGCAGCATGGTGGCCAGCATCGGCAGCAACATTTGTGCGTTGATGCCGAGTTTGGAAGCGATGGCAGCGATCGTGTCGCCGCCCAGCGCGTTCTGCAGCTGATCGCCCGAGACCGGCTTGTTTTCACCGTTGCCGATCCACGAGCCGATCACGTCGCCCATGCCCGCCTGCTCGAATTTCGAGACCATGCCGCCGAGGCCGCCCTGCCCGCCATTGTTGGCAAGCAGGCCGCCCAAGGCGCCGGCGAGGCTTCCGAGATCTCCCAATCCCCCGAGGCCACCGCCTTGCGGTTGCTGCTGTTGTGCAGCGCCTCCAAGCACCTGACCGAGTACCGAATCGAGCAAACCCATGACCATTCCTTGTTGTGTGACAGAAACGCTCACATTTTCCAATGTGGCGACCCGCTCGCCGAAAGTGGCGCGGCCACTTTCGAACTGGCAACGTGACAAATTACTTGCTGCGTGCTGCGCGTTTCGGCAGGAGCGCGGGGCTGACGCCCTGCACACCGACCAGACCGAGCACGGTGACGAGCGAATTCTGCGCGCCTTTCCATGCATCTGTCACGTCAATCGACTCGGCCAGCGAGTGAAATCCGCCCGACTTGCCGCCGCCGCCGATGATGATGGCCGGGATGCCCAGCGAAATGGGAACGTTCGCATCCGTGCTGCCGCCGCGCAGCAGCGTTTTGTGGCCAAAAGCACTGTTGGCGCGCGTGGCGGCTTCGACGATCACCGAGTCGGGCGGCGTGCGGCCACCCGGGCGGTCGCCGATCAGCTTGGTGCTCACGCTCAGGCTGCTCACGTTCCAGCGCTTGTTCTCTTCCGCCACGGCCTCGTCGAGCGTGGCGAGGATCTTCTTCTCGGTCTCGAGCAGCGAGGCCATGTCGTCCGAGCGGATGTCGATGGCCATGCGCGCGTCGGGCGCGATGGTGTTCACCGAGGTGCCGCCGCCCACGGTGCCGACCGTGAAGGTGGTCTTGGGGAAGCTGGGCGTGCGCACCTCGGCGATCTTGGCGATGGCGCGGCCCATGCCGTGGATCGCGCTGGGCACCTGGCCGAAGGCGCCGAAGCTGTGACCGCCCGGGCCCTTGAAGGTGACTTCGTAGCGATGGCTCGCGGTGCCGAGCACCAGCACGTGGCCGTCGGGCGAGGGCTCCAGGCCGACCATGCCGTCGATGTCGAGGTGGTCGCGGAAGATGGCCTTCATGCCGCGCAGGTTGCCCAGCTCTTCCTCGCCGACGTTGGCGACGATCATCAGGTCGCCCACGGTCTGGATCTTGTTCTCGTTGAGCACCTTGAGCCACGACAGCAGCACCGACAGGCCGCGCGTGTCGTCGCCGATGCCGGGCGCGAAGAGCTTGCCGTCGCGCTCCTTCACCTTGACGTCGGTGCCGGCGGGAAAGACCGTATCGAGGTGCGCCGAGATCAGCAGCTTGGGGCCGTGGCCCGTGCCCTTGCGCAGGCCGATCACGTTGCCTTCGGCGTCGATCTTCGCGTCGGGCAGGCCGAGGGCTTTCAGGCGTGCCAGGAAGGCTTCGGCGCGCTTCTGTTCCTTGAAGGGCGGTGCCTCGATCTCGGTCAGCGTCTTCAGTTCTTCGACCGTGCGTTCGTGGTCGGCCTTGACTGATTCCAGCAGCTTGCGGATCGCGGGCGAGGCCATGAGTTGCGTGTAGGCCTGGTCGACCGCGGGGCTGACCTGCGCCGGCGTGGGCGCGACGGCCTGGCTCTGGGCGTGGACGACGGGCATGGCGCACAGCGCGGCCAGAACGAGAGGGGCGAGACGAAACGCGCGGGATGAACGAGGCATGAGGGAGCGGTCCTTCCGGGAGGCGGATTGAACAAGGAAAAGGAAGCGGCCATTGTTCCGCAGGCGCTTGGTTCGCGCCTCGCGGAAAACCCCCCGCAACGGCTCAGGCGCCGATGAGCGACACCAGCGCCGCGAGCGCTGCTGTTTCTGCGCGCAGCACCCGCGCGCCGAGCGTGGCCGGTGCAAAGCCGCGCGCGATGGCGTCCTGCTCCTCGGTGGCGCTGAGGCCGCCTTCGGGGCCGCTCAGCACGAGCGCGGATTGCGTGGTCGGGGTGTTCGCAGCCACGGCGGCGACGGCGCGCGTGCCGTCGGCCAGGCTCAGCACCAGGCGCGTCGCCGAAGCGTCGGAGGCGGCAGCATCGCCGAGCCAACCCGCGAAGGACTGCACCGGATGGATCACCGGTACGCGGTTGCGACCGCATTGCTCGCAGGCCGCGACGGCGATGGCTTCCCAGTGCGCCCGTTTCTTCTCGGCGCGCTCGCCCGACAGGCGCAACACGCCGTGCGCCGTGGCCAGCGGCTGGATGCTGGTCACGCCGAGTTCGGTGGCCTTTTCGACCAGCCAGTCCATGCGCTCGTTGGCCGGCATGCCGACCGCGAGGTGCACGGCGCGGGCCGCTTCGCGCTCCACCGGCGTGTGGGCACCGACCGCCACGGCGACCTCGCTGCGGCCCATGCGCTCGACCGTCGCGGCGTACTCGCCGCCCGTGCCGTCGAACAGGGTGAGGGTGTCGCCGGGCTGCATGCGCAGCACCTGCACATGGCGCGCGGCGCCCGGCGGCAGCGCCAGGCTGGCGCCGGCGGTCAGCGGCACGGAGCAGTGAAAACGGGGCATGCTATGAAATCAGGAGCTGACGGCGCCCGTGGTGCGGGCGCTACAGCGATTTTCTTTTTCGGCTTTTTTCAGTTTCTCTTCAGACTCGGCCGTAGGCGAAGCCGGTGACGGCCGTGGTGCCCTCGACCTCGTCGATCACGCGCAGCAGCGGCTTCAGCTCGATGTAGCGGCTGGCGGTGGCGCGGATGTAAGCGATGAAGCGAGGTGTGTCGGCCAGGTAGCGCGGCTTGCCGTCGCGCAGCGTGAGGCGCGCGAAGATGCCGGCGACCTTGAGGTGGCGCTGCAGGCCCATCCATTCGACCGCGCGGTAGAAGGCGCCGAAGTCTTCGTCGACCGGCAGGCCGGCCTTGCGTGCCGCCGTCCAGTAACGGATGGTGATGTCGAGCACGAACTCCTCGTCCCAGCTGAGGAAGGCATCGCGCATCAGGCTGGCGATGTCGTAGGTGATCGGGCCGTAAACCGCGTCCTGGAAGTCGAGCACGCCCAGCGGTTGGCCGGCATCGCTGCCGACCATCAGGTTGCGCGGCATGAAGTCGCGGTGCACGTAGACGCTCGGCGACGCGAGGTTGTTCTCGACGATCAGCGCGAAGGCGCGGCCCAGGCGCTCCTTCAGCTGGCCCTCGACGGCCACGCCGCGGTGCTTGCCGATGTACCACTCGGGAAAGAGCGCCAGTTCGCGCTCGAGCAGCGCACGGTCGTAAGGCGGCAGCACGCCGGGTTTCGAGGCCAGCTGCCAGCGGATCAGCGCGTCGATGGCCTGGTCGTAGAGCGGTCGGTTGGCGTCGGGATGGGCCGGGTCGATCACGTCGAGCATGGTCTGGCGACCCAGGTCGTCGAGCAGCAGGAAGCCGTGGTCGCGGTCCCATTCGAGCACCTGCGGCGCGGTCACGCCGGCCTCGGTCATCAGCTGCGCCACCTGCACGAAGGGGGCGCTGTTTTCCTTGTCGGGCGGCGCATCCATCACGATGCGCGTGCCGCCGTCGGCGGTGTCCAGTCGGAAGTAGCGGCGGAAGCTGGCGTCGGCCGAGGCCAGCCGGACGGTGTCCGGGCGCAGTTGGCGGGTGCCGGCGATGC
Source organism: Variovorax sp. GW821-FHT09A10 (assembly GCF_059418385.1). Taxonomy (NCBI): domain Bacteria; kingdom Pseudomonadati; phylum Pseudomonadota; class Betaproteobacteria; order Burkholderiales; family Comamonadaceae; genus Variovorax; species Variovorax sp. GW821-FHT09A10. The sequence continues at coordinate 252,028 of NZ_JBWKPT010000004.1, forward strand.
CGGCCAGCCAGCCCTGGAACGCTTCGGCCCGCTGCGGATCTGTCCAGAGAATGGCCTGGTCGGGGTGTGGGGTCGTGGACGCCGGGGTCGAAGGTGCTGTCATGGATAATCAATTCTACAAATCCGCCTGGCGCGGCACCCCTTCCCAAGGCCGATCCGGCCGGGCGGGGTGGCTGCCGGTCCCCGCAACCCGCCGGCCTGCCGCGCCGTCCCCGACGATCTTTCGTTCCGAATCGATGCCTACGACCCCACGCGCCGCCTTGCGACGTTTGAGCCCGCCGCTGCCACTGGCCGTGCTGTCGCTGGCGTTGTTGCACGCGCACGGCGCCTTCGCCCAGCAGGCCGGTGTCCTCGACGGACCGCTCACGCTCAAGCGCACGCCGCTGCTCACCGAGACGCTGACGCCCGTGCAACGCAGCCAGCTGCCCAGCCTTGTCACCGGTGACCGCATTTCCGGCCGCCCCGACCTGGAGACCGTGATCGAGGGCAACGCCACGCTGCGCCGTGGCCCGGTCGCCATCACGGCCGACCGCCTCGAGTACTACCAGCCCGACGACCGCGCCAAGGCCACCGGCAATGTGCGGGTCAACCAGGCCGGCAACGTGTACGAAGGCCCCGAGCTGGAACTCAAGCTCGAGACCTTCGAGGGCTTCTTCAACAACGTGCGCTACCGCTTCCTCGCGACCGGTGGCCACGGCGAGGCCGAGCGCATCGACTTCGTCGATTCCAACGTGTCCATCGCGCGACGCGCCAGCTACACCACCTGCCGCCGCGAAGACTTCCCCGGCTGGATGCCGGCTTGGCTGCTGACCGCGGCCACGCTGACCACCGACACCGAGGAAAACGAAGGCGTCGCCATCGATGCGCGCATGAGCTTCATGGGCATCACGACGCCGCCGATCCCGCGCGTGACCTTCCCGCTGTCCAACGAGCGCAAGAGCGGCCTGCTGCCGCCCACCATCGGGCTGGACAACACCAACGGTTTCGAGGTCGCGCAGCCCTACTACTGGAACATCGCGCCCAACCGCGACGCCACCTTCACGCCCACGCTGATGAGCAAGCGCGGGCTGAACCTGGCCAACGAATTCCGCTACCTCGAGAAGGACTACAGCGGCAGCATCCGCCTGGACCTGATGGGCAGCGACCGGCTCGTGGGCCAGCGCTACAACGAGGCGCGTGCCGAGCAGCTGCAGAAGCTGAACAACGGCGAGATCGCGCTCAAGGACCTGAACTTCGGCAAGCCGCCCGACAGCAGCAAGCGCTGGGGCCTGTGGCTTAACCACCACCACGACTTCGACGCCAAGGCGCTGGGGCTGGATTCGCTGTCCGCCAACGTCAACATCAACCGCGTCAGCGACAACGACTACTGGCGCGACTTCACGCGCACGCCGACGCTGGCGCAGCGCCAGCTGCCGAGCGAAGGTTCGCTGAACTGGACCAAGGGCGACTGGAGCGGCGCCGTGCGCGCCCTGCGCTACCAGACGCTGCAGTACAACCTGTCGCCGGTCGTGCCGTCGTACGACCGCGTGCCGCAGATCACGGCCAACTACGCCAAGTACGACTGGCACGGTTTCGACGTCTCGCTGAACACCGACTACTCGCGCTTTCGCGTCAACAGCATCCTGGCCGGCCAGCCCGGCTTCGACCTCAATCAGCAGTCGCAGCCCGACGGCGACCGCGTGTTCGCGCAGGCGGCGATCAGCCGGCCGTTCCTCACGCCGAGCTCCTTCGTCATCCCGAAGCTGCAGCTGCACGCGACCTCGTACAACTACTACCTGCCGCAGTCGTCCATTCCGAAGGTGTCGGTCAACGGCGTCGACTACGTGAACGGGATGCCGTACAACCCGAGCCAGCTGTACTTCTTCCCGACCTCGTCGAACCGCGTCGTGCCGACCTTCAGCCTGGACAGCGGCCTGGTCTTCGAGCGCGACGCCAACTACTTCGGCCGCGCCTTCCGCCAGACGCTGGAGCCGCGCGCGTACTACGTGTACACGCCGTACCGCAACCAGAGCATGCTGCCGAACTACGATTCGGCCGCCAACGACTTCAGCTTCGCGACCATCTACACCGAGAACGCGTTCTCGGGCGCCGACCGCATCTCGGACACCAACGCGCTCACGCTGGGCGTCACGTCCCGCCTGATCGACCCGGGCACCGGCGTGGAAGCCGTGCGCTTCGGCATCGCGCAGCGCTTCCGTTTTGCCGACCAGAAGGTCACGCTGCCGGGCGTCGCGCCGGTCACCGACCGCACCAGCGACCTGCTGCTGGGCGCCCAGATCAACTGGACGCCCAAGTGGAGCCTGGACACGCTGCTCCAGTACAACCCCGATTCGCGCCGCTCCACGCGCAGCGCGATCAGCGCGCGCTACAACCCGGGCCCGTACCGCAACCTCAGCGCTGCCTTCCGCTACCAGGCGCCGAGCACGCCCACGGCCACCGACGGCAACAAGTCGATCGACTTCGGCTGGCAATGGCCGCTCAACGACCTGTGGGGCGACAAGGGCAAGGACCTCGGTCCGGGCAAGGGCGAAGGCGGCGGACGCTGGTACGCCGTGGGCCGCCTCAACTACAGCCTGCAGGACAAGAAGCTCACGGACGGCGTGCTCGGGGTCGAGTACGACGGCTGCTGCTGGATCAGCCGCGTGGTGCTGCAGCGCATCACCACCGGCCAGGTGACGGCCAACACCCGCATCATGTTCCAGCTCGAATTCGTCGGTTTCTCCAGCATCGGATCGAGCCCGATGCAGGCGCTGCGACAGAACATCCAGCGCTACCAGCCGCTGCGTCAACCGACCGAAGCCCCGAGCCGCTTCACCAATTACGACTGAAACGACGACCGTTCACGCCATGAAACACATCCGTTCCCTCATCACCCTGGGTTGCCTTGCGGCCATCGCCGCGACGGCGGGCGCACAGGGCTTTCGTTCCGGCAGCGGCATCACGGACATCATGCGCGCCGGTCCCCGGATCATTCCGCCGGCGGCCCGCCCTGCCGCCGGCCCCACGGCGGCGCCGGTGCAGCGCTCGGCCGAATACATCGTGGCGCTGGTCAACTCCGAGCCCATCACCAACACCGAGGTGCAATCGCGTGTCACGCGCCTGATCCGCGAGAACCCGGACGCCGAGCGCGTGCCGCGCGCCGAACTGACGCGCCTCGTGCTGGAGCGCCTGATCACCGAGCGCGCGCAACTGCAGCTGGCGAAGGAAAACGGCATCAAGGTCGACGACGTGGCGATCGACCAGGCCGAGCAGACCGTGGCGCGCCAGAACGAGATCAGCCTCACCGAACTGCGCAGCCGCGTCGCGGCCGAAGGCATCTCGGCGCGCGAGTTCCGCAACGACCTGCGCGACCAGTTGCTGCTGACCCGCCTGCGCGACCGCGAGGTCGAGTCCAAGGTCAAGGTCAGCGACACCGAGGCCGACGAGTACTTGCGCGACCAGCGCGAGAGCGCCGTCAAGAACAACGCGCTGCTCAACCTCAACATCGCCCAGCTGCTGGTGGCCGTGCCCGAGAACGCCACCGACGCGCAGCTCGCTGCCGCACAGAAGAAGGCCACCGACCTCGCCCAGCGTGCGCGCAGCGGCGAAGACTTCGCCAAGCTGGTGCGCGAGAACTCCGACTCGCCCGACCGTGCCAACGGTGGCGCGCTCGGCCTGCGCAGCGCCGACCGCTACCCGCCGGTGTTCGTCGAGGCCACGCAATCGACCGCAGTGAACGGCATCGCCGGGCCCGTGCGTTCGGGCGCCGGCTTCCACGTGCTCAAGGTGCTGACCAAGGCGCAGGTGGGCGCGTCGGATGCATCCATCACCCAGACCCAGGTGCGCCACATCCTGCTGATGAACGACCCCAAGCGCACGACCGCGCAGGCGGTGGCACAGCTGCAGGAATTCAAGCGCCGCGTGCAGTCGGGCACCGCCGACTTCGCCGGCCTGGCGCGCGACAACTCGCAGGACGCGAGCGCCAAGGAAGGCGGCGACCTCGGCTGGTCGCGTCCCGGCCAGTTCGTGCCCGAGTTCGAGGAAGCCATGGACCGGCTCACGCCGGGCCAGATCAGCGACCCCGTGGTGTCGCGCTTCGGCGTCCACCTGATCCAGGTGGTCGGCCGCCGCGAAGCCAAGCTGAGCCAGTCGGAGCAGCGCGAAGCCGCGCGCGCCGCGCTGCGCGAACAGCGCGTCGAAGAAGCCTTCACCACCTGGGTGCAGGAAGTGCGCGCGCGCGCCTACGTCGAATTCCGCGAGCCGCCGCAGTCCTGATGGCCGCGGCAGCGTTCTAGGCCGCGATGGCACAACACATTGCAAGAAAGCGGTTCGGACAGCACTTCCTGTCCGACGGCGGGATCATCGACGGGATCGTGCAGGCGATCGCGCCGCAGCCCGGCGACGCGATGGTCGAGATCGGGCCGGGGCTGGCGGCGCTCACGCAGCCGCTGGTCGAGCGGCTTGGCCGGCTCACGGTCATCGAGCTCGACCGCGATCTGGCCAAGCGGCTGCGCGATCATCCGCAGCTCGACGTCATCGAGTCCGACGTGCTCAAGGTGGACTTCGCCGAACTTGCGGCCAAGGCCGCGCCGAAGCCGCTGCGCGTGGTCGGCAACCTGCCCTACAACATCTCGACACCGATCCTGTTCCACCTGCTGGGCTATGCCCACCTGATCGCCGACCAGCACTTCATGCTGCAAAAGGAAGTGATCGACCGCATGGTGGCCCGGCCCGCCACGTCGGACTACAGCCGCCTGAGCGTGATGCTGCAGTGGCGCTACGACATGGAGAACGTGCTGTTCGTGCCACCCGAGAGCTTCGATCCGCCGCCGCGCGTCGACAGCGCCGTGGTGCGCATGGTGCCGCTCGCGCAACCGCCGGCGGTCGATGCGGCGCGGCTCGGCGAGATCGTGCAGGTGGCCTTCAGCCAGCGGCGCAAGATCCTGCGGCACACGCTGGGCAAGTGGCTGGAGACGCACGGCTTCGAAGGAGGGTTCGACCCGCAGCGCCGCGCTGAAGAGGTGCCGGTGGCCGAATACGTCGCACTGGCCCAGGCCGTTCCCCCATGAAAAAAGCCCGTCGATGACGGGCTTTTTCTTTTCCAGGGTGCCACCGATCCGGCTTTGCCGGTCGGTAGGCGCCGCCCCGGAAGGGGGTTGGCGAAGCGACATGAAGTGCGCGCAGCCTGGGGGTGAGCCTGGTTATGCAGCGGCCAGCCAGTAGCCCGCGTTGAAGGGGCTGCTCATGCGCAGCGCCAGGGGCGACACGTCGACGAGCTTGTCGGTCGGCATTTTCTCGCCGGCCGGCTCGGTGCTGGCGGCGGGCGTGGCCGCGGCGGCTGCCGTGGCGGTGGTGTTGACTTCGATGCCATCGAGGGTTTCAGCGGTCGGCTGAGCCTCGTTCGCCCGTTCTGCTTGGCTGGTAGATGCAGAACGGGCTACAGAAAAGAATAGAAGCAGCGGAACGGGACCTTGCGATCGCCCCAGTAGTCCGAAGCGTCGCGGAAGATGTCGAGCAGTTGCTCGCGCGCTTCCTTGTCGAACTTGGCGTTGGCCGGGATCTGTTCGAGCACGATGACGAAACCAGGCTGCGGGCCCGATTTATGCAACGGGTCGGTCATGCAGTCGTACAGCGCGTCGAAGTTCTTGCCGAAGTGCGCCGGGAAGGTGAACTGCTGGGCAATCAGGTCGAGCACGTCCTGCTTGGTCTGGGCGTTGCCCAGGTTGGCGTACAGGAAGTGCTGGCCGGCCGCGTTGGCGGCATCCTGCAGGTCGTTCACGCGGAACGCGCGGATCGATTGCACGATGTTCGGGCGTACGGCTCGAAGGGATAAGGTCATATCCGCTGGTCTTTCCATAGTCATCATCATCTCGTCGGGGCGCTTCGGGGCGCCGCTCAGGTCGTTGTCATCGCTCATGGCGCAATCCGTCTGAAACTCGCATAGTGGTCTGCCGTGTACCAGCAGGCCTCGGGCGCTGTGCGCTGCTCGCCACCGCAAACGATCCGCCGGGCACCGCGGTTGCGCGCGCCGGGCGTTGGCACCGTGTATTCGCGGTAATGCCCGCGGCGTGCCGCTGGCAGGATGCGTTCGCGATTGCCGAATACCGTGCCGTCTTTGTCGTACCGGAAGGGGCCACCGTCAAGGATGGCCTGGTAGGTTCGCTGGCCCTGGACCGGGAGATCGGTCAGGGCAATCGAGGCCTCGGAGGACGTTTTTTCGGCCCCGAACCATCCGCGGGCCTCGGCCCCCGTCGTCAGAGCCACCAGCATCAAGCTGGTGAGCGCAAACTTAGTGACAGAGGACGTGATCGAGGCGTAAGCCGCCATGGGGCACCACAAGAAAAGAGCGGGGGGTTCGAATTGCGCTCAACCTCGGGGTTAACCCGCAAATTCAAGCCCGCGAGTGTGCACCACGCTGGCGAAAATAGCAAGCGACTGCCCAAAGTTTGAGCAGTCGCGGGGACGGAAAGCGACGCCTTAAGTTGGCGGCCACTCTCGTCAAACGGCCTATCTCTCGGCGTTTGCGTCGGCCACTGTCAAGGCCGTCATGTTCACGATGCGGCGAACAGTCGCGCTCGCCGTGAGAATGTGCACAGGTTTGGCCGCGCCGAGCAGAACCGGGCCGATGGCGATGTTGCCGCCGGCTGCGGTCTTGAGCAGGTTGTAAGAAATGTTGGCGGCGTCGATGTTGGGGAACACCAGCAGGTTGGCGTCGCCCGCGAGCGCGCTGTGCGGCATGACGACCGCACGCTGCTTGCTGTCCAGGGCCACGTCGCCGTGCATTTCGCCATCGACTTCGAGCCAGGGCGCCTGCACGCGCAGCAGGTCGAGCGTCTTGCGCATCTTGACGGCGCTGGGCTCGTTGCTGGTACCGAAGTTGGAGTGCGACAGCAGCGCGGCCTTCGGCTTGAGGCCGAAGCGCATCATTTCCTCGGCCGCCATGGTCGTGATCTCGGCCAGTTCCTCGGGCGTCGGGTCGTAGTTGACGTGCGTGTCGACCAGGAACACCTGGCGGTCGGGCAGCAGCAGGCCGTTCATGCAGGCGTACACGGGCACGTCCTGCGGGGTGCTGGCGCAGCCGCCGGGGCGCTTGCCGATCACCTGGTCGATGTAGTGCAGGTGGATCAGCGTGGTGCCCCAGGTGCCGCAGATCATGCCGTCGACCTCGCCCTTGTGCAGCAGCATGGCGCCGATCAGCGTGAGGCGGCGGCGCATCTCGATCTTGGCGGTCTGCACCGTCTGACCCTTGCGCTCGGTCATGCGGTGGTAGGTCTGCCAGAAGTCGCGGTAGCGGTGGTCCTGCTCGACGTTGACCACGTCGTAGTCGAGCTCTTCCTTCAGGCGCAGGCCGAACTTCTCGATGCGCTGGGCGATGATGGCCGGACGGCCGATCAGCGTCGGGCGTGCCAGGCCTTCGTCCACCACGATCTGCGCGGCGCGCAGCACGCGCTCTTCTTCGCCTTCGCAGTAGGCCACGCGCTTCTTCGGTGCGCGCTTGGCGGCGTCGAAGATCGGCTTCATGGTGGTGCCCGAGGCGTAGACAAAGCTCTGCAGCTTGTCGCGGTAGGCGTCCATGTCCTTGATCGGGCGCAGCGCCACGCCGCTTTCCTCGGCCGCCTTGGCCACGGCCGGCGCGATCTTCATCATCAGGCGCGGGTCGAAGGGCTTCGGAATCAGGTATTCGGGGCCGAAGCTCAGTTTTTCACCGGCGTAGGCGGCGGCCACGCGCTCGCTCTGCTCGGCCTGGGCCAGCTCGGCGATGGCGTGCACCGCGGCAATCTCCATCTCGTCGGTGATGGTGGTGGCGCCCGAGTCGAGCGCGCCGCGGAAGATGTACGGGAAGCACAGGACGTTGTTGACCTGGTTCGGGTAGTCGGTGCGGCCCGTGGCCATGATCACGTCGTTGCGCACCGCATGGGCGTCTTCGGGGGCGATCTCGGGGTTCGGGTTGGCCAGCGCGAAGATCACGGGCTTGGGCGCCATCTTGGCGACCATTTCGGGCTTGAGCACGCCGCCGGCCGACAGGCCGAGGAACACGTCGGCACCGGCGATCACTTCCGACAGCTTGCGCATGTCGGTCTTCTGCATGTACTGGCGCTTGTCGTCGTCCATCAGCTCTTCGCGGCCTTCGTAGACCACGCCGGCCAGGTCGGTGACGAACACGTTCTCGCGCTTCAGTCCCACCTTGAGCAGCAGGTTCAGGCAGGCCAGCGCCGCGGCGCCCGCGCCCGAGGTGACCAGCTTCACTTCGGCGATGTTCTTGCCGGCCACCTTCAGGCCGTTCAGCATGGCGGCCGCCACCGTGATGGCCGTGCCGTGCTGGTCGTCGTGGAACACCGGGATCTTCATGCGCTTGCGCAGCTCGCGCTCGACGTAGAAGCAGTCCGGGGCCTTGATGTCTTCCAGGTTGATGGCGCCGAAGGTGGGCTCCAGCGAGGCGATGATCTCGACCAGCTTGACCGGGTCCTTCTCGTCGATCTCGATGTCGAACACGTCGACGCCGGCGAATTTCTTGAAGAGAACGCCCTTGCCTTCCATCACCGGCTTGGAGGCCAGCGGGCCGATGTCGCCCAGGCCCAGCACGGCGGTACCGTTGGAAATGACACCCACGAGGTTGCCGCGCGAGGTGTACTTGAAGGCGTTGGCCGGGTCCTTGACGATTTCCTCGCAGGGCGCGGCCACGCCGGGCGAGTAGGCCAGCGACAGGTCGCGCTGGTTGACCATCTGCTTGGTCGCCGCGATGGCGATCTTGCCGGGGACGGGAAACTCGTGGTACTCGAGGGCGGCACGGCGCAACAGGGCGCGCTTGTCTTCCGGGGTGGGGGTCGAAGGGGACGATGCGGTCGAATCGGACATGTGCCGTTGCTCCTGGTGGCGCTTCTTCTGGGGGCGCCGATTGTAGACCTCGGTCCATTCCGCCCTACGCCGCATGGCCGGTGGCAGGCATGACCAAAAGCACGGGGCGCCGTCAAAGCCCTGTGGCAATATGTGCGGCTGGGACAAAACCCGACAACATCTCGAGAGGAACGACCATGGCCCTGATGGATTTCATCAAGAAACAGTTCATCGACATCATCCAGTGGACCGAGTCCGGCGATGGCACGCTGGCCTGGCGTTTTCCGATGGCCGAGATGGAAATCCAGAACGGCGCCTCGCTCACCGTGCGCGAGTCGCAGATGGCCGTGTTCGTCAACGAAGGCCAGGTGGCCGACGTGTTCGGCCCCGGCATGTACAAGCTCACGACGCAGACGCTGCCCGTGCTCACGTACCTGAAGAACTGGGACAAGCTCTTCGAATCCCCCTTCAAGAGCGACGTCTATTTCTTCAGCACGCGCCAGCAGGTCGACCAGAAGTGGGGCACGCCCCAGCCGATCACGATCCGCGACAAGGACTTCGGTGCCGTGCGCCTGCGCGCCTTCGGCAACTACAGCTTCCGCATCGGCGATCCGAAGCTGTTCCACACCGAAATCTCCGGCACGCGCGACATCTACTCCGTGGCCGACCTCGACGGCCAGCTGCGCGGGCTGGTGCTGCAGAACATCAGCAACGCCATTGCGTCCAGCGGCCTGCCCTTCCTCGACCTGGCGGCCAACCAGATCCAGTTCGCGCAGGCGCTCGCCGCCCAGCTGGTGCCCGAGTTCGAAAAGATCGGCATCAAGCTCGAGAACATCACGGTCCAGAACGTCTCGCTGCCCGAAGAGCTGCAGAAAATCCTCGACCAGAAGATCGGCATGGGCATGGTCGGCAACGACATGGGCAAGTTCATGCAGTACCAGACGGCGCAGGCCATTCCCAAGTTCGCCGAAGGCGCGGCCGGTGGCGGCGGCATCGCGGGCGACGCGATGGGCCTGGGTGCCGGCGTGGCGCTCGGCCAGGTGCTGGCGCAGAACCTCGCACAGGGCCTGAGCCCGAACGCGGCGGCCCAGGCTGCGGCCACGACGCAGCAGCCGGCCGTGGCCGTGGTGAGCGCCGCCGACGTGATGACCACGCTCGAGAAGCTCGGCGAACTCAAGACCAAGGGCATCCTCACGCAGGAAGAGTTCGACGCCAAGAAGGCCGAACTGTTGAAGAAGTTGGTCTAACCCCCAGGCTTCGCGCACTTCGTGTCGCTTCTCCTTCCCCCTTGCAGGGGGCAACACCCACGGCCCGGCGAAGCCGGCTCCGTGGTGTTTCCCGCAGTTGCATCCGTCGCTTTTCCAGGCTGCCATGGCTGAGGAAACCGGCTCCCAACGCTACTACCGTGCGCCCTGCCCCGGCTGCGGCGCGCCGGTCGAATTCCGCTCGGCGCAATCGACGCACGCGGTCTGCCCGTACTGCCAGAGCACCGTCGTGCGCCAGGGCGAGACGCTCGCGCGCACCGGCAAGATGGCCGAGCTGTTCGACGACTTCAGCCCGCTGCAGCTGTTCGCCGCCGGCCGCATCCAGGACAAGCCCTTCACGCTGATCGGCCGGCTGCAGTACACCTACCCCGGCGGGCGCTGGACCGAGTGGATCGCCTCGCTCGACGGCGACCGCACCGGCGTGCTCAGCGAGGACAACGGCGCCTACGTCTTCGCGCTGCCTTTCGACCTGCAGCGCGCCGCGCCGCCGCCGGCCGACCTGCGCGTGGGCGCTACCACCGCCTTCGCCGGCCAGAGCTACACCGTCGCCTCCAACGAGCAGGTGGCGCTGACCTCCGCGCAGGGCGAGTTGCCGCACCTGCCCGCGCTCGGCCAACCGTTCGCGATGGTCGAGCTGCGCAACGACAAGGGACTGGTGCTCAGCATCGACTACGGCACCGCCCCGCCCACCGCCTACCTCGGCCGCTCGGTGCAGCTGGACGACCTGCAACTCACTGGCCTGCGCGACGAATCCGCGAAGGACGAAAAGGGCCGCAGCTTCAACTGCCCGAATTGCGGCTCGCCCGTCACCGTCAACCTGGCCGACAGCAAGAGCATCACCTGCGGCAACTGCCACAGCATCATCGACCTGTCGCAAGGCATCGGCGGCGAGCTCAAGCACGCCGAACAGAACGAGCCGGTGCGCCCGCTCATCGCGCTGGGCAGCATGGGCCAGCTGCAGGGCGCGCAGTGGCAGGTGGTGGGCTTCCAGCACCGCATGGGCCAGGAGCCCGGCGACGACGAGCAGTTCGGCTGGGACGAGTACCTGCTGTACAACAAGAAGCGCGGCTTCAGCTTCCTGGTCGATGCCGAGGACGGCTGGAGCATGGTCAAGCCGACCACCGGCGCGCCCGTGATGGCCGAGAACGGCAACACCGCCACCTACCTCAACAAGCGCTACCAGCAGCAGTACGCCTACAACGCCGAGACCACCTACGTGGCCGGCGAGTTCTACTGGCAGGTCGAGCGCGGCCAGAAAACCTTCAACCGCGACTTCGCCAGCGGCGGCGCGCTGCTCTCGATGGAGCGCTCGGCCAACGAGCTGACATGGTCCTCGGGCAGCAAGATCGACAGCGGCGCCGTGGCCACGGCCTTCAAGCTCGACGCCAAGAAAGACCTGTTCTCGCGCGGCGACGCGCTGCCCGTGAGCGCCGCGTCGGGCATGGGCTGCGGCACGATCATCCTCGTCATCGTGGTCATCCTCTTCGTGCTGATCCTGATGAGCAACTGCAGCGGCGGCTCCTCGAGCGGGTACCGCAGCTCGGGCGGTTCGTACGGCGGCTACTCGAGCGGCGGCGGCCACAAATGACGAAGATCGCGCGCAGGCGCTGCGGCTCTCTCACATCTCTCTTTATTGCTACGACTGGAGGTCCCCATGGGAATTGAATGGCTGAAACCGGGCGTGGTCCTCGGATCGCTCGTGTATGCGCTGATCGGCGTGGTGGTCTTCTGGGTCTGTTTCCTGATCATCGACAAGATCACGCCCTATGACCTGTGGGGCGAGATCGTCGAGAAGCAGAACATGGCGCTGGCGCTCGTCGTGGCCGCCATGTGCCTCGGCATCAGCGTCATCGTGGCCGCAGCCATCCATTGAGCGACGCGGCCCTGCCCGCGCGCACCCCGGATGCGCGGGGGCCGCAACCCGTGGAGATCGCGCTGCTCGCCAGCGTGTTCGTCGTCGCGGCCTGCGGCCTCGTCTACGAACTGAGCGCGGCCGCGCTGAGCTCCTACCTGCTTGGCGACTCGGTGCTGCAGTTCAGCACCATCATCGGCACCTACCTGTTCGCCATGGGCGTCGGCTCGTGGCTCTCGCGCTACTTCGACCGGCAGCTGCCGGCGCACTTCCTTCGCATCGAGCTGCTCGTGGCGCTGATCGGCGGCGCGCTGCCGGCGATCCTGTTCCTGGCCAATGCCTACGTGCCGGGCGCGTTCCGGCTGCTGCTGTACGGCCTCGTGGTGGTGGTGGGCACGCTGGTGGGGCTCGAGATTCCGCTGGTGATGCGCATCCTCAAGCGCAACATCGTGCTCAAGGACCTCGTGTCGCAGGTGCTGACCTTCGACTACCTGGGCGCGCTCGCCGTGTCGGTCGCGTTCCCGCTCATCCTCGTGCCGCAGCTGGGCATGATCCGCACCGGCCTGCTGTTCGGCGTGATGAACGCCGCGGTGGCCGTGTGGGCGCTGTGGCTGTTCCGCCATGAGCTGCGCCGCGCCGGCGCGCATGCGGTGGCCTGCTTTCTCACGCTGGCCGCGCTCATCGGCGCCTTCTGGGGCGCCGACCACATCACCTCGCTGGCGGAAGACAAGTTCTACCAGGACCGCATCGTCTTCAGCGCCAGCTCGCCCTACCAGCGCATCGTGGTCACGCGCGGCGCGCTGGGCCACCGGCTGTTCCTCAACGGCAACCTGCAGTTCGCCGAGCGCGACGAGTACCGCTACCACGAGGCGCTGGTGCATCCCGCGATGGCCGCGCACGGCGCGCCCAAGAAAGTCGCCGTGCTCGGCGGCGGCGACGGCATGGCGGTGCGCGAGATCCTCAAGTACCCCTCGGTCGAGTCGGTCACGCTGGTGGAGCTCGATCCGAACATGACGCAGCTCTTCACCACGCACGAGACGCTGGCCGCGCTCAACGGGCACGCGCTGTCGTCGCCGAAGGTGAAGATCGTCAACACCGACGCGTTCCAGTGGCTGCAGCAGGAGGGCGACACCTTCGACGTCATCGTGGTCGACTTCCCCGACCCGACCAACTTCGCCATCGGCAAGCTCTACACCAACAGCTTCTACGCGCTGCTCGACCGGCGCCTGTCGGCCAGCGGCTATGCCGTGATCCAGACCACCTCGCCGCTGGTGGCGCGCAAGAGCTACTGGACCGTGGCGAGCACGATCGAGTCGGTCGGCCTGAAGGCCACGCCGTACCACGCGCACGTGCCCAGCTTCGGCGAATGGGGCTACATCATTGCGAGTCACCGGCCCTACCGGCTGCCCGATGCGCTGCCGGGCGGCATGCGCTTTCTCACGCCTGCGACGCTGCCCCTGATGTTCGACTTTCCGCTCGACATGGCGCGCGTGCCGACCGAAGTAAACCGCCTGTCGAACCAGACCTTGGTCACCACTTATGAGCAGGAGTGGGGCAAGGTCATGGCGCACTAGCCGCGGCATGCAACGGCGCGACTTCCTCGGCGTGGCGGGTGCGGCGGGCGCCCTGGCGCTGGCCGGCTGCGAGGCGCCGCCACCGGCCATTGAGGGCGGCTTCACCGGTGTCGATGTCTCGCGCGGCCACGCGATGCGCGATGGCGCACTGAAGTCGCAGGCCCCGGCCACCGTCAAACGCACCCGGGTCGTCATCGCGGGTGGTGGCGTCGCTGGCCTGGCGGCGGCGCGCGCGCTGCGCCTCACGGGCATCGAGGATTTCGCGCTGCTCGAACTCGAAGACACCGCCGGCGGCAATGCGCGCGGCGGCTCGGTCGGCGGCATCGCCTGCCCGCTCGGCGCGCACTACCTGCCCACGCCCGGCGACGACGCGCACGAGGTGCAGGACCTGCTCGAGGAACTCGGCCTGCGTCGCCGCGTGGCCGGCCGCTGGACCTACGACGAGCGCCACCTCTGCCACAGCCCGCAGGAGCGCCTGTTCTTTCGCGGCGAATGGCAGGACGGGCTGCTGCCCGTGCACGACGTGGGCGCCGGCACGCACGCGCAGTACCGCCGCTTCGCGCAACGCATCGACGCGTTGCAGCACGCCGCCCACTTCGCCATTCCCACACTGCGCTTCGCCGTCACGCCCGAGCTGCTCGCGCTCGACGCCCTGCCCTTCGCGGGCTGGCTCGACCGCGCAGGCTTCGACGACGCCCACCTGCGCTGGTACCTCGATTACTGCTGCCGCGACGACTACGGCGCCGGCATTGCGCAGGTGTCGGCCTGGGCCGGCATCCACTACTTCGCAAGCCGGCACGGCTTCCATGCGCCCGGCGACGCCAGCGGCAGTGTCAACGACACCAACCCCGACCGCGACGGCGTGCTCACCTGGCCCGAAGGCAACGGCTGGCTCACGAAGCAGCTGGCTGCGCCGCTGGGCGCGCGCCTGCACACCGGCCAGGTCGTCACGCGCATCGCCGAAGGGCGCGCGGGCGTCGAGGTCGATGCGTGGGATGCCGCGTCGAAATCCATGGTGCGCTGGCAGGCCGAGCGCTGCATCGTCGCGCTGCCCGTCTTCATCGCCGCGCGCGTGGTCGAGAACCCGCCGGCGCTGCTGACGAGCGCCGCCGCGCACGTGCGCTATGCGCCGTGGCTGGTCGCCAACGTGCACCTGCGCGGCCCGCTGGCCGACCGCGTCGGCGCCGCGCCGAGCTGGGACAACGTGATCTACGGCACGCGCGGCCTCGGGTATGTCGATGCGCGCCACCAGACGCTCGATCCCACGCCGCGCGGCACCGTGCTCAGCTGGTACCGCCCGCTGGGCCCGAGCGGCTACGACACCGGCGACGGCCGCCAGCTGCTGCTCGAGCGCCCGTGGACCGCATGGCGCGACGAGTTGCTGGCCGAGCTGTCGGTGCCGCATCCCGACCTGCCCGCACTCGCCACGCGCGTCGAGATCACGCGCTACGGCCACGCCATGTCGATCCCGCGGCCGGGCCTGCTCGCGCAGATCGGCGCGCACGGCGACCGCGTGGCCGCGGGCCGGCTGTCGTTCGCGCACGCGGACTGGTCGGGCTATTCGATCTTCGAAGAAGCCTTCACGCGCGGCCACATCGCCGGAGCGAACCTCGCATGAAGACGCTGGTGCTCGGCGGCTACGGCAACTTCGGCGCGCGCATCAGCCGCGCGCTCGCGCAGGACCCGGGCATCGAGTTGTACGTCGGCGGGCGCGACCTCGAACGGGCGACGGTCTTTGCGCAATCGCTGGGCGGCAGTGCACGCAGTGTGCGCGTCGATGCGCAGTCGCCCGACCTCGCGCAGGGGCTGGGCTTCCTGGGCGTGGACCTCGTCATCCACACCGCCGGCCCGTTCCAGGGCCAGGACTACCGCGTGCCGCAGGCCGTGGCAGCCGCCGGCGCGAACTACATCGACCTGGCCGACGGCCGGCGCTTCGTCTGCGACTTTCCCGCCGCGATGGACGCCGCTTTCCACAGCGCAGGCCGCACCGCCGTGGCCGGTGCCAGCACCGTGCCGGCGCTGTCGTCGGCGGTGATCGACCACCTCGCCGCCGGCTGGCAAGGCATCCGCAGCATCGACATCTGCATCGCGCCGGCACAGGGCGCGCCGCGCGGCGAAGCCACGCTCGCGGGCGTGCTCGCCTACTGCGGCGCGCTGATCCGCGTCTGGCAGGACGGCCGCTGGACCGAGCAACCCGGCTGGGCCCATCCCGCGAAGGTGCAGTTCGCGCGCATGACGCCGCGCCGCGGCGCCTTGTGCGACATCCCCGATCTCGAACTCTTTCCGGCGCGCTACGCCGGCGTGCAGTCGGTCATGTTCCGCGCCGCACTCGAAGTCGGCCTCACCCAGCACGCCTTCGCCTTCCTGGCCTTCCTGCGCCGCGCGGGCCTGCTGCGCGCACCGCAGAAGCTGGCGCCCCTGCTGCACGCGACGGGCGGCGTGTTCGATGCGTTCGGCACCGCGCTGGGCGGCATGGTGGTGCGCGTCGAAGGCGCCGATGCGCATGGCGCCATCGCGCGCCGCGCCTGGCACATCGCGGCCGACGACAACCACGGCCCCGAAATCCCCTGCATGGCCGCCATCCTGCTGGCCCGCCGGCTCGCGCGCGGCGAGGCGTTGCCGACGGGCGCGCACGCCTGCGCCGGCCTGCTCACGCTGCCCGAGTTCGACCCCGAGTTCGCGCGCTGGGGCATGGTGACGGACGTGATCGACGAAGGCGAAAGCGCAGCAGGCCATGGCACACCAGCGCTTTGAATTCGACATGCCGGCGCCGGCCGACGTGGTCTTCGATGCCTTCCACTATCACGTCTGGCGTGCGCGCTGGGACTCGCTGGTCGGCAACGCGCGCGTGGTGGGCGGCGCGCCCTGCCCCTTCGTGGGCGCGGAAACCGAGAACACCGGCGGCGGCTGGTTGCGCGGCCTGTCGATGCGCACGCGCTTTGTCACGTTCGACCGGCCGCATGTGGCCGCGGCGTCGATGGTCGGCCGCTCCTTTCCTTTCAGCCGCTGGGCCGCATCGATGCGGCACCGGGACACACAGCCTGGCCAATCGGTGCTGATCTACGTCTACACCATCGAAGCCGGACCGAAGGCCTTGCGCTGGCTGCTGGAGCCCGTGGTGGCCCAGGTCTTCGCGCGGCAGACACAACGGCGTTTCGCCCGCATGCGCGACTTTCTCGCGGGGCATGCGGACGAGGTCGTTCGGTGGCAACGGGCACAGCATGGGAGCGATGCGGCATGACGAAGACGCGTGACGACGACCGCCTGCTGCGCCTGAGCCTCGTCGTCGTCTGGCTTGTCACCGCCGTCGCCAGCATCGTCGAACTCGACGGCCAGAGCCGGCGCGTGCTGGCCGACGCAGGCATCGCCTCGCCGCCGTGGCTGGTGCAGGCGTTGATCGTCGGCGGCGCGGCGGCCGATCTTGCGGTCGGCCTGGCGCTGTGGCTGCGGCCCGGCCGCACCGTCTACCTGGCCGCCTTCGCGCTGATGCTCGCCATGACGCTCGTGGCAACCGTGCTTCAGCCGAACCTGTGGCTGCATCCGCTGGGCCCGCTGCTCAAGAACCTGCCCATTGCCGCGCTGCTCTGGCATTTGTACCGACGCGCCACGCCATGAACACCTACCTCGTCCTCAAGTGGCTGCACATCGTCTCCAGCGTGCTGATGGTCGGCACGGGGCTGGGGTCGGCCTTCTACATGTTCTTTGCCAACCGCAGCGGCAGCGTGCCGGCGCAGGCGGTGGTGAGCCGGCTGGTGGTGCGCGCCGACTGGTGGTTCACCACGCCCACCGTCATCCTGCAGCCGGTCACTGGCTTCGCGCTGGCGCACATGGCGGGCTGGCCGCTGTCGACGCCGTGGCTGGCGCTCTCGCTGGGGCTGTTCGCGTTCGCGGGGGCGTGCTGGCTGCCGGTGGTGTGGCTGCAGATCCGCATGGCGGCCCTCGCGGCGCAGGCGCACCACGCGGCCACGCCGCTGCCGTCGCTGTATCTGAGCTATCAGCGCTACTGGGAACTGCTCGGTTACCCGGCCTTCGTGGCCATGGCCATCGTGTTCTGGTTGATGGTGAACAAGCCGCAGCTGTCGTTCGTCTGAGCGGATGTCACGGCGGCGTCACGCCTGCCCGGCAAGGTCACGCGTTTTCGACTGAAAGCTTTTTCGTTCATGACGCGCTTCGCTTCCCTCTCTCTGGTCGCCCTGGCCGCTGCCTTCGCTTGCGGCGGCGCTGTGGCCCAGACCGCCTTCCCCGCCACGCTCTCCGGCCACGCCGTGCTGCCTGCGCAGAGCTTCGTCGCCGCACCGAAAGACGCGCCGGCCGACCTGCAGGTCAGCGGCAAGTTCACCTCGGGCAAGCGCGTCGAGGCGCTGGGCACCGTCGAAGGCCTCTCGGCCGGCCGCGGCACCGGCGTGTCGGTGCCCTTCAAGGGCCAGCCGCTGCAAGGGCATTCGGGCATCAAGAAGATGGACGACGGCTCGTTCTGGATCCTCACCGACAACGGCGCCGGCGCGAAGGCCAACTCGCCCGACTTCATGCTCTACCTGAACCACTACAAGGTGGACTTCAAGAGCGGCAAGTTCAATCGCATCAACACCATCTTCCTGCACGACCCCGACAAGAAGGTGCCGTTCCGCATCGTTCACGAAGGCACGAAGCAGCGCTACCTGACAGGCTCGGACTTCGATCCCGAGAGCTTCCAGTTCGCCGGCGGCGCGCTGTGGATCGGCGAGGAGTTCGGCCCCTTCCTCATCAAGGCCGACCTGAAGGGCAAGGTGCTCGCGGTGTTCGACACGCAGGTCGACGGCAAGGCCGTGCGCTCGCCCGACCATCCGGCCGTGACCACGCCGGGCGCACCGGGCGGCGCGGTCGACTTCCAGATCAAGCGCTCCAAGGGCTTCGAAGGCATGGCGTCCTCGAAGGACGGCAGCAAGCTCTATGCGCTGCTCGAAGGCCCGGTGTGGAACGCCGAGACCAAGGACTACGAGAAGGTTGACGGCAAGGAAGCGCTGCGCGTTCTGGAGTTCGACGTCGCAACCGAGAAGTGGACGGGTCGGCACTGGAAGTACGTGCTCGAAGCCAACGGCCACGCCATCGGCGACTTCAACATGATCGACGGCACCACCGGCCTCATCATCGAGCGCGACAACGGCGAAGGCACGAGCGACAAGGCCTGCCCCGAAGGCCAGAAGAGCACCGACTGCTTCCATGACATCGCCAAGTTCAAGCGCGTCTACAAGGTCGAGCTGAGCGATGCGAATGTGGGCGGCGCGGTGCGCAAGATCGGCTACATCGACCTGCTGAACATCGCCGACCCCAACAAGCTCGCGCGCAAGCCGCTCAACGACGGCGTGCTGAAGTTCCCGTTCTTCACGATCGAGAACGTCGACGTGGTCGATGCCACGCACATCGTGGTCGGCAACGACAACAACCTGCCCTTCTCCAGCAGCCGCGAGCCGAACAAGGCGGACGACAACGAGCTGGTGCTGCTCGAAGCCGGCGCGCTGCTGCAGGCGAAGTAAGAGTAAGGCGCCGCGCGCCTTTCAAGGCCCCGCTCTCGGGATGGGCGGGGGGCGAGAAAAACCGAGAAGATGAGTATGATTCTCATTCTCCAGGTTTCTCCTCTCCCTCTGTCCCATGAATTTCCGAACGACCTTGCACGTCGTCCGGCGCCCGTCGTGAGCGCCGACGTCCGTTACCGGATGAGCGTGGCGTCGCGGGCCGTCGCCGCCATCGCGGGCGGTTACGGCGTCGCCGCGCTGTCGGCCGCCGTGCTCGCGCTGGGCCTGCCCGCTCTCTTCGGCATGGCGCGCAGCGAAGCCGCGCTGACCGGCACGCTGGCCTCCTTCCTCGTCTACGCCGTGGCCGTGATGTGGGTCTTCGCGGCCCGCTCGGCGTGGCGTGCCTGGATCGGCCTTGCCATCGCGGCGGCGCCGCAGGGCCTGCTGTTGCTGCTGTGGACCCAGGGTGGCGGAGGTGCCGCATGAAGGAAGGATTCCGTCAGTCGATGGCCTGGCTGCACACCTGGTCGGGCCTGCTGGTCGGCTGGGTGCTCTTCATGGTGTTCGCGGCCGGCACGGCCTCGTACTTCAAGGACGAGATCACCTTCTGGATGAAGCCGGAGCTGCACGCCATCTCGCACGGCACCGTGACCCAGCCGGTCGCGGCCGAGAACGCGGTGGCGTACCTGGAGCGCAACGCGGGCCATGCGGCGCGCTGGTTCATCACGCTGCCGACCGCGCGCGAGCCGTCGGTCGGCGTGCTGTGGATCAAGCCGCCGCCGCCGGCCGGTTCGCCACCGGTGGAGCGGCGCCGCGGCTTCGACCGCGCCGCGCTCGACCCGGCCACGGGCCAGGCGATCACCGCGCCGCGCGAGACGCGCGGCGGCGAGTTCTTCTACCGCCTGCACTTCGACCTGCACTACATGCCCGCGATCTGGGCGCGCTGGATCGTCGGCTTCTGCGCGATGTTCATGCTCGTGGCGATCGTCAGCGGCATCGTCACGCACAAGCGCATCTTCAAGGACTTCTTCACCTTCCGTCCGAAGAAGGGCCAGCGCAGCTGGCTCGACGCGCACAACGTCACCGCCGTGCTTGCGCTGCCGTACCACGCCATGATCACCTACACCGGGCTGGTCACGCTGATGTTCATGTACATGCCGTGGGGCCCGCAGGTGGCCTACAAGGCGCACGGCGGCACCGACACCTTCTTCGCCGAAGCCATTCCGGGCGGCTTGCGCACGCAGATCAAGCCCTCGGGCACGAAGGCGGCGCTGGCACCCCTCGGGCCCATGGTGGCGCAGGCCACGGCCCACTGGGGCGGCGCGCCCGTGGGCCGCATCCTGGTGCACCAGCCCAACGACGCCAACGCCGTGGTCTCGCTCGCGCGGGCCGAGGGCCGGCACCTGTCGTACGAACAGCCCTCCATGCAGTTCAACGGCACGACCGGTGCGCTCATCGGCACCTTCGGCGACGTGCCCAAGGCCGCGGCCGAAACGCGCGGCGTGCTCTACGGCCTGCACATCGGCCGCTTTGCCGATCCGCTGCTGCGCGCGTTGTTCTTCGTCTCGGGCCTTGCGGGCTGCCTGATGGTGGCCACGGGCCTCTTGCTGTGGGCCGTGAAGGAGCGCCAGAAATACGCCAAGACCCTCAAGCAGGGCGGTCGCATCGGCTTCGGCCTGCGGCTGGTCGACGGACTGAACCTCGGCGCGATCGCGGGCCTGCCCGTGGCGATGGCCGCCTTCTTCTGGGCCAACCGCCTGCTGCCGGTCGACGTGGCCGGCCGCAACGAGGCCGAGATCCGCTGGTTCTTCATCGTCTGGGGGGCCACCGCCGTGCTGGGCCTGCTGCGCCCGACCCTGCGCATGTGGCAGGCGCAGCTCGCGCTCGGCGCGCTGCTGTTCGCATTGCTGCCGGTGCTCAATGCCTTCACCGGCCCCGCGCCGCTCACGGTCAGCCTGCGCAGCGGCCCGAGTTCGGTGGCGGGCTTCGACCTCGTGGCGATCGCGCTCGGCCTCGGGCTCGCGGGCGCGACCTGGCTGGTGGAGCGCAAGCGCCGCAAGGCGCTGGCCGCGCCGAAGAAGGCCGTCAAGCCGCCGCCGACCGAGCTCGCTGCGTCGGGCCAGGGGTCGTGATGCCGCTGCTCGGTTTGGTGTTCGCGGCCTCGCTGGCCGGCTTCTGCGCGCTGAGCCTCGCGATGGACCGCCACAGCGAAGACGTCTTCGGCCGCGGCCACACGCCGGGCGCCTGGCGCCGATGGCTGCAGCTCGGGGGCACGGCGCTGCTGTGCCTGTCGCTGTGGGCCAGCCTGGAGGCGGCGGGCGGGTCGGTGGGATGGGTGTTGTGGCTCGGGGCGCTGACTGCGGCGGCGCTGGCGACGGTCGGGCTGTTGAGCGGGTTGCCGCATCGCTTTCCGCGCATCGCCGCGGGCGCGGCAGTGCTCGCGATCGGGCAGGCGCTGTTCTGCGCGCTGCCCGCCTGATTCGCGCTCAGGCGCGCATCAATGCCTCGATCTCATCCGCCTTCACCGGCACCCCCCGCGAAATCAGTTCGCAGCCCGTGGCCGTGACGATCGCGTCGTCCTCGATGCGGATGCCGATGTTGTGGAACTGCTCCGGCACGCCTTCGCCGGGCCGCACGTAGATGCCGGGTTCCAGCGTCAGCACCATGCCCGGGTGCAGGATGCGGCTCGGACGGTTCTTGATGAGTTCGTTGGACAGCGGGTCCTTGCGTTCGCTCACCTCGCCCACCTGCGTGGGTTCGACATAGCTGCCGCAGTCGTGCACGTCCATGCCCAGCCAGTGGCCGGTGCGGTGCATGTAGAACTGGAAGTAGGCGCGCGAGTCGATCACGTCGTCGACGCCGCCGACCTTGTTGCCGTCGAGCAGGCCCAGGTCGAGCATGCCCTGCGCGAGCACCTTCACGGCCGCGTCGTGCGGGTCGTTGAAGCGGTTGCCGGCCTTGGTGGCGGCGGCCGAGGCGTCCTGGCTGGCCAGCACCAGGTCGTACAGCGCGCGCTGCGGGCCGCTGAACTTGCCGTCGGCCGGGAAGGTGCGGGTGATGTCGCTGGCGTAGCCGTCGAGCTCGCAGCCGGCGTCGATCAGCACCAGCTCGCCCTTGCGCACGGGCGCGGCGTCGGCGCGGTAGTGCAGCACGCAGGCGTTGGCACCGGCCGCGACGATGGAACCGTAGGCCGGGTACTGCGAACCGCCCAGGCGGAACTCGTGCAGCAGTTCGGCGTCGAGGTGGTACTCGCGCACATCCTTGCCCTCGCGCAGCATGCGCGCCGACAGCTGCATCGCGCGGATGTGGGCGCGGGCGCTGATCTGCGCGGCGCGGCGCATGATGTCCTGCTCGTGCGCGTCCTTCACGAGGCGCATCTCGTCGAGCGGGCCGCACAGGTCGCGCTGCTCCTCGGGGCACAGCGCGCCGTAGCGCACGCGCGCGCGCACCGACTGCAGCCAGCCGTCGATGCGGGTTTCCAGTCCCTTGTGGGTGGCGAAGGGGAACCACACGGTGGAGCGGTTCTCGAGCAGCTTCGGCAATTTCGCGTCGAGGTCGTTGACCGAGAAGGCCTCGTCCACGCCCAGCGCGGCGGGGGCGGCGTCGGGGCCGAGGCGGTAGCCGTCCCAGATCTCGCGTTCCAGGTCTTTCGGTGCGCAGAACAGCGTGGCGCGGCCGTCGCCCGCCAGCACCAGCCAGGCGTTGGGCTCGGTGAAGCCGGTCAGGTAGTAGAAGTAGCTGTCGTGGCGAAACAGGAAGTCGCTGTCGCGGTTGCGCTGGCGCTCGGGCGCGGTGGGGACGATGGCGATGCCGTCCTTGCCCAGTTGCGAAGCGAGGCGCGCGCGGCGCTCGGCGTAGATCGTGGTGTCATTGAGCATGGGATTTCACTTTCGATACGGTGCAAGTCCGGGGTCCGCGGGTACCAGATGCCGCCATGGGAACACATCCTGCGCAAAGTGGCTGACGTAGCCGCCGATCGTTGACTGGATGACCATGAATTGCAGCCCCTGCCGCACGCCCTGCAGCTGCTGCAGCTGGGCCAGGTCGAGGCAGGTGTTGCGCAGCCTCAGCACGCGCAGCTGTGCGCCCACGGGGCTGTGCAGCAAGGCTTCGTAGTCTTCGAAGGCCGTGATGCCGCCGGGTGCCCGGTCGGCCGGCCACGCCATCTGCTGCTCGGTGGACTCGGAAAAGTCCAGCAGCCTGAGGCCCGGCAGCTGCGTTGCGGCGGCGAGGTGGCGGATGAAGTGCTGCGTGGCGAAATGGGCGCCGACGCACAGGCTGGTCAGTTGCGGCAGCGGCACGGCGAAGAAGTCGGCGTTCGGCGCGTTCGGCACCGTCAGTTCGCTCAGGTGCGGCGTCTTGCGCACCCAGCGCGCGATGTCGCCGCCTTCCTCGAGGATGCCGTCGCTGGTGCAGACGAGCGACTGGTTGTGGTCTTCCGGTTGCGTCGGCTTGATGAACAGCGAGCGCAGGCGGGGAAACATCACCGCGCTCTCGAGCAGCGGCGTGAACATCCACTCACGCGAGCCGTTCGCCCCGCTGTCGGGGCCGCTGAACGACAGCGAGGTGATGCAATCGGCCACGTCCTGCCGGCTCAGGCAGGCCAGGGTTTCGTCGAAGGCGTCGCCCCAGGTGTCGCCGAAGTACTCGACGTGCCAGCCCTGGCGCATGGGCGCGAGGCTCAGGCGCGTGAAGTCGCTCACGTAGAGCGGCACGGTCAGCGGGTCTTCGGGCGCGCCGTCATTGCGTTCGGCGGCGGTGGCCAGGGCCAGGTCCTGCAGGCGCTGCGGCAGCAGGCGCAGGGCGTCGGGCAACGGTGCGAGCGTTGTCATGCGCCCGCTGCCGGCGCGACCCCGGCGTTGAGTTGCTGCAGGCGCTGCGGCGTGCCCACGTCGGTCCAGTCGCCGGTGTAGAGCTCGGCGCTCACCTGCCTGTGGTCCATGGCGGCGCGCAGGATCGGCGCCAGCGGGGCCTTGACGCCGCCCGGGTTGCCGGCCGGGATGCCGCTGTACGGCGGCGCGAACAGCGCGGCGCTGTACAGGCCGATGGTCGAGAAGGTGTACTTTTTGGCCGCCTGGTTCAGCGCGAGCCCGTCGGCCGAGAGGCCGAAGTCGCCCTTGAGGTTGTGCGCCGGGTTCGGCACCAGCCACAGGTGGGCGAGCTTGCCGCTGGCCAGGAAGCGGTCGACCGCTTCCTGGGTGAAGCGGAAACCGGGCGCGAAGACGTCGCCGGCAGCGACCCAGAACACCTCGCCCAGCAGCGGCAGCGCGCGCACGATGCCGCCCGCCGTTTCGAGCGCGCCGCCGAAGTCGCGGCCCTCGTCGGAATACGAAATGGACAGCGCGCCATGCCCCGCCAGCACAGGGTTCGCGCCGAACCGGGCGGCGACCTGCGCGCCCAGCCAGTCGGTGTTGACCACCAGCTCGGTGAAGCCGCCAACGGCCAGCGCTTCCATCGGCCACTGCATCAGCGGCTTGCCGCGCACTTCGAGCAGGGGCTTGGGCGTGGTGTCGGTCAGCGGCCGCATGCGTTCGCCGCGGCCGGCGGCCAGGATCATCGCGCGCACCGCCATCACCGCACCGACCCGGCCACACGGCCACGTTGCAGTTCGTTGCGTTCGCTGTGGCGGGGCTGGAACAGCGCCACCAGGCAGGCCATCAACGCATGCGCCTTCGCCGAGTGGTCGGCGCCGAAGTTGCAGACGTACACATCGAGCGTCACGCCGCGCTGCTCGGGCCAGGTGTGGATGCACAGGTGCGATTCGGCCAGCAGCAGCGTGGCCGTCACGCCGCCCGGCCCCTGCGGCGTGGCCGGAAAACTGTGGACCAATTTGCCCACGGCCTGCAGCCCGGCGGCCGTCACGGCTTTGGTGCAGACCTCGCCGAGCGCGCGCCCGTCGGTGAGCCATTGGAGGCCGCATTGGCAGTCGTGGAGATCGGCGGTGAGGTGCAGCCCTTGCATGGGGGGCAACTCTAGCAGCCGGGCCTGCGACACAAGAGAGCATCAGCGGGGTGTTGGCCCTGTATCGAGGCCGGGCGCGGCTCGCCCGGTAAAATCTCGGGTTCTCCCGTATCCCCCACCCACCCTTTTCCCCCGAAAGCCCACTGCCCATGGCAAACCAAGCCCTGATGGCCAACGCGATCCGCGCGCTGGCAATGGATGCCGTTCAACAAGCCAATTCCGGACATCCGGGCGCACCGATGGGCATGGCCGACATGGCCGTCGCCCTGTGGGGCGAGCACCTGCGCTACAACCCCGCCAACCCGCACTGGTTCGACCGCGACCGCTTCGTGCTGTCCAACGGCCACGCCTCGATGCTGATCTACGCGGTGCTGCACCTCACGGGCTACGACCTGCCCCTGGCCGAGATCAAGAACTTCCGCCAGCTGCACAGCAAGACCGCCGGCCACCCCGAAGTCGACGTCACCCCCGGCGTCGAGACCACCACCGGCCCGCTGGGCCAGGGCATCACCAATGCCGTGGGCTTTGCGCTGGCCGAGAAGCTGCTGGCCGCCGAGTTCAACCGCAAGGACCTGGCCATCGTCGACCACCACACCTACGCCTTCCTGGGCGACGGTTGCATGATGGAAGGCATCAGCCACGAAGCCTGCGCCCTGGCCGGCGCCTGGCACCTGAACAAGCTGATCGCCCTGTACGACGACAACGGCATCAGCATCGACGGCCAGGTCAAGCCCTGGTTCATCGACAACACCGAAGAGCGCTTCAAGGGCTACGGCTGGAACGTCGTCGGCCCCATCGACGGCAACGACGCCAAGGAAGTGGCCAAGGCCATCGCCAAGGCCAAGAAGGAAGCCACCAAGCCCACGCTGATCGTCTGCAAGACCACCATCGGCAAGGGCAGCCCGAACCGCGCCGGCACCGCCAAGGCGCACGGCGAGGCGCTGGGCGCCGAAGAAATCAAGCTCACGCGCGAAGCCATCGGCTGGCCCTACCCCGCCTTCGAAATCCCGGCCGAGGTGTACGCCGACTGGGACCACAAGGCCGAAGGCGCCAAGACCGAAGCCGCCTGGAACGACACCTTCGCCGCCTACACGGCCGCGTACCCCGAACTCGCCGCCGAGTTCACGCGCCGCATGAAGGGCGAGCTGCCCAAGAACTTCCACCAGGTCGCCTTCGACACCGTGGTCGCCGCCCACACCAAGGGCGAAACCGTGGCCAGCCGCAAGGCCAGCCAGCTCGCGCTCGAGGCCTTCACGGCCGCGCTGCCCGAAATGCTCGGCGGCAGCGCCGACCTCACGGGTTCCAACCTCACCAACACCAAGAGCACCGCCGCGCTGCGCTTCGACGCCAAGACCGGCGCCGTCGTGCTGAACGCGCCCGCCGCACCGGCGGTGCCCCAGGGCGGCGAGGACGAAGCCGCGCAGGGCGATGCCGTCGAGCCGCCGCACGGCGAGATCGGCCGCCACATCAACTACGGCGTGCGCGAATTCGGCATGGCCGCCATCATGAACGGCGTGGCGCTGCACGGCGGCTACATCCCCTACGGCGGCACCTTCCTCACCTTCAGCGACTACAGCCGCAACGCCATCCGCATGGCCGCGCTCATGAAGCGCCGCGTGGTGCACGTGTTCACGCACGACTCCATCGGCCTGGGTGAAGACGGCCCGACGCACCAGTCGATCGAGCACGCCGCCTCGCTGCGCCTCATTCCCAACCTGGACGTCTGGCGTCCGGGCGACACGGCCGAAACCGCCGTGGCCTGGGCTGTCGCACTGCAGAACGCCACGCGCCCGACCGCCCTGCTGCTGAGCCGCCAGAACATCGCCTACGCCGCCAAGAGCGACCTGGGCGACATCAGCCGCGGCGCCTACGTGCTGTCCGAGCCCGAGAACGTCGGCCTCAAGAACAAGAAGACGGCGGCGGTCATCATCGCCACCGGCTCCGAAGTGCAGCTCGCGCTGGCCGCCCAGAAGCTGCTGGCCGACAAGAAGATCGCCGTGCGCGTGGTGTCGATGCCCTCGACCACCACCTTCGACCGCCAGGACCTGGCCTACAAGAAGGCCGTGCTGCCCAAGAAGATCCCGCGCGTCGCGGTCGAAATGGGCTGCACCGACGGCTGGTGGAAGTACGGCTGCGCGGCCGTGGTCGGCATCGACAGCTACGGCGAGTCGGCCCCCGCGCCCGTGCTGTTCAAGCACTTCGGTTTCACGGCGGAGAACGTGGCCGCCACCGTGGAAGCGGCCCTGCGCGACTGAGCGTCGCGCGGTTCGTCCTCTTCCCGTCCGATCAAAAGTTTTTCAACCTTAGGAGCAAGTCAGATGGCTATCAAACTCGGTATCAACGGCTTCGGCCGCATCGGTCGCAACGTGCTGCGCGCAGCCGTGCAGAACTTCAAGAACGACATCGAAATCGTTGCCATCAACGACTTGCTCGAGCCGGAATACCTGGCTTACATGCTCCAGTACGACTCGGTGCATGGCCGCTTCAAGGGTGAAGTGACGGTCGAAGGCAACACGCTGATCGTCAACGGCAAGAAGATCCGCCTCACGCAAGAGCGCGACCCGTCGCAGCTCAAGTGGAACGAAGTCGGCGCCGACATCGTGCTCGAGTCGACCGGCCTGTTCCTCACCAAGGAAACCGCGCAGAAGCACATCGACGCAGGCGCCAAGAAGGTGATCCTGTCGGCCCCCTCGAAGGACGACACCCCCATGTTCGTCTACGGCGTGAACGACAAGAAGTACGCCGGCGAAGCCATCATCAGCAACGCCAGCTGCACCACCAACTGCCTGGCCCCGCTGGCCAAGGTGCTGAACGACAAGTGGGGCATCAAGCGCGGCCTGATGACCACCGTGCACGCCGCCACCGCCACGCAGAAGACCGTGGACGGCCCGAGCAACAAGGACTGGCGCGGCGGCCGCGGCATCCTGGAAAACATCATTCCCTCGAGCACCGGCGCTGCCAAGGCCGTGGGCGTGGTGATCCCCGAGCTCAACAAGAAGCTCACCGGCATGAGCTTCCGCGTGCCGACCTCCGACGTGTCGGTGGTCGACCTGACCGTCGAACTCGTCAAGGACGCCACCTACGCCGAGATCTGCGCCGAAATGAAGGCACAGAGCGAAGGCGCGCTGAAGGGCGTGCTGGGCTACACCGAAGACAAGGTCGTCGCCACCGACTTCCGCGGCGACCCGCGCACCTCGATCTTCGACGCCGAAGCCGGCATTGCGCTGGACGGCACGTTCGTGAAGCTCGTGAGCTGGTACGACAACGAATGGGGCTACTCGAACAAGTGCCTCGAGATGGTGAAGGTCGTGTCGAAGTAAGACGGCAGACACCAACAAAAACGCGCCTTCGGGCGCGTTTTTTATTGGCGGCGCGAGGTGCGCTCCTGCGCCTCCTAGAATCAAATAACAATTCATTACGAGGAGAAGCATGTGATTGCAAGACTGGCTGGTATCTGCGCGGGTGCCCTGTTGATCGTGGGCTGCGCTCACCGGGCGGAAGTCGGGAGCACATCGGCGGCCTACGAAGTCCGCCGTGACCGAGTCCAGTCGAGCAAGGCGTATGTCGCCGTGTCGAGCGATCTGGCGACGCTCGAGAAAACCGTCAAGCCGGGCCACATCTGCGGCGCGCACAGCTTCCCGGTGGCATTGGGTGCGGCCGTCAAGACGTCCATCGTGCGCACCGTCTCGGCGGCGCATTCGTCGGTGGTACCGGTTTCCACAGCCTCGGAAGCGAGCAACGACGGCGTGCTCTACACCTTTGCCCTCGATGACTTCAATCCCCGCCTGCGGTTCCAACCGGGCTTCTTCGTTCCCACCGCGGATGCGAGCGTCGAGATTTCCATCAAGACCACGGCGGTCTCCGCCGACGGCCGGGAACTCGCGACGACCACGGTGCGCGGTTTTGGCCAGGAGTCGGTCGATGGCCAATGCCCGGTGGGTGCAGAGGCCCTTGGGAAAGCCACTGAAAAGGCGATCCGGGTTTCACTGGAAAACTTCGTGGGGCGGGTGATCAACCAGCGTCTGGACTAACGCTCGGGTGCGAACCGTTCAGCGCAGCTTCTCGTTGCGCCGAATCTCGCTGCTGAGCTGCGCCGTCATCCGCGTGGCCGCGCGCCGTGCGGCCAGGCCGTAGTCGCCGTTGAACTCGCCGAACTCCGCCGTGCCGTTGCCGACCGCGCGCACGCGCGTGACTTCGGCGCCCGCGGTGTCGGTCACCACGCAGGCGACCTCGGCCGTGAACGCGGTGGGCGGCCAGGTGATCCATGAGGACGAACTCGAATCGGTCTTGATCTGCGGCGTGAACACCAGCGACACGCCCGCCGCCTCGTTCGCCTTGGCATCGCCCGCGGTGCGCAGCACGACGACGTTGCGGTAGACCCCGCGCAGCGCATCGCGGATCGAC
Organism: Variovorax sp. GW821-FHT09A10; assembly: GCF_059418385.1. NCBI lineage: Bacteria > Pseudomonadati > Pseudomonadota > Betaproteobacteria > Burkholderiales > Comamonadaceae > Variovorax > Variovorax sp. GW821-FHT09A10. The sequence continues at coordinate 281,390 of NZ_JBWKPT010000004.1, forward strand.
TTTTCCAGGTCGCGGTACGGGTAGTAGCTCACGCGGTCGCCGCTGCCGCCGGCGGTGGTCACCTGCAGGTCGCGCTGCGCGTCGGTCATCACGTAGGCCACCTTCTTGGGGATGAGGTGGGCGGGCGACCGGGGCGGTGCGGTCTCGGTGATCATCGTGATCGGGTGGGAGCAGCCCGCCAGCAGCACGGCGGTTGCCAGTGCTGCGGCCAGTCGGGGCGTCAGGGAAGAAAGAAGCGACATGGTGTGTCCTCGGCCTTACTGCGCAGACGGCGCGATGGCCGCGACGAATTGCGGATCGGCATACACCTGCCGCAGCAGCGCCCGCACCAGCCGCGGATACGCGGCCTGTCCGGCGGGCACGGCCACGATATTGGCGTAGCTCGAATCGAAGGCGATCTCGCCGCGGTAGGTCTTGCGCAGCGTCTGCGCGGCGTTGCGCGTGACGGTGACTTCGACGTCCATGCGGCCCGAGCCGTTGACCACGCCCAGGTCGAGCTCGTTGACGAGGATGCGCGCCGCGATGCGGGTCGGCGCCTTGGGGTCGTAGACCGAGATCTCGCCCAGGTCGCGCATCAGCGCGTCTTCGAGGTACTGGGCGAAGGTGCCGCTGGGCGACACCAGCCTGGCGCGGCGCAGCCGCAGGGTGTTGAGGGCGTCATTGGGGTCCGTGGGCTGCACCTTGCCCACCGCGACCTTGCCGGGGTTGTGGGCCTCGAGCCGGTCGAGCGCCTCGTAGTCAGCGGCATAGGGCGGTGCGCCGAGCTGTGCGCAGCCGGTGGCCAGTGCCGCCAGCAGGAGCGCGCCAGTGCGCCAGCGCAGACCCTGCGGTCTGGAGACGATCGCCATGTCTTGAACTCCCTCGTCCGAGATGTCTTCTTCTCCCCGGCGCGAGGGTAGCAGGCATCGCGCCGCGCGCGAAGACAGCGGCGGCGCGGCCGGCTCAGATCGGCTCGAGCACGTGGATGCGCTTGCTTTCGGTGAACTCCCTGGTCTGGGCGCTGAAGGCCGCCATGTGCGGCGCGACCCCGTGGGCCTGCAGGGCCGGGAGCGAGGCCCACTTCTCGATGACCACGAAGGTGTCGGGCCCGAAGCTGGCCTTCGACGGCGGAATGCCCTGTGCGTCGATCGTGGCCCCGTACTCGATGCAGCCCTCTTCGGCGAGCACGGCGGCGCGGTTGGCCTTGAAGGCTTCGAGCAGAAGGGCGCGCTGGCCGGGCTTGGCGGTGATGACGGCAACGACTTGGATCATGGAACAGGGTCTCCGTTGAAGTGAGGTGGTGATGCGGTGAAGGGAACGACCGAATCTACGAGATCGCGCACGGTCGCGCAGGTCCGGTGGGCGACAAGGCGCCAGCCGGCCGGCGCATGCACACGCCGCATGCGAGAGTTACCGGCGAGACACACACTCGCCCCGCCGCTGTCGCGCCGAGGTCATAGGATCGGGTCATCTTCCGCATCGACCTGCCGTTGCCATGTTCATCGTCACCCTGACCTACATCCGCCCGCTCGAGGAACTCGACGCTCTGATGGATGCGCATGTCACCTGGCTCAAGAAGCACTACGCCAGCGGCCTGTTCGTGGCTTCGGGGCGCCAGGTGCCGCGCAAGGGCGGCGTGATCCTCGCGCGCTCGGGCGACCGCGAGGGGCTCGAGGCGGTGCTCGCGCGCGACCCCTTCGTGCAGGGCGGCGTCGCGCGCACCGACGTGATCGAGTTCATCCCCAGCATGACCGCGCTGAGCGTCGAGGTGCTGCGCGGCTACTGAGGGCCGCGCGGCCGGGCCCGCGGATCAGGCCCCCGGCACTTCCTCTCGCCCGTCCGGGTGCCGCGCAAAGCGCGCAGCCTCGGCGCCATGCACCGGCGCCGGGTCGGCCCAGGGCCAGCCACCGAACTGCGTGCGACGGTAGTCGGCCATCGTCTGGGCGATCTCGGCCTGCGTGTTCATCACGAACGGGCCGTACTGCGCCACCGGCTCGCCGATCGGGCGGCCCTGCAGCAGCAGGAACTCGCCGTCGCCCTCGGGGCCGTTGCACAGTTCCACGGCCGCGTCGGCGCGCAACTCGATGGCCGCCGGTCCGTCCACGCGCCGGCCCGCCACCTGCGCGGTGGCGCCCTTGAAGAAATACAGCATGCGTCGCGTGCCCTCGCCCGTGGCGGGCGGCAGCGTCCAGCGCGCGCCGGGCGTCAAGCGCAGCGTCCAGATCGCCAGGTCGGCGCCGGCCTGCGCGGCCCATGAATCGGGCGGCGGTGCGAGCGGATCAATGGCCGCCTGGGCTTGTGCGTCATCGGCGCCGAAGCGCCCGGCGATCACCGCCACTTCGGTGCGACCACCCTGTGCGTCGTCCGAGGCGAAGCGCGGAATCGCCTCCGACCAGAACATCGTGAAGTGCGGCTCGGCCATCTTGTTCCTGGCCGGCAGGTTGAGCCAGATCTGGAACAGCTCCAGCGGATTCGGCGCGCCGGCGTCCAGCAGCGGGAACATCTCCGAATGCACGATGCCCTTGCCGGCCGTGAGCCACTGCACGTCGCCGCCGCCGAAGCGCGCCGTGGCGCCCAGCGAGTCGGAATGGTCGACCAGGCCCTTGCGCACGATGGTCACCGTCTCGAAGCCGCGGTGCGGGTGCGACGGAAAGCCCGGCACCGTCTCGCCGTGGTACATGCTCCAGCCGTCCTTGCGGCTGAAGTCCTGGCCGATCTGGCGGCCGGCCAGCGAGGCCTCGGGGCCCATGCGGCCGTTGGCCTTCGGGTACGCGTCGTCGTGGTAGACGCAGAACAGGAACGGGTCGAGGGTCTGCCACGGGAAGCCGAGTGGCTGGACCTGGACGATGGGAGACGGGCTGCTGCTCTTGCTGTTGTCGTTGCTGTCGGACATGTCGGGACTCCTGGGTGGGGTGGGCACGGCCGCCATGCGGGCCGTGCCTGAACCAGGAATATCGGGGCGCCGCCGCCTTTCGGTAGGTGCCTTCCGCGCAACGATCAAGAGCGCATATGGAACGATGGGCATCGTCCGCCCCGGTGTCACTGCCCCGGCATCACGGCGTTCGGGTCCATGTAGACCAGTTCCCAGATGTGGCCGTCCAGGTCCAGGAAGCCGTGGCCGTACATGAAGCCGTAGTCCTTCGGCTCGCGCGGCGTCGTGCCGCCGGCGGCCACGGCCTTGGCGACCAGTTCGTCGACCTCGGCGCGGCTCTCGCACGACAGGCACACCAGCACTTCGTTCTCCTTGCGGGTGTCCGTGATGCCCTGGCTCGTGAAGGTCTTGAAGTAGTCCTCCATCAGCAGCATCGCGTGGATGCTGCCCTCGTGGATGACCATGCAGGCGGCGTTGGCGTCGGTGAACTGCGCGTTGAAGGTGTAGCCCAGCGCGCCGAAGAACGCCTTGCTCTTGTCGAGGTTCCGAACGGGGAGGTTCACGAAGATCTGCTTGGTGGCCATGGTGTCTTTCCTGTGTCGATGACGGTTGAAGGGGGTGTTTGCCGACGTTTTGTGTACGCCGTCCACAAAAGATAACAAAGAAAATGGACGGTGTCCACATTATTTTTCGATCCACCGGAATCGGCCGGTACCACGTCGCTTTGGGGGAAAAAGAGCGGGCATCATGAACACCATGGAAATCGAGTTCAAGTTCTGCATTCCCCCCGATCGCCTGAAGGCCGTCGAAGCCGCATTGCGGCGCGGCGCCATCATGCGCACGCGCCTCCAGGCCCGCTATTTCGACACCGCCGACCAGCGCCTCGTGGCCGACGGCATGGTGCTGCGCCTGCGCAAGGAGGGCCGGCGCTGGGTGCAGACCGTCAAGGCCGCCGGCGACAACGCGCTGCACCGGCTCGAGCACAACGTCGACCTGGGCACCGGCGCCGCTGCGCCCGCCATCGACCCCGCGCGCCACGCCGGCACGCCCGTCGGCGAGCGGCTGGCCCGCCTGCTGCAGCCGGCCGATGGCGGCGCGGTGCCGCTGGTCGAACGCCAGTCGACCGACATCGTGCGGCTCACGCGCGACCTGCGCGTGAGCGGCCCGGGCGGCGCCGTCGTCGAGATGGCGCTCGACGTCGGCAAGGTCGTCGTGCACGCGGGCACGCCCGCGCAGCGCACCTCGCCCGTGTGCGAGCTGGAGCTCGAACTCAAGAGCGGCGACGTGCAGGGGCTCGTGGCGCTCGCACGGCGCTGGTCGCAGCAGCACGGCCTGTGGTTCAGCACCGTCTCGAAGGCCGAGCGCGGCATGCGCCTGCTGGCCGAACAGGAGACGGTGCCCGCCATCAAGGCCGAAGCGCCGCGCTTCCCCGCTCACAGCCGCGATGGCCGCGCCCTCCAGCAGGCCGTGGTCGCGTCGTGCCTGGACCAGATGCTGCCCAACGCCAGCGAAATCGCCGCGGGCAGCACCGACGAAGAACAGATCCACCAGCTGCGCATCGGCATCCGCCGCCTGCGCACCGCGCTGCGCGAACTGGCGGGGCTCGATGCCGACACGAGCCGCTTCGACGCTGCCGCGTGGGAGCCGCCCTTGGTCGACGCCTTCCGCGCGCTCGGCGAACTGCGCGACCGCGAACAGGTCGTGAAGCTCGCGCAGCCACGGCTGCGTGAAGCGGGCGCGCCGGAGGTCGATCCGCTGGCGGGTGATGCCAGCGATGCGTCTGCCGCGCCGGCATCGACACCCGGCGACATCGTGCGCGCCGCCGCGTTCCAGGACGTGCTGGTGTCGCTGATCGGTTTCACCGCCGCCGCACCCGAGTCGGCGGGCCCGATGCCGCTCGCTGCCGACGCGGCCCTTCAGCTGCTGCGTGAGTGGCTCCAGCGCCTGCATAAACAGGCGGTGCGCGACGGCCGGCGTTTCGAATCGCTCGCCACCGAACGTCAGCACCGCGCGCGCAAGCGGCTCAAGCGCCTGCGCTACCTGGCGGAGTTCGTCGCGCCGTTGTTCGCCGAAGCGGACGGCAGCAAAAAGAAGAAGGACGCAGCCGAGCGCTACCTGAAAGCCCTGCGCCCCGCGCAGGACGCGCTGGGCGCGTTCAACGACGAAGCCGTGGCGCTTGCGCTGTACCGCGAGGTTGCATCGCGCGACCCGCGCGCGTGGTTCGCGGTGGGCTGGTTCAGCGCGCGCCGCGCGGCGGGTGCGAAGGCGTGCCGCAAGGCGCTGGAGAGAATCGGCGAGGCGCCGAGGTTCTGGAAGAAGAACTAAGAAGAAACAACAGACGAAACGAACGCCGGGCCACGCGGCCCTCGGCGTTCGTCACCGACCCGGTCACTCAGTGGTGGTGCCCGTGTGCCCCATGCACATGCCGGTGCTCGATCTCCACCGGCAGCGCCGCGCGCACGTCCGTCACCTGCAGGCTGAACTTCAGCGCCTTGCCGGCCCAGGGGTGGTTGCCGTCGAGCAGCACGACCGGACCCTTGATCTTGGTCACGGTGAACACGTGCTCGGTGCCGTCGTCGAGCCGGCCCTGCAGCTGGCCGCCGACCTTCACGCCGGGCGGGAACTCGGTCTTGGGAATGGTGCGCACCAGCGCCTCGTCGCGCAGGCCAAAGGCGTCTTCGGGCGCGAGGTTCAGCGTGGTCTGGAAACCCTTTTCCTGGCCGTCGAGCGCCTGCTCGATCTTGGGCAGGGTGTTCTCGTAACCGCCATGCAGGTAGGCCATCGGCTCGGGGCTGGCTTCGATGAGCTTGCCCTGGGCGTCGGCGACTTTGTACTTGAGGGTGACGACGGTGTCTTTTTCGATTTTCATGGCGGGCATTTTCCTTTGAACCGTCGACGGCCACTTGCACATTGGCCGCCTTGGATGCGGTGATAGGTATTTCCCGCAATGTCTACTGGGCAGAAAGTCGGAATATCTGTATAAATACACAGTGTTTGGACTGTGCCACCCACTACACTTTCCCCGACATGCCCGCCCCGAACTTGCTCGACACTGGAATCTATTCACTGGGACAAGCCGCGCGCTTGATCGGTGCGGAAACGCGAGCGGTACGGCGTTGGATGCGTGGCCATCGCTGGAAATATGGCGAAGGTCATCGCCACACGGCCCCATTGTGGAAAACGCAATTGGCCGACGCAGATTTCGATGAACCTGCAATTGGTTTTCGCGATTTGATGGAGCTTCGCCTGGTGCGTGCTTTCACCGATGCAGGGGTGAGCCTGCACGTGATCAAAGCTACGATCGAGGCCGCGCGTGAAAGTTGGGACACAGACTATCCGTTGACCACACGTCGTTTCTTGACCGATGGAAGGAAGATCTTCGAATCGGCTGTCGATGACACAGGCGATGAAACGCTGATCGATGTGCGAGCACATCAAATCGTTTTTACCCACGTCATCAAGCCTTCTCTCTATGCCGGGATTGAGTACGACGGGAATGTGGCGCGTTTGTGGCATCCCCCTGGCAACAGAGGCATCGCATTGGACCCCTCGCGTCAGTTCGGTACGCCGATCGTGGTTGGCCCGAGCATTCCGACCGATACCTTGTTCGATGCTTTCATCGCCGAAGGGCGTGATCGAAAAGCGGTGGCGCGACAATTTGAAATCGACCCCAAGCATGTAGATGCTGCCGTTCGATTTGAGGAGCGGCTACGGGCCTGAAGTTCTTTTTTGATGCGAATCTGTCGCCACACTTCGCTCGTGGCATCGCTGGCCTATGCGGTTCGATCAAAGATGAAGTTGAACAAGTCGTGCATCTCACCGACCTCTTCAGATCTGACGCCCAGGACGTGGACTGGATTGGTGAGCTGACCAAAACAGGTCCGTGGTGCATTGTGTCCATCGACCGCTTCAAGAAGCACCACAACGCCGAGCGCGAGGCACTGCGTAAGGGCGGGCACATGGTCTTCGTGCTGGAAAAGCAGTGGAGTGGTCAGCCGTTTTGGACAAAAGCAGAGCGCTTGATCGGGTGGTGGCCGCAAATCGTCACCCAAGCACAGATCCAGGCGGGCGGCATGTTGTCAGTGCCGTTCTCGCATCGGACGGGCGCCAAGTTCAAGCCGATCAAGCTGTAAGCCTTGAGGTAGCCCGCCACACGTCCGGCAACGCCTCCTCCTCCCGCAGCTTCTGCGTCACCACCGCAATGAACGCCGACACCGCCCGCGGCAGGTGCTTGCGGCTCGGGTAGACCACGCTCAGCCCATGCCCGGTGCGCTGGTACTGCGGCAGCACCGGCACCAGCCGCCCGGCCTCCACATCGAGCCGCCCCATGGCCGGTGGCAGCAGCGCGATGCCCAGGCCGGCGATGGCGGCCTTGCGCAGTGCCTGCGCGGTGTTGCCGCTGAAGCGGCCGCCGACCTGCACCTCTTCTTCCTTCCCCTCGGGCCCGGTCAGGCGCCACGTGGTGCGGCCGCTGGCGTGGGCGGGGGTCACGCAGTCGTGATCGGACAGCTCGCCCAGCGTGGCGGGCGTGCCGCGCGCGGCCAGGTAGGCGGGGCTGGCGACGAGGCCGTCGGTGCGCGGGCCGAGCAGCTGGCGGGCGACGTATCCCGAGTCGGCCAGTGCGCCGCCGCGGAAGGCGATGTCGATCTGCTCGGCGATCAGGTCGGCCCTGGCGTCGCTGAGCACGAACTCGACGCGCACCAGCGGGTGCGCCGCCAGGAAGTCGGCCACCCAGGCCATGGGGAAGAAGTCGAAGAAATCGGCCGTGGCCGCCACGCGCACCCGGCCGCTGGGTTCCTGGCTGCCGGTGATGAGCGCCTGCCCGGCTTCGAGCAGCCCGTCGACCGCCTCGGCGCAGCGTTCGTGAAAGGCCTGTCCGGCGCCGGTGAGCGTGAGCTTGCGGGTCGAGCGCTGCAGCAACCGGGTTCCGAGCTGCGCCTCCAGCTGCTGGATGCGCCGGCTCACGGTGTTGGGCGGCAGGCCCAGCCGGCGGCCGGCCTCGGCAAAGCTGCCGTGGCGCACCACCTGCACGAAGACGGCGATGTCGTTGAGGTCGAGCATGGCGGGGTCGATTACTTCTGTTGGTGGACGAGTGCAATCCGACTCTACCGTCTAGTCGATCAATGCGGGCGTGCCTAACCTTCAGTCCATGGCCTTCCCGGCCTTTGACCACCCCCATTTCATTCAGGAGCACGCACCCCATGACCGGACAGCAACAACAACAACCCCGCATCGGCATCGTCATCGGCTCGACCCGCGAGGGCCGTTTCGGCGAGAAGCCCGCGCACTGGATCCACGAGATCGCGAAGCAGCGCACCGACCTCGCCTTCGAGCTGGTCGACCTGCGCGAGCACCCGCTGCCCTTTTTCAACGAAGCCGGCGCGCCCGCCTGGGGCCCGGTGAAGAACGAGGCCGCGCAGCGCTGGCAGGCCAAGCTGGCCACCTTCGACGGGCTGATCATCGTCACGCCCGAGTACAACCACGGCCCGAGCGCGGTGCTGAAGAACGCGATCGACTGGGCCTACAAGGAGTTCATCCGCAAGCCGATCGGTTTCGTGGGCTACGGCGGCGTGGGCGCGGCGCGGGCGGTGGAGCAGCTGCGGCTGGTCGCGGTCGAGATGCAGATGGCGCCGGTGCGCCACGCGGTGCACATCGGCATGGTCGAGTTCCTCGGCATCTGGCAGCAGGGCAAGTCCTTCGACGATTTCCCGCACCTGGCGCAGTCGGCCACGGGCCTGCTCGACGACATGGCGTGGTGGACCCGCGCACTGAAGACCGCCAGGGAGGCTGCATGACCACCGCTGTTGCCACCGACACCCGCGCCATCGTCTACCGCACGCGCGGCGCCAAGCACGGGCCGATCACGCGGCTCATGAGCCCCGGCGACCTGGGCGAGTACCTCAAGCCCTTCGTGTTCCTCGACCTGTTCGGTTTCGACGTCGACGGCGGCCACAAGGGCTTCGGCCTGCACCCGCACTCGGGCATCGCCACGCTGACCTGGCTGATCGAAGGCGACACGCTGTACGAGGACACGACGGGCGAACAAGGCGTGCTGCGCGGCGGCGGCGTCGAGTGGATGCGTGCCGGCAACGGCGTGTGGCACACGGGCGCACCGGCGCCGGGCGTGACGCGCGTGCAGGGCTTCCAGCTCTGGGTAGCGCTGCCGGCCGCTGAAGAAAACGCGCCCGCGCAGAGCATCTACCTCGCGCCCTCGCAGGTGCCGCAGGATGGCCCGGCGCGCGTGCTGCTCGGGCGTTATGGCGCGGCGCAGAGCCCCATTCCGGCGCCCTCGCCGATGAACTACCTGGCCGTGCAGCTCAAGGACGGCGAACGCTGGCGCTACACGCCGCCCGCCGGCCACACGGTGGGCTGGGTCGCGGTGAACGCGGGCCGGCTCGACGCGGGCGACGGCACCGGCGGCCTCATCGGCACGGGCGAGCTCGCGGTGTTCGAAGAGTCCGGTGCGGCCATCGACGTCGTGGCGCAGGGCGACACGGCCTTCGTGCTCGGCTCGGCGGTGCCGCATCCGCACGAGCTGGTGATGGGCCACTACTCGGTCCACACCAGTCGCGCGACGCTCGACCGGGGCGAGGCCGAGATCCGCCGCATCGGCGCGAAGCTGCGCGAGGAAGGCCGGCTCCGCTAGCCTGAACCGCGCGTAAGCCAGCATGCGCCGCGCGGGCGGCTGCGCCAGAATCGTTCGCTTCTGTTTTTCGCGAACGATCCCGCAGCCGCCCGCCATGAATCTTGTCGACGCCTTCGCCGCCCACGCCACCCGTTTCATCGACATCCGGCGCGACATCCACGCGCACCCCGAGCTCGGTTTCGAGGAGCACCGCACCTCCGAGAAGGTCGCGAGCCTGCTCACTGAATGGGGCATCGAGGTGCATCGCGGTATCGCGGGCACGGGCCTCGTCGGCGTGCTGCGCAAGGGCACGGGCAGCCGCACCATCGGCCTGCGCGCCGACATGGACGCGCTGCCGCTGCACGAGGCCAACGCGTTCGCCCACAAGTCGACGAACCCCGGCCGCATGCACGCCTGCGGCCACGACGGCCACACGACGATGCTGCTGGCCGCCGCCTGGCACCTGTCGCAACAAGGTCCTCATGACTTCGACGGCACCGTGCATTTCATCTTCCAGCCCGCCGAAGAGATGGGCAAGGCGGGCGCCAAGAAGATGATCGACGAGGGCCTGTTCGAGCGCTTTCCGTGCGACGCGGTCTTCGGGCTGCACAACTTTCCTGTCGGCGACGTGGGCCGCTTCGCGCTCAACGAAGGCGCGTTGATGGCATCGAGCAACACCTACAAGATCACCGTGCGCGGGCGCGGCACGCACGCCTCGATGCCGCACACCGGCATCGACCCGGTGGCCGCGGTGGTCACGCTGGCGCAGCAGTTGCAGACCATCGTGGCGCGCACCATTCCCAGCACCGAGCGCGCACTGCTGGCGGTCACGCAGCTGCAGGGCTCGGACGCGCCGAACGTGATTCCCGATGTGGCGACGGTGGGCGGCACGATCCGCACCTTTTCCATCGAGGCCATCGACAAGCTCGAGGCGCGGCTGCGCGAAGTGGCGGCCGGCGTGGCGGCGGCGCATGGCTGCACGGCCGAGGTGTACTTCAACCGCTCCTCGCCGCCGACCGTGAACCATCCGGCCGAGGCGCGCTTTGCCGCCGGCGTGATGCGCGAGGTGGTGGGCGACGACATGGTCACCGACAACTTCCCCGCCGTGATGGGCGCCGAAGACTTCGCCCACATGCTGCTCGCGCGGCCCGGCTGCTATGCGTTCCTGGGCAATGGCGACGGCGACCACCGGCTCGATGGCCACGGGCCCGGCCCTTGCATCATCCACAACACCTCGTTCGACTTCAACGACGAGATCATCCCGATCGGTGCCAGCTACTTCGTGAAGCTGGTGCAGCGCTGGCTGCCGTCGGGCACCTGAAAAACAACTTTTTTGTTGACGATGAAAGCGGCCACCTCGATGACTTTTCCCCTGTTCACCCGACGTTCGCTGGCTGCGCTTGCAGCCGCCGTGGCCCTGGGCGGCCTTGGTGCCGCGCACGCACAGCAGCGCGTGATCCACATCATCGTGCCCTTCGGCACGGGCGCCGTGCAGGACACGGTGGCACGCGCCTTCAACAACGAGCTGGGCGTCGCGCTCGGCGGCAGCGCCATCGTCGAGAACCGCGCGGGCGCGGGCGGCACGGTGGGCGCGGCGGTGGTGGCCAAGGCGCCGGCCGACGGCAACACGCTGGTGCTGGCGGCGGCCAGCCACAACATCGCGGGCTTCCTGTACAGCAAGCTGCCCTACGACCCGCTGAAGGACTTCGTCGGCGTGGCCAACGTGGGCAACGCGGGCTACGTGCTGGCGGTGGCCAGCGGCATGAATGTGGCGAGCACGGCCGACTTCATCAAGGAGGTCAAGGCCAACCCCGGCAAGTACAACTACGCCTCGGCCGGCAACGGCAGCGCCACGCACCTGGCGATGGCGTCGTTCCTCGCGAAGGCGGGTCTGCAGATGACGCACATCCCGACCAAGTCGACCGGCGAAGCCGTGAACGAAGTGCTCGCGGGCCGCGTGCAGGCGGTGATCTCGTCGAGCATCGGCGTGATGGGCTTCCAGGACGACGCGCGCATGAAGCTGCTGGCCTCCACGGGCCAGTCGCGCAGCCCCTTCCTGCCGAAGCTGCCGACGGTGGGCGAGAGCGGCCTGCCGGGCTACGCCTTCGATTCGTGGATTGGCCTGCTGGCACCGGCGGGCACGCCGAAGGCCGAGGTCGAGCGCATCAACGCGGCGGCCAACAAGGTGCTGGCCGATCCGGCGATCCAGGAACGCTTCAAGCGCCTGGGCGTGGAGCCGCGCAGCCAGAGCGCCGACGCCTTCCAGAAGCTGCTGCGTGCGGATTGGGATGCGATGGGGGTGGTGGTGAAGGCTTCGGGGGCGAAGGTCGACTGACCTTTTGTTCCTTGGTTTTTTGGCGCTCTTGTTCGGGGCGCGTGCACAGGACACCGGGTACTCCCCTCCGCGAATGTCCCCCGGGGCTGCGCCCCTCCTCCTTGATTTCGCTGCGGGGAGCACCCGATGCCCTGCGCACGAGGGCACGCTGCGGGTGCTCGCCGATCAACGACCGTGGCTGACAACGGTCACGCCGATGGGGTGCCTTGCGCAGCGAAATTAAGGAGGAGGCCGCAGGCCGGGGGACATTCGCGGAGCAAGGTGCCCCGTCGGCGTGATCGCGCCCCGAACGGCCCGTTCGTTCACAGATATCACAGAACCCCAACGACCGAAAGAGCGCTTGCCCCACAGATATCCACAAGATATGTGCTTAATATATTTAAACTGAGACAGGTCTCCATGCAGCCGGGCCCTGTCGTTTTTCATTGTTCCCAACCCTAGGAAGAAGCATGAAGTCACAAGCAGGCATGGTTTCCTCACTCAGTCTCGCGGGCCTGGTCGCCCTGGCCGTGGCCAGTCCCGCGCAGGCCCAGGAGCAGGTGGTCAAGATCGGCCACAGCGGTCCGCTGTCGGGTCCCAACGCCTTCGCGGGCAAGGACAATGAAAACGGCATCCGCCTGGCCATCGAGGAGCTCAACGCGAAGAAGCTCAGCGTCGGCGGCAAGACGCTGAAGTTCGAGCTGGTCTCCGAAGACGACCAGTGCGACGCCAAGACCGGCGTGAGCGTGGCGCAGAAGTTCGTCGACGACGGCGTCAAGTTCGTCATGGGCCCGTACTGCTCGGGCGTGGCCATTCCGGCCTCGCGCATCTACAGCGACGGCGGCACGCTGGTGTCCACCGTGGGCACCAACCCGAAGGTCACGCAGGGCGGCTACAAGAACCTGTACCGCATCATCGCCAGCGACAACCAGATCGGCGGCGCCATGGCCGTGTACGCGGCCAAGGAACTGAAGGTGAAGAAGGTCGGCGTGATCGACGACCGCACGGCCTTCGGCCAGGGCCTCGCCGAAGAGTTCACCAAGGAAGCGAAGAAGCAGGGCCTCACCATCGTGGGCCAGGAGTTCACCACCGACAAGGCCGTCGATTTCACCGCCATCCTGACCAACATGAAGGGCAAGGCGCCCGAGGCGATCTTCTTCGGCGGCTACGCGCCGCAGGCCGCGCCCATGGCGCGCCAGATGAAGCAGCTGGCCGTGCCCGGCAAGCTGCTGGGCGGCGACACCGTGTGCAGCCCGGCCACCGGCAAGATCGGCGGCGACGCGGTGAACGACCTGGTGTTCTGCGCGCAGGGCGGCTCCATGCTCGAGAAGGCGCAAAGCGGTCCGGCCTTCAAGGAGAAGTTCAAGAAGCGCTTCAACGTCGATCCCGACGCGTACGCCGCCTCGTACTACGACCAGGTGCTGTTCATCGGCGAGTCGATGAAGAAGGCCAACGCCATCGACCCCGACAAGGTCGGCGCCGAGCTCTACAAGGCCACCTACAAGGGCGTGGCCGCCACCTACGCGTACGACGACAAGGGCAACATGAAGCAGGCGCCCATCACCGTCTTCACCTTCAAGAACGCGGCCCCCGTGCCGATCGCCAGTTACTGAGTGAGCCCCACACGTATGCAACGCATCCAGGTCATCGACTCGCACACGGGCGGCGAGCCCACGCGCCTTGTGATCGGCGGCTTTCCCGATCTGGGAAAGGGCTCCATGGCCGAGCGCCGCGCGCTGCTGGCCGATCAGCATGACAAGTGGCGCGCCGCCGCCGTGCTCGAGCCGCGCGGCAGCGACGTCGTGGTTGGCGCGCTGCTGTGCGAGCCGGTGTCGCCCGATGCGGCGGCCGGTGTGGTCTTCTTCAACAACGCCGGCTACCTGGGCATGTGCGGCCACGGCACCATCGGGCTGGTCGCGAGCCTGGCACACATGGGGCGCATCGGCGTGGGCGAGCACCGCATCGAGACGCCCGTGGGCACGGTCACGACCACGCTGCATGAAGACGGCTCGGTGAGCGTGCGCAACGTGCCCGCGTACCGGCACCTGCACCAGGTGGCGGTCGAGCTGCCGGGCCACGGCACGGTGCGCGGCGACGTGGCGTGGGGCGGCAACTGGTTCTTCCTCGTGAGCGAGCACGGCCAGCGCGTGGCAAGCGACAACCTCGCGGCGCTGACCGACTACACCGCCGCCTTGCGCCAGGCGCTGGCGGCGCAGGGCATCACGGGCGCTGAGGGCGCGGAGATCGACCACATCGAACTCTTCGCGAACGATGACCAAGGCGCCGACAGCCGCAACTTCGTGCTGTGCCCCGGCAACGCCTATGACCGCTCGCCCTGCGGCACCGGCACCAGCGCCAAGATCGCCTGCCTCGCGGCCGACGGCAAGCTCGCGCCGGGCGCGGTGTGGCGGCAGGCCAGCGTGATCGGCAGCGTCTTCGAGGCGAGCTACGCGATGGACGGCGACCGGGTCATTCCCACGCTGCGCGGCCGTGCGCACATCAGTGCCGAAGCCACATTGCTCATCGACGACGAAGACCCCTTCGGCTGGGGCATCCGCCTCTGACACCGGGGCGCATGGACGCGGACGTCATCGTCATCGGCGCCGGCATCGTCGGCGCGGCGTGTGCCCATGCACTGGCGCAGGCCGGGCGCCGCGTGTGCGTGCTCGATGCGCGCCTGGGCGGTGCTACCGGCGCGGGCATGGGCCACCTCGTGGTGATGGACGACAACGCGGCCGAACTCGAACTCAGCCGCCATTCGGTCGCGCAGTGGCGCGCCCTCGCGCCGCGCCTGGGCGCCGACTGCGCCTACAGCCCCTGCGGCACGCTCTGGATCGCGGCGAACGACGAGGAAATGGCCGAGGCCGAACGCAAGCAGCAGCGGCTGGGCGCGCTCGGCATCGAGAGCCGGCTGCTGACTGCGGCCGAACTCGCGCGCGCCGAGCCCGCCCTGCGCCCCGGCCTGTCGGGTGCGCTCGAAGTGCCGGGCGACGGCATCCTCTATGCGCCGAACGCGGCGCGCTGGCTGCTCGCGCAGCATGCGGCATTGGTGCATGTCGAACACGCGAAGGTCGAGGCCATCGAGGACGACGGCACGCTGCGCCTGGCCGACGGCAGCCGCCGCACCGCGCCGCAGGTCGTGCTCGCCAACGGCATCGAGGCGACGACGCTGTGCCCCGAACTGCCGATCCGCCCGAAGAAGGGCCACCTGCTCATCACCGACCGCTACCCCGGCACGGTGCGCCACCAGCTCGTCGAACTCGGCTACGTGACCAGCGCGCACCACAGTGACGGCGACTCGGTCGCCTTCAACGTGCAGCCGCGCCCCACGGGGCAGCTGCTGGTGGGCTCGTCGCGCCAGTTCGACACGACCGACCTGGCCGTCGAGGCGCCGATGCTCGCGCGCATGCTGCAGCGCACGCTCGACTACCTGCCGGGGCTCGCCGACCTGAACGCCGTGCGCGCATGGACCGGCCTGCGCGCCGCCTCGCCCGACGGCCTGCCGCTGCTGGGCAGGCACCCGTGGCGCGAGAAGCTCTGGCTCGCGGTCGGCCACGAAGGGCTGGGCGTGACCACGGCGCCGGGCAGCGCGCATGTGCTCGCGGCGCTGATGACTGGTGTGACACCCGATTTCGACGCCGCGCCGTATGCGCCGCGCGGTCTGCGGGAGAGGGCATGAGCGATCAGACGCAACTGCACATCGATGGCCAGCCCGTGCGCGTGAAGGCCGGCAGTTCGGTCGCCGCCGCCTTGCGCATCGCCGGCGGCATGGGCGCGGCGCGCACCTCGGTCACGGGCCAGCCGCGCGCGCCGTTCTGCGGCATGGGCGTGTGCCAGGAATGCCGCGTGCAGATCGACGGGCGGCGCCGCCTCGCATGCCAGACCGTGTGCGCCGAGGGCATGCGCGTGGAGACGACGGCATGAGCGGCGTGGCGTTCGACACCTGCGATGTGCTGGTCGTCGGCGCGGGCCCCGCGGGCATGGCCGCGGCCGTGGCGGCAGCGGCCAGTGGTGCGTCGGTCGTGGTGATCGACGACAACCCCGCGCCCGGCGGACAGATCTGGCGCGACGGCCCGGGCGCGTCGCTGCCACCGGCGGCACGTCAGTGGCGCGAGGCACTCACACGCCACGCGGACATCCGCGTGCGCAGCGGCACGCGCGTCGTCGCTGCGCCTGCTTCGCATGAATTGCTGCTCGAAGACGCCGAGGGTGCGACGCGCATGCGATGGACAAAGCTCGTCCTGTGCACCGGCGCCCGCGAACTGCTGCTGCCCTTCCCCGGCTGGACGCTGCCCGGCGTGACGGGCGCGGGCGGGCTGCAAGCGCTGATCAAGGCCGGCCTCCCGGTCGAGGGCGAACGCATCGTCATCGCCGGCAGCGGGCCCTTGCTGCTGGCCGCCGCCGCCACGGCCAAGGCCGCGGGCGCGCAGGTGCTGCGCATCGCCGAGCAGGCCTCGTTCGCCTCGGTCGCAGCCTTCGGTGCCAGCCTCGTGCGCTGGCCCGGCAAGGCTGTCCAGGCGCTCACGCTGGCCGATGCGCGCTACCGCACCGCGTCGCGCATCGTCTCGGCGCAAGGCACGACGCAGGTCGAATCGGTGCGGCTGCGCCAGGGCAGCCGCGAGGTCGAGATGGCCTGCGATCGCATCGCCTGCGGTTTCGGGCTCACGCCCAACACGCAGCTCGGTCAGCTGCTCGGCTGCGCGCTCGCGGGGCCGGGGCTCGCGGTCGACGCGCTGCAGGCCACGAGCGTCGCGGACATCTACGCGGCGGGCGAGTGCACCGGCTTCGGTGGCAGCGAGCGCGCGCTGGTGCAGGGCACCATCGCCGGTCACGCCGCCGTCGGCGAGGCCGCGAAGGCCCGCACCCACGACCGCGAACGCGCCCGCTGGGACGCCTTCGCCGCCCAGCTGCACCGCCGCTTCGCGCTGGCCGACGACCTCAAGGCCCTGCCCCGCCCCGACACGCTCGTGTGCCGCTGCGAGGACGTGCCCTTTGCCGCGCTCTCGGCCTGCACCGGCTGGACCGATGCCAAGCTGCACCGCCGCTGCGGCATGGGCGCCTGCCAGGGGCGCGTGTGCGGCGACGCGGCGCAGTTCCTGTTCGGCTGGACGCCGCCCGCGCCGCGCCCGCCGCTGGTGCCGGTCCGCATCGAGACACTGGCCGGGCTCGCAGCGCCCGGCGACGCCCGACAATGACGGCCCCGCCTCAGTACACGCACGAGCACATCCACATCCCCACCATGGCCGCCCCGAAGACCGCTCCCCGACCCCCGCCCAAGCGCCGCGCGGCCGACCTGGCCTACGACGCCATCGAGGCGCTGCTGTCCACCATGCAGCTGGAGCCCGGCAGCCAGATCGTCGAGGCCGAGCTGGCCGAGCGCACGGGCCTGGGCCGCACGCCGGTGCGCGAGGCGCTGATGCGCATGGTGTCGATCGGCCTCATCGTGCAGCAGCCGCGCCGCGGGCTGCTGGTGTCGACCATCGACCTGGCCGACCACCTGGACGTGATCCAGACCCGCCGCGTGCTCGAGCAGCTGATTGCCGCCTGCGCCGCGCGCCGCGCCACCGCGCCGCAGCGCCAGGCCATCGTGCGCTGCGCCGAGGCCATGGTCGAGGCCGCGGGCCGCGGCGACCTGAACGACTACATGCAGGCCGACCGCGCGCTCGATCTCGTCACCCACCAGGCGAGCCACAACGACTCGGCGGTGAAGGCGGTGGTGCCGCTGATCGTGCAGTGCCGGCGCTTCTGGTACGCCTACCAGCACGAGGGCGAGATCGTCGAAGGCGCGAACGCGCACCTCGAACTGGCGCAGGGCATCGCCACCGGCGACGAGGCCGCGGCCATCGCGGGCGCCGAGCGGCTCATGGACTACCTCGAAGTCTTCGCCCGAAAAATCATCGACAAGTAGGCCGAAGGGCCTCGCCTGCCCCCGCCCACACCGGGGAACTACGCGTGATCTGCCGGCGCCTTCGCCGCATACTGGCCCGATGGCCGCTGCACCCCGCGCTCGACCCGAAGACTTCTTCACCCCCGACGAGTGGCAATCGCTCACCGCGCGCTCGTCCTGGCGGGGCCTGTGGCTGGTGGCGCACTGCTGGGGCGTGATCGGCGCCGCGATGCTCGTGGGCATCGTGTGGCCGTGGACCATTCCGCTCATGGTGCCGATCGTCGGCGCGCGCCAGCTGGGCCTGTTCATCCTCATGCACGACGCCGCGCACGCGGGGCTGCACCGCAACCGCAAGGTGAACGACTGGGTCGGCTACTGGCTGTGCTCGCCCACGCTGCGCGACTACCGGCCCTACCACCTGCAGCACCACCGCTTCGTGCAGCAGACCGAAGACCCCGACCTCGTGCTGTCGGCGCCCTTCCCGATCTCGCGCGATTCGATGTGGCGCAAGGTCGTGCGCGACCTCAGCGGCCAGACCTTCTACAAGCAGCGCTTCGGGCACATCGCCGACGCCCTGCGTCAACGTGCGCCGGGCGAATCGGCGCTGCGCGTGTTCGGGCGCGAGCTGGCGAAGGACAGGCGTTTCCTCATCGGCAACGGCCTGGGCCTGCTGGCCTTCGCCGTGGCGGGCTACTGGTGGGCCTGGGTGCTGATGTGGCTGCTGCCGATGGCGACCTGGCTGCCGCTCGTGAGCCGCGTGCGCAACATCGCCGAGCATGCGCTGGTGGCGCAGAACGAGGCCGATCCGCTGCGCCAGGCGCGCACCACGCACGCCGGCTGGCTCGAACGCATCTTCGTGGCGCCCTACTGGGTCAACTACCACTGCGAGCACCACATGTTCACCAACCTGCCCTGCTGGGCGCTCCCGAAGGCGCACCGCCTGCTGCAGCGCCAGGGCGCGACGGCGCGCATGGAAGTGCAGCCCGGCTACCTGCAGCTGCTGCGCCGCGCCGCCCCTGTGGGCTGAAACCTCAACGACTCGGTGCGGGCTGCACCGCCGGCACCGGCTGCGCACCGCGCTGCGCCTGCTGGCTCAGCCAGATGCTCGCGATCACGATGCCGATGCCCGCCATCTGCCAGCCCGACAGGCTCTGGCCCAGCAAGGCCCAGCCCAGGATCACCGCCGTCACCGGGCTCAGGAAGGCCAGCGGCGCGATCGCCGAGGGCTCCAGCCGCGCCACGCCGCGGAACCACACGATGTAGGTGAGCGCGGCGCCGACCAGGCCGAGCCAGGCGAAGCCGACCCAGTTCATCGCCGTGAGCGCCGGCAGCGGCGGTTCCAGCCACAGCGCCACCGGCAGCAGCAGCAGGCCGCCGGCCGTCAGCTGCCAGGCCGTGAAGGTCAGCGCCGACACCGGCGGCTGCCAGCGCCGGCTCAGCACCGTGCCGAAGGCCATCGACACCGCTGCCGCGAGCGCCGCGGCGATGCCCAGCGCGTCGAGCGCGGCGTTCGGCGTGAGCACCAGCAGCGCCACCCCGCCCATGCCGATCACGGCCGCCGCCACCGACAGCGCGCGCACCGGCGCGCCCAGCAGCAGGCCGGCCAGGAACACCACGAACAGCGGCTGCACCGAGGTGATGGTGGCCGCCACGCCGCCCGGCAGCCGGTAGGCGGCCAGGAACAGCATCGCCCACAGCACCGAGAAGTTCAGCGCGCCCAGCAGCAGGATGCGCCCCCACCACGCCCGGGGCGGCAGCTGGCGCACGATGAGCATCAGCAGCAGGCCCGCCGGTAGTGCGCGCAGCAGCGCCACCGTCAGCGGGTAGTTCGCCGGCAGCAGCTCGGTGGTCACGATGTAGGTGCTGCCCCAGACCGCAGGCGCGATCGCGGTGAGCAGGACGTCGGTGGTGCGGTTGGAGGAGGTCATGGCTCGAATCTAGGCCGTTGACCTGTGGTTGTGAATGCTCGAATAATGAATTGATTCTTTACTGACAGTCGTCAATCGAGCGCCGGCCCATGGACCATCTCACCGCCCTCAAGGTCTTTCGCACCACCGCCGCGGCGGGCAGCTTCGCCGGCGCCGCGCGGCAGCTGGGGCTGTCGGCCGCGGCCGTCAGCAAGAACATCGCCGAGCTGGAGGCGCACCTGAAGGTGCGGCTGATCAACCGCACCACGCGCAGCATGAGCCTCACCGAGGCCGGCGCGGCCTACGTGGAGCGGCTCGCGCGCATCCTCGACGACCTGGACGAGGCCGACGCCGCGCTGGCGCCCGTGGGCGCGAGCCCGGGCGGCGTGCTGCGCGTGAGCGCGCCGCTGACCTTCGCGCTGACCTGCATCTCGCCGCACATCCCCGCCTTCCTGGCGCGCCACCCCAACCTGCGGCTGGAGCTGAACCTGCAGGACACCCGCATCGACCTGATCGGCGAGGGCTACGACCTCGCGATCCGCGGCAGCGACCGGCTGGAAGACTCGAGCCTGGTCGCGCGCGAGCTCATGACCATGACCCACGTGCTGTGCGGCGCGCCCGGCTACTTCGCGGCCCACGGCCGGCCTGCCGCGCCCGAAGACCTGAAGGCCCACGAGTGCGTGCAGTTCACCCTGTCGGGCCACGCGAACAAATGGACCTTCCGCCGCGCCGGACGCAGCGTGGCGGTGCCGATCGACGGGCGCTACAAGGTCAGCTCCAGCATCGCCGTGCGCGACGCCCTGCTCGCGGGCTTCGGCCTGAGCCTGGTGCCGCGCATCTATGTCGAGCAGGAGCTGGTAGCGGGGCGCCTGCAGGCGGCGCTCGAAGACTGGGAGGCCGACCGCACGCCGGTGTACGCCGTGTACCCCTCGCGTCACCTGGCGGCGAAAACGCGCGCCTTTGTCGACTTCCTGCTGGAACGGTTTGCGGCGCGCTGACCGTTCAGCAGCCGGCCGATGACGGTGTGGCGCACCAGCAGCTGGTAGCTCGCCAGCGCCACGAGCGAGGTGGCCGCGATGTTGAGGCCCATCTTCGCGAGCGCGCCGAGCGGCGCGTGGAACAGCAGGATGCCGAAGCCGATGGTGCCGAGCATGTGTACGAGATACACCCAGTACGAGCTTTCCGAGAGGTACGCCAGCACCGCGTTCTGGCGCGGCAGGTAGCGCACGAAGCCGCCGATCAGCGCCAGGCTCCAGAGCCATGAGGTCGCGTTGTAGGTGAAGGCGATCCAGAACTCGGGGTGCGGCAGGCGGTGCGCACCGGGCCCGCGCATGGCGCCCAGCAGCGCGAGCGTCACAAGGAAGAAGACCAGTCCGGCCAGCGCATGGCCTTTGCAGCGCGCAGCGAAGCGCGCGAGCAGGCGCTCCTGATCGCGGTGCAGGTACCAGCCGAACACGAAGAACAGGCCGCTTTGCACCCACTCGGCGAACGGCGGCAGGAACGCGCCGCTCTCCATCACGAAGCCGGACGGATGGAAGGCGCCCGTCACCGCCAGCGGCAGCGCCAGCACCGCGAAGCCCCAGCGGCGTTCCGCGAGCCGCACGAAGCCGCGGGCGACCGCATCACGCAGCCGCGCCGGCACGAAACGCTGCAGCCGCACGCCGGCCCAGGCCAGCACGCTGAACCAGAACAGCTGGTAGAGGAACCACAGATGCATGGTGTTGAAGGGCGAACCGCCGGGTTGCCGCGCAGGCGTGAGTGCGGTGTCGATGCCCGGCACGCCGCGCACGGTCAGGTGGATGTAGACCATCGCCAGCACCGTGGTCCCCACGAACAGCAGTGGCCAGAAGATCGCGAAGGGCAGCGCGAGCCGCAGGCTGCGGTTCTTCAGCATGCCGTGGGCGCCGCGCCGCTCGACCAGCAGCGCGACGAAGAAGCCCGCCAGCACGAAGAACACCGGCATGCGAAAGCTGTGGATGAAGAGCAGCAGCAGGTCGGCGACCGGCGAGGTCTTCGGGTCGCGCCAGGGCAGCGGCGAGGCGACGGTGAGGTGGTTGATCGCCACGTGCAGCACGATGCCGAGCCACATCATCAGGGCGCGGAGGTTGTCGAGCGCGTGGAGCCGTTGAGGGGTGTGTGCGTTGTTCATGCGGCCCACTCTCGAGCCTCACGCAACGTCAGGGTCAAGGGGCTGTGGTGGCGTCGGGCCGGGCCAGGGCCAAGGCGCGCAGCAGGTACTCGCGCACGGCGGGCGTGGCGACCGCGCCGGCCTGCAGCACCGGCTCCGCGGCCATCGCCTGCATCAGGCGGGCCGCCAGGGCCGGGTCGTGGTCGGTGAAGGCCTCGAAGAGCTGCGCCCAGGTGCGCGCGATGGCCTGCACGGCGGCGTCGCCGGGCGCCACGCCGCGCGCCTGCAGGTCGGCGAGTTCGTGCGCCAGCCGGCGCCATTCGTCGTCGGGCGGCGGGCCGAGCCGCGCGAGGTCGTCGGTGCTCAGGTGACGCAGCAGCGCGGCCATGCGCAGGCCGATGGCCTGTTCGATGTAGGCGATGAGTTCGGCCGACGGCCCGTTGTCGAGCCGCACCACCGGCTCGCGCCGGTACATCTCGCCCCAGCGCGCGACGCGGTCGAAGTTGCTGTCCATCCAGAGGCCCATCAGCGTCATCCAGCGGGCGGCCAGCGGCTGCAGCTGCGGGGCGTCGGCCGGCACGCCGCCGGCCATGCACGCCGTCACCTCGGCGATCAGCGGCGGCCACAGCGCGGCCACGGCCTTCCCGTTGGTCATCAGCGACTGGACTTCGGCCGGGCTGAAATAGCGCGCGTAGGTGCTCATCTGCTCCAGCGTGGCCAGCCAGTCCTGCGGGCCGGGCGGGTCGCCGTCGCTCAGACGCTGTTCGAGCAGGCCGAGCCGTTCGCGCAGCGCCGTGGCCTGGGCGATCTGCTGGTCGAGCGAGACGATCTGGCGCCGGAGAATGTCCGGCAGCGCCCCGCCCTGCGCCGCCAGCAGGCCGCCGATGTCGGCCAGCGGCAGGCCCAGCAGCCGCAGCGCCTGGATCGCGTGCAGGCGGCCGATGTCGGTGGCGTCGTAGAGCCGGTAGCCGGCCTCGGAGCGCGCAGAGGGCACGAGCAGGCCGATGGCGTCGTAGTGGTGCAGCGTGCGCACCGTGAGGCCGGTGCGCCTGGCGAGTTCTCCGACCTTGAGCCGCACCGTGCGCCCCTGCTTTTCTAATCGTCGGCTGCGACGGGCTCGGGCCCGGGCCACCCCAGCAACTCGGCCAGCCGCTGCACGATCCATTCGGCCTCGGCGGGCGACACGCCCGATTCCGGCGTGGCGAGCCCCGCGTGGATGCGCCGCAGGATCTCGCTTTCGACCGGCACCTCGGTGTGGTGCTGGATCTGCGCATGGCCCACGAGGTGGCCGGCGAGGTCTTCGCAGATCTCGTAGCGCGCGCGCACCACGTCGATCGGCTCGCTCAGGCGCTGGCGCGCGTCGCTGTAGACCGCGAAGAACGAGGGCGGGATGTAGATCTGGTTGTCGTCCGACATGGCGGCCTTGTTTTAAGCGGGCCCAATGACAAAACG
The DNA here is from genome assembly GCF_059418385.1 of Variovorax sp. GW821-FHT09A10. Lineage (NCBI taxonomy): Bacteria > Pseudomonadati > Pseudomonadota > Betaproteobacteria > Burkholderiales > Comamonadaceae > Variovorax > Variovorax sp. GW821-FHT09A10. The sequence continues at coordinate 304,554 of NZ_JBWKPT010000004.1, forward strand.
CGCCCGGGGGCGCGTTCGTCGTGGCTCCGAAGAAGGAGCCGTGGGGGCTGGATCAGCCGCCCTTGGTGGGGCGCTTGCCCGGGTTCTTCTTGCTGCGCGTGGCGGTGCCGCGTTCCAGGCTGACCTTCTGGCCACCACCGGTGCGAGGCGCGGTGTAGCCGGGCATGGGGGTCGGCTTCGGGCTGGCAAGACGGTCGGCTTCGGTACGGATTTTCTTGGGCATGGAAAGCTCGGATAAAAAAGATGTTCGACCCTCAATTAGGCCACATCGGCAGATTTCACATGCCAAGAGGCGAAACGGCGGGCCATGGGAGGGGTGTCAGGTCGACTGCGGTGTCAGCAGGCGGACCCTGACGCTCTTGCCTTTCACACGCCCGTTGTCGAGCTTGCGTGCGGCTTCTTCGGCAATGCTGCGGTCCACCGCAACATAGGTCGAGTACTCGTTGACGTTGATCTTGCCGACCTGCTCCTTGGCATAGCCGCAGTCGCCCGTCAGTGCGCCCAGCACGTCGCCGGCGCGGATCTTTTCCTTGCGCCCGCCGACGATCTGCAGCGTGGCCATCGGCGGCGTGAGCGGCGCGCCCTTCGCGGGCGTGAGCTCGGCCAGGTTGTGCCATTCGGACTCGCGGCCTTGCAGCTGTTCGATCTTTCCGACGAAGCCCATCTCGTTCATGCTGGCCAGGTTCAGCGCCAGGCCTTCCGAGCCGCCCTGCTGGCCCACGCGGCCGGTGCGGCCCACGCGGTGGATGTGGATCTCGGAATCGGGCGTCACGTCGACGTTGATCACGGCTTCGAGGTGCGAGATGTCCAGGCCGCGCGCCGCCACGTCGGTGGCCACGAGCACCGAGCAGCTGCGGTTGGCGAACTGCACCAGCACCTGGTCGCGCTCGCGCTGCTCCAGCTCGCCGAACAGCGCCATCGCGCTGAAGCCCTGCGCCTGCAGCACGTCGACGAGGTCGCGGCACTGCTGCTTGGTGTTGCAGAAGGCCAGCGTGCTCACGGGGCGGAAATGGTCGAGCAGCAGGCTCACGGTGTGCAGCCGCTCGCTGTCCTTCACCTGGTACCAGCGCTGGCGGATCTTGCTGCCTTCATGCTGGGCCTGCACCGTGATCTGCTCGGGGTTCTTCATGAACTGCTGCGCGAGCTTGGCGATGCCTTCGGGGTACGTGGCCGAGAACAGCAGCGTCTGGCGTTCCTTGGGGCACTGGCGCGCCACCGTCACGATGTCGTCGAAGAAGCCCATGTCGAGCATGCGGTCGGCCTCGTCGAGCACCAGCGTGTTGAGCGCCGAGAGGTCGAGGTTGCCGCGCTCCAGGTGGTCCATGATGCGGCCCGGCGTGCCCACGACGATGTGCGCGCCGTGCTCCAGGCTGGCGATCTGCCCGCGCAGCGCGACGCCGCCGCAGAGCGTGACCACCTTGATGTTTTCTTCGGCGCGCGCCAGGCGGCGGATTTCGGTCGTGACCTGGTCGGCCAGCTCGCGCGTGGGGCACAGCACCATCGCCTGGATGGCGAAGCGGCGCGGGTTCAGGTTGGACAGCAGCGCCAGCGCGAAGGCGGCGGTCTTGCCGCTGCCGGTCTTGGCCTGCGCGATCAGGTCCTTGCCCAGCAGGGCGGGCGGCAGTGCGGCGGCCTGGATGGCCGTCATCTGCGTGTAGCCGAGCTGGGTGAGGTTGGCCAGCATCTGGGGCGACAGCGCCAGCGTGGCAAAGCCGTGGGGTTCGGCGGGGAGGCCGCCGGCTGGGGAGGTGGTGGTGTTCATCGTTCGGCAGCCGGAGACAGACAGGAAGACGGAGAAAACAGAAAAGTGACGGCCCGGAAAAGACAAAGGCCTTGCAGGGCCCCCTCCGGGAGGGCGCTCTGCAAGGCCGGCCGGGCGTCGCTCAGCGGCGGGGCGAGTTGTTGCCCGAGTTGGTCGGCGGGGGACCGCGGCGTTCCAGGTGACGGAACGTGATGCGGCCCTTGGTCAGGTCGTAGGGCGAGAGCTCGAGCGAGACCTTGTCGCCGGCCAGGATGCGGATGTGGTGCTTGCGCATCTTGCCGCCGCTGTAGGCGATCAGCTGGTGACCGTTGTCGAGCGTGACGCGGTAGCGCGAGTCGGGCAGGACTTCGGTCACTGCGCCGTTCATTTCGATCAGTTCTTCCTTGGGCATAAGTGATTACCTCTGAATCGTTCGATGTGTGTTGGAGATGGAATTGGGTGCAATTGTTTCAGGCCGCGCACGGAAGTGCGAGAGGGGCCACGGGTGCGCGTTCGCGCACCCAGCCCAGGCCCTGTTCGATGGCGTAGCCGAGCGCCGCGGCGTGGCTGGCAAAGCGCGGCGTGAAGCGCATCACGCGGTCGTGCATGCCGCTGCCGTGGCCGGAGCGGATCGAGACGGAAGCGGCATAGCCGCCGTCGTCCTGGTGTCGAATGAGCGGGGAAACAAGGTACTTGCCCACCGCGATACTGTGTTGAATGATGTCCATGAAGCCTTGGCGCCACGCGCAGAGACAGCGCGCGAAGAGCCTGAAAAATAATTGAAAACGGACGCGGACCGGCCGCAACGGCGCGGGGGATGCGCAATTCGCTTCAACAGGAACGAAGGCAGTGGTGGCAATCATGGGCGCCCGGTCTGGCGCTCCAACACACTGTGAAGCCGGCTTGAAAATGAGAGGCCTGAAGAATCCAAGGACAGTGCAGGTCAGCCGGCGGGAGTGACGAAATTCTTCGTCGTGGTATCGAAACGAACCCGACATTATAGCTTGCAGGGCATGACAGTTGCTTGTCTTAAAAACAACGCCTGCATGAAAAAGGCCCCGAAGGGCCGTCCATTCTGCCAAGTCAGCTATTAAAAATATAGCAACCCGCCGATGGATCAGGCGCAGGCCGGCGCCGTCGACGCCGCAGGCGCCGCCGACCGGGCCCGCCGCGCCGCGCGCCACAGCAGCACCAGCCCCGCCAGCTGGGCGGCGGCGCCCACCCACCCCACCGCGCTCACGCCGACCCATGCGATCGTCGCACCGCCCAGCCCCGAGCCCGCCGCGATGCCCAGGTAGACCGCCGAGGCGTTGAGCGACAGCGTCATCGGCGCACGCTCGGGCGCGAGCCGGATCAGCCGCACCGCCTGCGCCGGGCCGAAGCCCCAGCCGGCGAAGCCCCACAGCGCCGAGAGGCCCACGATCAGCGGCAGCGCCAGCCCGCGCGGCAGCATCTGCGCGGCGAACGAGAGCCCGCCCATGATCACCACCAGCGCCAGCGCGAAGCCCCGCGCCATGCGGTCGGCGCCGAAACGGTCGGTGGCCCAGCCGCCGGTCGCGGTGCCCAGCGCCGCGGCCACGCCGATCGCGAAGAACACCGCGCCCACGCCCTCGGCCCCGAAGCCCAGCGTGTGGCCGAGGAACAGCGCGATGTAGGTGTAGAAGCTGAAGCCGCCCGTGGCCCACAGCACGGTGGCCAGCAGCGCCGGCGCCACGCCGGGTTCGCGCGCCACGGCGAAGGCCGAGGTGCGCGGGGCTGCGTCGGCCTTCGCCTGCTCCAGCGTGCGCGGCAGCCCCACGAACAGGCCCCAGGTGGCCAGTGCCGCCACCGCGGCGATCAGCAGGTAGGCCGTGCGCCAGCCGCCCCAGCCCGCGATCCAGGCGCCCAGCGGCACGCCGAGCGCCACCGCCACGGTGCCGCCACCGGTCACGATGGCCAGCGCCCGGCCGCGCAGCGCGGGCGACACCATCGCCGCCGCCACCGCGCTGGCTGTCGGCAGGAACACGCCCGCCACCAGCCCGAGCGCGACGCGCGCCAGGGCCAGTTGCGCGATGCCGTGCGCCATCGAGGCCGCCGCCGTCAGGCCCGCGAACGTCGCCAGGCTGGCGATCAGCAACGGGCGGCGCCCGAAGCGCGCGAGCAGCGCGGCCATCAGCGGCGAGCCGATCGCATAGCTCAGTGCGAACAGCAGCACCAGTTGGCCGGCCCGCGCGGCGCTGACCTGCAGGTCGGCCGCCAGCACCGGCAGCAGGCCGGCGACCATGAAGCTTTCGGTGCCGATGGCGAAGGCGCCCAGCGCGAGCCAGGCCAGGCCCTGGGGCAGGCGTTCGGCGGGCGGTTGCTGCTGTGAGGTTTCAGGAGCGGTGTGCATGGTGAAGGACTCCATGGGTGGGTGTTCCAAGGCCTCCAGAATAGGATTGCAGGCGGCTCTTCAAAAGAACCACAATCGGCAAAGATCATGGAGCCACTTTTCGAACTTGCCCTGCGCCTGCCGGTCGCCGGTTCGCGCGACCTGCTGCGCGCGCTGCACCGCCAGCTGCGCGACGCCATCCTCGACGGCCGGCTGCAGCCCGGCGCGCGCCTGCCCGCCACGCGCGCGCTGTCGCAGCGGCTGGGCGTGTCGCGCAACACCATGCTGGCGGCCTACGACCTGCTGCTGAGCGAGGGCTACCTGCTGGCGCGCCCGGGCTCCGGCACCTTCGTGGCCGACACGTTGCCCGCGTTGCGGCGCGGCCGGGCCGCGCCGAAAGAGGCGGGCGCCCCGCCCCGGCGCGATCCGCGGCTGGTGCCGCTGAACCTGCCCGGCGCCGACCTCGCCCCCACGCTGCAGCCGCGGGCCGCGCGCGACGACTTCCGCGTCGGCCTGCCCGACGTCGGCGCCTTTCCGTTCGACATCTGGCGCCGCCTGTCCGACCGCGCGCTGCGCCGCGTGGCGCGCCAGACCGCCGACTACGCCGACCCGCAGGGCCAGGGCGCCCTGCGCGAGGCGATCGCGGCGCACGTGTCGTTCACGCGCGCGGTCGGCTGCACGGCCGACGACATCGTGGTCACGGCCGGCGCGCAGCAGGCCTTCGGGCTGCTCGCGCGCATCCTGGTGGTGCCGGGGCGCACGGTGGTGGCGGTCGAGCAGCTGTTCTATCCCTCGCTGCGCGAGGCCATGCTCGCGGCCGGCGCGAAGGTGGTCACGGTGCCGACCGACGACGACGGCCTGTGCGTGGACCGCATCCCGCCCGAGGCGCGCGTGGTCTGCGTGACGCCCTCGCACCAGTTCCCCACCGGCGTGGCGATGTCGCCGCCGCGCCGGGCCGCGCTGCTGGCCTTTGCGCGGGCGCGCAATGCCGTGCTCATCGAGGACGACTACGACAGCGAGTTCCGCTTTGCCGGCCGCCCGCTCGACGCGCTGCAGACGCTCGACCGCGCCGGCTCGGTGTTCTACGTCGGCACTTTTTCCAAGAGCCTGTTCCCCGCCCTGCGCCTGGGCTTCGTGGTGGCGCCGCCCTGGGCCCGCGCGGCACTGGTGCGGGCGCGCGAGCTGGCCGACTGGCACGGCCCGGTGCTCGGGCAGGAGGCGCTCGCGGCCTTCATTGCCGAAGGGCACCTGGCGCGCCACATCCGCCGCATGCGCAAGCTCTACGGCGCGCGGCGCAGCGCTTTGCTCGACGCGCTGGCGCGCCACGGCGCAGGCCGGCTGGAGGCGATTCCGTCCGATGCCGGCCTGCACCTGTCGGCCTGGCTGCACGGCGGTGCGCGCGACCATGTGGTGGTCGAGCGCGCCGCGGCGGCCGGCATCACGCTGCCGCCGCTGTCGCGCTTCGCGCTCGATCCGCAGGCGCCCGATGCGCCCAACGGGCTGGCCTTCGGCTTCGGGTTGATCGCCGAGTCGCAGATCGACGGCGCCATCCGGCGGCTGGTGCGCCTGCTGTAGCGCGTGGGCTCAGGCGCTGTCCAGCGGCAGCCGGGTCGTGAACTTGGTGGTCGACAGCACGATGTCGCTCGAGTAGTTCTCCAGCTCCAGCGCGTCGCCCAGCTGCTCCTGCGCGAAGGCCTGGTAGTCGGGCAGCGAGCGCGCGCAGATCACCAGCACGAAGTCGGTCTCGCCGGCCACGCAATGGCACTGCAGCACCTGCGGCAGCGCATGCACCTTGCGCTCGAAGGCCCCGATCGCCTCGCGCGTGGTGCTGCGCAGCGACACGCGCGAGATCACCAGCACCGGAAAGCCCACGCGCGCAGCGTCGAGGATCGCCACCTCCTCGCGGATCACGCCCGCGCGCCGCAGCCGCTGCACGCGCTTGAGGCAGGCCGAGGGCGAGAGGTTCACGCGCTCCGCCAGCGTCTGGTTCTGCAGGCCCGCGTCGGCCTGCAGTTCGGCCAGGATGCACTGGTCGATGCGATCGAGGGTGCCGGTTTTCATGGTGCCGCCAGTGTGGCGCAAGGTGCGCGCAATCGGCTTCGTTTTCGGGCCCGCACAACGACACCGGATTTCGCGGCCGATGGCTACGCTGGGGCTCCCCCGACGAACAAGGAGCATCCGATGGCCGAAGGCGCAACCTACGACCCCGTGGTCAGCAAGCACCTCGTGCGCTACGGCATGGGGCTGAGCCCGCATGTCATCGTCAAGGCGCGCGGCGCCACGCTGTGGGATGCGAGCGGGCGCGAGATCCTCGACTTCACCTCGGGCCAGATGTGCGCCACCATCGGCCACAACCACCCGCGCATCGTCGCGGCCATCGAGAAAGCCTGCGAAGGCGCGCTGCACCTGTACAGCGGCTTCGTCGGGCCGGCCGTGCCGGCACTGGCCGGGCGGCTGGCGGCGATGCTGCCGCCGTCGCTGTCGAAATCGCTGTTTTTGTCCACCGGCGGCGAGGCCAACGAGGCCGCCGCGCGCATGGCCCGCGTGGCCACCGGCCGCTACGAGATCGTGGGCCTGAACGGCGGCTGGCACGGCGTGAACGGCGGCATGGCCGCGCTCACCTTCGCTGGCCGGCACCACGTCGACTACGGGCCGCGCAAGCCCGGCACCATGTCGATCCCCGCGCCGAACTGCTACCGCTGCCCCATCCGCCATTGCCGCGACGCCTGCGACACCACCTGCCTCGATGTCGGCTTCGACATGGTCGATGCGCAGTCCAGCGGCTCGCTCGCGGCCTTCATTGCCGAGCCGGTGCTGAGCTCGGGCGGCGTGATCGTGCCGCCCGCCGGCTACTTCCCGAAGCTGCAGTCCAAATGCCGCGAGCGCGGCATGCTGCTCATCCTGGACGAAGCGCAGACCGCCTTCGGCCGCCTGGGCAGCAACTTCGCGTTCGAGCAGGCGGGCGTGGTGCCCGACTTCCTCACCGTCTCGAAGACGCTGGGCGGCGGCCTGGCGATCGGCGCCACGGTCACCAGCGAAGCGATCGAGCAGGACTGCCACGAGAAGGGCTTCGTGCACGTCACCTCGCACGTGTCCGACCCGCTGCCGGCCGAGGTCGGCCTGGCGGTGCTCGACGTGCTCGAGGAAGAAGGGCTCAACCAGCGCGCCGCCGCCATGGGCGAGCGCCTGAGCCGGGGCCTGGCCACGCTGAAGGCGCGGCACGAGGTGATCGGCGACGTGCGCGGCCACGGCCTGCTGCAGGGCGTGGAACTCGTGAAGGACCGCGAGACCCGCGAACCCGACGCCGAGCGCGGCCGGGCCATCACCGACGCCTGCATGGCGCGCGGCCTGAGCATGAACATCGTGGCCGTCGGCGGCATGGCGGCCGTGTGGCGCATCGCGCCGCCGCTGAACGTGAAGCCGGAAGAAATCGATCGCGGCCTGGAAATACTCGACGACGCGATCCGGGCGGTGAGTTAGATCCCGAGCATCCGCCGGTTCGCCGCCACGTCCGCCCCGCCGGCCGCGAAGTCGTCGAAGGCGCGATCGGCCACGCGGATGATGTGGTCGCGGATGAAGGTGGCGCCTTCGCGCGCGCCGTCTTCCGGGTGCTTGATGCAGCACTCCCATTCGAGCACCGCCCAGCCCGGGAAGTCGTACTGCGCCATCTTCGAGAAGATGGCCTTGAAGTCGACCTGCCCGTCGCCCAGCGAGCGGAAGCGCCCCGCGCGGTTGATCCAGCTCTGGAAGCCGCCGTACACGCCCTGCTTGCCGGTCGGGTTGAACTCGGCGTCCTTCACGTGGAAGAGCTTGATGCGCTCGTGGTAGTGGTCGATGTAGGCCAGGTAATCGAGCTGCTGCAGCACGAAGTGGCTCGGGTCGTACAGCAGGCAGGCGCGCGGGTGGTTGTTCACGCGCTCCAGGAACATCTCGTAGCTCACGCCATCGTGCAGGTCTTCGCCGGGGTGGATCTCGTAGCCCACGTCGACGCCCACGGCATCGAAGGCATCGAGGATCGGGCGCCAGCGGCGGGCCAGCTCGTCGAAGGCCTCCTCGATGAGGCCGGCCGGGCGCGGCGGCCACGAATACAGGTACGGCCAGGCCAGCGCGCCGGAGAAGGTCGCGTGCGCCGTGAGCCCGAGGTTCGCCGAGGCCTTGGCCGCATGGTGCAGCTGCTGCACCGCCCACTGCTGGCGCGCGACGGGGTTGCCGCGCACCTCGGGCGCCGCAAAGCCGTCGAAGCCCGCGTCGTAGGCCGGGTGCACCGCGACCAGCTGGCCCTGCAGGTGGGTCGAGAGCTCGGTGATCTCCAGACCGTGGCCCGCGAGCAGGCCCTTGATCTCGTCGCAGTAGGTCTTGCTCTCGGCGGCACGCTTGAGGTCGATGAGGCGTGTGTCCCAGCTGGGGATCTGCACGCCCTTGTAGCCGAGGCCCGCGGCCCATCCGGCGATGGCGTCGAGCGAGTGGAACGGGGCCGTGTCGCCCGCGAACTGGGCCAGGAAAATGCCCGGCCCCTTGATCGTCTTCATGCGTGTCTCCTGATGCGCCGCACAGCATACTTCGGGGGTTCGGCTGACACACGACCGAAGTTCGATGGGCGCACAATGAACTTTGTCCACAGGGAACCCATCGACATGTCTCAGCCTGTCGCCGCCCGGCTCAAGATCGGCTTGTCCGCCTGCTTCTCGCACGCCGACCCGGCCCGCTCGCTTTTCACGAACAAGACGCTGCAGTACGTCGAACAATCGATCGCCCACTGGCTCATGTCGGCCGGCGCGATGGTGGTGATGGTGCCCTGCCCCACGGGCGCGACAGCGCGCGGCGACACCAAGCTCTCGCACTACGCCGAGTGGCTCGACGGCGTGGTGATGCACGGCGGCGCCGACGTCTGGCCCGGCAGCTACGGCGAGGAGCCGCTGAAAGACGCGTGGATCGGCGACCAGATCCGCGACCTGTATGACCTCGCGCTGGTGGAAGCCTTCGAGCAGGCCGGCAAGCCGATCTTCGGCGTGTGCCGCGGCCTGCAGCTGATCAACGTGGCCTTCGGCGGCACGCTCTACCAGGACATCGAGGAACAGCACGGCCACCCCGAGACGGTGCGCCACCGCGACCCGGTGACCTACGACCAGAACTTTCACCAGATCGAGATCGTGCAGGGCACGCGCCTGTCGAAGCTGTACCCCGAGGTGCACACGGCGCGCGTCAACAGCATCCACCACCAGGGCATCAAGGGGCTCGCGCCCGGCTTCGAGGTCGAGGCCTGGAGCCTGCCCGACCGCGTGCCCGAGGCCATCCGCCGCCGGCCCGAGAAGGGGCGCGGCTACATCGCGGCGACCCAGTGGCACCCCGAGTTCCACAAGTACGGCAGCACCGAGACGGTGGACGACACGCCGATCCTGCACGACTTCTTATGGGCCTGCGCCACCGCCCGTGTGGCGCCGCGCACGAGCATGCGCGAGATGCAGGGGCGCATTCGCAACCGGGCGTCGCGGTTGCTGCGGCAGGCGTTGTTGCGGCGCTGAGCGAAGCGCCGCTGCGCGTCAGGCTGCGTCGCGCAGCTGGTGCTTCAGCAGCTTGCCCGTCGCCGTGCGCGGCAGGCTCTCGCGCACTTCGAAGACACGCGGAATCTTGTAGCGCGCCAGCCGGTCCTCGAGAAAGCGCACCAGCTCGCGCGCTTCGAGCGCGCGTCCGCCGCGCGCCACCAGCACCGCCGTCACGGTCTCGCCCCACTCGGGGTGCGGTCGGCCGATGACGGCCACGTCCTGCACGTCGGGGTGGACGCCCAGCGCGTCTTCCACTTCCTTCGAATAGACGTTCTCGCCGCCCGTGATGATCATGTCGCGCAGCCGGTCGACGATGAACAAAAAGCCGTCTTCGTCCACCCGCGCGAGGTCGCCCGTGCGGTACCAGCCTTGCGCGTCGAAGGCCTCGGCGCTCGCCTGCGGGTTGTCGAGGTAGCCCTGCATCGCGGCCGGCGAACGCAGGTGGATCTCGCCGACCTCGCCCGCGCCGCAGCGCCGGCCGTCGGGGTGGCGCACTTCGATGGCCACGCCGGGCACGCCCGCGCGGCCGATCGAGCCGGCCTTGGCGATCGCGTCTTCCGGGTAGAGCACCGTGCCCAGCGGGCCCGACTCGGTCATGCCGTAGACCTGCACGAAGCGGTCGCTGCGGTAGCTGTCGGCCAGCTTGCGCGCCATGTCGGCGCCGAGCGGGCCACCGCCGTAGGCCCACAGCCGCATCGCGCTGAAGTCGTAGCGTTGCACGTCGGGCACCACCGACAGCGGTGCGAGGAAGGCGATGGGCGCGCCGAAGGTGAAGGTGATGCGTTCTTCAGCCAGCGTGTCGAGAAAGGCCTTCGGCGCGTACTCGCGCAGCAGCACCACGGTGCCGCCCATCAGCAGCGTGCCCAGCAGCCAGTTGTTGAGCGGCGACGAATGCCACACCGGCATCGCGACCAGCGTGCGCTCATTGCGCGACAGCGACATGCCCGCCGCCGTGCACACCGCCGCCATGAAGACGTTGCGGTGACTGTGCAGGCAGCCCTTGGGCTTGCCCGTGGTGCCCGAGGTGTAGAGCACCTGGGCCAGCGTGTCGGTGCCGGGCGCCGGCGTGTCGTGGCCGAGTGGCGCGGCCTGTGCCATCAGCTCGTCGAACATCGGCAGGCCATCGGCGGCACTGTCGGTCGCGAGCCAGTCGCAGCGGTGCGCGATGCGCGCGGCGACCTGCGTGGCGAGCATGCCGTCGGCCACGCACAGGCGCACGCCGGCATGGCCCAGCACGTAGTCGATCTCCGGCGCCTGCAGCTTGTGGTTGACCGGCACCACGGCCGCGCCGAGGCGCCAGGCGCCGAACATCGCGGCGACGAAGCCGACCGTGTTGAAGCACAGCAGCGCGACCTTGTCGCCAGGGCCCACGCCCTGGCCGCGCAACACGGTGGCGGCGCGGCGCGAGAGGTCGGCGAACTCGGCGTAGGTCCACGCGCGGCCCGCGGCGCGCAGGCATTCGTGGGTGGGCTGGGTGCGGGCGTGCTGGTCGAGCAGGGAAACGAAATCCATCCGGGGTCGTCTCCGTGCTCAGTGCCAGGCGGCGCGCACCAGCGCCGCGGGGTCGCTGGTGCCGGCGCTGATGCCGGTCACCGGGCCCCAGTCGGGATCGAAGCGGCTCGACACGAAGGCCGCCGCCGCGAGCGGGCTCGCGTGCTGCAGCATCAGGCCGGCCTGCGCCGCGCGCACCAGCCGCTGCGTGAAGCGGCGCGCCTGGCGCTCCAGGTCCTGCGGCGCCAACTGCACCATCTGGCGCAGGGCCTGCACCTCGGCCTGCAGGCGCGTTTCGCCGGCGGTCACTTCCTGCAGGTGGTCGAGCACGAGGTGCGCGTCGTCGGGGTTGCGCGACACGGCGCGCAGCACGTCCAGGCACATCACGTTGCCCGAGCCTTCCCAGATCGAGTTGACGGGCGCCTCGCGGAACAGCCGGCCCATCGGGCCGTCTTCCACGTAGCCGTTGCCGCCGAACACTTCCATCGCCTCGCCCGTGAGCGCCACCGCGCGCTTGCAGTTCCAGAACTTGGCGGCGGGCGTGAGCAGCCGGCGCCAGGCCGTGTCCAGCGGCGCGGGCGAGCCGAAGCGCGAGGCCAGCTCCATCGCCAGCAGCGTGGCGCTCTCGGTTTCCAGCGCCATGTCGGCCAGCAGCTCGGTCATCACCGGCTGATCGACCAACGCCTTGCCGAAGGCGAAGCGGTTGCGCGTGTAGTGCAGCGCCTGCGCGAAGCCCTGGCGCATGAAGCCGGCGCTGGCGAGCGCGCAGTCCAGCCGGGTCACGGTGGCCATCTCGATGATGGTCGGGATGCCGCGGCCCTCGTCGCCCACCAGCACGCCCCAGGCCTCCTTGAACTCGACCTCGCTGCTGGAGTTGGAGCGGTTGCCGACCTTGTCCTTCAGGCGCTGGATGTGGATCGCGTTCTTGCTGCCGTCGGGTCGCCAGCGCGGCACGAAGAAGCACGAGGAGCCGTGCTCGTCGGTCTTGGCCAGCACCAGGTGGCCGTCGCACATCGGCGCCGAGAAGAACCACTTGTGGCCGGTGATGAGGAACTCGCTGCCCCACGGGCCCTGGCCGGCCGGCACGGCGCGCGTGGTGTTGGTGCGCACGTCGCTGCCGCCCTGCTTCTCGGTCATGCCCATGCCGACGGTCATCGAGGTCTTGCCTTCGAGCGGGATGTCGCGTGGGTCGTGCACGTGGGCGGCGAGCTTGTCGCGCAGGTCGGCGTACAGCGCGGCGTTGCGGCGCATCACGGGGATGCAGGCCTTGGTCATGGTGGTCGGGCACGTGGAGCCCGACTCGATCTGGCTGTGCATGTACAGCGAGGCGCCGTAGCCCACCCAGGCCGAGGGCCGCTCGTCGAAGAACGGCAGGTTGGCGATGCCGTTGCGCCGCGCGATCGACATCATGGTGTGCCACGCGGGGTGGAACTGCACGCTGTCGATGCGCGTGCCGGTGCGCGAGTGCGTGTGCAGCTCGGGCTCGTGGCGGTTGGCGTCCTCGGCGGCGCGCAGCGTGGCCTCGGCGCCGTACTCGGCGCCCTGGCGCACCAGCTCGTCGTCGCGCCAGGCGGCGCCGCCGCGCCCCACCGCGCCGCGCAGCGCGGGGTCGCTGGTGTAGACGTTGTAGTCCTTGAGCTCGGGGACCTGGTTGTCGGGGTGGATGCCGGTGGTGGTCATGGCGTTGTCTCCGTGAAGCGGTGAAAGAGGGGCGTGTTCAGGCGGCGGCGGCGCGTTCGCGCACCACCAGCGTCTGGGTCGCGAGGCCGATGAGGCCGCGCGTGTCGTACAGGTGGGACACGGTGAGGCCCGCGCCGCCGGCGTGCATCTCGGTGCTGGCGCGCAGGCCGATCCACTCGCCCTCGGGCACGCGGAACAGGTTCAGGCTGAGGTCGGCGTTCGAGAACAGGAAGTCGGCGGGCGACAGCACCCAGCTCAGCCCGTTGCCGAAGTCGGCCGCCGCCGCCGCGCGCATCGCGGGCGAGGTGGCCACGCCGTGCACCAGCGGCACCGCGAGCCGGAACCACGCGGCGCCTGCGCCGGGCTGCGAGATGTCGCCCTGCGCCAGGCGCGATTCGACGGCGGTCTGGTGGAACGAGAGGCCGTCGGGCAGGCCGGGAATGCGCAGTCGCTCGGTGCAGTCTTCGGGCAGCGGGCGCAGTTCGCGCGGCGCGTCGCCTGCGGGCAGGTTCGACGGCAAGGTCAGCGGCGATGTCTTCAGCAGCAGCGCATGCGCGCGGGCCACCACCGTGTCGCCCGCGAGCAGGTCGATGCCCACGCGCACCGTGGCGCGCGAGGCCTGCGACTGCGTGCGCGTGACCAGCGGCGCCACCGGCACCGGCTTCACCAGCTCGAGCGTGAGCCGCGCCAGCTGCCAGCCGGGGCCGGGCGCCGCGCGTTCGGCGATGTGGGCGAGCAAGGCGGCAGGCGCACCGCCGTGCTGCGCGCGCGGGTCCCAGGGGCCGCGCGAGAGCGCGTCGGGCTGCCACGTGTCGCCCTCGCCGGTGTAGACGGCGGGGGGCGTTGTCTCGGGGGCACGGTCGGGCGAGGTCATTGCAGAATGCCTTTCGATGGGATCAAAAATTCTAGGAACAACCCGCCCCCAAGGTGTTCGGGTTCGGCGGCCATGACCGGCGCCCGTGCACCCGCCGCCGCCCCGAGGAGGAAGCCGCGCCAGTCCCGCGCGCGCCACACCTCGCAGGCCTTGCAGGAAGCCTTTGTTCGGCTTTTGGTCGAGAAGGGCTACGCCGCCATCACGATCCGCGAGATCGTGGCCGTGGCGGGCACGGGTCTGGGCAGCTTCTACGAATACTTCGAGAACAAGGAGGACCTGGCGCGCGTGTGCCTGCACCTGCGCTCCAAGGCGCTGCTGCTGGACATGCGTGCGGTCGTGGCCACGAACGAAGGCCGGCCGTGGCGCGAGATCGTCGACGCGGTGATCGATGCACAGCTCGACGCGCACCGCGCGCAGCCCGTGGCCTGGGGCGCGCACTACCTGCTGGAGCGCCACCTCTCCAGCCCCGAGGCCTACCGCAAGATGTACGACCGCTTCGTGGCCGAATGGGTCGGCGTGCTGGACGCGGCGGGCGACGTGCGGGCCGACGGCCCGCAGAAGAAAGAGGCAGCGCGCGTGTGCCAGACCATCATCTACGGCCTGGTCGCGCACACCCACATCGGCACGGGCGGGCGGCCCGACCTGCAGACGCTGTCACGCCAGCTGCGCGATGCGCTGCGGGGCTACCTGGCGACGGTGGCCTGAGGCTCTGGCTCAGCGCGACGACTTGTTCGTCGTGCCGCTGACGCCGGCGTCGATGGTGCCGAACACCGTCACGCCGCTGCCCGATGAAGACGTGGAGGAGGACGAAGACGGCGACGGCGCGGTGCCGGCGCAGCCCGAGACCAGCAGACCGGTCGCAAGGACGGCGAGGGCGGCAAGGATCGACTTCACGGCAGGACTCCAGAAAACTAAGGACGTCCCACTATAGGCCGGGGCCCCCGGCCACCCTGTAACAAAGACACCAGCCGCCGCAGGGGCGGCGGTGTTCAGCCTGCCACGCGCGGGTCGGTCGCCAGCAGCATCTCGACCATCGAGCGCAGGTCGACCTGCAGCCGCGCCGCGCCGGCTTCGTCGAGCGCCAGCGTGGCCTCGTCCATGTAGAGCTTGCGGTTGATCTCGACCTGGATGCTGTGCCGGTTCGCCGCCGGGTTGCCGTGCCGGCGCACCAGCTCCACGCCCTTGTACGGGTGGTTGTAGTCCACGCTGTAGCCGCATGCGCGCAGGTGCTCGCACAACTTGTGCGACAGCGCCGGGTCGGCCGTGCTGCCGTCGCGGTCGCCGATCACGAAGTCCGCGTGCGCCAGGCCCGGGAAGTCGGTGGCATGGCTGCCCGCAATGGCGGGCATCGAGTGGCAGTTGATGTGGATGCTGTAGCCGTGCCGCGCATGCGCGTCGTCGATGGCCTGCGCCACCGCCGCGTGGTACGGGCGCCAGCACTGGTCGATGCGCTGGCGCACCTCGGCCACCGTGAGCGGCCGGTCGTAGATCGGCAGGCCCTCGTCGGTGAGCTTCCAGATCAGGCCCTTGCCCAGGCGCACCTTGGACAGCACGCGCGGGTCGGTCGACACCGGCTCGGTCCACGGGCCGTCGAGCATGGTGGTGTCGACCTCGGTCATGTCGCGGTTGGCGTCGAGGTAACTGCGCGGAAAGTGCGCCTCGATCCAGGCGGCGCCCCTGTCGCTCGCGAAGGCGTAGAGCTTCTCGACGTGGGTGTCCTCGGCCCGGCGCAGCGTGGCGAGCTCGCACACGGGCCGGAAGTCCTCGGGGTAGACGGTGCCGCTGTGCGGGGAGTCCAGCACCAGCGGGGTGTGCCCGGCGACGCTCGTCACCTGGGCGCGGGTTTGAATCAGTTTCAGGACTGGATGCATAGGCGGTGTCGGTCAGTCCAATCGGATGCGCGCGAAGGCGGCCACCTTCTTCATCTTCTCGATCTCGCTCGCGATCTGCTTCGTGAACTCGGCCGGCGTGGTGCCCGAGGCGTACAGCCCCTGCAGCGCGAGGCGCTCGCGCACCGCGGGGTCCTTCAGCGCCGTGGCCACGGCCTGCTGCATGCGCAGCACCAGCTCGGGCGGCGTGCCGGCGGGCGCGATCATGCCGAACCACGAGGGGTCGTTGCTGGCCGCGTAGCCCAGCTCGCCGTAGGTCGGCACTTCGGGCAGCACGTCGAGGCGGCCGCTCCAGGACACGGCCAGCGCCTTCAGCTTGCCGGCCTTCACGTGCGGCAGCGACGAGGCCACCTGGTCGAAGTACACCGGCACCTGGCCCGCGAGCACGTCGTTGATGGCCGGGCCCGCACCGCGGTAGGGGATGTGCACCATCGAGGTTCCGGTGCTGCTCTTGAACAGCTCGCCCCACATGTGGCCGATGGTGCCGTTGCCCGGCGAGGCGTACGACACCTTGCCCGGGTTGGCCTTCAGGTACTTCACGAGTTCCGCGAAGCTGCCGACCGGCAGCACGGCCGGGTTGATGACGATCACGCCCGGTGCCTTCACCAGCTCGGTCACGGCGGCAAAGCCCTTGATCGGGTCGTAGGGCAGCTTCTGGTACACGGCCGGGTTCACGCCGTGCGTGGACAGCGTGGCCACGCCGAAGCTCAGGCCGTCGGGCGTGGCGCGCGCCAGCTCGGCCATGCCGATCGAGCCGCCCGCGCCGGCGCGGTTGTCGATCACCACGGGCTGCTGGAGGATCTTGGCCAGGGGCTCGGAGAGCACGCGGGCCGTGATGTCGGTGGCGCCGCCGGGCGGGAAGGGCACGACCAGGCGGATCGGCTTGCCTTGGGCAAAGGATATTCCTGGGGCGAAAGAAGCGGCAGCCAGGGTGGAGAGGAAATGACGACGTTGCATGAGGGTTCTTCCAATGGAACGATGAGTGAATGTGCAAAGCTGCAGCTCACCTGAAGCAAAGGATATACCCGATATCATTCCAATCTGGAATGACTTGATGGGCTCCCTCATGCCGCTGCGACGCCTCAACCCGCCCCTGAACCTGCTGCGCGCCTTCTCCACCGTGGTGCGCTTCGGCGGCGTGTCGCGCGCGGCCGAGGCGCTGCACCTCACGCAGGGCGCGGTGAGCAAGCAGGTGCAGGAGCTCGAGCGCTGGATCGGCGCGCCGCTGTTCGAGCGCAGCCGCAAGCGCCTGGCGCTCACGCCGGCCGGCGAGCGCTACGAAAAGGCCGTGCGCGCCCTGCTGGCGCAGCTGGAGGCGGCAACGCTGGAGCTGATCACCAGCGGTGACGGCGGCGGCGCGCTGCACCTGTCGACCCTGCCCACCTTCGGCGCCAAGTGGCTGATTCCGCGCCTGCCCGACTTCCAGCAGCGGCACCCGCAGATCACGCTGCATTTCGTGCCCTTCGTGCACGGCTACGACTTCGAGCGGCCCGAGCTCGACTGCGCCATCCTTTTCGGCGACGGCCACTGGCCCGGCGCGCGTTCGCACTACCTCGCGGGGCAGGACGTGGCGCTGATCGCCCCGCGCGCCGCGCAGGCCGAAGCCCCCATCCGCACGCCGCAGGACGTGGCGCGCTGCACCCTGCTGCGCCATGTGAGCGTGCCGCAGTCGTGGCAGCACTGGAGCGAGGCGCACGGCGTGCGCGGGCTCGACCCGCTGGCCGGCCTGCAGTTCGACCAGTTCCAGACCATGATCCGCGCCGTCATGGCCGGCATGGGCGTGGCGCTGGTGCCGCGCTGCCTGGTGCAGGACGAGATCACGTCGGGGCTGGTGGAAGAGCCGCTGCCCAACGGCGGCTACCGGGGCAGCGAGGGCTACTGGTTCTGCTACCCCGAGGGGCGCGGCCAGCTGGCCACGCTGGATCATTTCCGCCACTGGCTGCTGGCCGAGGTCGACCGCAGCGGGGAAGCGACGGCGCTGCCGCCGGTCGCGCAGAACTGAGCAGGGGTTACTCGGGCTTGGCGCCCGAGGCCTTCACCGCCGCACCCCAGAGCCCGATCTCGCTCGCCACGAAGCGATCGAATTCGGCGCCGGTCGTCGGCGCCGGCTCGGAGCCCCGGTCGCGGATGAAGCGCGCCATCTGCTCGCTCTTCAGGATGTCGGTCACTTCGTGGTTCAGCCGCGCCACGATCTCGGGCGGCGTGCCGCGCGGCGCCATCAGGCCGAGCCAGCCCACGGCTTCGAAGTTCTTCGTGCCGGCCACGCCGGTCTCGCGCACGGCAGGCACCTCGGGCAGTTGCGACGAGCGCGTGGTCGACGTCACCGCCAGCGCCACCGCCTTGCCCGCCTTGATGTGCGGCAGCGCGGCCGTCACCGAGTCGACCATCAGCGGCACCTGGTTGCCCAGGAAGTCCGCCTGTGCCGGCCCGCTGCCCCGGTACGGAATGTGCGTGATGAACACATGCGCCGCCGATTTGTACATTTCGCCCGACAGGTGCTGCGTGCCGCCGATGCCGGCGCTCGCGTAGCTGAGCTTGCCGGGCTCGGCCTTGGCGCGTGCCGTGAGCTCGGCCAGCGTGCGGATGCCGCTCTCGGGCGTGGCCAGGAACACCAGCGGCACCTTCGCGATGAGCGAGATGCCGACCAGGTCCTTGCGCGGGTCGAAGCCCGGCTTGGCGTAGAGCGTCTGGTTCACCGCCATCGCGCTGCCCGCCACCACCAGCGTGTAGCCGTCGGGCGGTGCGCGCACCACGAACTCGGTGCCGATGTTGCTGCCCGCGCCCGCCTTGTTGTCGACGATCACGGGCTGGCCCAGCCGCTTGCCGAGCTGTTCGGCGAGCGCGCGGGCAAAGATGTCGGTGGCCTGCCCCGGCGGGAAAGGCACGACCAGCTTGACGGGCTTGTCAGGCCACGTGGCGGCCTGGGCCAGGCCCGCACCGCCCAGCAGCATCGCTGCACACAGCGCGGTGGCGAGGTGTCTGCGCTGCATGCGTTGTCAGGCCGCGTCGGGCGCCGAGAGGTGCTTGCCCACGATGCCCGCGAGTTCGAACATCGTCACCTGGTCCTTGCCGAACACGGGTTTCAGCTTGGCGTCGGCGTTGATCGCGCGCTTGTTGGTCGCGTCCTGCAGGCCGTTGGCCTTGATGTAGTCCCACAGCTTCTTGATGACCTCGGTGCGCGCCACTGGTTCGGCGCCGATCACCGCGGCCAGCGAGTCGCTGGGCTTGAGGCCCGCGCCCGGCTTGCGCGGCTTGGCCGCCTTCTTCTCGGCCGGTGCCTTCTTGGCAGCAGGCGTCTTCTTCGCCGCGACCTTCTTGGCCGCCGCGGTCTTCGCGGCCGGCTTGCCGAAGGTCTTGCGCGGCGGGAACTTGCTGCCGCCTTCGCGTGGTGCGAACTCGAAGGTCACCTTGCCTTCTTCGGCGTTCCACGTGAGGAAGGCCTTGAAGGCGCGGCGCGTGCGCATCGAGACGAACTTGTCGAGCAGGTCGGTCTTGCCGGTGGCGAGCAGCTTTTCCATCTGGTCGCGCTCCACCGGTTGCTGCAGGATGATCTTGCCGGTCTTGAAGGTGCAGCTGGGGGTCGGCTGCTCGTTCGTCGGCACCGACTTCTCGCAGACGTAGTTGCTGCCGTGATCGAACACCGGCGCGCCGCACACCGGGCAGGGGCCCACGGTGTCCTGCTGGCTGAAGTCGACGATCTCGCCGCTCTCGGCGTTCTTGTCGTCGCCGAAGTCGAACTCGAGCTTCCAGTTCTTCGCTTCTTCCTCGTCGTACTTGAGGATGATCTCGGCCGTGAAGGGCCAGCCCGCCTTGGAGCGGAAGCCGTCGAGCGGGCCGATGTGCTTGTCGCGCACCAACGCCTCGGCCTCGACCACCTCGAAGGTGCGCCCGGCCGGCGACTTGCCGAACGAGAAGCCGCAGGCATCTTCGCCCGTGCCGCTCTTGCCGGTGCAGCCGTAGCGGCGGTAGTTTTCCTTCACCACGCCGCCGCAGTTGGGGCAGGGCGTGGCGAGCGTGGCGTAGTCGCCGGGCACGGTGTCGCGGTCGTACTCCTTGGCCTTCTTGACGATGTGCTCCGTCATCTCGGCGATCTCGCGCATGAAGGCGTCGCGGCTCAGGGCGCCCTTCTCCATCTGCGCGAGCTTGTACTCCCACTCGCCCGTGAGCTCGGCCTTGGAGAGTTCTTCCACGCCCAGGCCGCGCAGCAGCGTCATGAGCTGGAAGGCCTTGGCGGTCGGAATGAGCTCGCGGCCTTCGCGCAGCATGTACTTCTCGGCGATCAGCCCTTCGATGGTGGCCGCGCGCGTGGCTGGCGTGCCCAGGCCCTTCTCCTGCATGGCCTCGCGCAGCTCGTCGTCGTCGATGGTCTTGCCGGCGCCTTCCATGGCGCCCAGCAGCGTGGCTTCCGAATAGCGTGCGGGCGGACGCGTCTTCAGGCCCTTGAGGTCGGCCGACTCGGTGTTCACGATCTCGCCCGGCTTCACCGGCACGAGGCGCTTGCCGTCCTTGTCGTCTTCCTTCTCGTCGTCCTGGGCTTCCTTGCCGTAGATGGCGAGCCAGCCCGGCTTGACCAGCACCTTGCCGTCGGTGCGGAACGGGTACTTCTTGCCGCCCTGCTCCACCGTGCTGATGCGCGTGGTCACCTGGTGCTCGGCGCTCGGGAAGAACACCGACAGGAAGCGGCGCACCACGAAGTCGTACAGCTTCTGCTCGGCCTCGCTCAGGCCGCTCGGGGCCTGCAGCGTCGGGATGATGGCGAAGTGATCCGACACCTTGGCGTTGTCGAAGATGCGCTTGTTGGGCTTGACGTAGTTGCCGTCGACCGCCTGCTGCGCGAACGGCGCCAGGTGCTTCATGCCGCTGTTGGCGAGCATCTCCATGGTCTGCTTGACCACCGGCAGATAGTCTTCCGGCAGCGCGCGCGAATCGGTACGCGGGTAGGTCAGCGCCTTGTGGCGTTCGTACAGGCTCTGCGCCAGCGCGAGCGTGGTCTTGGCGCTGAAGCCGAAGCGGCCGTTGGCCTCGCGCTGCAGCGAGGTCAGGTCGAACAGCGCGGGCGAGGCCTGCGTGGTGGGCTTGCTCTCTTCGGTGACGGTGGCGGGCTTGCCGCGCGAAGCGTCGGCGATGGCGCGGGCTTCCTGCTCGCTCCAGACGCGGTCGGCGCGCTGCTCGGCGTCGGGTTCGCCGTTGGCCAGGAGCGGCGCGTTGGCTTTCTTCCAGTCGGGGTTGAACCACTTGCCGGGGTACTGGCCGGCCTCGGCCGCGAAGCTGCCGTGGATTTCCCAGTACTCGCGCGAGACGAACTTGCGGATCTGCTCCTCGCGCTCCACCACCACCGACAGCGTGGGTGTCTGCACGCGGCCCACGGTCGTGAGGAAGAAGCCGCCGTCGCGCGAATTGAATGCGGTCATGGCGCGCGTGCCGTTGATGCCCACCAGCCAGTCGGCCTCGGAGCGCGAGCGCGCGGCGTCGGCCAGGCCCTGCATCTGCTTTTCGGTGCGCAGCGCGTCGAAGCCGTCGCGGATCGCCTGCGGCGTCATCGACTGCAGCCACAGCCGCTTCACCGGCTTGCCCAGCGGGCTCTTGCCGCCGGCGTACTGCTCGATCAGGCGGAAGATCAGCTCACCCTCGCGGCCCGCGTCGCAGGCGTTGATGAGCTGCGTCACGTCCTTGCGCTTGGCCTGCTTGACCACGGCGTTCAGGCGCGTCTTGGTCTTGTCGACCGGCTTGAGGTCGAAGTGCGGTGGGATCACCGGCAGGTTGGCGAAGCTCCACTTGCCGCGCTTGACGTCGAATTCCTCCGGGGCCTGGATCTCGACCAGGTGGCCCACGGCGCTGGTCACGACGTAGGTGTCGTTCTCGAAATGCTCGTCATGTTTGTCGAACTTGCCGGCCACCGGCGTGAGGGCCCGGACGATGTCCTGGGCCACCGACGGCTTTTCTGCGATTACCAAAGTCTTTGTCATCTGAGGGCTCTCTATACTCTGCGGCTTCCGCGTGCGCACGCGCGCACACGCATGTGTGCATATTCAACCTAACAGACTTCGGCGATGCCTTCCAAATCCCCACTTTCCGCCGGCCGCGACAAGGAAGCCGCCCCCGTGACCGAGCCCGAGGCGCGTTCCGCCGCCACGCGCTCCGGTGGCCGGCGCATCCAGATGCGCCGCTCGGACGTCCATGGCAACGGCGTGTTCGCCCTGCAGGACCTGGCCGAAGGTGAAACGCTGATCGAATACAAGGGCGAGGTCATCAGCTGGAAAGAGGCGCTGCGCCGCCATCCGCACGATCCGACCCAGCCGAACCACACCTTCTACTTCCACATCGACGACGGCCGTGTGATCGACGGCAACGTGAAGGGCAACGACGCGCGCTGGATCAATCACTCGTGCGAGCCGAACTGCGAGGCCGACGAAGTCGATGGGCGCGTTTATATCAAGGCCCTGAGAAACATCGCCGCCGGCGAGGAACTGAACTACGACTACGGCCTGATCATCGACGAGCCGTACACCGAGAAGCTGTTGTCCGAGTTCCCGTGCTGGTGCGGCTCCGAGATGTGCCGCGGCACGCTGCTGACGCCCAAGGACGAGGACGAAGAAAAAGACAAGAAGAAAAAGAAGAAGGCCAAGAAAAAAGCCGAGAAGAAGAAGGCCGAGGCCAAGGAAGCGAAGAAGGCTGAAAAGAAAGCCGAGAAGAAAAAAGCGGACAAGAAGTCCGACAAGAAAAAGGCCGACGGCAAGAAGAAGTCCAAGGGCGACGCCCCGGCCGCCGCCGGAGACTGACGATGGGCACGATGCCGGCCAGCGCCTGGTTCGAAGACCGGATCGCCGCGACGGTCGCGCCGCTGCTGCCCGGCTTCGCGGTCGAGGCCGTGGCCGAAATCGATTCCACCAACACCGAGCTGATGCGCCGCGCGCGCGCCGGCCGCACCGACCCCGTGCTGCTCGTGGCCGAGCGCCAGACGGCCGGGCGCGGTCGCCTCGGCCGCCCGTGGCAGAGCGCGCAGCAGCCCGAGGCGCCCGCCTCCCTCACCTTTTCGCTGGGCCTGCCGCTGGCGCCGGCCGACTGGTCGGGCCTGTCGCTGGCCGTGGGCGTGAGCGTGGCCGAAAGCCTCGACCCGACGGGCGCGCACCAGGTCGGCCTCAAGTGGCCCAACGACATCTGGGTGAACGACCGCAAGCTGGTCGGCATCCTCATCGAAACCGCGATGCCGCAGACGGCCCGGCCCGATGCCGCGCGCTACCTCGTGGTGGGCATCGGCATCAACATCGGCCCGCGTGAGGGCGAGGGCATGCGCACGCCGCCGGCCTGGCTGCGCCAGTGGCAGCCCGACGCGTCCGCGCCCGAGGTGCTGCTGTCGCTGGCCGAGCCGCTGGTGCGCAGCGTGCTCGCCTTCGAGGCGCAGGGCTTCGCGCCTTTCGCCGAACGCTTTGCGGCGCGCGACGTGCTGCGCGGGCGCGAGGTGACGCTCAGCGACGGCACCGCCGGCCTGTGCGAAGGCGTGGCCTGGGGCGGCGAGCTGCAGGTGCGCACCGACGCCGGCCTGCAACTGATCTCGAGCGACGAAGTGAGCGTGCGCCCGCTCGGCATGTCTTTCTGAGCGAGGGCATGAAGCTGCGCCTGGTCCTCATCGCCCTGCTGGCCGCCAACGCGGGCTACTGGCTGTGGACGCGCGGCGACCTGGCCGGCTTCGGGCTTGCGCCCGCGGCGCTCGACGAGCGCGAGCCGCAGCGCATGGCGCGGCAGATCCACCCCGAGTGGTTGCAGATCCGCAAGGAAGCCAAGCCTTCGGGCACGCCCGCGCCCTGACCCAGTCAGGCCGCAGCCGCGCGCGCGAACATGCGCCGCGCCTTGGCCAGCGCGGCCTGCAGTTTTTCTTCGGACGGCGGCTCGTGTGAACTCGAGCTCAGGCCGAATTTCTTGCCCGCGATTTCCTGCACCGCGACCAGGATGCCGCCGAGCACGGCCGGATCGGTCTCGGTGTCGAGCGCCTGCCGCAAGGGCGCGAGCGCCTGGGGCGCGGCGCTGCGGCGGTTGAACACGATCTGCATCAGCGCACTCGCGGCCCATCGGCGATTCGCGGCGACAGCATCGTGCGCGAGCAGCGGCACCACCTTGGCGATGTCGGTCGTGCCGCCGAGCCAGCCGATCACCCACAGCCCCTTGCAGCGCAGCTCGTCGTGCGGCGACGCGAGCGCGGCGCGTGCGAGGGCCGCCGTCTCTTTCAGCCGTCGGCCCTTGCGGTACTTGAAGCCGCCGAGCAGCTGCAGCACCGTGGCCTGCATGGCCGGATCGGGCTCGCGGTCGAACTGCGCGAGCAGGTGGTCTTCGGCTTCGTCGCCGCGCTCGCCGAACTTGCGGCAGAGCCAGTCATAGAGCTCGCTGTCCATGCCGGTGTCGTGCAGCAGCGTGTAGTGGAAGGCGAGCGCTTCGGCTGAATCCTGTTCCAGCAGATCGGCGCCGAAGTCGAACATGTCCGACACGTCGGTGTCGAGGCGGATTTCCAGGAAGCGTTGGCGTAGCGTGTCGAGCGGATTCATTCCGACGGAGCCTCCTCGAAGCGCACGGTGAAGAGCGCGCCCGGCGGGTGCTTGCCGGGGTGCGCGTCTTCGAGCTTGACCCGTGCGCGGTGCTGGTTGGCGATCTCGCGCACGATCGGCAGGCCCAGCCCGGAGCCGTCGGCCTCGTTGCCGAGCACGCGGTAGAAGGGCTCGAACACCAGTTCGCGGTCGGCCTCGGCGATGCCGGGGCCGTTGTCTTCCACCTGCACCAGCTGCACGTGGCCGAAGGGGTCGGCCAGCACGCGGGCGGTGATCACGCCGGGGCGCTCGGGCGTCGAAGGCGTGTAGTTGAGCGCGTTGTCGACCAGGTTGCGCACCAGCTCTTTCAGCAGCGTCGGGTTGCCGTCGACCATCACGCCGGGCGCGCCTGCCTGGACGCCGTCGTAGCCCAGGTCGATGCGCTTTTCGATCGCGCGCGGCACGGCTTCGCGCACCACCTCGATGGTCAGCCGCGCGAGGTCGCAGGGCTGGCAGTGCGTCATGGCGCTGGTGCCCTCGGCGCGCGCCAGCGACAGCAGCTGGTTCACGGTGTGCGTGGCGCGCACGCTGGCGCGGCCGATCTGCTTGAGCGACTGCTTGAGCTCGTCGGCGTTGGCGCCCTCGCGCTGCGCCAGGTCGGCCTGCATGCGCAGGCCCGCGAGCGGCGTCTTCAGCTGGTGGGCGGCATCGGCCAGGAAGCGCTTCTGCGTGAAGATGGAGTCGTTGAGTTTGTCGAGCAGCTCGTTCACCGACGACACCAGCGGCACCACCTCGAGCGGCACCGAGGACTCGTCGAGCGGGCTCAGGTCGCCCGGGCGGCGCTCGCGGATGCGCGCCTCGACCACCGACAGCGGCTTGATGCCGCGCACCAGCGCCAGCCAGATCAGCAGCACCGCCAGCGGCAGGATCGCGAACTGCGGCAGCAGCACGCCCTTGATGATCTCGGTGGCGAGCACCGCCTGCTTCTCGCGCGTCTCGGCCAGCTGCAGCAGCGAGGGCGGCACCTCCTCGCTGCCGCTGGGAATCCACAGCGAGGCCACGCGCACCGGCTGGCCGTGCACGGTGCTGTTGTGCAGCAGGACCACGTTGGTGCCGGGCGGGTCGTCCACGTTGGGCTGCGGCAGGTCGCGCTCGCCGTGCAGCAGCGTGCCGTGGCCGTCGAGCAGCTGGTAGTAGATGTGGCCGGCATCGTCGGCGCGCAGGATCTCGCGCGCCGATTGCGACAGCACGAAGTGCGTCTGCCCTTCTTTCACCGTGACCAGTTCGGCCAGCACCTTCACGTTGTGCTCCAGCGCACGGTCGAAGGGCGCGTTGGCGATGCCCTGCGCCACCAGCCAGGTCACGCCGATGCTCACCGGCACGAGCAGCAGCAGCGGCGTGAGCATCCAGTCGAGGATCTCGCCGAACAGGGAGCGCTGGGCGCGCTGGAAGAGCTTCAAGGGAGTTCCTGGCAAGGCGAAAGAACGCGGGCGAGCGTGAACTAGTACTGCGATTCGCAGGTGTGACGTTTCATTGACAAGGTGTGACTGGTTGTAGCCTTGACGTGCAGTTTCTGCAATTCAAAAACATCAGGGAAGAAATCATGAAGCAAAAGACAGTGGGCGGCTGCCCCAAGCCGCTCTGGATGGCCGCGACCGTGTTGGCCGCCAGCGTGGGTGTCACCGCATGCGGCGGTGGAGGTGGCGGAGGCGGCGGTGGCATGCCGATGCTGCCGATCGCACCGGTTCCGGCGCCCGCCCCCGCGCCCTCCCCGGCCCCCGCGCCCGCACCCGCACCCGCCGAGAACCGCGCCGCCGTGCCGGGCTCCGAGCCGCTGCCCTCGCTGAGTGCGCCGCAGCCCGGTTCCACCGCCGCGGTGGGCAACGACAGCGAAGGCATCTACGCCGCGGGCGTGCGCGGGCTCGCCTTCGTCGGCGCCAACGGCTCCATCGCGCGCAGCTTCACCGTCGGCACGCTGTGGGGTACGCTGAAGGTCACGGGGCTCGACTGGTCGTTCAACGCGGACACCGAGTTCTATTTCACTACTGTCTCGCAGGTCACCGGCTCGGGCACCTTCGCGCCGAAGAAGACGATGAACGGCACCTATGCCTACGGCACCCGCGCCCCGGCCGATTTCGGTCCCCTGACCTACACCGTCGAGAACGCGCTGGCGGTGTCGCAGGCGAGCGTGGCCGGCACGTGGTCCAACAACGACAGCAGCCTCGGCGTGACGGTCCAGGTCGACGACAAGGGCGTGTTCACCGGCAGCACGAGCGGCGCCGAGATTGGCCAGTGCACGCTCTCGGGCACCGTCGCCCTGGCGCAGCCCGGCTCGGCCAAGAACATGTACGAGCTCAAGCTGAAGGCGGTGAATGCCGCGACGGCCAGCAAGGACGATTGCGAGCTCACCCTGGCCGCCGCCGGCTCTTACGTCGGGCCGGCCGCCATCGGACTGGTGCCGGCGGGCGTGTACGAGAGCAACGGCTACTTCCGCAGCCTCATGTTCCTGATCCGCTCGAACACCGGCGCCACGCTGCTGGTCGGCCTGCGCAAGCAGCCCTGAGGGCGTTCTGCGCGGGCGGGGCAGGCTCAACCGGGAATCTTCTCGAGGCAGTAGCCCAGCCCGCGCACCGTCGCGATGCGCACCGGTCCTTTTTCGATCTTCTTGCGCAGGCGGTGGATGTAGACCTCGATGGCGTTGATGCTCACCTCTTCGCCCCATTCGCACAGCCGGTCCACCAGCTGGTCCTTGCTGACCAGCCGGCCGGCGCGCTGCAACAGCACTTCGAGCAGGCCCAGTTCGCGCGCCGACAGCTCGATCATCTTGCCGTCGATGGTCGCCACGCGGCCGGCCTGGTCGTAGACCAGCGGGCCGTGGCGGATCGCGTTGCTGGTGGCGCCCATGCCGCGCCGCGTGAGGGCGCGCACGCGCGCCTCGAGCTCCTGCAGGCTGAAGGGCTTGGCCATGTAGTCGTCGGCGCCGTGGTCCAGGCCCTTGACGCGCTCTTCCACGCTGTCGGCCGCCGTGAGCACCAGCACCGGCAGCTGCGAGCCGCGTGCGCGCAGGCGTTTGAGGATCTCGATGCCGTGCAGGCTGGGCAGCCCGAGGTCGAGGATCAGCAGGTCGAACTCGCTGTGGGTCATGAGCGCGGTGTCGGCCTGCGAGCCGTTGGCCACGTGATCGACCGCCGCGCCCGAGGTGCGCAGGCTGCGCAGCAGGGCATCGGCCAGCACCTGGTCGTCTTCGGCAATCAGTATTCGCATGAGCCACCTCCGGCGGATTCAGGCGCCATGCCGGCGCTGTTCACATTTGTCTCAACGCGAGTCTAGCCCGCTGTATAGGCTTCGAGTCCGATGGTTACCACGGTGGCGATCTCGTCGCCCACGCTGGCGCGGAACTCGCGCTCGGTCTGGGTCACGGCGCGGCGGAAGGCGTCCAGCCAGGCCAGCCCGTCGGCCGTGAACAGCACGCGCCGCGCGCGCGCATCGAGCGGGTCGGGCCCGCGCGTGACCAGCCCCCAGGCCTCGCACTGGTCGACCAGCGTGCCCATGGCCTGCTTGGTCATGCCGGCGCGCTCGGCCAGCTCGGTCAGGCGCGAGCCCTCGCGCGCCAGGTGCCGCGTGATGTGGATGTGCGCCGCGCTCACCTGCGCGCGCGCCGCCAGGTTCGACAGCGCCAGCGGCACGTCGATGTCGTGCGCCATGAGCGCCAGCACGCGCTCGTCGAAGCGGCGCATCGCATGGCCCAGCAGGCGGCCCAGGTGGGTCTGGCGCCAGGCGTCGGGATCGGTGGGAAAGGCGGGGTCGGCCATGGCCTCAAATGGTAAGGCAAACTGACTTTAAAGTGGGTTTGCGAAACGCCATGAGCCCCTACACTACTGTTCAAGCATCCAGCCTGTGGTTAAAAGCAGATGGATGAACCCCGACACAAACCGTTGATATTCAAGGAGATTTCCACATGGACGCAGTCGTCAAGGGCGCAAGCATCTCGGTCGCCAACAGTGAAAAGGCCAAGGCCCTGCAGGCCGCGCTGGCCCAGATCGAAAAGCAGTTCGGCAAGGGCACGATCATGCGCCTGGGCGAAGGCGAGGCGCTCGAAGACATCCAGGTGGTGTCCACCGGCTCGCTGGGCCTGGACATCGCCCTGGGCGTCGGCGGCCTGCCGCGTGGCCGCGTCGTTGAAATCTACGGCCCGGAATCCTCGGGCAAGACCACGCTCACGCTGCAGGTGATCGCCTCCATGCAGAAGCAGGCCGGCACCTGCGCCTTCGTCGACGCCGAGCACGCGCTCGACGTGCAGTACGCCCAGAAGCTCGGCGTGAACCTGTCCGATCTGCTGATCAGCCAGCCCGACACCGGCGAGCAGGCGCTCGAAATCGTCGACTCGCTGGTGCGCTCGGGCGCCGTCGACCTGATCGTGGTCGACTCGGTCGCCGCGCTTACGCCCAAGGCCGAAATCGAAGGCGAAATGGGCGACTCGCTGCCCGGCCTGCAGGCCCGCCTGATGAGCCAGGCGCTGCGCAAGCTCACGGCCACGATCAAGAAGACCAACTGCATGGTCATCTTCATCAACCAGATCCGCATGAAGATCGGCGTGATGTTCGGCTCGCCCGAAACCACCACCGGCGGCAACGCGCTGAAGTTCTACGCCTCGGTGCGCCTGGACATCCGCCGCATCGGCACCATCAAGAAGGGCGACGAAGCCATCGGCAACGAAACCAAGGTGAAGGTGGTGAAGAACAAGGTGAGCCCGCCGTTCAAGACGGCCGAGTTCGACATCCTGTTCGGCGAAGGCATCAGCCGCGAGGGCGAGATCATCGACATGGGCGTGAACGCCAAGATCATCGACAAGTCGGGCGCCTGGTACGCCTACAACGGCGAGAAGATCGGCCAGGGCCGCGACAACGCCCGCGAGTTCCTGCGCGAGAACCCCGACCTGTCGCGCGAGATCGAGAACAAGGTGCGCGAGTCGCTGGGCATTCCGCTGCTCGCGGCCGATGCCGGCAGCGAACCCGAGAAGGCCGAGAAGCCTGCCAAGGCATCGAAGGCCGACAAGGCGGCGGAGTAAGTTAGACAAGGCGGCCCTTCGCGCAGTGCGTGGGCCGCGTGAGCGACCCAGCACCCCCGAATGGCCTTCAGTGCCCCCTCCCTCAAAGGCCGCGCCCTGCGCCTCCTGAGCCAGCGCGAGCATTCGCGCGCGGAGCTGGAGCGCAAGCTGGCCAAGCACGAGGAAGAGCCCGGCACGCTGGCGAAAGCGCTCGACGAGCTGGCCGCCAAGGACTTCATCAGCGAGCCGCGCGTTGTGGCCTCGGTGCTGCACCAGCGCGCGGCCCGTTCGGGCGCGCTGCGCGTGAAGCAGGAGCTGCAGGCCAAGGGCATCGCGCCCGAAGCCATCGCGCAGGCGGTGGCCGGCTTGCAGGAGACCGAAGTCGAGCGCGCCACGGCCCTGTGGCGCCGCCGCTTCGACGCGCCGCCCGCCGATGCGAAGGAGCGCGCGAAACAGATGCGATTCCTGATGGCGCGCGGTTTCTCGGGCGCTGTCGTGTCCAAGGTGCTCAGGAGCGACTTCGATGACACAAGCGACGACCCCAACGGCGAATGAAGGCGACGCGGCCCTGTCCCGCGTCATCACGCAGCGCGTGCACTGCGAATGGCGCGACGCCTATGCGCTCGCGTCCGACCCGAAGCGGCTGCCCGACTGGGCCAGCGGCCTCGCGAAGAGCGCGCTGGTGCCGCACGGCGACCACTGGATCGTGCGCACGCCCGAAAGCGGCGAGGCCCGCATGCGCTTTGCGCCGCCCAACGACCTGGGCGTGCTCGACCACTGGGTGGCGCCCGAAGGCGTGCCTGAGGTCTACCTGCCGTTTCGCGTGATCGGCGTGGCGCCCGGCGTGTGCGAGCTGCAGTTCACGCTGCTGCGTCAGCCGCACATGGACGATGCGGCCTTTGCGCGCGATGCCGGATGGATCGCGCGCGACCTGCAGGCCCTGCGCCGCCTGCTCGAGGCGGGCTGAGCCGGCCTGGCTTACTCGGTGGCCGTGACGTCGTCGGCCAGCGGGTTCTCGGCCTTGTACGCGGCGATGTCGCGCACGTTCTTCTGCACCGCCACCGCGCCGAACAGGCTCAGCAGGAAGGCCATGGCGTAGAAGCCCTTCTCGCTCGCAGCCAGCGAGGCGTTGAACAGGCCCACGGCCAGCAGGCCCACCGACAGCAGCAGCGAGACCCAGCACAGGCCGAAGTAGATGCCGGTGACCGAGATGCCCTCGAGCCGATCGCGCACCGTCTTTTGCAGCGACACGGCCGAGAACAGGCCGTACATGAGGATGGTGAAGTAGTAGCCCTTCTCGTTGAGCTGCATCGCGGCATTCCACAGCCCGAGCAGGTACACGATGGCGCCGATGATCAGCGCGGCCCAGGAGGCGGCGACGAATGCAGCGGTCGGTTTCTGAAATCTGACGGTTCCCATGGCGATCCTCCTCGTTGTTGTGTGGCGCGATTATGGTGCGGGAAGGCGGTGGCATGATCGCCAGCGACCGGCCTCCCAGGAGGCGGCTTTCCAAAAAAACCGGAGGACCCGTTCATGTCGTCACAACCCGCCCAACCGCAGTCTCTCGTTCGCACCGGCGCCAAGGCCGGCTTCGCCTTCGCCGGCTCGGCCATCAAGGGCGCGCTGATCGGCCTGTTCCTCGGCGGTGGCGTGTTCTTCTACTACCTGAGCCAGCTGCAAGGCTCGGGCAACCCCGCGGCGCGGGCCGGTGGCGCGGGCGCCATCCTGGCGCTGATCATGTCGCCGCCGCTGCTGGTGGCCGTGCTGCTGTCGTTGTTCATTGGTGTGTACTTCCTGCTCGGCGTGCAACGGGGCCGCGCCCGCGCGATGCAGCACCTGGTCGCGGCGCGCGGCGAGGCCGTGTCGCAGCGGCTGGGCGACGCCATCGCGGGCCGCATCGAAGCCATGCCGCGCACCCACGGCGGCCTGCAGCGCGTGGCCGACTGGCTCTCGCCCGACGCCCTGTGCCAGCAACTCGCGCCGGTGCTCGGCGAAGGCCGGGCTGTGCGCGCGGTGGTCGGCTTCGTGCTGGGCCGCCTGCCCCTGAGCGACATGCTGGCCGAGTGGCAGCAGGAGCGTGCCGCGCACGGTGCGACGACGCCTGCGACGGGCGAAGACCCTGCCCTGCGCGCCCTGCTCACGCGCCGCATCCACGAGGTGCTGCAGGAGATGGCGACGCCCTCGCGCAAGCTCTTCTACATCGCGCTGGCTGCGCAGGCCGTCCTCCTAGGCATAGGGCTGTGGCTCGTGCGCTGAGCCCGACCGTCTTCGTTGGTCTTGAGGCGTGCAGCAGCTGCGGCGCTGACGCCTCGGCGACAATCAGCGCCCGCGCGGGCCTTGCGGTGTGCGCGGCCTCCATGCCTCCCTGTCTGCCCCACTCCCCGCTTTCATGATCGTCCGGAAACGCCCGTCCGGGCTCAAGCTGTTTCTGTCCTGGCGGGGCTCCGTCCTGCCGCGCATCGCCGCGGCGCTGACGCTCAACGTGATCGTGGCCATCGTTGTCACGGTGCTGCACGGGCGCTTCGGCTCCATCAAGATCCCGCTGGGCACCGTGCCCTTCGCGCTGCTCGGCTTGCCGCTGGCGATCTTCCTGGGCTTTCGCAACACCGCGGCCTACGACCGCTTCTGGGAGGCGCGCAAGCTCTGGGGCGAGGTGATCCTGCGTTCGCGCAACCTGGCGCGCCAGTGCCAGAGCCTCATCGACGGCGATGCGCCGGTCAACGCCGGCGCCGACACCGTCCGCCGCCTGGACGACCTGCGCGTGCGCATGACCCTGCGCGCCGCAGCCTTCGCCCATGCGCTGCGCCACCAGCTGCGCGGCACCGATGCCGCCGCCGACACCCGGCCCTTCCTGCGCGAAGCGGAATGGCAGGGCCTGACGCAGGTCGCCAACCGGCCGCACGCGCTGCTGATGCACATGGGCGCCGACCTGCGCGAAGCGCTGCGCGCGCGGCGCATCGACCCGGCGCTGGCGGCGGGCGTCGATGGCACGCTGTCGGCGCTGAGTGCGGCGGCTGCGTCGTGCGAGCGCATCCTCAGCACGCCCATTCCTTTTTCGTACACGCTGCTGTTGCACCGCACGGCGTACCTGTATTGCTACCTGCTGCCCTTCGGGCTGGCGGACTCGGTCGGGTTCATGACGCCGGTGGTGGTACTGATCGTGGCCTACACCTTCTTCGGCCTCGACGCGCTCGGCGACGAGATCGAGGAGCCCTTCGGCACCGAGTCGAACGACCTGCCGCTCGAGGCCCTGTGCCGCACGCTCGAGATCGACCTGTGCCAGTCGGTGGGCGCCCCGGCGCCGGCGCCGCTGGTGCCGGTCGACTACTTCCTGCGCTGACACCCGCCGCGCGCGCGGTGCCGGCTTTTCTTTTTCCTGCCTGACGAAAGAAAGACGTTTTGTCCCCCATGCCGCACGAAGACCGCATCCGCCTGCCCGCCCTGCGCAGCAGGATCACCACCGCCGAAGCCGCCGCCGAATGGATTCGCGACGGCATGGTGGTCGGCATGAGCGGGTTCACGCGCGCCGGCGACGCCAAGGCCGTGCCGCTGGCGCTCGCGGCCCGCGCGCGCCGCGCGCCGATGAAGATCACGCTCATGACGGGCGCCTCGCTCGGCGGCGACGTGGACCGCCAGCTCACCGAGGCCGGCGCCATCAGCCGGCGCATGCCGTTCCAGGTCGACACCGTGCTGCGCCAGGCGATCAACCGCGGTGAGGTGATGTTCATCGACCACCACCTGTCGGAAACGGTCGAGATGCTGCGCACGCGGCAGATTCCGCCGATCGACATCGCGATCATCGAGGCCGTGGCCATCACCGAGACCGGCGCGCTGGTGCCGAGCACCTCGATCGGCAACAGCGCGAGCTTCGCGATCCTGGCCGACAAGGTGATCGTCGAGATCAACACCTCGCAGTCGACCGCGCTCGAAGGCCTGCACGACATCTTCATTCCCAAGCACCGCCCGCAGCGCGAGCCGATGCCGCTGGTGGCGCCGCACGACCGCATCGGCACCAGCGCCATCGAGATCCCGCCCGAGAAGATCCTGGGCATCGTCATCACCGACAAGGCCGACAGCACCTCCACCGTGCTGCCGGCGGACGCCGAGACCGCGGCCATCGCGGCGCACCTGGTGGCCTTCTTCGAGCGCGAGGTGGCGCAGGGCCGGCTCACCGAGCGGCTGCTGCCGCTGCAGGCGGGCATCGGCACGGTCGCCAACGCAGTGATGTCGGGGCTGGGCGCGGGGCCGTTCGAGCACCTCACGATGTACTCGGAGGTGCTGCAGGACTCGACCTTCGACCTGTTCGACGCCGGCAAGCTGGACTTCGCCTCGGGCTCGTCGATCACGCTGTCGCCCGCGAAGGCGCGGCAGGTGTTCGGCGACTTGGCGCGCTACAAGGACCGGCTGGTGCTGCGACCGCAGGAGGTGAGCAACCACCCGGAGATCATCCGGCGCCTGGGCATCATCGCGCTGAACACGGCGCTGGAGGCCGACATCTACGGCAACGTCAACTCGACCCACGTGCTGGGCACGCACATGATGAACGGCATCGGCGGCTCGGGCGACTTCGCGCGCAACGCCTACCTGTCGATCTTCGCGACCAAGTCGGTCGCCAAGCAGGGCGCGGTGTCGAGCATCGTGCCGATGGTGTCGCACGTGGACCATGCGCCGCAGGACGTCGACATCCTGGTCACCGAGGTGGGCCTGGCCGACCTGCGCGGGCTGGCACCGCGCGAACGGGCGGCGGCGATCATCGCGAACTGCGCGGCCGAGCCGTACCGCGCGATGCTGCAGGATTACCACGCGCGCGCCGTGGCGACCTGCGGCGGCCACACGCCGCACCGGCTCGAAGAAGCGTTTTCGTGGCACGTGCGCTACCGCGACACGGGCACGATGCGGGCCGACTGAAAGCAGAAAGGCCGGTCCTTGCGGGCCGGCCTTTCCTTCTTGTCAGCGCTTGAAGCGGGGGCTCAGAGCGCCAGCATCAGCTTGAGGTTCTGCACCGCGGCGCCGCTGGCGCCCTTGCCCAGGTTGTCCAGGCGCGCGATCACCACGGCGTGGCGGTGGTCCTCGTTCGGGAACACGCGGATCTCGAGCTGGTTGGTGTCGTTGAGCGCCAGCGCGTCGAGCTTGCCGTCGTCGGTCGGCGGCAGCACCTTCACGAACTGCTCAGGCGTGTTGCTCTTGGCATAGTGCGCGGCCAGGGCGTCCTGCAGGTCGCCGGCCTTGGGCTTGCCGGGCAGCAGGTCGAGGTGCAGCGGCAACTGCACCAGCATGCCCTGCTTGAAGTTGCCCACCGACGGAATGAAGACCGGGCGGCGCGTGAGGCCGGTGTAGGTCATGATTTCGGGGATGTGCTTGTGCTTCAGGCCCAGCGCGTAGGTCTCGAACAGCGGCGCCTTGCCGCCCTCGTAGTCCTCGATCATGGTCCGGCCGCCGCCCGAATAGCCGCTCACAGAAGGCAGCGACACCGGGAAATCGGCTGGCAGCAGGCCCGCATCGACCAGCGGGCGCACCATGGCGATCGCGCCGGTGGCGTAGCAGCCGGGGTTGCCGACGCGGTCGGCCTGGGCCACGGCCTGCCAGTGGCCTTCGACGAGTTCGGGGAAGCCGAAGACCCAGCCCGGCGCGATGCGGTGGGCGGTCGAGGCGTCGATGATCTTGGGCTTTTTGCCCGGGAGCTGGTCGATCAGCGCGACCGACTCGCGCGCCGCGTCGTCGTGCAGACACAGCACCACGAGGTCGACGCCGGCCATCAGCTCGCGCTTGGCGGCCACGTCCTTGCGCAGCTCGGGCGCGATGCTCACGAGCTCGATCTGCGGCATCGTTTGCAGCCGCTCGCGAATTTGCAGGCCGGTGGTGCCGGCTTCGCCGTCGATGAAAACCTTGGCCATATCGGAGTATGCGTAGGGTGGCTAGAAGAAAGTACGTATTGACCGCAACCGCGCATCAAGTATTGGTGCGGCGCACCATGATACAGTCCGCGGTTGTTCGCCGCCCCCAGCCGTCAGGCTGCCGTCGCCCGCGAACAACAGAGCAGAAACAACAGTCTCACTCCCGATCTCCCGTTCTCAACCTCCTCCTTCCGAGAGACATCCCTCATGAAGATTCACGAGTACCAAGGCAAGGAAATCCTTGCCAAGTTCGGCGTGCCGGTGCCGCGCGGCATTCCGGCCTATACGGTTCAGGAGGCGGTCGAGGCCGCCCAGAAGCTTGGAGGCCCGGTCTGGGTCGTCAAGGCCCAGATTCACGCGGGTGGCCGCGGCAAGGGCGGCGGCGTCAAGGTCGCCAAGTCGATCGAAGACGTCAAGAAGCTGGCTGGCGAGATCCTCGGCATGCAGCTCAAGACCCATCAGACCGGCCCTGAAGGCCAGAAGGTGCGTCGCCTCTACATCGAAGACGGCGCCGACATCAACAAGGAATACTACATTTCGGCCGTGACCGACCGCGCGACGCAGAAGATCGCGTTCATCGCTTCGAGCGAAGGCGGCATGGACATCGAGGAAGTGGCCCATTCCACCCCCGAGAAGATCATCACGGTCTACGCCGATCCGAAGGACGGCCTGACCGACGCGCAAGCCAAGGAAATCGCCGACGGCATCGGCATGCCGGCCGATTCGACCGCCCAGACGGTCGACATCCTGAAGAAGCTCTACACCTGCTACATGGAGACGGACGCCTCGCTGGTCGAGATCAACCCGCTCAACCGTGACAGCAAGGGCAACGTCATGGCGCTGGACGCCAAGTTCAACTTCGACAGCAACGCGCTGTTCCGCCACCCCGAAATCGTGGCCCTGCGCGACCTGGACGAAGAAGATGCGGCCGAAGTCGAAGCCTCGAAGTTCGACCTCGCCTACATCTCGCTGGACGGCAACATCGGCTGCCTGGTGAACGGCGCCGGCCTGGCCATGGCCACCATGGACACCATCAAGCTGTTCGGCGGCGAGCCGGCCAACTTCCTGGACGTGGGCGGCGGTGCCACCCCCGAGAAGGTCACGGAAGCCTTCAAGATCATGCTGAAGAACAAGAACGTGGAAGCCATCCTCGTGAACATCTTCGGCGGCATCATGAAGTGCGACACCATCGCCACCGGCGTGATCGCAGCCTGCAAGGCCGTGAACCTGCAAGTGCCGCTGGTCGTGCGCATGAAGGGCACCAACGAAGTCGAAGGCAAGAAGCTGCTGGCCGAGTCGGGCCTGCCGATCATCAGCGCCGACACCATGGCGGACGCGGCCCAGAAGGTCGTGGCAGCAGTCAAGAAGGCCTAAGGAACAAGTCATGTCGATCTACATCAACAAAGACACCAAAGTCATCACGCAAGGCATCACCGGCAAGACCGGTCAGTTCCACACCGAGAAGTGCCAGGAATACGCGAACGGCAAGAACGCCTTCGTGGCCGGCGTGAACCCGAAGAAGGCCGGCGAGTCGATCTTCAACATCCCGATCTTCGGTTCGGTGAAGGAAGCCGCCACGCAGACCGGCGCCACCGTGTCGGTGATCTACGTGCCGCCGGCAGGCGCCGCGGCCGCCATCTGGGAAGCTGTCGAAGCTGACCTGGACATGGCGATCTGCATCACCGAAGGCATCCCGGTTCGCGACATGCTCGAAGTGCGCAACAAGATGAAGGCCAAGGAAGCGGCCGGCGGCAAGAAGACCCTGCTGCTGGGCCCGAACTGCCCTGGCCTGATCACGCCCGACGAAATCAAGATCGGCATCATGCCCGGCCACATCCACCGCAAGGGCCGCATCGGCGTGGTCTCGCGCTCGGGCACGCTGACGTACGAAGCCGTGGCTCAACTGACGGAAATCGGCCTGGGCCAATCGTCGGCAGTCGGCATCGGCGGCGACCCGATCAACGGCCTGAAGCACATCGACGTGATGCAAGCCTTCAACGACGATCCCGAAACCGACGCCGTCATCATGATCGGTGAAATCGGCGGCCCGGACGAAGCCGACGCAGCCCGCTGGTGCAAGGACAACATGAAGAAGCCGGTCGTCGGTTTCATCGCCGGTGTCACCGCCCCTCCCGGCAAGCGCATGGGCCACGCCGGCGCGCTGATCTCGGGCGGTGCCGACACGGCCGAAGCCAAGCTCGCCATCATGGAAGAGTGCGGCTTCACCGTGACGCGCAACTTCTCGGAGCTCGCCAAGCTGCTCAAGGGCAAGCTGTAAAAAGCACCAGGACCGCTGGCGGCGCTCCCGCCGCTCGCAATACCACGCAGAAATAAGAAAGCGCCCGCATTGAGTTGCGGGCGCTTTTTTCAATACAACACAGTGGGATCAGAGACATGGAACTTCTTCAAAGCACAGACTTCTGGATCGGTCTGATCAAGATCGTCTGGATCAACATCATCCTGTCGGGCGACAACGCCGTCGTGATCGCCATGGCGGCGCGATCGCTGCCGCCTGCGCAACAGAAAAAAGCCGTGCTGTTCGGCTCGGGCGCGGCCGTGGTGCTGCGCATCGTGCTGACGGTGGTGGCGGCCAAGCTGCTCGCGCTGCCTTACCTGCAGATCATCGGCGGAGCCTTGCTGCTGTGGATCGGCCTGCAGCTCCTGAGCGAGGACGACGAGGGCGAAGGCGAGTCCAAGGAATACGGCAGCATGTTCGTGGCCGTGCGGACCATCCTCTTGGCCGACCTGGTGATGAGCCTGGACAACGTGATCGCCGTGGCGGCCGCGGCGCAAGGCAGCATGGTGCTGCTGGTGTTGGGTCTGGCCATCAGCATCCCCTTGGTGATTTTCGGCAGCACGCTCATGATCAAGCTCATGGAACGTTTCCCGATCATCGTCATGCTGGGCGCCGCGCTGATCGGCTGGGTCGGCGGCGAGACCATCGTGAGCGATGTGTCGCTGCACGACATGCTGGCAGCCAACCCCTGGATGCACTATGCGGGCGCCATCGCCGGCGTGGTGATCGTCGTGGGTCTGGGCCGCCTCCTGCAACGGCGCGCACGCGCTGCTGCGCACTGATCTTCTAAAAAGCGAGCGCTGACAAACGATGGCAGGTGTTGGCGTTTCCCTTTTCTCCAGTCGACCGGCGCTGAGCTGGGAGTTTGCGGCGCTGACCGATGTCGGGCGCCTGCGCGCCCACAACGAAGACGCGGTGCATGTCGACCCGGCCCTCGGCCTGGCGCTGCTGGCCGACGGCATGGGCGGCTACAAGGGCGGCGAGGTGGCCAGTGCCATGGCCATTTCGCTGATGCACGCGAGCTTCGGCCGGTGGTTCGCCCAGGCCGGCATGCAGGCACCCGCCCGCGTGGTCCGGCGTGCATTGCAGGCGGCCACCGACGAGGCCAACGGCGCCATCCTCCAGGCCGGCATCACTCACGAAGAACTGCGGGGCATGGGCACGACCCTGGTGCTGGCGGCGTTTCGCCCGCAGCGCGTGGTGGTCGGGCACATCGGCGATTCGCGCTGCTACCGCCTGCGCAACAACAAGCTGGAGCAGCTCACGCGCGACCATTCGCTGCGCCAGCAGCAGCTCGACGCCGGGGCCATCACCCCCGAAGAGGCCCTGAATTCCCCCACCCGCAACCTCGTGACGCGGGCCGTGGGCGTGGAGGCCCAGGTCTTGCTGGAGATGCACGAGCACAGCGCCAGGCCGGGCGATCTCTACATGCTGTGCTCCGACGGGCTCAGCGAGATGGTGTCGGATGCGCAGCTTTTCACGCTTTTGACTCGCGATCTCGGGCTCAAGGAGATGGCTTCACTTTTGGTTGCAATTTCAAACGACAATGGCGGACGGGATAACATTTCAGTTGTTCTGGCCAAGGCGGGCGTCAGCGAAGCGACCCGCGGGGCCATGTAGCAGCCAACCCAGGCGGCGGACCGTTTGCGCCGCCTGACGGTGCTGGATCTTTGCAAACGGGGAGTAATCGGCCATGCCGAAGATGATCATTTCGGTCGATGGCGTCGTCATCGGTCAAGTGGCGCTCGCCAAGAATCGCACGACGTTGGGCCGGCGCGCCTACAACGACATCGTGATCGACAATCTCGCCGTCAGCGGCGAGCATGCCGTGCTGCACATGAGCGGCGGCGAAGTCGAAATTGAAGATCTCAACAGCACCAACGGCACCTACGTCAATGCGCTGGCCATCCAGAAGCAGGCGCTCCAGGACAACGACGTCATCGAGGTCGGCGGCTGCCGCATCCATTTCCGCTCGCACAGCAACCTCATGGTCGGCCCCGGCTCCGTGCGGGCCTCGCTCTCCGAGTATTCCGCTCCGATGCCGCTCTCGTCGGCGCCCACCGAATCGGGCGCGCTGGTCGAGCTGGGCGTGCCCATGCTGCGCGTGCTCTCGGGCGCCAACGAAGGCCAGGACGTCCCGCTGCAGAAAGTGGTCACCACCATCGGCAAGCCCGGCGTGGCCGTGGCCGTCGTCACGCGCCGCCGGCAAGGCTACGTGGCTGCCACTGTCGTGGGCAGCGTCACGCTCAACGGCGTGCAACTGGGCGCCGAAGCCGTCGCGCTGCAGGAAGGCGACGTGCTCGAACTCGGCGGTGCCACGCGCATGCAGTTCGTTCGGATCTGAGCCGCGCCCGGCGCCCCGCTCCGCCCTCCGTTTTCTCGCCGACAGGCATCCGTTGTCCAAGGCTGACTGGCCATGAGCGCATTGCGGCGGCACTGGCCGCGCATCGCCATCACGCTGCTGCCGGTGGTGCTGGCGTTGCTCCATGCCACCGGTGTCTGGCGGCTGGGCGTGATCGAGCACCTGGACCACCTGATCTACGACGCCCGCCTGCGCGCCACCATGCCGGGCACGCCCGACACGCGGGTCGTGATCGTCGATGTCGACGATGCCAGCCTGGCGCGCGAGGGCCAGTGGCCCTGGCCGCGCGACAAGATCGCCAGCCTCACGACGGAACTGCTCGCCCGCCAGCACGCGGCCGTGCTCGGTTTCGACGTGATGTTTCTCGAGCCCGACCGCAGTTCCGGCCTCGGGCGCCTGAAGGAAATTGCGGCCGGCCCGCTGCGTGATGTGCCGGGCCTTTCCGCCGAAATCGACCAGCTCGCGCCGACTCTCGACCATGACGCGACCCTGGCCCAGGCCCTGCGCGGCCAGCCCGTGGCGCTGGGTTACTACTTCACGCGCACCGAGCAACCCAGCGCCAAGGGACTGCTGCCGGCGACGCCGGTGCTGCCGCCCGACGCCTTTCCGCCTCAGGCTTCCTTCGTCACGCTCTGGAACGGGTTCGGCGCCAGCCTGCCGGTGCTGGGGCGCGCGGCGCCAGTCGCGGGGTTTTTGAACACCCTGGTCGGTGACGGCGACGACGACGGCGTGATCCGCAGCGTGCCGCTCATCGCCCGCTACGAAGGCGAGCACGCGGCGCCCGGGCACTACGAATCGTTGGCACTGGCGGTGTACCGCATCGCGAACGGCTCGCCGCCGGTGCGGCCGGCGCTCGTGGCTGGCGACGGCAACTTTCCGCGCCTGCAGGCGCTGGTGCTCGGGTCGTTGCGCATCCCGGTTGACCAGACCGCCAGCCTGCAGGTGCCGTTCCGTGGGCCTGGTGGTCCGCGTGCAGGGTCGTTCCGCTACGTGGCCGCTGCCGATGTGCTCGAAGGCCGTCTGGCACCGGGTGAATTGAAGGACAAGATCGTCCTGCTCGGCGCCACCGCCCCCGGCCTGCAGGACCTGCGCGCCACCCCGGTCGGTGCTGCGTTCCCGGGCGTCGAGGTGCACGCCAACATCGTCTCGGGCTTGCTCGACCGGCGCCTGCTGGCCGTGCCCGACTATGCGCCGGGCTACGAAGTGCTGACCGTGCTGGCGGCGGGACTCGTGCTCGCCTTCGGGTTGTCGCTGCTGTCGGCATCGCGCGCCGTGCTGCTCGGCGCGGGCGTGGTCGCCGCGCTGGTCGGCCTCAACACCTGGCTCTACATCGGCCACAGCCTCGTGCTTCCGCTGGCGTCGGCGCTCGTCATGGTGGCGCTGGCCTTTGCGCTCAACATGAGCTGGGGCTACTTCGTCGAATCGCGCGCGCGGCGCGGGCTGGTGCGGCTCTTCGGCACCTACGTGCCGCCGCAACTGGTCGACGAAATGCTCGTGCGCCCCGGCCGCTACAGCATGCGCGCCGAGAGCAAGGAAATGACCGTGATGTTCTGCGACATGCGCGACTTCACCCGGTTGTCCGAGCAGATGGCGCCGGCCGAGCTGCAGGCCTTCCTGAACACCGTCTTCAGCCGGCTCACCGAGGTGATCAGCGCGCACCGCGGCACCGTCGACAAATACATGGGCGACTGCGTCATGGCCTTCTGGGGCGCGCCGATCGACACGCCCGGCCACGCCGCACTCGCCGTGCAGGCGGCGATCGACATGGCGGCCGCCGTGCACGACATCAACCGCCAGCACCGCGCCAACGGCCGTCCCGAGATCAGCGCCGGCATCGGCCTCAACAGCGGCCTCATGAGCGTCGGCGACATGGGCTCGACCGCGCGCCGCAGCTATACCGTGGTCGGCGACGCGGTCAATCTCGCGTCCCGGCTCGAGGGCCTGAGCGGACACTACGGGGTCGAGATCGTGGCCAGCGGCGCCACCCGCGAGGCGGCGCCCGGGTTCGTCTGGCAGGAGCTCGACAGCGTGCGCGTCAAGGGCAAGGCCCAGGCCGTCGCCATCTACACCCCGCTTTCGGCGCAGGTCGGCGCTGAAGCGCAGGACACCACACGGCAGCAGCTCGACCGCTGGACCCAGGTGCTCGCCGCCTACCGCCGCCAGGATTGGGCGCTGGGCCGAAACTTGCTGGCTCCCCTGCTCGCCGCGGATGCCAAAAAAGTCCTTTACCAGCTCTATGCCCAGCGTTTAGCCTCGATGGCGCTACGCCCGCAGGACCCGGACTGGGACGGCGCCACCCGGTTCGACACCAAATGACGACAGACGCAACCAAGGGGTCTTCCACAATGCAGGTACGCGTGCTGGGTTGCTCGGGCGCCATCGCCAAGGACTGCCGCACCACCTCGTTCCTGGTCGATGCGGACCTGCTCGTGGACGCCGGCACGGGCGTCGGCGATCTCACCCTCGACGAGATGGCCGCCATCGACGACGTGGTGCTCACCCACTCGCACCTCGACCACATCGCCGCCCTGCCCCTGATGCTCGACGCTGTCGGCAGCCGCCGCACCCGGCCGCTGCGCGTGCATGCCCTGAAAGCCACCATCGACGCGCTGCGCGCGCATGTGTTCAACAACGTCATCTGGCCGAATTTCGAACGCATTCCCAGCCCCGAATCGCCGTTCGTGAGCTTTCACGAGATCGCGGTCGGGCAGTGCCTCGAGCTGGGCACCGACGCCCCCAAGCTCATCGAGGTGCTGCCGGCCGTCCACACCGTGCCGGCCTGCGGCTTCGCCATCCGTCGGGCCGAAGGCGGCGCCCACTGGGTCTTCAGCGGCGACACCGAACGCAACCCGCCGTTCTGGGAGCGCGTCAACGCGATCGACGTGGCGATGCTGGTCATCGAGACGGCCTTCAGCTCCCGCGAGGAGGCTTTGGCCGAACGCAGCCTGCACCTGTCGCCGGTGGCGCTGGCGCACGAACTGGCGCACATCGACCCGGGCAAGCAATACCCGATCTACATCACCCACACCAAGCCGGCAGAGACCGAAGAAATCATGAGCCAGATTGAGATGCTGGCGGGGCGGGAAGTGGCGGGGTTGGCGCAGCGGGACATCCGCTGGCTCAAGGCGAACGGGGTGCTGACCTTCTGACCGGAGCCGGCCGGGTATGACAAATTTGTCGACACAATTGGCATCTGAGTGCGAGTTGTGTCACATCATGTAACCATCTTGTGACCAAAGACGGCCTGATCGGGGGCTGCAGGGTGGGGAAGCCGGGTGGCACGGATGCTGCGGAAGTTACTCCGCTCCGGGCTGGTTCCCGGGCTCTACAAACCAACCTGGAGTTAATGAATGAACCGTCGTTCTATCGCACGCAATGTGCAAAAGGGTTTCACCCTGATCGAATTGATGATCGTTGTGGCGATCATCGGTATCTTGGCTGCTGTGGCTCTGCCGGCGTATCAGGACTACACGGTCCGTGCCAAGGTTTCTGAAATTGTGCTGGCAGCTTCATCTTGCCGGACCACCGTTACAGAAGCTGTTCAGTCGACTTCTGCGACGACCCTGACCTCCGCAATGTTCCCTTGCGACGGCGGCGCCGCTTCGGGCGTGACGGTGTCGAAGTATGTCAAGAGCATCGCAGTCGATGCCAATGGCAAGGTCACCGTGACGTCACAAGGTATCTCACAACTGACGGCTGGATCTCAAGATGCGTTGACACTTGTTCCTTTGACGGACGCTACGACTGCCCTCGCTGCCGCCAGCGGCGCGGGTAAGACAATCTTCGCTTGGAGGTGCGGTAAGGACACGGATGGCACAAGCATTCCTCCGAAATACCTGCCCGGTTCGTGCCGCGGTTAATTGGTTGAAAATCAAAAAGCGCTCCCTCGGGAGCGTTTTTTTTTGGAAATTTAATGAAAATGAGAGAGCGGATGATGCTGTTTTTGGGGGCTATGCTGATTTCTAGCATACTTGTCCCGGATCACTTCATGCCTTGGCCTGCTTTTAGGAATGAATTTTTAATTGGAATTGGATTTTTTCCGTTGGGGTGCTATGTGATTTGGAGGCGGACAGCTGTTCCGAAAATCGCAATCCTCATTTTCTTTCTCTCAATTACTCCATTGCTGCAGATGGCGGTTGGGAAGATTTTATTTTTTGGTGACGGGTGGGTTTCGTGGTTGTACATTTCTGCGGCATTTGTTTCGTTGACTTCTGCGGCAATTTTTTTGCGT
This sequence comes from Variovorax sp. GW821-FHT09A10, assembly GCF_059418385.1. NCBI lineage: Bacteria > Pseudomonadati > Pseudomonadota > Betaproteobacteria > Burkholderiales > Comamonadaceae > Variovorax > Variovorax sp. GW821-FHT09A10. The sequence continues at coordinate 348,468 of NZ_JBWKPT010000004.1, forward strand.
GATAGTAAATTGAAAAACCCAATACAAGAAATTCAGCCGGTGATTTTTGCATTAGTCGTCGCTGGCATTCTTTCGGTTGGAGTTTCATTGATTCAATGGCTTGATTTGAATTTTCTTTCCGAATTTGTCGCCAATTCACAAATTAAGGGAAGGTACGGCGCTAATTTGGCGCAGTCAAATCAGCTTGCGACAGTTCTTTTGCTGGGTGTGGCTTGCACTTTGTTCTTGTTTGAAAATAAGGTGCTGAATGCATATTCGGCAACATTGCTGGGCGCGTTTTTGGTTTTTGGCCTTGCGATGACACAATCTCGAATGACTGTTCTCGCATTATTTTTTTTGTGGGCCTTGTACTGGGGATTTCGACAACGAATTCATTTTCGCACATCTGGAAAATCAATTCTATTTTTGAGTGGAATTTTTTGTTTGACTATGTTCACGTGGCCTTTGCTCAATGAGGTGCTTTTATTGAAGGCGCCGCCTTCGTTGATTGACCGGGTGAATAAAGACAGTCGCTTCGATCTTTGGCGAAGCATGATGGATGCTGTCAGCCAATCCCCGTGGCTCGGCTATGGCTGGGGGCAAGTTCCGCTGGCGCAGCAAACCACGGCATTGAAGTATCCTGCGACTTACGTATTTTTTGACTCAGCCCACAATGTTGGGATGGATGTTGCTGTTTCGGCTGGGCTGCCTGTAGCGGTGATATTTTCTATTTGGCTAATATTCTGGTTTAGGCAGCAAATTAAAAGCTGCCGGGATCCTTTGTCATGGAGTGTTCTGCTCGCGGTGGGGTTTGTTTTTTGTCATGCCATGGTTGAATATCCGCTAGCCTATGCTTATGTTTTGCTGCCGACTTGTTTTTTCGTGGGGGCGTTAAGTCGATTTGAAGTGATTGAGTTGAAGGGGAATAGAAAAATTCAATTTCTATTTCGAAGAGGGCTTGCTGGGATTGGTGCATTTACGTTGGCGGGATTTATTGTGATTTCAAATGAATATATTCGATTTGAAAATGACTGGCGCCGCACTCGAATGGAAATTTCCGGGATTTTTCATCCGGAAGAAGGTTGGGAGGCTTACAAGCCAACTTTTTTAACTCATTTGCGAGATTATTCGGAGTTCGCCAGAACCGTGCCTGAGCGGGGCATGACCGAAAAGAAAGTTCTCTGGATGGGTGAGGTTGCGAAGCGATTTGGTCAGCCGTCGGTGCTGACACGGTATGCGATTGCGGCAGCATTGAATGGAGCGCCAGAGTCAGCAGCACATTCGTTGGCTTTGATATGCAAAACCCAAGCGCCTCGTGTTTGCGACCAAGTTTTAGAAGATTGGCGGAGAATTTCTTCTGATTCGGCTTATCCAGAGCTGAAATTGGTTGCGCTTCCTGTATTGGGTTGAAAATATTAGGAATGCGGGATGCGCAGTCTGTGACTCCTTTGCTCGAACCTTGGTAGTGTTGCTGCGGCAGCTATCTGGTGCTTGTTCGAGAATGAGCCTGTTTGTTGCTACGTCGCCAGCAACGCCGAAGTCTGCGCACCGATGCCGATGATCGTGTGTAATCTCTGGCATCCGCTACGCAGTCGTGCATTGCTGACGATCAGTTCCAGCCCCTTCTCGTCTATCGCGTCCAGCAACGCATTGAAGGCTTGGTACACGCCACTGGAATCGATGCCTCGAGCATCTACGCCACCCACGATCTGGTTCAAGGCCGAGCGTTGCGTCGCCAGCTGTGCCCGACGGACTGGCAGGTCCTGCAGCCGCTGGCTGGCTGCCGGGGGTGCAGACGTTCATGATGCTCGATCAGATAGCGGGCAATGACCCCGGCATCCACACCATCGGTCTTGGCCCTGGTGCCCAGGGCCCGGGCGTAGAAGTACACGTCGCGTGCATTGAGCACGTACACCTTCAGGCCGGCTTGGATTGCCAGATGGGCTGACAACCCGTGATACCGCCCTATTGACTCCATCGCGATGAGGGCGCCGGGCGGCACCTCTGCCAGCCAGCTGGCAATGCTAGGCGCAGTGTTGCTCACGCTGCGAGGTCGATGCTCAGGCCCCAGTGAAACGAGCAGTTCGGCCTTGAAAACATCCACCCTGATGAACAGGGTGGGTTCTTGCATGGCACAGCACCTGCAGTTGGACAATTTGCCAAGCTGCTGTGCAGCCACCGACCACGTTTGTTTGCGTCCAGACCGGCGGTCGTCCCTTCCAAAAATGGAACTCCGCTCAGTTCCGAATCGACGTTGGAAGATGAGACGGGAGAAATCTCAAAACAACTGTCGCTCCGCTGCTGCGACCGAGTGCGAAACGAGTCTCAGCACCTCAGCCATACAAGCTGTACGGGACATGACGGAAGCTGGGACCTCGATGCCGGCCCTAACTCCCGGGCAGCAAGTGGCATCTCTTTATGCGTGGCTGCCCCCAGATGGTTCTCCGGTGTGACTGGGAGAAGATGGTTTGGCTTCGCGGTCATGTTCCTTCTCCGTTTCGGGAAACACCTAGTTGAGACGCTACATCTAGTTCACCAGCTCTCGCCATGAAGTCCGATGTGCAGAGCCCCCTCCCGACGAGGGCGGGACCGGGGGAACTTCTGACCCTAGATCTCCATTGCTCCGCTGATAGATGATGCGGATGTTCCCGTTGCTGTCTTTCACCCAGCTCATTCCCACGATCAGCGAGTTGTCGCTCCACAGGGTCCCTGAGGGGTTGGTAGTCACCACGCCGCCATTGGCCGCGTTGAGGTAATAGCGCCACGATGAACCTCCCGAAGCACAGGCGTCACCATTGGGAATGGCGGTCGCAATCGCAAGAGTGTTCAGCTGCAAGCCCAGGTTGGTCGCAATGCGTTCGCGACCATGCGGCAAGTCGATCCACCACCCTGCCTTCGATGAGAAGTTGACCGCATTGTTGGAAACTGATGCGGTCCGCGCCTCGGCTTCTGTTCCGGCTAGCGTAAAGGTTTGCCGCACGAAATTCGTCGTATCGGCGCGAACGTCGCCCCACCCGTTGTTGGTCAGCGGGTCCTTCACTGCATAAATGCTCTGCTGCGTGGAGTTCGTGATGTCGTTCTGGCCCAGATAGCGGCCGGTTCCTACGATGACTACCGGCTTTCCTGCAATCTCCACGGTTTCCGGTTTCGTTGTGATCGGCTGCGGTGTCGTGCCGACCTGGAAGGTCGCGAGCTTGAGGGCTGCATGCTTCGGCTCGATCAGGCCGTCAATGTCGAAACGCCAAAGGTTGCCCAGCATGTCGCCGCCGTAGAAGCGCTTACTTGTGTTGTTCGCTGCGTCGTCGATCCATGCGTTGATCTTGGCCAGCCCACTGGGCGTAGTAGAGCTGCCGGCGGTGGTCAGAATGTCATGTAGCTTCTCGCCGGTGTTGGCATTCAACACGAACAAGTGGCCCTTGCCGTCCCCCGAGGTGTTGTTGTACCCGGAGGCGAACACGACCACCCAGGTGCCGTCCGCCTTCTTGGTGATGACCGGGTTGCCATAGCTGTAGCCCAGGTTGTCGTCGGTGAACTCCCACAGCATTGAGGGACTGGTGGGGTCCGTGATGTCCAGTGCGTAGTAGCTCTTGCCGCCAAGGTTGAGTCCACCCACGAGGATGGTCTTCCATGTGGTACCGACTTTGATGTCAGCCATCACCGGCGCACCGTCCACGAAATACTGGTGGTTGGCGCCATAGGCGGAGTCCGCCAGCTTGTACAGATTGGGCATCACCGCGGTGGGGACGAAAGCCCAGAGTTCGGTGCCGCCGTCTGCGGTGTCGGACGAGAAGGCGTGCAGCATGCCGTCATTGGCCGCGACGTAGACGACATTCTTGCGTGTTGCCTTCGCGGCAATGAAGTCCGCGTAGCCCGTGTCCGCATAGCGGAATGGTGGCTTGCCGACATGCACTGGAGCACCGTTCACGATGTCGCCCAGCACATGTTCCCGCTTGCGATAGAGCGCCGCAACGGAGGCATTGACACTCTGCGATTCGTGCGTCCGAACGCCGCGTAGATAGTTGACGAGGTTGGCGCCAGAATTCGCCGTGGCCTTGTCATTCACGGACAGCCGCGAGCACTGGGTCGCCGTCAAGCTGGTCGAGCACATTCGATTGTCGAAATATGCCTGCAGCGTGGAGCCCAGATTGCTGTAGGTAAAGCCTTGCAGGGTGCCACTGCTGTTGAAATAGATATTGCGGTTTGCGGGCGTCGCGGCATCCAACAGCGCTTGCGCGGACCAGGCGCGTGCGCCGATGGTGGCGTCCGCGCCGTTGAGCGCATAGGCTTGCAGGTCACCGGTCCAGGCCTGGGTCGTGTAGCTGGCCCGGAAGACCTGGTTGTTGTTCCCGGCCACGAGTTCCAGCGAACTGGTCGAGGCTGCGGCACCGGCACCGGCCACCTGTTGGACCGTCGAGACGACACCGTTGATGGCCTCGGCCAGTGAGCCGGCATTCAGCGCCGAGTAATACTGACCGCGTCCATTGACTGCGGCATGCCACAGATCGTCTACGTTGCGGGCGTCGCCGCCGCTGCCCGAGGTGGATTCGGTGTTGCCTGGCGATGGCCAGTTCAGCGGACCACGGACGATGTCGGCATAGGAGCCAGCCGTTTGTGTCAGGTAGTCCTTGTCATACGCCAGCGTGCCGCTCACACCGAGACCGATGGTGAACGTGTTCATGTGCTGCCAGGTGGCAAGGTCGGTGGCAGTCGTGCGAACGATGTTCGCGCACACGTCCTGAGAACCGTTGCTGGACGAGGTGGACGTGCAGTTGCTGCCGTTGCGCAGGTCCGTCTTGTAGTAGTACTGGGCGACGTCGGCGAGCGTGTTGGCGGTGCCACCCGTGGACGACCGGGTGTCCGCAGGATCGCTGGCGGTGAACTGATCCTGGCGCGGGGTATTGATCGTGCTGCTGGGCGTGCCGCTCGAGAGAGGGCTCCAGCCACTCAAAGCACCGCCGCCGCTTGGGTCGTAGGCGATGTTGTTCAATGTGCCTCTTGTCCCCGAGCAGGTCGAGGTGTCGATCGGGCCATTGTCGAACCAGCCGGTGCTGGAGGTGGTCGGGTTGGAACGTAGAGTGTCTCTGCTGGTGGTGATGTTTGCGACGCCCGAATAGGTCCAGCCTGAATAAGCAATCGGACTGGTCACCGGCTGTCCTGCAACGCCACCCGTTATCACAGTCGTGACAGTGTAGGTGGCGGTGCCGCGTTGCGGTGTCACGGACGTTTGGGTCTCGGTTTGCTGCGTGTAGGTCTGCGGCTTTTTGGTGATCAGATACTGTTTGTTCGAGCAGTCTCCACCGCCCGTCGATCGGGCCACGGTGACCGCCTTGCGCGACCAGTCCAGCGTTCGCGTCTGGCGCAGCGTTTCCGTTGCCGTTGCGGGCGCTGTGTAGGTAACGACCCTTGTCACCACGCCGACCGAGTTGTCCACCATGGGGCGGACTTCGTCACCGTCCTGCTGCCCCATCTCAGTGCCATCCAACTGGACGCCCTTGCCGCCATTCCAATAGCCATCGGTCGATAGCAGCGCGTAGTTGCGCTGGCAGGAGTACTGCATCGGGTCGTATTGGCCGTCGAACTTCTTGCCAAAGTAGCGTCCCGCCTTGGAGAGGGCGACACGCAACGGCGTGCTGCCGCTGGGCTGGGAGCCGTACAGGCTGCTGTAGAAGTTGTCCTTCTGGGTTTGAGTGAAGTCCTTGACGTCGCGGAAGTAGCCGGTGCCCGAACCCCCGTCGCTGGCCCCATCCACCACGCCCACGTCGCTGATGGTCGAGAAGCCGACGCGGTAGTTTTCGTTCAGCGGCGAAATGGCCCGTCCCATGGCTGTACGCATCAAAAGATAGCGCTTGCGATAGTACGAATACCAGTTGGCGTAGTTGGTCTTGACTTCCGTCGTCGATGCATTCGTCACCGTGTGCTTTTCGAAGACGTTACTTCCCGGAGTGGCGCCAATGTTGCTCGTGCATTCCTGGTAGAAGGTCGTGGAGGTGTCGACGGTGCCGTTGCTGTTGTAGGTCCAGTTGACGGCGGCCTGGGTGCCGGGAGCTTTATAGGTGTAGTAGGTGGGTGTGAGTGTCACCGTCCAGTCGGTGTAGGAGCCACTGCCCGTGATATCGCTCACGAGAACTTCGAGATACCAAGTCCTTCTTCCTCCCCCGGCGTTGACGCTGCTCCAGTCGGTGATCACGCCGCTCATGCTGGCTGCGGAAGTCGTCCCGCTGGCAATCGTGACGCTATCGCCCACGGCGAAGGTGGAACTGCTGTAAGTCCCGGTCGTCATCGTGAAGGTTTTCGTTCCCGTGCCGGTGCTGATCGAAGACGTCGTGATCGGCGTCGCCTTGGCAAGATCAATGGTCGAGTCCTTGGTGTAGCCGTCAGGCCAGGCCGCATTGAAAGATGAGGCTGCGTACTCCGTTTTTGCCGAGTTGAGCGGCGGTGCATAGGTCAAGGAGGGGTCGTAGGCGATGCCGTTGCATTGGGCCGTCCGATAGCCATACCACTCGGCGTAAGGTTGGTCGGCATTGCCCGACGAGACGCCGAGCTTGTCCGGCATGTAGCTCCAGTTCATCGACCCTGAGTTGTCGAGCAGGAAAAGCAGGTTCGGTTTTGCCTGTACGTTGCCACGCGTAGCCAGCGGCTCGTTGGCGAGGTCGGTGGTGTTCGATGTCTGTGACGAGGTGCTGAGCGCGAAGCCCAGAACGCCAAGCGGGATCAGGGCGCACAGCGCCGCGAGGCGCCAATGCGCGCCACGGCCGGTGTTCGACGAGCGGAGAAATTGAGGCGTCATGAGCAGGCTTTCTTGGGCATTCCGTCGCACTCAGAAGTGCACGATGGTCTCGGCAAAACTGGCGGTGTTGCGGGCGCCCGTCACGCGTACCACAACGCGGTAATAAGGCCCAGCGGCATTGGAAAAGCGGGCGTAGTCCGAATAGTTCAGTTCGCCGCGCTTCGTCGCCGACGTGCCCGCGGCATTCATGGGCTTGGCGCAATGGATCGTGTTGTCGGTCCCATAGTCGCCCGGCTTGTTGCACAGCCTGAAGATGACGTAGCGCGCGCTGTTGCCATTGATCGTGCCGGCGCTCGCGGTCTTGATGGTGCAGTCTGCGTAGGTGCCCGAGGTCGCCGAGCGGCACGTATCGTTGTCCCAGTCCACGAGGCGTCGACTGGCGGCAGCCAGTTGGCCGCCTGTCACGTCGACCTGGCCGGCGGCGGTGGTTCCGTCGTCGGCAAACTCTTTGGTGTTGGCGTAGTAGCCGTTGGCGGCCAGGCTGGTGTTGAGGCTGGCAGCGTTCGTCGACAGCCAGTCGATGGCGGTCCGTGCCGCCTGGTCGGTTGCGACAGTGGCGTCCTGCTTGAAGCCGATGTTGCCCAGCAGCGTAGTGCTCGTGTCTACCGAGCGCACCAGCGCGAGCGTGGCCAGCAGCATGGCGACCAGCGTGAGCAGCGCGAAGAGCAGCGAGGCGCCGCGTTGTGGACGGGCGGCGGAGGCGCGCGTGCGCCAGGAGGTCGAAGAAGGCTTCATCATGAGTTCCAGATGACGTTGCGCAGCGGCACGATCGTGTCGTAGACCTTGTAGCGGTAGTGCGCCCATTCGGTTACGTGATTGATCTTGAGTGGGAGGCACTTGCTCGCGCCGTTGCAAGTGGTCGGCGTGAGACCGACGAAGGTCGAGGTGGTGCCGATATCCCATGGAATCGTGTCGCCGGTGACCGCGTCTTTCTCGTATTGGTTGCTGCGAGCGACCACTGCAATCCGAATGGTCAGCACCTGCATCCAGCCGGCGCTCGTCGTTGGAAGGACCGTGTCGTAGGCATCGACGATGCCGTCACCGTTCGTGTCTTTGCCGTAGAACGCTTGCAAGTTGACGATTTGCGGATAGAGGATCGAAGACGTGACTGCCGTGCTGGTCGGTGTGAAGTCGTCCGTCTTCAAGCTCAGTTGATCGATGGAATAGGTGCGCAGCACCATCGAACCCATGTTCAGCAGGTAGCTGCCAGCCTCATAGCCGCCCGTTGGAAAGACGGCACTCTGGTTCCACTTGGTCAACGGCCCCGCGCCCGCGACGTGCGGCACGTTGGTGCTGCTCAATGTCGTGGTCGCAGCGCTGGTGTCGTTGGTCACACTGAAGAGGGTACAGCCGGCACTGGCCGATTGCGTTTTCGGCACTGCGATCATCAGATTGCCGACGCTGGCGTTGAGCGACGAGCTGACGGTGAAATGGTCATCGGTCTGCGCATGGTTGCCCATCAACAGCATCGGGGTGGAGAAGTTGGGGGTGTTGGATTGAAGAATGGTGATGGTGTCGGGTGCACCGCCGCTACCCCCGTCGGTGATCACCACCGGCGCAAGCGTGAAGGTCGTGGAGGTGCCGGAGGCATCGAACTGGCGCGTCACCGGGCAACCCAGTGCGTCGGGGCTGGCTGCCGCGCCATACCCGGCTTGCTGGATGTCCCGCTGGAGCGCGAAGATCGACAGTGAGCCGTTGATCTGCGCATCGCCGCCCATCGTGATGGCGCGCCGCTTGCCTTCGGCGAGCGCGAGCACCTGCGTGATAACGAGCACCGTGAGCATGCCGAGTACCAGGCCGACCATGAGCTCGATCAGCGTGAAGCCGCGCTGGGAAGGTGCAGCGAAAGGACGTGAAGAGGTCGATTTCATCTCAGTTCGCCGACTTGGAAATCGTGGTGCTCGTGACGTACTGGCGCGTATCGCCGTTGGGCATGGTCCAGCCGACCGTGATCTGGACATCGCCCGTGCCGGAGGCCACGGTCACCGCGCCCGTGCCTCGGGGCAGGGTTTGACTCACCTTGTCCTGCCATTCCTTGCAGCGTGTCTGCGACGCGCAGCCGGAGCCGCTGTAGGACGCCATGTTCGTGAGGTCGCCCCACATGCGGCCGATGAGTTCGGTGGCCAGGTAGGCGGCATCGGCGCGGGATTTCGAATCGGTCTGCGCCCGTGTCATCGTGGCTTGCAGGCCCACCAGTCCGAGCACGCCGAGCATGAAGATCAGCAGCGCGATGAGCACTTCAATCAGGGCAATGCCGCGTATACGTCTCACAGGTGGCATGGCTCCACGTGAAGCGCAAGACGGGGGGAGGAGGTGCGAAGGGGCTCGTGTCTTCATGTCAGCATCTCCGCGGGTCTGTGGTTGCAATACCCGAATCCGGGTCGCACATACGAACCTGGCCGGCAGGGCTGACGACGAGGCGTAGGTTGCGGTAGGTGGTACCGCTCGTCGGGCCTGTGATGTCGATTTGACCGATGGCGTCGGTTGTGTTCACGAGGCGACCGAAACCGTTGAACGTGACCGAATTGGCGGCGGTGGAGGAGCCGGCGGCCAATACGGCCGTCACCGACACCCGGCCTCCGGCGTCACCGACGGGTCGGCCTGTGACCAGCATGGGCGAGGAGTCGGTGGAGGGGGCATCCGCACAATGCCCGATGGGCGAGTTCACGCTGACCACCCATGAGCCGCTGGTGTTCGACAGGGTGCAGTCGTTGCTCAGCACGGCGGGGTTGTCGATGTTGACCAGCCAGAACGAAACGTTCTGGTTGCGCCGAATGGCTTCCGCGCGCGCAAGCTGAAGGCCGTCCAGCAAAGAGCTAGCGACGTTGCGGATGCGCGTGTTGTCCGTCCAGGTGCCGAGCGATGGCAGGGCCGCGAGCAGAAGCAGCGCGAACACCGCGATGGTGACGACCAGTTCGACGAGGGTGAAGCCGGGCGAACGCGGCGAACGGCGAGTGCGCATGGTCAGCAGGTGGACGAGGAGGTCAACCAGCAGGTCTGGGCGACCGTGCTTCCCTTGAACCGGGTGGTCTGGCGTATGCCAAGTTCATTGATTGTGTAGATGTGGCCGGTCGCTCGCCCTGAGGCGCCCTCGGCGGTGATGGTGTAGCTTTGCTCGCCCGAAACGCCGGTGCGGGTGTTCAGTGCGCAGCTGAAGGTAAAACGCTCCTTCGTGGTGGGGAACGTGTTCCATCCAGTGCCGCTGGTGCCGTCGGCGCAGTTGGTGCTCCCGTAGTTCCGGTTGTCCTGGTAGTACTGCTCCATCTTCACGCGGTACTCCGACAATCCGTTGAATGCTGCAGGCAGTTGCCCGCGTCGAACGTAGTCGTTGTAGCTCGGGAGCGCGATGGCCGCCAGGATGCCGATGACGGCCACGACAATCATGAGTTCGATGAGCGTGAACCCCTGCAAATTGCGGCGCCGCGCGGCAGCCACTTTCACGGCGAATTGTTGTCTGGTCATCGAACAGGCCTCTCGGCTGCCGCTGCGGCGGTGGCCGAGCGGCAGGCAATGGTTATTTAGGATTGTTATAGAGTGTCCATAACTGTTTCCAAATGCAAATCCACTCATCCGCCGCGCGCTGCCACTTATCGGCGACGGCCGGTTGGCATGATGGGTCGATGAATCGCCTTGACGCGTCCTTGCCGGCGCCTCCTCTGAACACGCCTTTACGGCTTGCTGAATTCGTCTGTACCGGCCTCGTGGCCTGGCCGTTTCTTTCCCCGCTGGTGGGCGGCCCTTCGATCAATGTCTGGCAGCAACTGATGTCATGGGGCTGTGTTGCGGGGCTGCTCGCGATGGCGCCGTCCGCCTTTCCCTCGAGGGGACTGCGCGCCGGGCTGGCGGTGATGGCGTTTTTCGTCGTGTTGTCCGCAGCCGTGGGTACCGGAGCCACGCTCTTGCTACCGACCTTGGGCGCTTTGGCCGGGATCGCCACAGCAGCTTGTCTCGGCGCAGGAGCGGCGCAGCAGCGCGGCCCGCTGGGTCACGCGTTGGCCGTCGGGCTGCTCGCCGCCGGTCTGCTCAGCGCTCTCCTGGGCCTGCTCCAGTACTACGGCTTCACGGAGTTTCTTGGGCCGTTCACGTCGTCACCTCCGTCCGGCCGCGCCTGGGGCAACCTGCGCCAGCGCAACCAGTTCGCGACCCTGATCAGTCTGGCGATGGTCGCGGCGCTGTGGTGGCATGCCACGTCGCAGTCCCGGCGCATCCGCTGGCTGTTTGCTCCCGCCGGCGTGCTCCTGGTGGCGGCCCTCGTGGCCTCGGGATCGCGCACCGGTTTCCTGCAGTTGCTGCTGATCGCCATTGGTGCCGCCGCCATGGCGTGGCGGGAGCGCCGCCTGGCACCGCGGCATGCAGGCTCGGTGGACTTTCGCCTGCCAGCCCCCACGTTCCTGCTCGCCGCTATCCTGCTGTACACCGCCCTGCACTGGCTGCTGCCGTACCTGGCCAGTGGCGGGGACGCCGGCCACGCGGTCGCCTCCGGCACCGGCATGCTCCACCGCCTGCAACCCGCCATCGTCACCACCGACAGCCGCGTCGTCCTCTGGCAGAACGTCCTGACCCTCATCGCCCAGAGCCCCCTCACCGGCTGGGGCTGGGGCGAACTCAGCTTCGCGCACTTCGTCACGCTGTACAACGGCCCGCGTTTCCCCGTGATCCTCGACAACGCCCACAACCTGCCGCTGCACCTCGCCGTCGAGCTGGGCATTCCGTCGGCGGTGCTGATCTGCGGTGGTTTTCTATGGATGGTGGGTGCGGCAAGACCGTGGCGCGAGCGCGATCCCTTGCGCCTGATGGCCTGGGGCCTGCTCGGCGTTATCCTCGTGCACAGCCTGCTCGAATACCCGCTCTGGTACGGACCATTCCAGCTGGTGTTCGGCCTGTGCCTCGGCATCCTGTGGCCAGGATCGTCCAAGCGCCCGGAAGCGAACGGCAGAAAGCGCGCCGCATTCGCAGCCGCAGCAGCCTGGATGGCCCTCATCGGCTACGCAGCCTGGGACTACACCCGCATCAGCCAGATCTACCTGCCGCGCGACGCGCGCATGCCGGCCTACCGCGACGACACGCTCGCCAAGCTCCAGGGCTCGTGGCTGTTCTCACGCCAGGTGGATTTCGCCGAGGTGACGCTGACAGCCGTCACGCCGGCGAATGCCGCGCACATGCACGAACTGGCCGGGCGGGTGCTGCATTTCTCGCCCGAGCCGCGCGTCATCGTGAAGCTGATCGAAAGCGCCGAGTTGCTGGGCCGCGATGCCGAGGCGCATGCGTGGGCCGAGCGCTTCCGTGTAGCGTTCCCGGCCGCGTTCGCCCGCTGGCTCGACAACCGCCCGGACGACGCGCCCGAGCTGTAGCCGTCTGAGTTCAGCCCGCCGTCGCGACGTAGCTGCCCGACTTCCCGCCGTGCTTCTCCAGCACATGCACGTCAGTGATCCGCATCCCGCGGTCCACGGCCTTGCACATGTCGTAGATGGTGAGCAGCGCGACCTGCACGGCGGTCAGGGCTTCCATCTCGACGCCGGTCGGGCCGACGGTCTCGACGGTCGCGGTGCAGGCCACCTGCGGCGCCTGGCCGCCCTCGGCGAGCGCGAAGGCCACGGCCACGCGGGTCAGCGCGAGCGGGTGGCACAGCGGGATCAGGTCGCTGGTCTTCTTGGCCGCCTGGATGCCGGCGATGCGCGCGATGCCCAGCACGTCGCCCTTCTTGGCGGTGCCCGATTCGATCAGCGCCAGCGTCGCGGGCTGCATCTCGATGCGGCCGGTGGCCACGGCCACGCGGTGGGTGGCGGGCTTGGCCGCCACGTCGACCATGTGGGCCTGGCCCTGGGCGTCAAAATGGGTGAGGGTGCTCATCGGTGAACGTTCGTTTTGAAGATGCATCATACGAGCCCGAGCCACAGACGAGGAATGCCGCGCTTGACTCCCTCTTTCCACAAGAAAACCCGCCCGACGCCCCTCCGGCATGCGGTGTGCGCTACCTTTTTGATAGCTTCCCAGGTGCTGCTGCCGGTCCCCGCGCTGGCGCAGGTGCAGCAGATCCTGCCGGGCCTCGGTGACGGCGGCGAGATGACGGCCAGCGCCGAGCGCCAGCTGGGCGACCAGATCGTGCGCGAGCTGTACCGCGACACGGACTACATCGACGACCCGGTGATCGCCGCCTATGTGCAGGACATCTGGCAGCGCCTGCTGGCCGCTGCGCGCTCGCGCGGCGAGCTCACGCCCGAGCTCGACGAGCGTTTCGCCTGGACCATCCTGCTGGGGCGCGACCGCAACATCAACGCCTTCGCGCTGCCGGGCGGCTACCTCGGGCTGAACCTGGGGCTGCTGGCCGCGGTCGGCAGCCGCGACGAGCTGGCGACGGTGCTCGGGCACGAGCTGTCGCACGTCACGCAGCGCCACATCTCGCGCATCATGAGCAAGCAGGGCAAGCAGATGCCCCTGATGATCGCCGGCCTGATCCTGGGGATGATCGCGGCCAGCAAGAGCCGCAACGCTGACGCCGGCCAGGCGGTGATCATGGGCAGCCAGGCGCTGTTCATGCAGAACCAGCTGAGCTTCTCGCGCGACATGGAGCGCGAGGCCGACCGCATCGGTTTCGGCGTGATGACGCAGGCGGGCTTTGCGCCGCAGGGCGCCGCGGCGATGTTCGAGAAGCTGCAGTACGCCTCGCGCCTGAACGACAACGGCTCGTACCCCTACTTGCGCAGCCATCCGCTGACGACCGAGCGCATCTCGGACATGCAGGGCCGGTTCCAGTTCCGTGCCGATGCCGCACCGCCGACGGTGCCGCTGGTGATGGACCACGCCATGGTCGCTTCGCGCGCCCGTGTGCTGACGCGCCCGGGCGTCGACGTGCTGCGGTTGTGGGTCAACGCGGCCTCGAGCGGCGAATTCGCGGGCAGTTCACCGGCGCAGCAGGCGGGCACGCTCTACGCGGCGGCGATGGCGGCCAAGGAGCTGCGCGATTTCAAGGCGGCGCGTGCGCTGGCCGAGCGGCTCGTGGCCCGCACGGCCGACGACGCAGCCGCGGCCAAGCAGGCGCGCTGGCTGCAGGCCGAGATCGAACTCGCGGCCGGCGGCGCGCCCCGCGCGGCGGCGTTGCTCGACGCCAAGTCGAAGGAGCGGCCCGAGATGCTCCTCGCGGCCGAAGCCGCGATCGCCCAGCGCCAGCCTGCGCCGATGGTGCCCGCGCTGCGCGACTGGGTCGCTGTTCACCCGCGCGACGCCACGGCCTGGCGCACGCTGGCCAATCTGTACGGTGCGCAGAACGACACGCTGCGCGCGATCCGCGCCGATGCCGAGGCCAACGTGGCGATCCTCGACTACCCGGCGGCGCGCGACCGCTTCAAGGCGGCGCAGGAGCTGATCCGCAAGTCGGGCGCGTCCATCGACCACTACGAGGCGTCGATCGTCGACACGCGCGCGCGTGCCGTCGACGTGCTGGTCAAGCGGCAGGCCGAGGAGCCGCCGCTGAAGTGAGGCGTCGAGGGGCGGCGCTCAGCGCCGGGGCGACAGCAGCCCGCCCAGCGCGCTCTCGATGAGCAGCCCGAGCAGCGAGTAGATCAGCGAGCCCAGCAGCGCGGCGAGGAAGCCGTTCACATGGAAGCCGCCGAGCAGGCCCGAGGCGGCCCAGAACAGCAGGGCGTTGATCACGAACAGGAACAGCCCGAGCGTGACGATGGTGACCGGCAGCGTCAGGATCACCAGCACCGGCCGCACGACCATGTTGAGCAGGCCGATCACGGCCGCCGCGAGCAGCGCCGCACCGAAACTCTGGACCTGGACGCCGCTGTAGAGGTAGGCGACCGCGAGCAGCGCCACGGCGCTGAGCAGCCATTTGAGGAGGATGCGCATGCGCCGCAGGATACCCCACGGGCCCGCACAAAAGAACAAGCCCCGCTGCGTTGCCGCAGCGGGGCTTGTGTCGGTTCGGGCGGGCGTGTGGCCCTGAAGCAGGCCTACTCGGCCAGCTCGTTGGCCAGCACCAGCAGCGCACCCATGCCCATCACGGCGCCGGGAAAAGCCCAGCCCGATTGTTTGGCCGGGGTCTGCTCGGGCGTGACCGGTTCCAGGTCGACGCCGATCTTCGGGCGGCGCGCATCGACCACGTGGGTGGCCGCGTGCTCGCGCTTGAGTTGCTGCGTCAGGTCGGTCAGCGGGCCCTTGGCCAGCACCGCCGTCACCTGGCCGCCGTTGCGCTCGAGCAGCGGCAGCATCTGCGCCTGCACCTTGCTGAACCACTTGGCGCGCCAGTTCTCGCGCGCGCTGTGGCTCACCCACTTGCTGATCCGGTGTGTCATGCGCGGCGCGCAGGCCACGAGCACCCAATGGCGCGCCACGACGTTGTTTGCGTCCGGCGCCAGTTCGGCGAACTGCTCGCTGGCATAGACGGCGTCGTCGACGTAAAGAATGATCTTTTCCATGAGTGCTCTCCTTTGATAGTTAGAGTGACAGAGACCGGATTGATGCAAGAAGTTTCAGTGCGGGGCGTTTATCGTTCAACGAACGCTCAGTGGGCCGGGGTGGCGGGGGCCGGCTTGCGCGAGGCCACCCACTTGCCGATCGCCAGCACCAGCAGCGCACCGATGACGCCGGCGGCGTACTTGATGGTGTCGGTCTGCGGCACCTTCGGCACCCAGGTCCAGTTGGCGGGGTTCGCCAGGGCCGGGTCGGACACGGCCATCGTGCCGGCGATCCAGCCCAGCAGCATGCCGCCCAGCGTGATGATCATCGGGAAGCGGTCCATCAGCTTGATGACCAGCTGGCTGCCCCAGACGATGATCGGGATGCTCACGAGCAGACCGAAGATCACCAGCGGCATCTGGTGGCCTTCGCCCGCGCCTTGTGCGGCACCGGCGATGGCGATCACGTTGTCCACGCTCATCACCAGGTCGGCAATGATCACGGTCTTGACGGCGCCCCAGAGGCGGTCGCTGCCGGCGATGTTGCCGTGCGCGTCGTCATGGTCGGGGGCCAGCAGTTTCACGCCGATCCACAGCAGCAGGATCGCGCCCACCAGTTTCAGGAACGGAATCGCGAGCAGCGTGAGCGCGAAGAAGATCAGGATCACGCGCAGGATGATGGCGCCGGCGGTGCCCCACAGGATGCCCTGGGTGCGTTGCGCGGGCGGCAGCTTGCGGCATGCCAGTGCGATGACGACGGCGTTGTCGCCGCCCAAAAGAATGTCGATCATGATGATCTGACCGACCGCGACCCAGAATTCCGGGGTCATGAACTGTTCCATAGATTCCTCATTGTCTTGGCGCCATGCCCGCAGCTCCCCGGATGGGACCACGACGGGCAGCGGCATGCCGATGCGTTTCGATTCACCCTGCACGGGTGCGGTCGAAAGCGGGGGAGCGAAGGCCGGGTGACACCGGGGACTTGCGAACGCTTCGACCAAACCTGCGCAGGTTCAAATCGAAGGTCTCGCTCGACAACAGCAGGCGCGCCGACAGGCGTCGGCGCGTGTGTCGCCCGCCAGGCCGGAAGTGTTGTGCTTCGTATTGACGACCTGACGATTCACGCTGCCCGGGGACAGCGATCGGGAGCTACTCCCCTTCGTGGGCGGGATTAGAGCATTGAAGACCGCGCCGAGGCAACCGAAAGTTTTCTTTACATTTAAGGGCAAAGGTCCGGAAGAGCGCATGCAGCGGGCATTTGATGCTCCATTTTTGGGAGCGCCTATGGCCCTAAGAAGGGGCGGGACATTGCGGGACTATGATCGCCGCTCGCTGTTTTTTCACTCTTCATGGCCGCCATCCACATCACCGACATCGAGGCCGCCATCAACCACTGGCGCGAGAAGTCTCCTTCGCCCGACGGCATCACGCTGGCGCCCGAATTGCGCGCACTGGCCGAGGTCTACGCGCTCATGGTCTTCCACCACGAAGACGAGGTCGACGAGGTCGGCTTTCCCGCCAAGGCCTGGGCTGCCTGGCTCGACTGGTACCACAGCACGCCCGACACGCCCTGCATCGCGATCTGCTCGACCAGCCAGGGCGACGACGAGTGCAAGGGCTGCGGACGCAGCTTCGACGAGGTGCAGTACTGGCCGGCCATGACGCCGGTCGAAAAGCGCGTCACCTGGCGCCGCATCACCATGGAAGACTCGGCCTGGCGCTTCAACCGCTATGCCGAACGCGCGCGCGAAGCCGAGCCCACCGCCGCCGAGCCCGAGTTCGACCCCGACGACGACAAAAACTGGGCGCCCTGACCATGCGCCGCCTCGCGCAAGCCCCCAACCTCGCGATCGCGACCGTGTGGGCGCATGCCTTGCGCGAGGAGGGCGTGGCCGCGACGGTGCAGCGCGAATTCCTCGGCGCGGTCATGGGCCAGCTGCCGCCCGACCAGTGCCTGCCCGAGATCTGGATCGACGACGCATCGCAGTACGAGCTCGCGAAGCGCCTGCTGCACGAACTGCAGAACCGCCCGCAGCGCAGCTGGCGCTGCGTGTGCGGCGAGCAGGTCGAAGGCGGCTTCGAGCAGTGCTGGCAGTGCGGCGAGATGATGCCGGCGGCCTAGCCGCGCGGACCCTCTACTTCCACTTGAGCAGTTCGACGTCGATGCTGTTCACGCCGTCGCCCAGCGTCAGCGTGCTTTCCTGGATCGTCGCCTGCAGCTGCATGCTGCGCTGCGCCAGCTTGGCGAGCGCCTGCGAGGCCTCGGTGGGCACACGGTAGACCTTCAGGTTCTGCGGCCGCGTGAGCTTGCTCTCGATGCCGCGCCACCAGATTTCGGCCGCGTGGTTGAAGCAGTAGACGATCACCTCGTCCGCCTTGCCGCAGGCCTTGATGATGGGTTTGTCTTCGGGCTGGCCGACTTCGATCCAGATCTTGGTCTGGCCCGTGAAGTCGCGCAGCCACACGTCGGGCTCCTCGACGTTCGACAGGCCCGCGCCGAAGGCCAGCGTGCCGTCGCCGTTGCAGATGTCCTGCAGCTGGTGCGCGTTGAGCGCGAGCGCGACCAGCCGGATCATCATCCGCTCGTCGGTCTCGCTGGGGTGGCGCGCCAGGGTCAGCGCATGGTCGGCGTAGTAGCCGTGGTCGATGTCGGCCACCGCGAGGGTGGCCTTGAAGATGGTGGATTTGAGAGCCATGGGTGCGCGAGTGTATGCGCGCGCCCCTTCGGCCTCAGAACGCCACCGACGCCTGCAGGTACACCGTGCGCGGCTGGCCCACGTACTTGCCGCCGTTGTTGTCGACCGAGCGGTTGTAGTAGCGGCGGTCGAACAGGTTCTTCACGCCGACGGCCAGCTTCAGGTGGCTCAGCGAGGGGCCGAAGTCGTAGGCGGCGCGCAGGTTCACCGTGCCGTAGCCCGGGATGTCGCCGAGCCGGCCGCTCGGGTCTTCCACGGTGATGTACTTCGCGCCGTCGTCCGGCGAGCCCGGCGAACGCTGCTTCGATTGCGCGTAGAGGTCGGCGTTGAGCGTCCACGGCCCGCGTTCGTAGCGCGCGCCGAGCGTGGCGACATGGCGCGAGTAGAAGGGCAGGTCGCGCCCCGCGAACACGCCCGCCTTCGAGGTGGCCTGCGTGTACGTGTAGGTGCCCGACACCGACAGCCCCTTGAGCGCATCGCTCAGGCTGCCCAGGTCGTAGCGCAGCGCCGACTCCAGCCCGCGGTGGCGCGTGGCGCCCAGGTCGGTCCACTGGCCGACGTCACCGGTGATGGAGCGCGCGAGCAGCAGCTCCTTGTCGAAGTTGATGTTGAACAGCGTCAGCTCGCCGCTCCACGATTCGCCCTTGTACTTGGTGCCGATCTCGTAGGTCTTGGCCTTCTCGGGGTGCAGGCTGGTGGTCGACTGCGCGAGCTGAGCGTACTGCTGGGGCCCGAACGACACGCCGGCATTGGCGAACAGCGACCAGCGCCCGCTCATGCGGTAGAGCACCGACAGCGTGGGCAGCACTTCGTTGGACTCGATCTTCGGGTAGATCGCGTTGGTGACGCGGTTGTTCGCCATGGTGAACACGTCGTTGTACGAACGGAAGGACTCGTAGCGCACGCCGGGCGTGACCGTCCAGTTGCCGAAGTCGATGCGGTCGTCGATGTAGAACGCGTGCGCGGTCGTGCCGCCCTTGCTGGTCTGGTACGCGGGCTGCGCGAGCGCGTAGGCGTCGTAGCCCGGCACCGGCCGGTAGTAGCTGCTGCGCGTGGCCACTTCGGAGGCCTCTTCCTTGAGGTAGCGCGCGCCGATGCTGATTTCCTGCACCACGCTGCCCGAGTCGATCAGGCGCGAGTAGCGCGGCTCGAAGGCGTAGGTCTTGTAGTTGCGCGGCGCGGTGGTCAGGCGACGGCGGTTGGCGTTGGCGCCCGTGCCTTCCTGCTCGAGGTAGCTGCTGCGGTACGAGTCCGTGTAGTAGGTCAGCATCTCGAACTTGTTCACGCCGTCGTTGTGCGTGTACTTGAGCGAGCCGTCGGTGCGGCGGCCCGTGAACTCGTCGTAGGGGCGGTCCGACTGGAACGGGTTGGCCGCGAACTGCGCCGTCGTCAGGCCGCCGGGCATGCGCCCCTTGCCTTCGAAGTGGTGCAGCGAGATCGCGATGTCGTCGGTCTTCGAAAGGCGGTAGGCGCCCTTGAGCATCAGGTCGTCGATGCGGGTCTTGTCGTTGCTCTGGCGAAAGCCGTCCCCGTGCGTACCCGAATACAGCAGCGCCAGGCCCAGGCCGTTCTCGTTGGTGCCGCCGATGAACAGGCTGGGCGTGGTCTTGGTGCCGCCGCCGTGGCTGGCGCTCTCCACGCCCACGTCGACTTCGCCCGCGAACTGCTTGGGGATCGAGCGCGTCACGAAGTTGATGATGCCGCCCACGTTCTGGGGGCCGTAGCGCACCGAGCCCGCGCCGCGCACCACGTCGACCGCCTCGAGGCTGCCCAGCGACACCGGTGCCAGCGACAGCTGCGGCTGGCCGTAGGGCGCGTAGGCCAGCGGCACGCCGTCCAGCAACACGGTCGAGCGCGGCGACAGCCGCGAGGTCAGGCCGCGCACGCCCACGTTGAGCGAGATGTCGCTGCCGCCGGTGCCGTTGCTCTCCTGCACCTGCACGCCGGGCACCTGGCGCAGCACGTCGCGCACGCTGGCCGAGCCGCTTTCCTGGATCTGCTGGCGCTCGACGATGCTGCGCGCGCCGGCGTGCTCGAGCACCTTGGTCTCGGTGGGCGTGCCGAGCCAGTCGCCGGTGACGGTGATGGCCTCGAGCGACTTCGACGGCTCGGCATCGGCCGCGAAGCTGTGCAGGCTCAGGGGCAGCAGGGCCAGGGCGATGGCGGTTTTCTTATGCGGGAACAAGGGGAGTCCTCCTCGATGTATTTGTGATGGATGAAGGGATGGGGTGTGTGCGTCGTTCAGGGCGCCGTGCCGCGGGACAGCGCCTGGCTGCGCGCAACCGCAGCCACGGCGCGCCGGCGCCACCAGAGCCACACGCCGCTCAGGCCGAGGCCGGCCAGCGCCAGGCCCAGCAGCGCGGTGACCGCCTGGTGCACCACGCCGCCGAGCACGCCGGTGTGCAGCGGGTAGATCACGACCACGGCGCCGTTGCCGGTGTCCATGTCCTGCCAGCGGCGCACGCCGAGCAGCTCGCCCGTGACCGGATGCACCCACACCGAACCGATGCCGTTCGGGTGCGGGTCGTCGGCGAGCCGGAAGCGCACGCGCAGCGGCCGGTCGGGGCGGCCGGGCACCTGCACGTAGCCGATGGGCTGGCCGGGGAACACGGCCTGCGCGCGGGCGACGAGGTCGTCGAGCGGCAGGCGAGGGCCCGTGGCGGTGCCCTTGGGCACGACCGGCGCCTTGGCCGGCGTCTGTCCAAGGGTGGTCGAGATGAAACCGCCCAGCGGTCGCCAGGCCATGTAGGCGCCGGTGAAGACCGACACCGCGATCAGCAGCCCGAGCACGGCGCCGCCGGTGCGGTGCAGGTCGAACAGCCCGCGCAGCAGGCCGCGATTCAACACGATGCGCAGCGAGGGCGGCCAGCGCGCCGGCCACCACAGCACCACACCGGTGACCAGCAGGAACAGGTAGGCCAGCGCGGCGATGGCGAGGATGCCCTTGCCCGTGTCTTCCAGCAGCAGGCTGCTGTGCAGCTCGAACAGCAGGTTGTAGGCGCCTTCGTGCGTGCCGCGGCGGCCCTGTTCGGCGCCGGTGGCGGGGTCGAGGTAGAGCGTGCCGTCCCACGGGCCGCGCACCATCACCCAGAGCGTGTCGCCGGGCTGGCGCGGCGGGCGCAGCGTGAGGTTGGTGTCGGGGCCGAACTCGGCGAGCAGGCGCTGGCGCAGGGGCTCCAGCGGCGCCGGCGCCGAGTTGCCGAGACTGCGCGCAGTGAAGAGTTCAGGATGCGCTGCGCGATCGAGCGGCAGCGCCACGACCAGCACGGCGCCCAGGAGCGCCGTGAGGGCGAGCAGCGGACCGAGCGTGAGGCCGATCCATCGGTGGAGCTTGAGCCAGTAGCGTCTCAGCGGGGCGCGCAGCATGAACAACGGGGACGTCGAAGCGTCCCGTCAGGGTTGTCGGCTGGCGTGCGCCCGGACGGGGCACGTTGGCTGGAAGTGTCGGATGGCGAACGAAGCGCACCGGCCGTGGGCAACACGGGCCGGCGGATCGTCGCGGGGGAAGCCTAAATTCTACGAGCGAGTTCGGCGGCCTTGCCGGTGTAGCTGGCCGGCGTCATCGCCAGGAGGCGGGCTTTTTCCTCTTCGGGAATCTCCAGCGAGCGGATCAGCCCGTGCAGCGCCTCGGCCGTCACGGTCTTGCCGCGCGTGACTTCCTTGAGCTGCTCGTAGGCGCCCTGCACGCCGAAGCGGCGCATCACGGTCTGGATCGGCTCGGCCAGCACTTCCCACGAGGCCTCGAGGTCGTCGGCCAGCGCTTCCTGGTTGATCTCGAGCTTGCCCAGGCCGGTGGCCAGGCTCGCGTAGGCCAGCGTGGCGTAGCCGAAGGCCACGCCGATGTTGCGCAGCACCGTGCTGTCGGTCAGGTCGCGCTGCCAGCGGCTGATGGGCAGCTTCTCGCTCAGGTGGCGCAGCACCGCGTTGGCCAGGCCCAGGTTGCCCTCGGCGTTCTCGAAGTCGATCGGGTTGACCTTGTGCGGCATGGTCGACGAGCCGATCTCGCCCTTCTTCAGGCGCTGCTTGAAGTAGCCCAGGCTCACATAGCCCCAGATGTCGCGCGAGAAGTCGACCAGGATGGTGTTGACGCGCGCCACGGCATCGAACAGCTCGGCCATGTAGTCGTGCGGCTCGATCTGGATGCTGTACGGCTGGAAGCTCAGGCCCAGGCCCAGCGGCGCGGGCGTCTCGACGACCTTGCGGCTGAAGGCTTCCCAGTCGAACTCGGGCCAGGCGGCCAGGTGGGCGTTGTAGTTGCCCACGGCGCCGTTCATCTTGCCGAGCAGCTGCACGGCGGCGATTTGTGCGCGGGCCTTGGTCAGGCGCACCGCCACGTTGGCGATTTCCTTGCCGACGGTGGTCGGGCTGGCGGTCTGGCCGTGGGTGCGCGAGAGCATCGACACGTCGGCGAACTGGTGCGCCATTTCGCGCAGCTTGGCGATCAGGCCGTCGATGGCCGGCAGCACCACGGTGTCGCGCGCGGCCTGGATCTGCAGGGCGTGGCTGGTGTTGTTGATGTCTTCGCTGGTGCAGGCGAAGTGCACGAACTCGGCGGCGGCCAGCAGCTCGGGCCGGGCTTCGAACTTCGACTTGATCCAGTATTCGACGGCCTTCACGTCGTGGTTGGTGGTCTTCTCGATGTCCTTGATGGCCAGCGCGTCGGCCTCGGAAAAGTGCGACACCAGCCCCATCAGGTACTTGCGGGCGCCGCCCGTGAGGGGCTTGAACTCGGCGAAGCCGCAGTCGGACAGCGCAATGAACCAGGCCACCTCCACCTGCACGCGACGGTGCATGTAGCCCTGTTCGCTCATCAGCGGGCGCAAGGCCGCGAGTTTGGCCGCATAGCGGCCGTCAAGGGGGGAGAGGGCGGAGACGGTGGAAAAGCTCATGCCCGAATTTTAGGCGGCCGCCGGCGGGTCGTGCCGCGGGGAGATTCGGGCGGCGTCTTTTTCCGTTCACCTAAAATGCCTGCGAACAAACGTTAACAGACGATGGGGAGAGAGCCTTCATGAAACTGATCGGATCCGCCGCCAGTCCTTATGTGCGCAAGGTGCGCGTGGTGCTGGCCGAAAAGCGGCTCGACTACCAGTTCGTGATCGAAGACGTCTGGTCCGCCGACACCACGATCGCCCATTCGAATCCGCTGGGCAAGGTGCCGTGCCTGATCATGGAAGGCGGCGAGGCGATGTTCGACTCGCGCGTCATCGTCGAATACATCGACACCCTGTCGCCCGTGGGCAAGCTCATTCCGCAGCAAAGCCGCGAACGCGCCGAGGTCAAGACCTGGGAAGCGCTGGCCGACGGCGTCATGGACGCCGGCGTGCTCTGGCGCCTCGAAGCCACCTGGACCGGCCGCGCCGACGGCGAACGCAGCGCCGCCTGGATCGAGCGCCAGCGCGTCAAGGTCCAGGCCGGCGTGGCCGCCATGGCCAAGGGCCTGGGCGACAAGCCCTTCTGCAGCGGCATCCACCTGAGCCTGTCGGACATCGCGGTCGGCTGCGCGCTGGGCTGGCTGGGGCTGCGTTTTCCCGAAATCGACTGGCGCGGCGAGCACGCCAACCTGGCCAGGCTGTACGACAAGCTCATGCTGCGGCCGAGCTTCATCGACACCCAGCCCTGAAACGACAAAGCGCCCGAGGGCGCTTTTTTCATGGCGTTTCAGCCGGCCGGCGGAGCGGGCCGCTTGCGCAGCGTGTACTGCACCACGTCGGTGCTCTGTTGCAGGAACGCGGCCTCGCAGTAGGCCAGGTAGAACTCCCAGATGCGCAGAAAGCGTTCGTCGAAGCCCTGCTGCAGGACCGTGGCGCGCTGCGCGAGGAAGCGCTCGCGCCAGCGCCGCAGCGTTTCGGCGTAGTCGGCGCCGAAGGCGAATTCGTTCACCACCTCCAGCCCGGCCGCCTCGGCGGCGCGCCGGAACTCGCGCGGGCAGGGCAGGCAGCCGCCCGGGAAGATGTACTGCTGGATGAAATCGGTCGCGCCGATGTAGCGCTCGAACAGCCGGTCGTCGATCACGATGGTCTGCACGCAGGCGCGCCCGCCCGGCTTGAGCAGGCGGTGCACGGCCTGGAAATAGGCCGGCCAGTAGTCGCGGCCCACGGCCTCGACCATTTCGATGGAGCAGATGGCGTCGAACGGCGCGTCACTGATGTCGCGGTAGTCCTGCAGGCGCAGGTCGACCGGCAGGCCCGCGGTGCGCTCGCGGGCATAGGCCAACTGCTCGGTGGACAGCGTCACGCCGGTCACCGAGGCGCCGAATTCGCGCGCCGCCATTTCCGCCAGCGCGCCCCAGCCGCAGCCGATCTCGAGCACGCGGTCGCCCGCCTTCACGCCGGCCCGGTCGAGCGCACGCGCCACCTTGGCGCGTTGCGCCTCGGGCAGCGGGCGCGCCAGGTCGCCCTCGAACCAGGCAGCCGAATAGTTCATCGTCTCGTCGAGCCAGGCCGCGTAGAAGGCGTTGCCCAGGTCGTAGTGCGCGTGGATGTTGCGCGCGCTGCCCGCGCGGCTGTTGCGGTTCAGGCGGTGCCGCAGCCGGTACGCGAGGCGGCCCAGCCAGTGGCCGTAGACCACGTCCTCGAGCGCGCGCCGGTTGGCGATGACCACCTGCATCAGTTCGACCAGGTTCGGCGTGCCCCAGTCGCCCGCGATGTAGCTTTCGGCAAAGCCGATGTCGCCCGAGCGCAGCGCGGCCCGGCAGGGCTCCCAGTTGCGCAGCGTGAGCGAGGCCGTGAGCGTGCTGCTGCCGGGCGCGGCGCCGAAGTGGCGCACCGAATCGTCGGGCAGCCGCACGGTGAGCGAGCCGTGCGTGAGGCGCTGCAGCAGGCCGAGCACGGTGCGCGCGGCGCGCGGCGCGTCCTGCGGCAGCGCGAGGGGGAAGCCCGGGGCGGTGGTGGTGGTCGGTGTCATGGGTGCTGCTGCGGGGAGGAAGGGGTGTCGCGCGACACGAAGGAAAGCGGCGGTGCCGGCTTGGCGATGAAGGGCACGCGCTTGAGCCACAGCTTCGCGGCCTGCCAGTGGATGCGCGCGATCAGCCCGACGGTCATGGCGGGGTAGCGCCACAGCGCGCGCCGCACGAGGGCTGGGCTCAGCGGCGCGAGCTCGCCGCTCACGCTGGTCTGCAGCAACGGGCCGTCGGCATCGTCGTGGTCGATGCGCACCACCGTGCGCGTGCGCGCGGCATCGATGAAGAAACGGAAACGGTAGTCGCCCGTGACCCGGCAGAACGGCGAGACGTGGAAGGCCTTGGCGGCGCGCAGTTCCACGCCGTAGCCGGGCTGGTCGAGCAGGTAGCAGTGGCGTTCGCCGAAGGTGTTGTTCACCTCGACCACGATGGCGCGCAGCGCGCCCCGCGCCGTGTGGCAGTACCAGAAGCTCACAGGCTTGAAGGTGTAGCCGAACACGCGCGGATAGCAGTGCAGCCAGGCCTCGCCGTCGGCATCGTCGATGCCGTGCTCGGCCAGCAGCGCGTCCAGCCAGGCCAGCGCGCCGCCCTGTGCGGGGCTGCGGCCGTCGCCGTGGTCGGTGTCGTGGAACGACAGTGCGGCCGGGCGGTTCAGCGCCAGCTGCGCGCTGCCGTGCGTGCGCAGGGTGCGCATCGGCAGCATCAGGAAGAAGGTCGGGTAGACGAAGGCGTGGTGCGCGGGGCGCAGGCGCGTGTGCCGGACTTCGCCGAAGCCCAGGTACGGCACGGCCTGCACCGGCGAGGTCATGCTGCGCGCCTTGCCGGGGCCGCCTCGCCGCCGGCCAACCGCGTCCGCACGCCCTCGGCGGCGGCCAGCCCGGCCTTCAGGCCGTCTTCGTGGAAGCCGTAGCCCATCCAGGCGCCCGCGAACCAGGTGCGGCGCCGGCCCTGCAGCGCGGGCACCTCGGCCTGCGCGCGGATCGCGCCCAGGTCCAGCACCGGGTGGTCATAGTCGTATTCGGCCATGACCCGACTACGCGCGATCTCGCCGACCGGATTCAGCGACACGATCACCGGCTGTTCCCAGGGCAGCGGCTGCAGCTTGTTCAGCAGGTAGTGCAGGCAGACGCGGCCCGCCTCGTCGTCGCCCGTGGCGCTGCGCTGGTAGTTCCAGGCGGCCCAGGCCGCGCGCTGGCGCGGCAGCACGGAGGCGTCGGTGTGCAGCACGGCGTGGTTGCGCTGGTAGCGAATCGTGTCGAGTACCGCCAGCTCGGCCGGGTCGGGGTCGCCGAGCAGGGCCAGCGACTGGTCGGTGTGCGTGGCCAGGATCGCGTGGTCGAACACCTCGGTGCCCGCGTCGGTCGACACCCGCACGCCGTCGTCGTCGCGCACGATGCGCCGCACCGGCGTGCGCAGGCGCGCGTCGGGCAGGCCGGCGACGATCTTCTCCACGTAATGCCGCGAGCCGCCGCGCACGGTGCGCCAGGCCGGGCGGTTCGCGATCTGGATCAGCCCGTGGTTGTGGCAGAAGCGGATCATGGTCGCGACCGGGAACGCCAGCATCTGCGTGGTCGAGCAGCTCCAGATGCAGCCCATCATCGGCAGGAAGTACCAGTCGCGAAAAGCGGTGCCGAAGCGGTGGGTGTCGAGGAAGGCGCCCAGCGGCTGTGCCAGTTCGCCTTCGGTGCCCGCCTCGGCGATGCGCGTGGTCAGGCGGTTGAAGCGCAGCAGGTCGCGCAGCATGCCGAGGAAGCGAGTGTCGAGCAGGTTGCGCCGCTGCGCGAACACGGTGCCCAGGTGGCTGCCGCTCCATTCGAGCGGCTGGCCGTTGTCGCGCACCGCCTGCACCGAGAACGACATGTCCGAGGCGGCGGTTTCCACGCCCAGCTCGGCGAAGAGACGGATCAGCTGCGGGTAGGTGCGCTCGTTGTAGACCAGGAAGCCGGTGTCCACGCCGTGCGCGACGCGCGTGGCATCGTGCGCCGAGCGCGGCAGCTCGATCGTGGCCGTGTGCGCATGGCCGCCGAAGTAGTCACTGGCTTCGAAGAGGGAGACGTGGGCCGTGCCCTGCAGCGCATGGGCGGCTGCGAGGCCGGAGATGCCGGCACCGATCACGGCGATGCGGGGAGGGCCGGTGGGGCGCTGCGTCATCGCAAGCCCCGGTTCCGGCGGGAAGACAAAAATGCTGCGAGGCGCCCCGACACGAAGGAGGGAGGGAGGGAGGAGGAGAAGAATCGCCTCGGGATTTCAACCGGACGGCAGGCGCCCGGAAGACCTCGCAACATGAAAACCTGTGGGCCTTGGCCGCCCACGCCAAGTATGAGCGCGGGTTTTGGCGCACGGTTCCCCGTCGAGTGGTAAACGTTTGTGACGTGCAGTTCACAGTGAGAGGGACGCATCGGCAAATAATATTACCGATACGTATTTTTGTGAACTGATCAGTCTTAATTTGGCCCGAGCTGTTTCTCGATGACGTTCACGAAGCCGGTTTCGTCCGGCGCCGTCATGCTCGACCAGGCCTGCACCACCTTGCCGTCGCGCCCGATCAGGTACTTGTAGAAGTTCCACTTCGGCGTCGTGCCCGAGGCCTGCGCGAGCTGCTTGAACAGCGGGTTGGCGTCGGTGCCGCGCACGGCCGACTTGGCGAACATCGGGAATTTCACGCCGAAGGTGCTTTCGCAGAAGTCGGCGATCTCCTTGTTGGAGCCCGATTCCTGGGAGAAGTCGTTCGACGGGAAGCCCAGCACCACGAGGCCGCGGGCGCGGTACTTCATGTCCAGCGCCTCCAGCCCCTTGTACTGCGGGGTGAAGCCGCAAAAACTGGCCGTATTGACCACCAGGACCACTTTTCCGGAGTACTGGCAAAGGTTCTGGGGCTTTTCATCCTGCAGCCGCGGGAAGCTGTGCTGCAGGATCGCCGGGCATCCCGCCGCAGCGCCCACCACGGGCGCGGCGGGGGCGGTCTGGGCACCCGCCGGGAGGGCGGCCACAAGGCCCGCCCCGAGTGAAAAGGCCGTGGCGCAACGTCGCAGCATCGACGATCGGGCGGGGGTTCGCATGACGGGCTCCTGGATCGAAAAGGGGGTGTGCATCTATGGCGCAAGCGCGCGCGTAAGCACATCATCGCGCGTCTGTCACGGGCGCGCCAAACGGCCCGACTAAAATCGGCGGCCATTGAAAGACTTTGATGCTCTACCCGGAACTCTTCAGACAACTCGAATCCGTCCGCTGGGACATGGACAAGGACATTCCCTGGCAGTCGTTCGACGCTTCCTTGCTGACCGAAGAGCAGGCGCAGACCATCAAGATGAATGCCATCACCGAGTGGTCGGCGCTGCCGGCCACCGAGATGTTCCTGCGCGACAACCGGCACGATAGCGACTTTTCGGCGTTCATGTCGATCTGGTTCTTCGAAGAGCAGAAGCACTCGCTGGTGCTCATGGAGTACCTGAAGCGCTTCAGCCCGCAGCACGCGCCCACCGAACAGGAGCTGCACGAGGTGCGCTTCGACTTCGACCCGGCGCCCCCGCTCGAAACCCTCATGCTGCACTTCTGCGGCGAGATCCGCCTGAACCACTGGTACCGCCGCGCCGCCCAGTGGCACACCGAGCCGGTCATCAAGCACATCTACACCACGCTGAGCCAGGACGAAGCCCGCCACGGCGGCGCCTACCTGCGCTACATGAAGCGCGCCATGGAAAAGTTCGGCGACGAAGCCCGTGCCGCCTTCACCAAGGTCGGCGTGCTGATGGCCAGCGCGCGCCGCACGGCCCAGGCGCTGCACCCGACCAACCTGCACGTGAACAAGGCACTGTTCCCGAACGACACCATCCAGAGCCGCATGCCCGACCCCGACTGGCTCGAGCACTGGCTGGACAAGCAGATCAAGTTCGACGCCGTCTGGGAAACCAAGGTCGGCGAGCGCATCCTGCACAACCTGAGCCTCTTGATGAACCGCAGCTTCAAGACCGTGCAGGAGCTGAACCGCTACCGCAAGGAAGTCTCGGCCACGCTGGGCCCCAAGCCCGAATACCAGGGCGCCTGAGCCGCTCCCAAGATCTAGAAAATCGCCCCGCATGCCGGGGCGATTTTTTTTGGGCGCGGGCTGTCACAACACGGCGACGTCAAACGTCTAATCGGGCATGGACGACCTGACCCTCACCTTCGACAGCCACCGCCGCCGCCTCCAGGGCATCGCCTACCGCATGCTCGGCTCCGTCGCCGAGGCCGAAGAGGTGGTGCAGGACGCCTGGCTGCGCTGGCACGAGGCCGACAAGGCCAGTTTCGACAGTGCCGAAGCCTGGCTCGTGACCGTCGTCACGCGCCTGTCGATCGACCGGCTGCGCAGCGCCAAGGTCCAGCGCGAGCACTACATCGGCCCGTGGATGCCCGAGCCCACGCTCACCGGGTCGCCCGACACGCCCGAGGAAACGCTCGAGCGCGTCGACAACATCTCCGTCGCCTTCCTGGCCGTGCTCGAGCGCCTGGCGCCCGAGGCGCGCGCCGCTTTTCTCATGCGCGAGGTGTTCGACGCCGACTACGACGAGATCGCCCAGACCCTGGGCAAGAGCGAGGCCGCCTGCCGCCAGCTGGTGCACCGCGCCAAGGCCCAGGTGCAGGAGGCGCGCCCGCGTTTCCAGGTCTCGCGCGACACCCACCAGCGCCTGCTGCGCGCCTTCGCCGACGCCGCCGCGCGCGGCAGCATGCAGGATCTGAAGGCGCTGATGGCCGAAGACGTCGAACTCATCGGCGACGGCGGGGGCAAGGTGCAGACCTTCAGCAAGATCCTGCGCGGCAGCCAGCGACTGGCGCAGCTGTACTTCTCGCTCTGGCGCCGCATGGGCGCCGGCGTGCACATGGAGCTGGTCGAGCTCAACGGCGAGCCCGGGATGCTGCGCTTTCTGGACGGCGAACTCGAATCGGCCCAGACCTTCGAGATCGAGGGCGAGCGCATCGTGCGCATCCGCGCCCAGCGCAACCCCGACAAGCTGGCGCGCATCGCGCAGCTGTTCGCGGCCAAACGGGGCGCCTGAGGAAAAAAATCGCGCGGCCTGTCACAGGGCCGACGGCTGGCGCGTCTTCAGGGTGTAGCAAGCAGATTTCGCTGTTTTCCTTCAACCACCCTGGAGTACATCTCATGAGCCAAGCCCCCGCCCTCCGTCTCGCCTGGACCAAGTTCGCCCCCAAGTCCTTCCAGGCCATGATCGCCGTCAACGGCAGCTTCGAGTCGAGCACGCTCGGCAAGGTGCTGATCGACCTCGTCTTTGCCCGCGTCTCGCAGATCAACGGCTGCGCCTACTGCCTGGACATGCACGTGCGCGACCTGCGCGTGCAGGGCGAAGACTGGCAGCGCATCAACAGCCTGGCCACCTGGCGCGAGGTGAGCCTGTTCAACGAACGCGAGCGTGCGGCACTCGATTGGGCCGAAACGCTCACGCGCCTGGCCGACCACCACGCCGATCGCGATGCCGAGTTCGAAGCCCTGAAGGCCGTGTTCAGCGACCAGGAAATCGTCGAACTCTCGCTCGCCGTGGCGCAGATCAATGCGTGGAACCGCCTCGGCGTGGGCCTGCGTTCGCAGGTCGTGGCCAAGGCCATGCCCTGAATCTCAGCGCCGCTCGACCACCATCGGTGCGATGCGCAGGCTGTCGCGCAGCTGCGTGACGGCTTCGCCCGCCGCATTGCGCGACGGGAACGGGCCGGCCTGAAGGCGGTGCGTGCCGGCTTCGCTGAACACGCGCAGCTGCGGCGCCAGCGTGGGCAGGCCGCGCGCGGCCTGGTTTCTCAGGCTCTCGGCGCCGTCGCGCTCGCGGAACGCGCCGAGTTGCACCCAGAAGCCGGAAGCGGCGGACGAAGGCGCCGAGGGCGCCGAGGGCGCAGCGAGTGGGGCCAGCGGCGCGAGGTCCGTCACCACCATCGCTTCGCGCGGGCCGGCCGGTGGCTCGGGCTCCGACGGCGCAGCGGCCATCACCGGCGTCTGCGGTGCCACGGGCATCGTCGCGGCGGGGGCTGCAGCGGCGGTCATCGCGATCGGCGCGACCCAGGCCGACGGCACGGCCACCGGCGCCGCCGCCACCCGGACGGGCGCAGGCGCAGGTGCCGCTGCATAGGCCGTGCCCGCGTCGCGGCGCCAGGCGCCGGTGCGGATGTCGTCGTTGGTGATGCGCTCGATCTCCACCGGCGCCACGCCGCGCAGCAGGTCGAGCTTCAGCGCCGCCGTGTAGCTCAGGTCGATCACGCGGCCGTCCACGAAGGGGCCGCGGTCGTTCACGCGCACGATCACCTCGCGCCCGTTGGCCGGGTTGCGCACCCGCACGTAGCTCGGCAGCGGCAGCGTCTTGTGCGCGGCCGTCATGGCGTACATGTCGTAGGGCTCGCCGCTGGCGGTGGAAGCTGCATGGAATTTGCGGCCGTACCACGAGGCGATGCCCGATTCGCGAAACGGCCGGTCGTCGGTGATCGGCTGGTAGCCGCGGCCCAGCACTGTGTAGGGCTTGCTGGTGCCGCCGCTGCTGCGGATCGGCTCGATGCGGGGCTCGGCGTCGGGGACGCGGTCGAGGTCCGACGGGATGTTGCTGCCGGGGCCGTCGCGCCCACTGGCGACGCCGTCACCACTGCTGCGCGGTCCGCTGGCGCAGCCGGCCAGCACGAGCGCGGCGGCCAGGGCGCAGGCCGTCAGCGCGCGGGAAGCGAGGACGCCGTCAGCCAAAGACCGCCTTCCACAGCGCCAGCATGGCGTCGCGTTCCGCGCTCAGGGCGGGCGGCGTGACCTGTGTCGGCTCTTCGTTCAGACGCGCGGTGTGCTGCACGCGGCGCAGCTCGCGGTAGGCCTTGGCCGCGTCGCGGCCCACGCCTTCGGGCAGCAGCCCGGCCTGTTCGGCGCGCAGCAGCAGCGCGATGTTGCCCAGATTGGGGATCAGCTCGGGGTGCGCGCCCGAGGCCGACAGCACCAGGAACTGCACCGCGAACTCGGCATCGACCATGCCGCCGGGGCTGTGCTTCACGTCGAAGCGGTCGGCCTTCACGGGGCGGGCGCCGCGCAGCTTGTTGCGCATGCCGATGATCTCGGCCTTCAGCGACTCGCGGTCGCGCGGGGCCACCAGCACGGCCTCGCGCACCTGGTCGAAACGCGCGCCCAGTTCGGCGCCGTGGTCGGCGCTGCCCAGCACGAAGCGCGCGCGCGTCATGGCCTGGTGCTCCCAGGTCCATGCGGTGTTGCTGCCGCGACCGAGCTGGTACTTTTCGTAGGCCTCGAAACTGGTGGTGAGCAGGCCCGAGTTGCCGTTGGGCCGCAGCGCGGTGTCGATCTCGAACAGGTCGCCCTCGCGCGTCTTCACCGTGAGCCAGTTGATGAGCTTGCGCACATAGGCCGCATAGACCTCGCCGGCGCGCTCGTCGTCATCGTCGTAGACGAACACGATGTCCAGGTCGCTGCCGTAGCCCAGTTCTTTGCCGCCCAGTTTTCCGTAGCCGATGATCGCGAACTGCGGCACCTCGCGGTGCCGGTTGCGCACATGCGGCCAGCACCAGCGCGCGGTCACGCGCAGCGTGGTGTCGGCCAGCGCGCTCAGGTCGTCGGCCACCTGCTCGACGGTGATGCGGCCGTCGACGTCGCGCGCCAGCGTGCGGAACACCTCGGCGTGGTGGGCGTGGCGCAGCAGGTTCAAGAGGCGCTCTTCGTCGGCCTCGCCGGTGCGGGTGAGCGAGGTGTGGCGTGCTTCGAGTTCGCGCTCGAATTCGTCGGCGATGAAGCGGCCCGAGAGCATTTCGTCGCTCGCGAGCTCGTCGATCACGCCCGGGTGCTGCATGAGGTAGCGCGCCGGCCATTTCGCGGCGCCCAGCAGGCGCAGCAGGCGCTCCTGCACGGCGGGGCGTTCGACCAGCAGCGCCAGGTAGCTCTCGCGGCGCATCAGCGGCTCGATCCAGTCGGCCCAGCGCATGGCGGCGTCGACATGGCGCGGCGTCTGTCCCGCGCCGTCCCCGTCGGGCTCCTTCAGCCACTGCCCGGTGCGTTGCACCAGCTGGCGCAGGCGGCCCCGGGTTTCCTCGCGCAGGGCGAGCACGCGCGGCGTCTCGCACCAGTCGCGGATGCGCTCGGCGAACACAGGCGGCAGGTCGTCGAGCAGATCGGCCAGGTCGGCGGGCGCGGCG
Source organism: Variovorax sp. GW821-FHT09A10 (assembly GCF_059418385.1). Taxonomy (NCBI): domain Bacteria; kingdom Pseudomonadati; phylum Pseudomonadota; class Betaproteobacteria; order Burkholderiales; family Comamonadaceae; genus Variovorax; species Variovorax sp. GW821-FHT09A10. Next base: position 381,378 of record NZ_JBWKPT010000004.1, read on the forward strand.
GCCTTCTTGCCGTTGCACTTGCCGTTGCAGGGCTTCTCGCCGCCCAGCAGCTTGTCGAACTCCTGGGCCACGAATTCGCGGTGCGTGTCGAGCTGTTCGAGGAAGGGGCAGCAGTCGGCATAACCCATCGACTGCGCGATCCAGCGCAGGTCGTCGTCGTTGACCGGCAGCACGTGCGTCTGCTGGTCGTCCAGGTACTGGATGCGGTGCTCCACGCGGCGCAGGAACTCGTAGGCCGCGGCCAGCGTGTCGGCCGTGTCCTGCGGCATGAGGTTGGCGCGTGCCAGCCGCTGCAGCGCATCGAGCGTGGGGCGCGTGCGCAGTTCGGGGAACTGGCCGCCGCGCACCACCTGCAGCAGCTGCACGGTGAACTCGATTTCGCGGATGCCGCCGCGCGAGAGCTTCACGTCGTTGGCCCGCTCGGGGCGTCCGGCGCTGCGGCGTGCCGACTGTTCGCGGATCTGGCGATGCAGGATGCGCAGCGAGTCGAACACGCTGTAATCCAGATAACGGCGGAACACGAAGGGCAGCACCACGTTGCGCAGCGCCTGGGCCTGGCCGCCGAGCACCACGGTGCGCGGCGCGACCACGCGGCTCTTCATCCAGGCAAAGCGCTCCCATTCGCGGCCCTGCACCTGGAAATACTCTTCGAGCGCGTCGAGCGAGACCACGCTCGGGCCCGAGTTGCCGTTGGGCCGCAGCGCCAGGTCGACGCGGAACACGAAGCCGTGCTCGGTCACGTCGCCCACCAGCGCATAGATGCGCTTCACGGCCCGCGCGAAGTATTCCTGGTTCGACAGCTTGCCGCGCCCGTCGGCATCGCCGGCCGTGTCGCCGTCCACGTCGTACAGGTAGATGAGGTCGATGTCGCTCGACACATTGAGTTCGCGTGCGCCGAGCTTGCCCATGCCGATCACCCACAGCTGCGAGCGCTGGCCTTCGGGGCCGAGCGGCGCGCCGTGCTGGGCGTCGAGTTCATGGCAGGCGTCCTGGCAGGCGATGTCCAGGGCCAGTTCGGCCAACTCGGTCACGGCGGTGGTCACCACCGCGAGCGGGGCCTGCTGGTCGCAGTCGAGTGTGACCAGACGTTCCATCGTGAGCTGGCGCACGATGCGCAACGCATCGCCCACGGCCACGCCGCGTGCGCGCAGGGCGTCGTAGGCGACGGTCATCGATTCGCGCCGGGGCTCGCCGGGCGGCAGCAATTCAAGCTCGGCCGCATAGCGGCGGCGCAGCCGCTGGACGAATCGGGAACTGGAAGAAAACGCGGAAGGCGTCGGATTGGATGGCAACTGATTCACACTGGTGTGGGTTGGCGCGGAACCCGGCTCTAGGCTGGCGGTCATAATTCCCGACACAGCGCGATCCTCAATGAACGACACGGCGTCTTCCCCTTCACGTCTGCTCCAAATCACCGCTGTGACAGCGCGCTGGCTATTGGGTCTGCTCTTCGCTGCGTGGCTTCTGCTGGCGCTGTCAGTCGTGGTCCTGCACGCGTGGATTGTGCCGCGAATCGGCGATTTTCGCGGTGCACTCGAGGCGCAGGCTAGCAAGGCCATCGGTGTCCCGGTGCGCATCGGCGCCATCACCGCCCGCTCCGAAGGGCTATTCCCGGCCTTCGAATTGCGCGACGTGGTGCTGCAGGACGCAGACCAACGCGAGGCCCTTCGCCTCGTGCGCGTGGTGGCGAGCGTGTCGCCGCGGTCGCTCTGGCGCCTGAATTTCGAGCAGCTCTATATCGAGGGTCCGCAGCTCGACGTGCGCCGCGACACTCAGGGAAAACTCCATGTGGCTGGATTGCACATGGAGACCGACACGACCGGAGAAACCCGCGCCGCCGACTGGTTTTTCGCGCAGCGCGAGTTCGTCATCGAAGGCGGCACCGTGCGCTGGACCGACGAGCAGCGCGGTGCCGAACCCCTGCTGCTGACCGACGTGCGCTTCGTGTCCCGCAACGGCGCGCGCCGCCACGGCCTGCGGCTGGACGCCACGCCGCCGGCCGGCTGGGGCGAGCGCTTCACGCTGCGCGGCCAGTTCCGCCAGCCGCTGCTGTCGCTGCGCAGCGGCCATTGGCAGACCTGGGACGGCCAGCTCTATGCCGACCTGCCCTACATCGACGTCACCCGGCTGGGCCAGTACGTCTCGCTCGACGCGCGCATCCGCGAAGGCAACGGCGCGCTGCGCGTGTGGGCCGACGTGGACGACGGGCGCATCGTCGGCGGCGCCGCCGACCTCGGGCTGAACCGCATCGACGCCTCGCTCGGCAAGGGGCTGCAGCCGCTGGTGCTGCGCGCCGTCACCGGCCGGCTCGCGGGGCAGATGAACGCAGACACCTTCGAGTTCTCGACCACCGCGTTGCAGTTCGACACCGTCGACGGCCTGCGCTGGCCCGGCGGCAACCTGTGGCTGCAGCACACGCCGACCAAGGGCCGCACGCCCGAGCACGGCGCGCTGAAGGCCGACCGGCTCGACTTGGCGGCGCTGGCGCTCATCGCCGACCGCCTGCCGCTGGGCGAGGCCACCCACCGCGTGCTGGGCGCCTATGCGCCGCGCGGGCTGGTCGAGCGCATCGACGTGAACTGGCAGGGCGCGCCCGACGCGATCGCGCGCTACCAGGCCAAGGGCCGGGTCAGCGGGTTGCGCGTGGCGTCGCAGCCGGCGCCGGCCGCGACCACGCCGAGCCCCCCGGCACCGGCCGGCGCGCCAGCCGCGCCGCCCCGCATTCATCCGGGCACGCCCGGCCTCAGCGGCGCCACGCTCGACTTCGACGCCAGCCACACCGGCGGCACCGCCACGCTGGCGATCGCCAAGGGTTCGCTCGAATTCCCCGGCGTGTTCGAAGACCCGGAGATCCCCATCGACCGGCTCTCGACCCAGCTGCAGTGGAAGCTCGACAACGGCGCCATGCAGGTGCAGATGTCGAAGCTGCGCTTCGCCAACGCCGACGCCGAGGGCGAGGCCGAGGCCAGCTGGCGCACCAGCGACCCGGCCACCTCGAGCAGCCGCGCGCAGCACCCCGGCGTGCTCGACCTGCAGGGCAAGCTCACGCGCGCCGACGGCACCCGCGTGTTCCGCTACCTGCCGCTCGACATTCCGCAGCACACGCGCGACTACGTGCGCGAGTCGGTCGTCAAGGGCACCGCCAGCACGGTCGATTTCCGCGTGCGCGGCGACCTGCACGACATGCCCTTCATGGACCCGAAGCAGGGCGAGTTCCGCATCGCGGCCAAGGTGTCGGACGTGCACTACGCCTACGTGCCGCCGTCGCTGGCCGCCGCCACCGCGACCCCGGCGTCGCGCACCGGCCCGCCCGCCGCGCCGCCGCCCGTGTGGCCGGCGCTCACCGGCGTGTCGGGCGAACTGGTGTTCGAGCGCGCGGGCATGCTGGTGCGCAACGCGCGCGGGCGCATCGCGGGCGCGCCCGGCGTCGAGATCACGAAGGCCGAGGCGCAGATCGCCGACATGTCGCACCACGCCGCGCTGCTGCGCGTCGACGCGCAGGCCAAGGGCCCGCTGGGCGAAGTGCTGCGCGCGGGCGCGCCGCTGGCTGGCGAGGCCGGGCCCTTCCTGCAGCGCGCGCGCGCCACCGGCTCGGCCGACTACAAGCTGCGCCTCGACCTTCCGCTGGAGAACGTCAACAGCACCAAGGTGCAGGCCACCGTGACGCTGGCCGACAACGAGCTGCAGGTGGTGCCCGAGGCGCCGCCGTTCACGCAGGCGCGCGGCACGCTCAGCTTCACCGACACCGGCTTCTCGCTGGCCGGCGTGCAGGCCCGCCTGCTGGGCGGCGACGTGCGCGTCGAAGGCAAGGGCCGCTTCAGCGGACCGCAGCGCGAACTGGCACTGAAGGCGCAGGGCACCGCCAGCGCCGAAGGCCTGCGCGGCGCGCGCGAGGTCGACTGGCTCGCGCGCCTGGCCAAGCACGCCACCGGCAGCACGCCCTACGCCGCCACCTTCTCGATGCGCGACGACACGCCCGAGTTCTCGCTCACCAGCAGCCTGCAGGGGCTGGCGCTGCAGCTGCCGACGCCGCTCGTGAAGACGGCCGAAGAGCAGATGCCGCTGCGCATCGAAAAGAAAGTGCTGGCGCGCGACACCCGCCATGCCACGCAGGACCAGCTGACACTCGAACTCGGCCGCATCGGCTCGGTGCAGTACGTGCGCGAGCTGTCGGCCACGGGCGAGGCGCGCGTGCTGCGCGGCGGCATCGGCATCGGGCTGGCGCCGGGCGAGACGGCGCTGCCGTCCGACCGGGGCGTGTTCGCCAACGTCAACATCGCCAAGCTCGACATGGGCGCCTGGCAGACGCTGGTGGGCACCGCGGCGGTGGTCGCCGGCAGCGAGCGGGCCGACGATCCCGACCTGGCCTACCTGCCCACGCGCATCGCGGTGCGCGCGCAGCAGCTGGGCATCGCGGGCCGCACCCTGCACAACGTGGTGCTTGGCGGCACGCGCGACGGCACGCTGTGGCGTGCCAACGTCGACGCCACCGAATTGAGCGGCTACGCCGAGTACAGCCACAGCCAGGCCGGCCGGCTCTACGCGCGGCTCGCGCGGCTGAAGATCGCGCCGGCCGAGGCCACGCAGGTCGAGACCCTGCTCGACGAGCAACCGGGCACCCTGCCGGCGCTGGACATCGTGGTCGACGACTTCGAGCTGCTCGGCAAGCACCTGGGCCGCGCCGAGATCGACGCCGTCAACCGCGGCGGGCGCGAATGGCTGCTCAACAAGCTCGCGTTCAGCGTGCCCGAAGCCACCTTCACCGCCAAGGGCACCTGGGCCGCACCGGCGGGCGCCAGCGCCGGCCAGCGCCGCACGGCCATGAACTTCAAGCTCGACATCGCCGACGCCGGCGACCTGCTCACGCGCTTCGGCATGCCGGGCGTGCTGCGGCGCGGCAAGGGGCGGCTCGAGGGCGAGGTGAACTGGCGCGGTTCGCCGTTCTCGCTCGACTACCCGAGCCTGGGCGGCCAGCTGCAGGTCGACGTGGAGCAGGGCCAGTTTCTCAAGGCCGACCCCGGCCTGGCCAAGCTGCTGGGCGTGTTGAGCCTGCAGGCGCTGCCGCGCCGGCTCACGCTCGATTTCCGCGACGTGTTCAGCCAGGGCTTCGCCTTCGACTTCATCCGCGGCGACGCCAAGATCAACAAGGGCATCGCCAGCACCAACAACCTGCAGATGAAGGGCGTCAACGCCGCCGCGCTCATGGACGGCTCGGCCGACATCGTGCGCGAGACGCAGAACCTGCGCGTGGTGGTGGTGCCCGAGATCAACGCCGGCACCGCCGCGCTGGTGGCCACGGCCATCAACCCGGCCATCGGCCTGGGCACCTTCCTCGCGCAGTGGGTGCTGAGCAAGCCGCTCGCGGCGGCCGCCACGCAGGAGTTCCACGTCGAAGGCACCTGGGCCGACCCGAAGATCGCCAAGGTGCCGCGCTCGCTGCAGCTGCTGCCCGGCCTGCCGGGCGCATCGACAGCGGGGGAAGGCAAAAAAATGGAGACCACGCAATGAAAGTCGCAGCCATCCAGATGGTGTCCGCCATCGCCCGCGAAGCCAACCTCGTGCGGGCCCACGCCCTGCTCGGGCAGGCGGCGCGCGACGGCGCCGAGCTCGCGGTGCTGCCCGAGTATTTCTGCATGATGGGCGCGCGCGACACCGACAAGCTCGGCCTGCGCGAAACCGCCGGCGCCGGCACGGTGCAGGGCTTCCTGGCCGACGCGGCGCGCGAGTTCGGCCTGTGGATCGTCGGCGGCACGCTGCCCATCGAGAGCGACGACGCCGACCACGTCTTCAACAGCTCGCTGGCCTTCTCGCCCGAAGGCAAGTGCGTGGCGCGCTACGACAAGATCCACCTGTTCTTCTTCGACAACGGCACCGAGCGCTACGACGAGCGCCGCGTCATCGCGCCCGGCGCGCAGCCCGTGGTGTTCGAGCTGCCCTCGCGCGACGGCCACGCCTGGCGCGTGGGCATGAGCGTGTGCTACGACCTGCGCTTTCCCGAGCTGTACCGCGCGCTGGCGGGGCAGGGCGCCGACCTGCTGCTGGTGCCCAGCGCCTTCACGCGCACCACCGGCGCCGCCCACTGGGAGGTGCTGCTGCGCGCCCGTGCCATCGAGAACCTGGCCTGGGTGGTCGCGCCGGCGCAGGGCGGCACGCACGAGAACGGCCGCCAGACCTGGGGCCAGTCGCTGGTCATCGACCCCTGGGGCACGGTGGTGGCGCAGCAGGCCGCCGAAGAGGGCGTGGTGCTGTTCGACCTCGATGCCCGGCAGGTCGAGCGCACGCGCGCCCAGCTGCCCGCGCTGTCGCACCGCGTGCTCGCCTGACGATGGCCGACGAGGCGCTCGACGTTCCCGCACCGCCGCCGCAGCCGCCCGAGCCATCGCGGCAGCGCCGGGTGTGGATCGCCTTCGCGCGCCTGCGCTCGCTGTGGCAGCGCTGGTTTCTCTGGCTGCTGCTGGCGGTGCTGGTGCTGGCGCTGCTGGTCACCGTCGTGTGGCTGGCCGGTCGGCACGAGGTCGAGCAGGTGCAGGCGGCGCTGGAGCGCGACACGGCCGACGCCGTCGTCGACCTGCGCAGCGGCCTGCAGCGCAATGCCCAGAGTCTGCGCGCCACGCTGGCGCCGGGCATGGAGCGCACGCACTGGGCCGACCGCGCGGCGGCGCAGCTGCGCGAGCACCGCGAATGGCTGCGGCTCGAATGGCGCGATGCGCAGCTGCAACCCATCGAGGCCGTGAACACGCCCTACCGCACGCGCATCCTCGAGGAGAGCAACCGCGGCCCCGCGCAGTCCGACGTCACGCTGGCCTGCACCACCGCGCGCAAGGCCGGCGCGCCCGCCTACTCGCCCAGCCACTACGTGCCCGTGGCCGGCGGCGGCGGTGTCGAGGTGATGGAGCTGTGCCTGCCGATGGACGCCGGCGACTACCTGGTGGCCAGCTACTCGCTGCGCGACACGCTGGTCGAGCTGGTCGGCCCCACGCTCACGCGCGGCCAGGAGGTCGCCTTCACCGAGGCCGACGGCACGCGGCTGGTGGCGCTGGGCACTTCGCGGCGCATCGGCACGCGCGTGTTCACCTCGCAGCAGCGCATCGACCTGCCGGGCGCCTCGCTGATGCTGCGCGTGGACGGCTGGCGCGCCGCGCCCGACCTGTTCCCGAACATGCTCACGGCGCTGGTCACGGCGATCTCGATCGCGCTCGTGTCGGTGCTGATCCTGCTGGCGCGCGACACCCGCCGGCGCCTGCGCGCCGAGCGCGACCTGGCCGACGCGCTGGCCTTTCGCAAGGCGATGGAAGACTCGGTCATCACCGGCCTGCGCGCGCGCGACCTGCAGGGGCGCATCACCTACGTCAACCCGGCCTTCTGCGAGATGGTCGGCTTCACGCCCGAAGAGCTCATGGCCGACAGCGTCGAGGCGCCGTACTGGCCCACCGAGCTGGCGCACGAATACCACCTGCGCCAGACGCGCCGCTTCGCGGGCGGCCTGCCGCCGCGCGAGGGCTTCGAGTCGGTCTTCATGCGCAAGGACGGCACGCGCTTTCCGGTGCTCATCTTCGAGGCGCCGCTGATCAACGCGCACAGGGTGCAGACCGGCTGGATGAGCGCCTTCATCGACGTGAGCGAGCAGCGCCGCGTCGAAGAACTCTCGCGCGCCAGCCAGGAGCGCCTGCAGGCCAGCGCGCGCCTGGCCACCGTGGGCGAGATGGCCTCGCTGCTGAGCCACGAGCTCACGCAGCCGCTGGCCGCCATTGCCAGCTACGCCACCGGCTCGCTCAACCTGCTCGGGCCCGAGGTGCAGGGCGAACAGGCCGAGGTGGCCATGGCCGTGAAGCGCATCGCCGAGCAGGCGGACCGCGCCGGCCAGGTGATCCGCAGCGTGCACGACTTCGTGCGCCGGCGCGACCGCATGCGCGAGGCCGTGGCGCCGCGGGCGCTCATCGACGCCGTGCTGCCGCTGGTGCGGCTGCAGGCGCGCAAGCTCGACGTGACGATCGAGATCGTCTGCGAAGAGCGCCTGCCCGCCGTGGTGTGCGACCGCACGCTGGTCGAGCAGGTGCTGCTGAACCTGGCGCGCAACGCCATGCAGGCCATGGACAGCCCCGACAACACCGGCAGCCGCCTGCTGCGGCTGCGCGTGGCGCGTGCCCTGCCCGTGGGCGCCACCGCGCCGGCCGACGGCCGCCGCTGGCTCGAGTTCTCCGTGGCCGACCTGGGCTGCGGCATCAGCGACGAGGTGGCGGCGCGCCTGTTCACGCCCTTCTTCACCACGCGCCCCGACGGCATGGGCCTGGGCCTGAGCCTGTGCCGCACCGTGGTGGAGCAACATGGCGGCGCGCTGATGTTCGAGCCCAACCGCCCCCGGGGCACCGTCTTCAGGTTTACGCTCCCGGCTGCGGGATAGCCGCCTTTTTCTTCTTCGTTTTCTCTGTTCCGCTGGACCTCATGGCATGCAACCGCTGATCGATGGCTTGATCTTTATCGTGGACGACGACGCCAGCGTGCGCGAGGCGCTGGCCTGGCTGCTGCGTTCGCGCCGCCTGGCCAGCGAGCACTTCGGCAGCGCCGAGGCCTTCGAGCAGTACCTGGACGAGGCCACGTTGCCCGACCAGCCGCGTTGCCTGCTGCTGGACGTGCGCATGCCCGGCATGAGCGGGCTGGTGCTGTTCGACCGCTTGGCCGAACGCGGCCTGCTGGCCGAGATGCCGGTGATCTTCCTGACCGGCCATGCCGACGTGCCCACCGCCGTCGAGGCGGTCAAGCGCGGGGCCTTCGACTTCTGCGAGAAGCCGTTCTCGGACAACGCGCTGGTCGACCGCATCGAGCAGGCGCTGGGCATGTCGCAGCGCGCCCTCGAAGTGCAGCGCGTGCGCCGCGGCCTGGCCGACCGCATCGCCGAGCTGACCGACCGCGAGCGCGACGTGATGCGCCTCGTGGTCGAGGGCCTGCCGAACAAGCTCATCGCCGACCAGCTCGCGATCAGCGTGCGCACGGTGGAGGTCCACCGGGCGCGCGTGTTCGAGAAGATGGAAGTGAAGTCGGCGGTGGAGCTGGCCAACCGCCTGCGGGATCTCTAGGGCCTCAGCTGTGCACGTGTTGCGCCGCGCCGTCGCGCGTGGCCATCTCCAGCATGCTGCGGCCGTCGACGATGCCGACGACGTTGCCGTCCTCGCCCAGCCCGGCAATGGCGCCCTCGAACACGCAGAACAGCACGCAGCCGCCGTCGGAGCGCGGCTGGTGGATGTCGCCGGCGGGCTCGTGCATGTAGTCGCCCGGGCGGCCGATGTCGTTGCGCTCGTAGTAGATGTCGCCCTCGAGCACGATCACCTCGATGGCGCCCAGGTGGTGGTGCACCGGCGCCTCGGTGCCGGGATCGACCTTCAGCAGGCAGGTGAAACCGCCGCTGCGCCGGTTGATGCTCAGCAGCTTGTAGGCCACGCCGGGCATGACCCACGGCTTCCATGGATAGCTTTCGAGCTTCTGGAAATTCGGATAGGGCAGCGTGATGCGCGCGTGGGCGGCGCTGGCCGGCGGGGTGGCTTTCAGGGCGGTCAGGGTCATGGTGTCTCCGTGGGTGATGCGGCCGGGATCGGCCTGCCAAGCCAGTCTAGGAGCGGCTTCTCACGCCATGGCCTGTCGGCCCGAACGAAGCACGGGATGTCGAAAGCGGCGCGCTTTTGCGCAAGTTGCAGCGCCGTTCAGCGCATGCGGCGGTAGGTACTTGGTGTCACGCCGAGGAACGCACGGAAGCGCGTCGAGAAGTACGCGGGGCTGCCAAAGCCCATGCGTTGGGCCACGGCCTCGATGGGCAGGTCGCTGGTGCGCAGCAGTTCGGCGGCGCCTTCCAGGCGGCGGCGCAGCAGGTACTGGTAGGGCGCCATGCCGCTGGCCGCCTTGAAGCTGCGGATGAAGTGGTCCTGCGACAGGTGCACCAGCGCGGCCAGGTCGGCCAGGCTCAGTGGCGTGGCCAGGTGCGCGTCGATGTGCTCGGTCACCCGGCGCAACTGCTGTGGGGTCAGGGCCGGCTGCCGGCGCGTGCTCTCCGTGTGCAGCAGCGCACCGCGGCCCGACGCGGAGTGGCGCCGCACGAGGTGATGCGCCAGCAGGTGCTGGCTCTGCGAGAGCAGCAGCGAATCGGGGCTCAGGGGCACGGCGCCGTACAGCTCCACCTCGCTCACCAGCATCTGGAAGAAGCCTTGCAGCCAGGGGTCGCGGATCGCGAAGAAGGGGTCGATCTCCACCGCCGGCCCGAGGTCTTCCTCGGCCGCGACGCGCGCGATCAGCGCCTGTCCGATGTACAGGTGCACCACGCCGCAGCGCCCGCCGATTTCCCATTCAGTGCCGTCGCAGGGGATGAAGCTCACGCTGCCCAGCCGCGAGCGCGAGGCGACGAGCTTGCCGCGCTCGTACTTGCGCACCGCGGTGCTGCCGTTCTCGTGCAGCACCAGCACGTGATGCGCCGCGCCGTGGAAGGGCAGCCAGCACGCGTCCTGTTGCCAGCGGGCGGCGAACAGCTGGTCGCCGCCGGTCACGAGGTACTGGGGTTGCGCACCGGTGCCCGCGGCGATGATGTCCGGGGCAAAGTGGGATGCGACGCTCGATGGGGCCGGCGCGATGGCGTTCATCGGAGTTTCCTCTCGTGTCCGCCCGGCGCGCGGTGCGCGCGCCGCGTGCAGGCCGCGCGATGTTAGGGCCGGCGGTGCCGTGCCCTCATGCGGGATTTCCTCACGGTGCCGCGCGGGGTGCGCGCAGCACCTGCGCTCAGATCTTCTCGGCGACGAAGATTTCGACGCGGCGGTTCTGCGCGCGGCCGGCGGCCGTGCCGTTGTCCGCCAGCGGCTCGCGCGAGCCGCGGCCGTCGGTGGTGATCACGGTGGTCGACACGCCGCGGCCCACCAGGTGGTTGCGCACGCTGTCGGCGCGGCTCACCGAGAGGCGCTCGTTGCCTTCCTCGCTGCCCGTGCTGTCGGTGTGGCCGACCACGCGCAGGCTGGCGGTGGTGGCGCTCTTCAGGCCTTCGGCGACCTTGTCCAGCACCTGCGCGAGGTTGCGCTTGACGTTGGCGCGGCCCGTGTCGAACGAGAGTTCATTCGGGATCACGACGTGAAGCTGGTTGTCGGCGGTCTGCTCGATCACCACGCCGGTGCCCTTGGTGGAGCTTTCGAGCTCGGCCTTGAGCGCGTCCAGGCGGGCGGTCCAGCTGTTGGCCGGTGCGGCCTGCTGTGCGGCCGGTGCTTCGGCCGGCGGGGTCGACGATGCGCACCCCGCGATGAACAACACAGCGGCCAGGGCCGCGCTAGACACAACAAACTTCCTCATGAATTTTCCCTCTGCTTGGACCAATGAAAACTGAAGCGGGAACCGGCCGTTCGATAGGGCGGCCGGTTTCCCGGTGGGGCTGCGATCAGCCGCGCTGTGCGCGCTCGCCCACGTAGATCTCGACGCGGCGGTTCTGTGCCCGGCCGGCGTCGCTGTTGTTGTCGGCCACCGGCTCATGCGAGCCACGGCCTTCGATGCGGAAGGCCGCAGCGCTCACGCCGCGTGCCACCAGGTAGTCGCGCGTGCTGGCGGCGCGGTCCACCGACAGCGGGTTGTTGATGGCGTCGGAGCCGGTGCTGTCGGTGTGGCCGATGATGCGCACCTCGGCGTTCGGGTTGTTGCGCAGGCCGTTGGCGAACTGGTCGAGCACGGGCGCGAAGTTCGACTTGATGTTGGAGCGGCCCACGTCGAACGACACGTCGCTCGGAATGGCGAGCTTCAGCTCGTTGTTGGCCGTCTGCGTCACGGCCACGCCGGTGCCCTGCGTGGCGGCTTCCATCTGGCGCTTCTGGTTTTCCATGCGCTGCGACCACAGGTAGCCGCCGAGTGCGCCGGCTGCCGCGCCGACCACCGCGCCCGTGCCGATGGCACCGCGGTTGCCGCCGGTGGCCGAGCCGATGGCTGCGCCGCCGAGCGCGCCGATGCCGGCACCGATGCCGGTGTTGCGCTGGGTGTCGGTCATTCCGCCGGCACAGCCGGACAGGACGAGGGCAGCTGCGGTGGTTGCAAGAACGAACTTTTTCATGGCGATGCCTTTCCAGGTTGAATCAAACGGGCCACAGCTTAGCCCTCGACGGGTACGCGATGGTACGTGCTCAAAGCCCTACGGAAAATAAGAAAACTTTCGCCATCGCCCGTGAATGCTGCGATGATTGCTACTAAAGTTGTAGCAATAGGGTGCTTGTCCGACAGCGGGGCGCGCCGTGCGGCTACACGAGCAATTCACACTTTGGGCGGGGGATCGCGGTCCGAGCTCTCGGCATCGGCGTCGGGCTCGTCATGCAGTTCACCCTTGTTGCGCCCGGAAAACATGGTCCACCAGATGATCAAGATCAGGACGAGTCCCGCGGCGAGGGCTTCAAGCAGAATCAAACCCATGAGAAATGGACTCCAGTGGCTGGTGGGGCTTGCGATCGTAGCAACGCTTGCCGGCTGTTCCCTCGGCCCCCGCGCCCCCGACACCCCCACCCGACCCACCGTCACCCCGCCGCGCGACCTCGGTCCGCTGACCGGATCGCTCGCGCATCCGAAAAGCCGCTGGGTGCCCGTGGGCTGGGCCGAGCTGCCGGGCTTCAGCGAAGACCCGCTGCACGAAGCGTGGATTGCATTGCTGGCCAACTGCGCACGCCCCAACGCCGCCTTCGCACCGCTGTGCCGCGAGGTGCGCCAGCTCGCCATCGCCACGCCCGAGGAGCAGCGCCGCTGGATGACCGACCGGCTGCAGCCCTACCGCGTCGAATCGCTCGCGGGCCAGAGCGAAGGCAAGCTCACCAGCTACTACGAGCCTGTGTACGAAGCCTCGCGCGTGCCCTCGGCCGGCTTCAGCGTGCCGCTGTACCAGGCGCCCGACGGCCTCGTGCCCAAGCGCCCCTGGTTCACGCGCCAGGAGATCGAGACCCTGCCCGAGGCCCAGGCCGCGCTGCGCGGTCGCGAGATCGCCTGGATGGCCGACCCCATCGACGCGCTGATGTTGCACATCCAGGGCTCGGGGCGGTTGCGCATCACCGAGGCCAACGGCTACCAGCACACCGTGCGCGTGGCCTACGCGGCCACCAACGAGCAGCCCTACCGCAGCGTGCAGCAATGGCTCATGGGCCAGGGTGTGGCCAAGGTCGGCAAGTGGCCCGACGACACCAAGGCCTGGGTGGCGCAGAACCCGCAGCGCGTGTCGCAGCTGCTGTGGAGCAACCCGCGCTACGTGTTCTTCCGCGAAGAGACGATGAGCGAGCTCGACGCCGCCTTCGGCCCGCGCGGCGCGCAGGGCGTGCCGCTGACGGCGGGGCGCTCCATCGCGGTCGACCGCGAGAGCATTCCCTACGGCACGCCGGTGTGGCTCGCATCGAACGGCCCGACCGCGCAGCTGCAGAAGCTGGTGGTGGCGCAGGACACGGGCAGCGCCATCCTGGGCGCCGTGCGCGCCGACTACTTCGCCGGCACCGGCGCGGAAGCCGGCCGGCTGGCCGCGAGCGTGAACCAGCCGCTGCGGCTGTGGGCGCTGTGGCCGAGGCAGTTGCCGGCACCTTGAAGCCCTCGGCGGCTTGAACGACACAACGGCGCGGTGATCCCGCGCCGTTTTGCATGCCGCCGACGGGGGCGTGGGCGGGGTGTGATCGTGGCGGTCGTCATCGTTCTGTCATGCGCGATGCACGCCTTCGTCATGGGCGCCTTTTAAGGTCTGCGGCCTGACAGAGGCTGACTTTAGGCCTCATGCCGACCCACCCCACGATCCCTGGAAAACAAAATGACTGATCACGTCAAGGCGCCCGCCGCCTCCCGCCGTCACGCCCTGAAACTGCTGGGCGCCGCCCCGATGCTCCCGCTGGGCGGTGTCGCCTTTCTCACCGCCTGCGGCGGTGGTGGCGGCGGTGGCCAGGCCTTCCCGCCCTTCGTGGTGCCGCCGCCGGCCCCCGCGCCGGCACCCGCACCGGCTGCGCAGTTCGTGTCGGCCGAATTCAACGGCATGGCTGCACCCACGCTGGCCGACCCGGCCGCCATGGCCACGAACACCGTCGGCTCCACGCTCAAGGTGTCGTTCGACAACGGCAGCTCCACCGAATACCGCCTGGCCTACCAGCCCTTCTTCCTGACCGGCGACATGGTGCCGGACGGCAAGGGCGGCAAGATCCTCGCGGGCGGCTACGTCGACATCAAGAACCAGCCGATCATCGACGCCTCGGTGGCCGGCAAGGAGCGCCAGTTCTTCTCGGACAGCCCGGACGGCACCTCGCTGATCTCGCTGCCCAACGCCAACGTGCCCGGCGTCAAGGGCAAGGCCGTGTTCGCCGTGGTCCAGTTCGAATACACCACGCGCAACCTGAAGGGTGAAGGCACCTACGGCACGCTGCCGTCGCCCATCGCGGTGCTCACGCTCGACCAGGACCAGACCACCGGCAAGCTGAGCCTGGTCAAGTACCACAACGTCGACATGTCGAGCGCCCACGGCCTGTGGATCACCTGCGGCGCCAGCCTGTCGCCGTGGAACACCCACCTGTCCAGCGAAGAGTACGAGCCCGACGCGACCACCGCCGCCGGCACCGACATGTTCAAGGCCTACAGCAAGAACGTGTTCGGCGACGAGACCAAGGCCAACCCGTACCACTACGGCCACCTGCCCGAGGTCACCGTGAACCCCGACGGCACCGGCAGCGTGAAGAAGCACTACTGCATGGGCCGCATCTCGCACGAGCTGATCCAGGTCATGCCCGACAACCGCACCGCCATCATGGGCGACGACTACACCAACGGCGGCTTCTTCATGTTCGTCGCCGACAAGGAAAAAGACCTGTCGGCCGGCACGCTCTACGTGGCCCGCTACGAGGCCGGCTACTCGATCGACCCCGCCGCAGCCGCCACCAAGATGACGTGGATCAACCTGGGCCATGCCACCAGCGCCGAGATCGAGGCACTGGCCAATACGCTCAAGGCCACCGACATCATGGACGTGACCACCGCCAACCCCGCCGACCCCACGTACACCAACATGTTCCTGGACGGCAAGGAAAGCTGGGGCCGCGTGAAGCCCGGCATGGAAAAGGCCGCGGCTTTCCTGGAAACCCACCGCTACGCCAACGTGAAGGGTGCCAGCATGGCCTTCACCAAGATGGAAGGCACCACCGTCAACATCAAGGACAAGGTGGCCTACTCCGCGCTGCAGAACATCCAGGACTCGATGGTCAAGGGCGCCAAGGGCTGGTCGGCGGCCAGCAACATCGCACTGCCCGGCAAGCTCAGCGCCGGCGGCGTGATGGCGCACAACCTGGCCGGCGGCCAGAAGGACACCGACGGCAAGTCCATCAACAGCGACTGGGTGCCCACGCAGACCCGCGCGCTGATCGTCGGCGAGGACATCGCTTCCGATGCGCTGGGCAACACCTCGAACCCCGACAAGATCGGCAACCCCGACAACCTCAAGTTCTCGGAAAAGCTGCGCACGCTGTTCATCGGCGAAGACAGCAGCAGCCACGTCAACAACTTCCTGTGGGCCTACAACATCGACACCAAGAAGCTCTCGCGCCTCATGTCGATCCCCGCGGGCGGCGAATCGACCGGCCTGCATGCCGTGGACGAGATCAACGGCTGGACCTACATCATGAGCAACTTCCAGCATGCGGGTGACTGGGGCACGATCCATGACAAGGTCGTGAAGGGCAAGCTCGACAAGCTGGTGCGCGACAACTACAACGACCGCTACAGCGCCGCCGTCGGCTACCTCACGGCCGACCCGATCCAGATCAAGCTGGCGAAGTAAGCCTTCGAGGCTTGGCCCTCAAGACGGCGCTGTCGGCAACGGCAGCGCCGTTTTGTATCTGACCTGCTTGAGCGCAAAGCTCGAGCGGATCTTCTCGATCCCCGGGATCGGCGTGAGCTGCTCCATGATGAAGCGCTCCAGCGCCGCCATGTCGGCCACGGCAATGCGGATCAGGTAGTCGCTGTCGCCCGTCATCAGGTAGCACTCCATCACCTCGTCGTGCTCGGCGATGCGCTGCTCGAAGTCGGCCAGCGACTGCTTGCTCTGCGTGGTCAGGCTGATCGAGATGAACACGTTGAGCCCCAGGCCCAGCGCCTTGGCGTTCGCCAGCGCCACATACCGATCGATCACGCCGCTGGTCTCCAGCACCTTCACGCGCGCCAGGCAGGGCGAGGGCGACAGGTGCACGCGGCGCGCCAGTTCGACGTTCGACAGGGCGCCGTCGCGTTGCAGCTCGTCGAGAATGCGCAGGTCGATGGCGTCGAGTTCCATGAAATTCCGCAAAGCTGTTGAATGGCGGCATTTTATGCTTCTGAATAGCCATGAAATCAGAGGTGCCGGTAGCTAATTTTCCCCGAGGCGGCTTAAAGTGCTGGCATGAACGCCCCGATCTCCGCCGACCAGATGCGCGCCCTGTTGCTCGACACGCCGCCGTCGCACGACCCCGACCCCGAAGAGACCGCCGAATGGCGCGACGCCTTCCTGGCGCTGGCGCAGACGCAAGGTCCGCAGCGCGCACGCCAGATGCTGGCCGAGCTGGCGCGCCTGGCGCGGCAGCAGCGCATCGGCTGGCAGCCCGAGCTGGCCACGCCGTACGTCAACACCATCGCCGCGGCCGACCAGCCGCCGTTCCCGGGTGACCTCGCGGTGGAAGAAAAGCTCGCCTCGCTCATGCGCTGGAACGCGCTCGCCATGGTGGCCAAGGCCAACCAGGCGTACGGCGAACTCGGCGGCCACATCGCCAGTTATGCGAGCGCGGCCGACCTGTTCGAGACCGGCTTCAACCACTTCTTCCATGCGCGCAGTCCGGCGCACCGCGGCGACCTCGTGTTCTTCCAGCCGCACAGCGCGCCCGGCGTGTATGCGCGGGCCTACCTCGAAGGCCGCCTGAGCGAAGAAGACCTGAACCACTACCGACAGGAACTCACCGCACCGGCCTTCACCGACGGCAGCGGCGCGCGCGGCCTGTGCAGCTACCCGCACCCGTACCTGATGCCGGACTTCTGGCAGTTCCCCACCGGCTCGATGGGCATCGGCCCGATCAGCTCGATCTACCACGCGCGCTTCATGCGCTACCTCACGCACCGCAACCTGCTGAACTGCGAAGGCCGCAAGGTGTGGGGCGTGTTCGGCGACGGCGAGATGGACGAGCCCGAATCGATGAGCGCGCTGACGCTCGCCGCGCGCGAAAAGCTCGACAACCTCGTGTGGGTCGTCAACTGCAACCTGCAGCGCCTCGATGGCCCGGTGCGCGGCAACGGCCGCATCATCGACGAACTCGAAAAGCTCTTCGCCGGGGCCGGATGGAACGTCGTCAAGCTCGTGTGGGGCAGCGACTGGGACGGCCTGTTCGCGCAGGACGTGAGTGGTGCCCTGGCCCGCGTGTTCGCCAACACCGTCGACGGCCAGATGCAGACCTTCGCCGCGAAGGACGGCCGCTTCAACCGCGACAACTTCTTCGGCCAGAACCCCGAGCTCGCGCGCCTGGCCGAAGGCATGACCGACGAGCAGATCGACCGCCTGAAGCGCGGCGGCCACGACCTCGTGAAGATCCACGCCGCCTACGCCGCGGCCGCCGCCCACAAGGGCCAGCCCACCGTGATCCTCGCCCACACCAAGAAGGGCTACGGCATGGGCAGCGCCGCGCAGGGCAAGATGACCACGCACTCGCACAAGAAGATGGGCGACGTCGACCTGCTCGAATTCCGCGACCGCTTCAACCTGCCGCTCACCGACGCACAGGCCACCGCGATGGACTTCTACCGCCCGGCCGAAGACAGCGCCGAGATGCGCTACCTGCGCCAGCACCGCGAAGCGCTCGGCGGCGCCATGCCGCGCCGCGAGACCGCCTGCGACGTGGTGCCCAAGCCCGACATCGCGGCCTACGCGCAGTTCGCCACGGCCGCCGCGGGCAAGGAGATGAGCACCACCATGGCCTTCGTGCGCATGCTGGGCAACCTCATGAAGGACAAGGCGTTGGGCCCGCGCATCGTGCCCATCGTGGCCGACGAGGCGCGCACCTTCGGCATGGCCAACCTGTTCAAGCAGGTCGGCATCTACTCGAGCGTGGGCCAGCGCTATGCGCCGGAAGACATCGGCTCGGTGCTGAGCTACCGCGAAGCCACCGACGGGCAGATTCTTGAAGAAGGCATCAGCGAGGCCGGCGCCATCGCCAGCTGGACGGCCGCGGCCACCAGCTACAGCGTGCACGGCCTGGCGATGCTGCCGTTCTACATCTACTACTCGATGTTCGGCTTCCAGCGCGTGGGCGACGCCATCTGGGCGGCGGCCGACCAGCGCGCGCGCGGCTTTCTGCTGGGCGCCACCTCGGGGCGCACCACGCTCGGCGGCGAAGGCCTGCAGCACCAGGACGGCAGCAGCCACCTCGTGGCCGCGACGATTCCCAACTGCAAGGCCTACGACCCGGCCTTCGCGGGCGAGATGGCCGTCATCGTCGACGCGGGCATCCGCGAGATGATGGTCGAGCAGCAGGACGTGTTCTATTACGTCACGCTCATGAACGAGAACTACGCGCAGCCCGACCTGCCGGCCGGCGCGGAGACCGACATCCTGCGCGGCTGCTACCGCTTCGGCACGTATGCGCCGGCATCGGGCAAGGCGAAGCAGAGCGTCACGCTGCTGGGCTCGGGCGCGATCCTCACCGAGGTCATCAAGGCCGCACAGCAGCTGGCCGACGAAGGCATCGCGGCCGAGGTGTTCAGCGTCACGAGCTGGAGCGAACTCGCGCGCGACGGCCAGGCCTGCGAGCAGCGCGCGCTGGCCGGCGAGAAAGACGCCGGCACGCCCTTCGTCGCGCAGCAGCTGGGCAAGGGCGGCAAGGCCCCGATCGTCGCCGCCACCGACTACGTGCGCGCCCTGCCCGAGAGCGTGCGCGCCTTCCTGCCCGAAGGCCGCCGCTACCTCACGCTGGGCACCGACGGCTTCGGCCGCAGCGACACGCGCGCCGCGCTGCGCGGTTTCTTCGGCGTGGACGCGGCGAGCATCGCGCGGGCCGCGCGGCACGCGCTCGGCGCCTGACGCCGGCGCGGCCATGCGGCGTGACGGTGCGGTGCCTGCGTTAGAGTCGCAGGCCCCACCGCCTTCCCGCGCCCATGACCCCCCGTTTCCAGTCCCTCGCTCCCGCCGTCCGCCTGGCCGACCAGGTGGCGGAAGCGCTCGTGGCCGAGGTGCGCAGCGGGCGCCTGTCGGAAGGCGACCGGCTGCCCACCGAGACCGCGTTGGCCACCCAGTTCGGCGTGAGCCGCACGGTGGTGCGCGAGGCGGTGTCGCGGCTCAAGTCGCTCGGGCTGGTCGATTCGCGCCAGGGCAGCGGCGTGTACGTGCGCGCTGCCGGGGTGGAGCCGCTGCGCTTCGAGATGCCGCATGTGGCCTCGCGCGAAGCGGTGGTGCAGATGGTCGAGCTGCGCCGCGCGCTCGAGGCCGAGGTGGCCGCGCTCGCGGCCGAGCGCCGCACGCCCGAGGACATGCTGCGCATCCGCGACGCCATCGATGCGCTGCATGCGGCGGTGTCGATGGGCGGCAACGGGGCCGACGAGGACGTGCGCTTTCACCGCGCCATCGCCGAGGCCGCGCGCAACCCCTTCCTGATCGGCACGCTGCAGTACCTGCGGCAGTTCCTGCATGGCGCCACCCGCGTCACGCGCGCCAACGAGGCGCGCCGCGCCGACTTCGTGCGCGAAGTGGCACAGGAGCACGCGCGCATCGTGGAGGCCATCGACGCCGGCGACCCGCTGGCCGCGCGCGAAGCCGCCAAGGCCCACATGGACAACGCCATCCGCCGCATCGAGCAGGCCGACCCGGCCTTCTGGCAGCAGGAAGGCGCCCAGCTCGCCCGACCCCTGGTCGAAGGCTGGCCTGCGGGCAAGTAAGCCCACGCTCACAAATTTTCGGTAGGGGCAGAATGTGCGGGTTATCCCGTATCTGAGAGCTTGTCTTAAATTTGTATGATGACCTGACAAGTAAGGGGCGACCGCGCCACAGGGTGACGGGACGGCCCCGTTTTTTCATCCAGCGGACTCCCTCCCCATGACTTCCACCCTCAAGGCCGGCGCGCCCCTCGCGGCTGACGCGCCCGACGCCGCGCTCGAAAAACGCGCCTACGCCAAGGTGTTCTGGCGCCTCGTGCCTTTCCTGATGCTGTGCTACGTGGTCGCGTACCTCGACCGCGTGAACGTCGGCTTCGCCAAGCTGCAGATGGGCGCGGACCTCGGCTTCAGCGAAACCGTGTTCGGCCTCGGTGCCGGCATCTTCTTCCTGGGCTACTTCCTGTTCGAGGTGCCCAGCAACCTGCTGCTCAACCGCGTGGGCGCGCGCGTGTGGATCGCGCGGATCATGATCACCTGGGGCCTGCTGTCGGCCTGCTTCGTGTTCGTGGAAACGCCGACCAGCTTCTACATCCTGCGCTTCCTGCTCGGCGTGGCCGAGGCGGGCTTCTACCCCGGCGTGATCCTGTACCTGACGCACTGGTACCCGTCGCACCGGCGCGCGCGGATCATCGCGGTGTTCATGTCGGCGATTCCCGTGGCGGGCATCTTCGGCAACCCGCTGTCGGGCTGGATCATGGACGCCTTCCACGGCGTGTCGGCCATGCACGGCTGGCAGTGGATGTTCATCATCGAAGCCATTCCCGCCGTGCTGGTGGGCGTGATGGTGCTGTTCTACCTGGACAACGGCATCCAGCACGCACGCTGGCTCTCGCCCGAAGAAAAGCAGCTGCTGCAGCGCGAGGTCGACCGCGACCAGGCGCACGGCGCCAAGGGCCCGCACTCGGTGGGCGCGATGTTCCGCGATGCGCGCGTGTGGTGGATGGCGCTCATCTACTTCGCCTTCGTCATGGGCCAGTACGCGCTGACCTTCTGGCTGCCCACGCTGGTCAAGGCCACGGGCGTGCAGGGCAACTTCAACATCGGCCTGCTCAGCGCCATTCCGTTCCTGTGCGCGATCGTCGCGATGAACCTGTTCGGCCGCAGCGCCGACGCGCGCCGCGAGCGCCGCTGGCACCTGATCATCCCCGCGATGATGGGCGCCGTGGGCTTCACGGTCGCGGCCTCGTACACGCAGAACACGGTCGTGTCGCTGACCTTCCTGTCGCTCGCCGCAGCCGGCGTGCTCACCTGCGCGCCGCTCTTCTGGTCGCTGCCCACCGCCTTCCTCTCGGGCACGGCGGCGGCAGCGGGCATCGCGGTCATCAACTCGGTGGGCAACCTCGCGGGCTTCGTGAGCCCGTACCTCATCGGCTACCTGAAGGACCTCACGGGCAGCACCCAGATCGGCATGTACGTGCTGGCCGGCGCGCTGGTGCTCGGCGCCATCGGCGTGTGGCTCACCCCGAAGCAACTGGTCAACCGGTGATCGAAGGACGCACGACATGACTTCTTCTTCCAGCAACACCCCCGTCGTCGGCCTCGTGGGCCTGGGCGCCATGGGCAGCGGCATGGCGCAATCGCTGCGCCGCGCGGGCCATGCGCCGCATGTGTTCGACGTGCGCCCCGGCGTCGCCGAGGCCTTCGCGCGCGAAGGCGGCACCGCCTGCGACACGCTGGCTGCGCTCGGCGCGCAGTGCGACATCGTGGTCAGCGTGGTCGTCAACGCGGCGCAGACCGAGTCGGTGCTGTTCGGCGACGGCACCACGCCCGGCTGCGCGGCATCGATGAAGCCCGGCAGCCTGTTCGTGATGTGCTCCACCGTCGACCCGAACTGGTCGGTGGCGCTCGAAGCGCGCCTCGCGCAGCAGGGCATCCTGTACCTGGACGCGCCCATTTCCGGCGGCGCCGCCAAGGCCGCGAGCGGCCAGATGACGATGATGACCGCCGGCACGCCCGCGGCGTATGAGAAGGCCGGCGCGATGCTCGACGCGATGGCCGCCAAGGTCTACCGCCTGGGCGATTCGGCCGGCGCGGGCAGCAAGGTGAAGGTCATCAACCAGCTGCTGGCCGGCGTGCACATCGCCGCCGCGGCCGAGGCCATGGCGCTGGGCCTGCGCGAGGGCGTGAACCCCGACGCGCTGTACGAAGTCATCACCCACAGCGCCGGCAACAGCTGGATGTTCGAGAACCGCATGGCCCACGTGCTGGCGGGCGACTACACGCCGCTGTCGGCCGTCGACATCTTCGTGAAGGACCTGGGCCTGGTGCTCGACGTGGCGCGCGCCAGCAAGTTTCCGCTGCCGCTGTCGTCCACCGCGCACCAGATGTTCATGCAGGCCTCCACGGCCGGCTTCGCGCGCGAGGACGACAGCGCGGTCATCAAGATCTTCCCGGGCATCGAACTGCCTGCCGGGAAAAAATAGCATCGAGCGACAGCGCTCCACCGACCCAGGAAAGACACACACCATGAACGTTCTCATCACCGGCGGCTGCGGCTTCCTCGGCGCCCGCCTCGCCCGCACCCTGCTCGCGGGCGGCCCGCTCGCACTGGCCGGCGGCCAGCCCCAGGACATCGCACGCATCACGCTCGCCGACCGCGTGCCGCCGCCCGCCGACCTCGCGGCTGACGCGCGCATCCAGTTCGTGCAGGGCGACCTCTACGAACAGGCGGCCAACGGTGCATTGCCGCTGGCCGACACCGACGCCGTGTTCCACCTCGCCGCCGCCGTGAGCGGCGAGTGCGAGGCCGACTTCGACCTCGGCATGCGCAGCAACCTGGACACCACGCGCGCCCTGCTCGACGCCTGCCGCAGCGCGGGCCACGCGCCCGTGTTCGTGTTCTCCAGCTCCGTCGCCGTGTTCGGCGATTCGCCCGAGCAGCGCCTGCCCGCGGTGATCGAGGACACCACGCTGCCCACGCCGCAGAACAGCTACGGCATCCAGAAGTTCATCGGCGAGCAGCTGGTGGCCGACTACACGCGCAAGGGCTTCGTGCAGGGCCGCAACGTGCGGCTCATGACGGTGTCGGTGCGCCCGGGCCGCCCGAACGGCGCGGCCTCCAGCTTCCTGAGCGGCATGCTGCGCGAGCCGCTGGCCGGCGTGCGCGCGCGCTGCCCCGTGGCGCCCGAGACGCCGGTCGCGCTGGCCTCGCCCGGCAACACCGTCGCCGGCATCGTGCGCGCGGCCACCGCCGGCGCCGCCGAATGGGGCGCGCGCACCGCGGTCAACCTGCCCGCGCTGACCACCACCGTGCGCGAGATGGCGCAGGCGCTCGAGCGCATCGCCGGCACCGAGGCCACCGCCCTCATCGACTGGGAGCCCGACGCCGCCATCGCGAAGATCGTCACCAGCTGGCCCAGCCGCATCCACGCCGCGCGTGCCGAGGCGCTGGGCCTGAAGGCCGACGCCAGCTTCGACGCCATCCTGCGCGACTACGTGCGCGAGAACGCGCAGGCGGTCACGCTCGCGCTGAAGGGCTGAGCGATGGCGAAGCTCGTGCTCGGCTGCATCGCCGACGACTTCACCGGCGCCACCGACCTGGCCAACAACCTCGTGCGCGCCGGCATGCGCGTGGTGCAGACCATCGGCGTGCCCGCCGGGCCGCTCGATGCCGACGTGGACGCGGTCGTGGTCGCGCTCAAGTCGCGCACCATCGCACCGGCCGAGGCCATCGCGCAGTCGCTCGACGCGCTGCGCTGGCTGCAGGCGCAGGGCGCGCAGCAGATCTACTTCAAGTACTGCTCCACCTTCGACAGCACCTTCACCGGCGAGGTCAGGGGCAACATCGGCCCCGTGACCGAGGCGCTGATGGACGCGCTGGGCTGCGACTTCACCATCGCCACGCCCGCCTTCCCCGACAACAAGCGCACCGTGTTCAAGGGCTACCTGTTCGCGGGCGACGTGCTGCTCAACGAGAGCGGCATGCAGAACCATCCGCTCACGCCGATGACCGACCCGAACCTCGTGCGCGTGCTGCAGGCGCAGTGCACGCGCAAGGTCGGCCTGATCGACCACGCGGTGGTCGCACGCGGCGCAGCGGCCATCGAAGAACGCATCGCGCAGCTGAAGGCCGAGGGCGTTTCGATCGCCATCGTCGATGCCGTGTCGAACGACGACCTGCTGCGCATGGGCCCGGCGCTCGCCAAGCTGCCGCTGCTCACGGCGGGCTCGGGCGTGGCCATCGGCCTGCCGGCCAACTTCGGCCTCGCGCCGTCGTCGCAGGCCAGCGCGCTGCCGAAGGCCGGCGGCAAGACCGCGGTGGTGTCGGGCAGCTGCTCGCTGGCCACCAACCGGCAGGTGCTCGACTTCATCCAGCGCGGCGGCGCGGCCATGGCCATCGACCCGCTGCGCATCGCGGCGGGCGTGGACGTGACCGCCGAAGTGCTGGCCTGGGCCGCACCGCTGATCGACAAAGGCCCCGTGCTCGTCTACTCGACCGCCGAAGCCGGCGCCGTGAAGTCGGTGCAGGGGCGGCTCGGCGTGGAAGAAGCCGGCGCGATGGTCGAACGCACCATCGCCGCCATTGCGCGCGGCCTGGTCGAGCGCGGCGTGCACCAGCTGGTGGTGGCCGGCGGCGAGACCTCGGGCGCCTGCGTGCAGGCGCTGGGCATCGCGCAGATGCAGATCGGTCCGCAGATCGACCCCGGCGTGCCGTGGTGCCATGCGCGCTGCGATGCGGCGCCCGAAGCGGGGCTGCACATCACGCTGAAGTCGGGCAACTTCGGCAGCGACGATTTCTTCACCAAAGCTTTTACAGTGCTCGCATGACCGAGAACGAAGCTCGCGACGAAATCTGCCGCGTCGGCCGCAGCCTGTTCGAGCGCGGCTATGTGCACGCCACGGCCGGCAACATCAGCGTGCGGCTGGACGACGGCTTCCTCATCACGCCGACCGACGCCTGCCTGGGCTTTCTCGACCCCGCGCGGCTCGCGCGGCTCGATGCGCAGGGCCAGCAGACCGGCGGCGACCGCGCCAGCAAGACCATCGCGCTGCACACGCGCATCTACGCCGCCGCGCGCGACTTCGATGCGGGCACGGCGTGCGTGATCCACACGCACAGCACGCATTGCGTGGCCCTGACCCTGGGCAACCCGCAGGCCGAACTGCTGCCCGCGCTCACGCCCTACTTCGTGATGAAGGTCGGCCATGTGCCGGTCATTCCGTACCACCGCCCCGGCGCGCCCGAGGCGGCCGAGCAGGTGGCGCAGACCATCGCGCGCTACGGCGCGGCCGGCACGCCGATCCGCGCGGCGATGCTCGCGCGCCTGGGCCCCAACGTCTGGCACGAGACGCCGGCCGCCGCCATGGCCGTGCTCGAAGAGCTGGAAGAAACCGCCCGCCTGCAGCTGCTCACGCAGGCCACCCGGCCCGCACCGCTCACCCCCGACCAGATCGATGAACTGCGCCGCACTTTCGGTGCGCGCTGGTAGTACAAACACCCCATGCCCCAATTTGCCGCCAACCTCTCGATGCTCTACCCGGAGCTCGCATTTCTCGACCGCTTCGACGCCGCCGCGAAAGACGGCTTCCAGGCCGTCGAGTACCTCTTTCCCTACGACTTCTCGAAAGAGGAAATCGTCGCCCGCCTGAAGCACAACGGCCTGCAGCAGGTGCTGTTCAACGGCCCACCCGGCGACTGGGCCGGCGGCGAACGCGGCCTGGCCTGCCTGCCGGGGCGCGAGGGCGAGTTCCGCGAAGGCATTGCCAAGGCCATCGACTACGCCGTGGCGCTCGACTGCCCGCGCATCCACGTCATGGCCGGCCTCGTGCCCGACAACCTCACGCGCGAGGCCGTAGAAGCCGTCTATGTCGGGAACCTGCGCTGGGCCGCGGCCGAGGCCGCGAAGGCCGGGCGCGACGTGCTGATCGAGCCGATCAACACGCGCGACATTCCGCGCTTCTTTCTCAACCGGCAGGACCACGCGCACCAGATCGTCGAGACCGTGGGCGCCGCCAACCTCAAGGTGCAGATGGACCTGTACCACTGCCAGATCGTCGAAGGCGACGTGGCGATGAAGCTGCGCCAGTACCTGCCGACCGGCCGCGTCGGCCACCTGCAGATCGCGGGCGTGCCCGAGCGCCACGAGCCCGATGTGGGCGAGCAGAACTACGACTACCTCTTCGGCGTGATCGACGAGGTTTCGGCGCAGTGCGGCTGGCAGGGCTGGGTCGGTTGCGAGTACCGCCCGCGCCGCGGCATGGAGCCCGGCGGCACCTCGGCCGGCCTGGGCTGGCTGCGCGACTGGCGCCAGCGCGCATGACGACCACGACGCTCGAAGCGCTGCGCATTCCGGCGCCGCTGCGGGGCTTCGCGGCAGCGGGCGATGCGCAGGTCTTCGACGTCACGATCGAGGGCGACAAGGTCGCGGCCATCGCGCCCAGCGCCTCGCAGACGCAGGCGCGCGGCACGCTGCTGAGCGCACTCGTCGAGGCGCATGCGCACATCGACAAGAACTTCACCGTGCAGGACGTCGGCGCTGCGCAGGGCGACCTGTTCACCGCCATCGAGCGCATGGGCCGCCACCGCGCGAGCTGGACCGGCGCCTCGCTGCGCCTGCGCATGGAGCGCGCACTGAACGAGGCCTGGCGCGCCGGCACGCGCGCGCTGCGCACGCACCTCGACTGGGTCGAGCCCGAGCCGCCGGCCGCGCTGGCCGTGTTCGAGGCGCTGCGCGAGGAATGGGCCGGCCGCATCGAGCTGCAGTTCGTCGCGCTCGTGCCGCTCGACGTGTTCGCCGACCTCGCCGCCGGCGAGCGCATCGCGCGCGACGTGAAGCGCGCGGGCGGTTCGCTGGGCGCTTTCATCTACCGCAACGACGGCCTCTTCGCCAAGCTGGGCCGCGTGTTCGACCTCGCGCAACAGCACGGGCTGGGGCTCGACTTCCACGTCGACGAAGGCCTGGACACCGACGCCAGCGGCCTGCGCAGCATCGCGCAGCTGGTGCGCGCGCGCGACTTCAAGGGCCGCGTGGTCTGCGGCCACGCCTGCTCGCTCTCGGTGCAGGACGATGCCGTGGCCGCAGAAACGCTCACGCTGTGCGCCGGCGCCGGGCTGCACCTCGTCGCGCTGCCGACCACCAACCTCTACCTGCAGGGCGCGTGGGACCGCACGCCCGTGGCGCGCGGCATCACGCGCATCCGCGAGGCGGCTGCGCACGGCCTGCGCGCCAGCCTGGCCACCGACAACGTGCAGGACGCCTTCTATCCCTACGGCAGCTACGACCTGCTCGAGACCTTCGGCCTGGGCGTGCAGATGGCGCACCTCGCGCCCGCCGCCGACTGGCTCGACACCATCACCGTGAACCCCGCGAAAGCGCTGGGCCTCGCGTGGGACGGCCGCATCGCGCCGGGCTGCCCGGCCGACCTGGTGGTGCTGGCCGCCACCGACGAACACGAACTCATCGGCCCGCGCGGACGGCAACGCACCGTCTACCGCGCAGGCCGGGCACTGGAGAACACACCATGAGCATGGGCAAGCCGATGGCCAACTATGCCGCCGCCAAGCGCGTCGGCGATTTCGTCTTCATGAGCGGCGTGGTCGCCGTCGACCCGGCCACGCGCCGCGCGGTGGCGGGCTACGACGCCATTCCCGAAGCCGCCCGCACCGCGCTGCAGGGCGTGGGCTATGCCACGGGCCAGATGTCGGTCGACGTCTTCGAGGCGCCCATCGTGGCGCAGAGCTGGTTCGTGCTGGAGCGCATCCGCCAGATCGCAGCCGAGCACGGCGGCACGATGGAAGACGTGGTGAAGCTGGTGCAGTACTTCCGCCACCTGCCGCACTACGCCTTCTACAACCGCGTGCGCGGCCTGTTCTATCCGGGCGAGCCGCCGGTGAGCACGGTGGTCGAGGTGTCGCGCTTCCTGCCGGGCGACGAGGTGCTCGTCGAAGTCGAGGCCACCATGTACCTGCCGCAGCGCGCGGCTACTTGACGCCCGCGCCCTTGAGCAGGAACTCCGTCACCTGCTCGATCAGGTAGCGGCGGTCCTTGTCCTCGCCCTGCTGCGCCGTGTTGCGGTAGTAGGCGGCCTGCGTGGCGTGGTCGGCGTAGAACTGCGTCACGGCCCAGATGTGGAACAGCACCAGCATCGGGTCGGCGGTGTCCATCAGGCCCTGGTTCATCCAGTTCTGGATCACGGCGGCGGCCTGGTCGGTGCGCTGCTTGCTCGTGTCCATCATGCTGTTGATGACGGGCGCGCCGCGCATCATCTCGGCGGTGAAGATGCGCGAGCGCAGCGGGTGCTCGAACGAGAACATCATCTTGCGCTGGATCAGGTCGCCCAGCACCTTGCGCGGGCCGAAGGCCTCGTCGCTGAAGCCGAACACCACGATCCAGTCGGTCAGGATGTCCTGCAGCACCTGGCGGTACAGCGCCTCCTTGCTCTCGATGTAGTAGTGCAGCTGCGCCTTCGACAGGCCCGCCTTGTCGGCGATGGCCTGCGTCGAGGCGCCGGCCAGCCCTTCGCTGGCGAACACCTCGATGGCGGCCTGGTTGATGAGGCCCAGCACTTGCGTGTACTTGCGCGAACGCCCGCGCGTGGCGGGGGCTTCGCTGTCGGTGTCCGTCACGCTCACAGCTGCAGCACCAGGTCGGGGCCCTTGGCGCGCGAGCAGCACAGTGCCACCTTGGTGCGCCGCTCGGTGCCCGTGAGGCAGAAGTCGCGGTGCTCGGCGCCGTTGCCGTCGCCCTCGACCACGCAGGTGCCGCACAGGCCCTGCTGGCACGACACGGGGATGTCGATGCCCACTTCATGCAGCGCATCGACCGCGGTCTGGTCGGCCGCGACCGGCACCTCGATGCCGCGCCGCGCCAGCTTCAGCGTGAAGGGCAGGCCCGTGGTGGCGGCGGCCGTGCCGGTGGGCGCGGCGAAGTACTCGGTGTGCAGTGCATCTTCGGGCCAGTGCGCGGCGGCCTCGCGCACCGCCTGCATGAAGCCGCCGGGGCCGCACACGTACAGGTGCGTGTCGGGCGCGCGCTCGGCCAGCAGGGCGTGCAGGTCGATGCGTTGCGTCGCATCGCCCTGGTCCAGGTGCAGCTTCAGGTGCGGCGCCAGCGCGGGCGCGTGCAGCGCCTCGGCGAAGGCCAGGTGCTCCTCGCTGCGCGCGAACACGCACAGCGTGAAGTCGGCGCCGCGCGCGGCCAGCGCCTGCGCCATGGCCAGCAGCGGCGTCATGCCGATGCCGCCGGCCAGCAGCAGGTGGCGCCGGGCCTCGGCGCGCAGCGGGAAGGTGTTGCGCGGTGCGCTGATCGCGATCAGGTCGCCCTCGCGCACGCGCTCGTGCATCGAGGCCGAGCCGCCGCGGCTGGCGTGCTCGCGCTTCACGCCGATCACGTAGCCGCCCGTGCCCGAGGGCGCGCGCGCCAGCGAGTACTGTCGCGAGAAGCCGCCGGGCATGTGCACGTCGATGTGCGCGCCGGCCTCGTAGCCGGGCAGCGGTCGGCCCCACGGGTGCGCCAGCTCGAAGGCCAGGATTTCCGGCGTCTGGCGCGAGATGCGTTCGACACGGACGGTCAGCGTGCGTTCGAGGCTCATGGTGTGTGTCTCCCTGCTTGTCTACTGGATGTTGTGCAGCGTGCGCGCCACGCGCGCGATGAAATGGGTGCGGTCGCTGTCGGTGACGGCGTTCATGTCGTGCAGCTGCAGCCACGTGACCTTGCAGCGCCACGCGAACAGCGCCCGCAGCGCGCGCGTGAACAGCCGCCGCCCGGGGTCGCCGATGGCCATCACGAACCAGCGTGGCGAGCCGCCGGTGGTCACCACCGTCAGCCGGCGGATGTGCCGCATGCCCGACTTGGCGAGCTGCCCCTTGCGCTCGGCGGGCAGGAAGGCCACGCCCGGCAGCCACACGCGCTCGAGCCAGCCCTTGAGCATGGACGGCGGTCCATGGAACCAGGTGGGGTAGACGAACACCAGGTGCTCGGCCCACAGCAGCGCTTCGACGTGGGGTTTCACGCGTTCGCGGATCAGTTCGGGGTTGTCGAGGTAGGCGATGCGCTCTTCGCGTGTCAGCGTCGGGTCGAAGCCCTCGGCGTACAGGTCGATGGCCTTGACGGGGTGTCGCGGCGTGAGGGCCTCGAGGGCGGTGCGGTACAGCGCGTGGTTGAAGCTGTCAGGGTTCGGATGGCAATGGACGACGAGCGTTTTCATGGTTCGGGCCGGTTCGCCTGTTCGGCGAGACGGGGTCAGAGCCCAAGGGAACAAAGGCCGCGCAGTGCCTTATGGCAACCCAGGCGCCGGCATCTGACCCCGGCGCAAGCCCCGCGCGACCCACGGGAAAAAACGAAGCGAATTACTTGCCGGTGAGCTTCTTGCGGATGTCGACACCCACGCCCTTGTTGACGAACTGCGTGGTCGCGACCTTCGACAGGTCGATCTCGCCCGGCTTGTACAGGCCGGCCTTGACCATCTTGTCGTAGAAGTCCTTCACGCGTGCCTCGTCCATGGCGCCGATGCCCTTGGTGAGCGAGTCGCCGCTGTCCACGATGCCCATCTTCTTGATGAGATCGATGGAGCCCTGCAGCGCGGCCGGCGTGGCGTCGGGGTTGGTCTTGGCCATGAGCTCGTTGGCGGCCTTGTTGTCGCCATAGAGGTAGTTGTTCCAGCCGACGATCGAGGCCTCGATGAACTTGCGCACCGTCTCGGGCTTGGTCTTGATGAGGTCGGCGCGGGTCTCGATGGTGGTGGCGTAGGTCGAGAAGCCGTGGTCGGCCAACAGGTGCACCACGGGGTCGAAGCCGGCCTGGGCCTTGATCGACAGCGGCTCCGAGATGGCGTAGCCCTGCTGGATCGACTTCTTGTCCGCGAGGAACGGGCCCACGTTGAAGGTGTAGGGCTTGAGCTGCGAGTCCTTGAAGCCGTGCTCCGACTTCATCCACTGCCAGAAGCTGAACTGGCCGTCCTTGCCGATGAAGGCCACGGGCGCCTTGGTCATGTCCTTGAAGGTGTCGTAGCCCTGGCCCGGGTGGGCGAACATGGCCTGCGGGTCTTTCTGGAAGATGGCCGCGACCACCACGGTGGGCACGCCGTTCTTCACGTTGTCGAAGGACTGCAGCAGGTTGCCGGTCATGAGGAAGTCGATCTTGCCGGCCGGCAGCATGGGCCGGTTGTTGACCATCGGGCCGCCCTGCATGATTTCCACGTCCAGGCCGTACTTCTTGTAGGTGCCGTCCACCAGCGCCTGGTAGAAGCCGCCGTGGCCGGCCTGCGCCTTCCAGTTGGTGGCGAACACCACTTTTTCCTGGGCGTGTGCGGCGAAGGCAGCACCTGCGAGGGCCAGGCCGAAGGCCAGCGGCCGAAGAGAGAAAGCGGGGATGCGCATGGGGACGGACTCCTGTGGAGGTTGGGATGGGGACGGGATGCGAAGACTAAATGTTTTTCAGCGCTCGACGGCCATGTCGGGCGTCCAGCCGCGCGTCTTGCCGGGGTTCATCAGGCCCATCGGGTCGCTGCGCTTCTTGAACTCGATCTGCTGCGTGTCGATGGTCTTCATGCCGCCGTCCTCGATGGTGAAGACGTGCGGGTTGAAGATCTGCGCGCCGCCCTGCGACTCGATCTCGCGCATCACCTCGTACTGGTGGGCCTCGCCCTTCCAGCGCACGAGCAGGATGCCGAAGGTGCCGCACTGGCCGTTGGCGCGTGCGAAGTCCTGGTGCTGCAGCACGTCGTCGCCGAAGATTTGCAGGTGGCGCTCGACCACGGCCGGATCGAAGGGTTGTGCGTAGGCCACCTGCAGGTAGGTCCAGCTGCGGTCGGCCTTCAGCGCCTGCAGCGTCGTGTGGTTGAAGGCGCACTCGTAGGCGGGCGGCAGGCCCTCGGCCTGCAGTTCGGCCTCGGTGCCGGCCACCGACAGGGTGCCGCCGTGCGCCGCCGCGAGCGCGCGGAACTCGGGCATCGAGTCGGGCGAGACCATGGTGAACACCGCGTGCCGGTCGGGCGGAAAGCGATCGCCCATGGCCGTGTAGTAGGGCGAGAAGCGCGCCTCCACGGTCGACAGCAGGAAGATGTCCAGCGAGGGCGCCTGCGCGGCAATGCCGAAGTCGAGCGCGCCGCGGTAGGTGTCGAACAGCGCCGTGCAATGCACCCAGTCGACCGCCGGGCTCAGCGCCACTTCCACGTCGAGGATCACGCCATTGGTGCCGTAGGCATGGTGCACCTGCTGGATCTCGTCGCCCACCAGCTCGATGACGCGCGGCTCGCGCTCCACCGTCATCACGCGCGCGCGCAGCAGGTTGCCGGGGTCGCGCAGGATGCCGTGGCGGAACGACCCGATGCCACCGAAGCCGCCCGCGATGAAGCCGCCGATACTGGCCACATGCCAGGTCGAGGGCCACATGCGCAGCGCCTGCCCGGTCTCGCGCGCGGCCAGGTCGATGTCGTGCATGCGCGCACCGGCCTCGACGCGGATGCGGCCGTCGGCCAGGTCGAGCACGCGGCACATCTGCGTCACGTCGAGCACGAGCCCGCCTTCGAGCGGCACGCACTGGCCGTAGTTGCCGGTGCCGCCGGCGCGCACGGTGAGCGGCAGCTTCCACTTCGCGGCCACGGCCGCGGCCTGGCGCACGTCGTCCTCGGTGCTGACCTTGACCACGAGGTCGGCCACGCAGCCCGCGAGCTGCGCCGTGAGGATGGGGCTGTACCAGTAGAAGTCCTTCGACAGCTGCTTGCGCTGGCTGGGCGTGGCGATCACGTTCAGGCCGTGCAGCTCGTCGCGCACGGCGTCCCAATCGACGGTGGACAGCGGGGTTCTAGCGTTCACGGCGCATCTCGCTCTCGTGCCAGTGGCCGAGCACCAGCCGCGACAGGGCGGCGAACACGATGAAGATCACGATGCCCAGCAGAGACACGAGCAGCAGCGCCGCGAACATCATCGGGATCTCGGTGCGGAAGCTCGACTCGAGGATGCGCGAGGCCAGCCCCGTTTCCTTGCCCGCCGTGCCGGCCGTGAACTCGGCCACCACCGCGCCGATCAGGCTCAGGCCGCCGGCGATCTTCAGGCCCGCCATGAAGTACGGCAGCGCGCTGGGCGCCAGCAGGTAGCGGAAGGTCTGCCAGGGCGAGGCCTTGTACAGCTGGAACAGGTCGCGCAGGTTGCTGTCGGCGCTCTTCAGGCCGATGACGGTGTTCGACAAGATGGGGAAGAAGGCCACGATCCACGCGCACAGCAACAGCGCCGCCGTGGTGCTCGACACGTAGATCAGGATCAGCGGCGCGATCGCGATGATCGGCGTCACCTGCAGGATCACGGCGATCGGGAACAGGCCGATCTCCACCCACTTGAACAGCGCAAACGCAATCGCCAGCAGCACGCCGCCGACGATGGCGGCGCCCAGCGCCAGCAGCGTGAGCTTCACCGTGAACCACAGCGCGCCCGAGAGCGAACCCCAGTTGTCGAACAGCGTGCGCAGGATGAGCGAGGGCGCGGGCAGGATGTAGTGCGGGATGTCGTTGGCGCGCACCATCCACTCCCACACCAGCAGCAGCGCCGCGACGATGACGACCGGCACGACGATGCGCAGCGTCGCCTCGCGCCGGCGCAGCTTGTCTTCGTGCGCGCGCAGCGTCTCGGCGGACGGCGTGGCTTCGTTGGTGTCGAGGGGCATCACGGTTTCAATGGTCGATGTCGAGGCCATGGAGCGCTCCGTGCAGAGATTGCGAAACAGCCGTGCAGTGCGCGTTGTAGCGGCTGGAGGTGCGGAAGGCTTCTCCGCGCGGGTAGGGCTCGTCGATGGCGATCTCGTCGATCACGCGGCCCGGGCGCGCCGCCATCACGACGATGCGGTTCGACAGGTAGACCGACTCGTACACGCTGTGCGTGACGAACACGATCGAGAAGCGGTGCTCGCGCCAGATGGCCAGCAGGTCGTTGTTGAGCTTGATGCGCGTCATTTCGTCGAGCGCGGCAAAGGGCTCGTCCATGAGCAGCAGGCGCGGGTGCGTGACCAGCGCGCGCGCGATCGACACGCGCATCTTCATGCCGCCCGAGAGCTCGCGCGGGTACACGTCGGCAAAGCGCGAGAGGCCGACCAGTTCCAGCACGTGCTGCACCACCGGCGCGGCTTCGTCGCGGCTCATGCCCGCGAGCTTGAGCGGCAGCCAGACGTTGTCGAACACCTTGGTCCAGGGCATGAGCGTGGGCTCCTGGAACACGAAGCCCAGGTCGCGGTCGCTCTTGCTGTCCTTGGCGCTGCCGGTGTTGGCGCCCGACCATTGCATGTCGCCCGAGCTGATGCGCGTGAGCCCGGCGATCAGCCGCAGCGCGGTGCTCTTGCCGCAGCCCGAGGGGCCCAGGAAGCTGACGAAGTCGTGCTCGCCGATGTCGAGCGTCATGCCCTGCAGGGCGAGCGTGCCGTTGGCAAAACGCTTGCCGACGTTGCGCAGGCGGACCAGCGGGGTGGCCGACGGCGCGGCGGTGGATGGCGTGGGGCTTTCCATGGGACTCCTTGGCGTCAGCGCCAGGCCGGAACGTTGGCCAGGCGCGAGAGCGGGAAGCGGTCGATCTCGTGCAGCAGTTCGACGAAGCGCCGGCCCACGTGGTCGAGCACCGCCGCGCCCTTCTCGGCGCTGGCGCGGGTGGCGTCGCCGGCGGCGCCGGCCGGGTTGATGTCGTGCATCTGCCAGCCGAGTTTGCCGCTGGGCGTGATCGACAGGAACTTGTTTTCGGCCGCCAGCTGCTCGGTCATGGAGCCGAAGTTCTGGAACTGATCCTTGCGCACATAGTCGGGCGTGAGGTGCAGCATCACCGAGCTCTCGAGGTCGCCGGCATGGATGCCGTGCTTGCCTTCGTGCGCGGTGAACAGGCCCTCGGGCAGGCCCAGCGTGTACCAGTTGGCGGCCACGACCATCATGTCGTGCTCTTCGCGCAGGTCGCGCGCCACGATGTCCATGACGCTCATCTGGCCGCCGTGGCTGTTGTAGAGCACCAGCTTGCGCACGCCGGCCTTGGCGACGCAGGCGCCGACGTCCTTCCACAGCGAGATCAGTGTGTTGGCCGACACCGTGAGCGTGCCCGGGTAGCGCGAGTGCTCGTTGCTCTTGCCGTAGGGCACGGTGGGCAGGAACAGCACCGGCAGGTCGTCGGGCAGGTAGGGCAGGCTGGCGCGCACCATGCCGTCGATGGTGGCGGTGTCGGTCGACATCGGCAAATGGGGGCCGTGCTGTTCGGTCGCGCCCACCGGCAGCACGGCGATCAGCCGTTCGCGGTCGAGGCGGGAGAACTCTTCACTGGTCAGGTCGGACCAGAAGCGGCTGCGCAACGGGGGCGGATTCATCGTGGCAAACCTCATGAGAACGGGTGGGGGAGTCTAAATTATCCACGTGGTCAAAAAAGGTAGACCATGCGTGGATACCCTTGCATAGCTGCTTGCAAGGGGCGTGCCAGCAAAACGATGCAGGTGGTCAAAACACCTGCGGGCGCCGTGTCGCATCGTCCGGCGCGGGCGCCCGCGGCCGACTTGAATGCGGCCCCTCTGGAGCCTATAACTCAGGCATGGTCTCTTGCTCGTCGCAAGACGGAAAGGAGGCGCCGTGAAAAGACGCATCTATTGGCTGTTGCCGGACCTGGCGAGTGCCAGGCAGGCGATGCACGATCTGCTGCGGGCGCGTGTCGACATCGCGCACCTGCATTTCGCCGCACGCGAAGGCCAGGACATGGCCGGGCTCCACGCGGCCAACGTCTGGCAGACCTCCGACCTCGTTCACGCCGCCAAGACCGGCTGGGTGCTCGGCACCGCCTGCGGTGTCGTCGCCGGGCTGCTGGCCGCGCTGCTGTTCCCGGTGTTCGGCGACGAGCCCGAGTGGGCCGTGGCCGTGGGCCTGGCGCTGCTGGGCGGTGTGGTGGGCGCCTGGTCGGCCACCATGGTCGGCGTGTCGATCCCGAGCCCGCGGCTGGCGCGCTTCGAGAGCGCCATCGCGCAGGGCCAGGTCCTGTTGATGGTCGACCTGCCGCCCGCGCGCGTGCGCGAGGTCGAGGCGATGCTGGAGGCCACGCACCCCGAGGCCCGCTTCGAGGGCGAAGAGCCGCGGATTCCGGCGATCCGCTGAAGCCACCGCGCATGCGACTCCCGGACCCCACGATGGCCACCCCAGGGAGCGCAGCACATGACCATCGCCGTCGTCCTGTTGTTCATCGTGGTGGCCTCGGTGGCGTTCCACCTCGTCAACCCGTGGTGGACGACGCCGCTGGCCTCCAACTGGCAGCGCATGGACGACACGCTGACCATCACGCTGGTCATCACGGGCCTGTTCTTCGTCGTCATCAACGTGTTCCTCGCCTACACCGTGGTGCGCTTTCGCCACCGCGAGGGGCGCCGCGTGGCGCCGCATGCGCCTGAGAACAAGACGCTCGAGCGCTGGCTGATCGGCGCCACCACCGTCGGCATCATGGCGCTGCTGGCGCCCGGCCTCGTGGTGTACGCGAACTACGTGCGCACGCCGCACGACGCGCTCCTGCTCGAGGTGCTGGGCCAGCAGTGGCAGTGGCGCTTTCGCCTGCCGGGCGCGGACGGCAAGCTGGGCGCGACCGATGCGCGCTTCGTCAGCGCCGCCAACCCCTTCGGGCTCGACCCGACCGACCCCGCAGGGCAGGACGACCTGCTGGTCCCCGGCGACGAGGTGCACCTGCCGATCGGCCAGCCGGTGCTGGTGCTGATGCGCTCCCACGACGTGCTGCACGACTTCTTCGTGCCCCCCATCCGCGCCCGCATGAACATCGTGCCGGGGCAGGTGAGCCGCTTCTGGTTCACGCCCACCGTCGCGGGCCGCTACGAGGCGCTGTGCGCGCAGCTGTGCGGCGTGGGGCACCCGAACATGCGCGGCTTCGTGGTGGTGGAGGACGCGGCGGCCTACGACGCCTGGCGCGCGACGCTGCCGACCTTCGGCGCGATGCAGCTGGCGCAGGCGGCCAAGGCGACGCAGGCTGCACAGGCACCGGCCGGCGGTGGCGGCGCCCGCGTCGACCAGGGCCGCGCGCTGGCCGACGCCAAGGGCTGCGTGGCCTGCCACACCGTCGACGGCAGCGCGCGCGTCGGGCCGACCTGGAAGGGCCTGTACGGCAAGAACGAGTCGATGGCCGACGGTAGCACGGCGCGGGTCGATGAGGCCTATCTGCGCAGCTTCATCCGCGACCCGCAGGCGCGCCATGTGAAGGGCTTCCCGCCGGTGATGCCGAAGATCGACCTGAGCGACGAGGAACTGGCCGCGCTGGTGGCCTACATCCAGAGTCTGGGCAGCCCGCCGGCGCAGGCTGCCACCGAACAGAAGGCTGCGCGATGACTTCTTCTGCGCTCACTCAAGACGACGAACACGACGACGCCGGCCACCCGGCGCCGCAGAGCTTCCTGCGCCGCTATGTCTGGAGCCAGGACCACAAGGTGATCGCCGTGCAGTACGCCTGCACCGCGATCGCGGTGGGCGTGGTCGGCCTGGTGCTGTCCAACCTCATGCGGCTGCAGCTCGGTTTTCCGGGCCAGTTCGAGTTCATCAACGCCGAGCGCTACTACCAGTTCGTGACCATGCACGGAATGATCATGGTGATCTACCTGCTCACGGCGCTGTTCCTCGGCGGCTTCGGCAACTACCTGATCCCGCTCATGGTTGGCGCGCGCGACATGGTGTTTCCCTACCTCAACATGCTGAGCTTCTGGGTCTACCTGCTGTCGGTGGTGGTGCTGATGGCGAGCTTCTTCGTGGCGGGCGGTCCCACGGGCGCGGGCTGGACGCTGTACCCGCCGCAGTCGATCCTGCCCGGCACGCCGGGCCACGGCGGCGGCATCGTGCTGATGCTGGTGTCGCTGCTGATCTTCATCGTGGCCACCACCATGGGCGGCCTGAACTACGCGACCACCGTGCTGCAGGCGCGCTGCCGGGGCATGACGCTGCTGCGCATGCCGCTCACGGTGTGGGGCATCTTCGTGGCCACGGTGCTGGCGCTGCTGGGTTTCCCGGCGCTGTTCGTCAGCGGCGTGATGCTGCTGCTGGACCGCACGATGGGCACCAGCTTCTTCATGCCGGCGCTGGTGTCGATGGGGCAGGTCACGGGCTACAAGGGCGGCAGCCCGCTGCTGTTCCAGCACCTGTTCTGGTTCTTCGGCCATCCCGAGGTCTACATCGTGGCGCTGCCGGCCTTCGGCATCGTGTCGGACCTGATCAGCGTGCATGCGCGCAAGCGCATCTTCGGCTATCGCACGATGGTGTGGGCCATCGTGGCCATCGGCGGGCTCAGCGTGGTGGTGTGGGCGCACCACATGTTCGTGAGCGGCATGAACCCGTACTTCGGCTTCTTCTTCGCGACCACCACGCTGGTCATCGCGGTGCCCACGGCGATCAAGGTCTACAACTGGCTGCTCACGCTGTGGCGTGGCGACATCCACCTGTCGGTGCCGATGCTGTTCGCGCTGGCCTTCATGTGCACCTTCGTCATCGGCGGGCTCACGGGCCTGTTCCTGGGCAACGTGAGCGTGGACATTCCGCTGTCGGGCACCTACTTCGTGGTGGCGCACTTCCACATGGTGATGGGCGTGGCGCCGCTGCTGGTGGTGTTCGGCGGCATCTACCACTGGTTCCCCAAGATCACCGGCCGCATGCTGGACGACCGGATCGGCCGGCTGCATTTCTGGATCACCTTCCTGGGCACCTACGCGATCTATTTCCCGATGCACTACCTCGGTGTGCTGGGCATGCCGCGGCGGTATTACAACTTCGACGGCTACAAGTTCATTCCGCCGTCGGCCTTCAGCCTCAACACCTTCATCACCGTGGCGGCGCTGGTGGTCGGCGCGGCGCAGCTGCTCTTCATCGCCAACCTGGCCTGGAGCGCCTGGCGCGGCCGGCCGGCCGGCGCCAACCCCTGGCGCGCCGCCTCGCTCGAATGGCAGACACCCGAAACGCCGCCCGGCCACGGCAACTGGGGGCCGCGGCTGCCTGTGGCGTACCGCTGGGCCTACGCCTACGGCGTGCCGGGCGCGGCGGAAGACTTCATCGCGCAGAACGCGCCGCCGCAGGCCAGCGACGACGAGAACGACGTGCCGGTGAGCGGTGCGCGGGGAGCCCCGGCATGAACGCGGATGCCGCCCTGCGCCTGCGCGGCCTGCCGCGTGACGTTCGGCTGCGCGACGCGCACGCCAGCGCTGCGGGCATCGGCCTGTGGGTCTTCATGGGCGTGGTCACCGCGCTGTTCTCCCTCTTCACGGTGGCCTACGTGATGCGCATGAGCAGCGGCGACGCGGTCGCACTCGCGCTGCCGTGGCAGCTGTGGCTCAGCTCGGCGCTGCTGGTGGCGGGCAGCGTGGCGCTGGAAGCCGCCTCGCGCCGCGTGGACCCGGCGCGCATGCGCCGCCTGCTGCTGGCCGGCGGCCTGTGCGCCGTGGGCTTCCTCGGCGTGCAGCTGTGGGCCTGGGCCGCGATGGTGCACGCGCAGGTCATGCCGGCGGGCAACCCGTCGGGCAGCTTCTTCTACCTGCTGACCGCCATGCACGGGCTGCACCTGGCGGGCGGGCTGGTCGGGTGGGCGATGGCGGCGCGCGTCGCGTGGGCTGACCCCGCCCGGGCCGGATGGCGCATCGCGCTGTGCGCACGCTACTGGCACTTCATGCTGGCCGTGTGGCTGGCGCTGTTCGCGCTGCTGGGGTGGGTGACGCCGGAGGTGGCGCGCGTCCTCTGCGGCACGGCGTGAGGAGGCTTCGCATGAACCCCACCACCGCAACCCTCACCGGCTCCGCCGTCGCCGCGAGCGGCTGGCGCGGGCTGGTGGCCGACTGGTCGTCCGACCGCCAGGCCTTCCAGGTCTCGTGGGGCAAGGCGATGATGTGGATCTTCCTGCTGAGCGACATCTTCATCTTCAGCTGCTTCCTCACGGGCTACATGACGGTGCGCGTCTCGACCACGGCGGCGTGGCCGAACCCGAGCGAGGTGTTCGCATTGCACGTGGGCGGCGCCGACGTGCCGCTCCTGCTGATCGCGATCATGACCTTCGTGCTCATCAGCAGCAGCGGCACGATGGCGATGGCGGTCAACTTCGCCTACCGCGGCGACCGCGTGAACGCCGCCACGCTGATGCTCGTGACCGCCACCTTCGGCGAACTCTTCGTGGGCATGCAGGCCTTCGAGTGGTCCAAGCTGATCCTCGAGGAGGGCGTGCGGCCCTGGGGCAACCCGATGGGCGCGGCGCAGTTCGGCGCGGCCTTCTTCATGATCACGGGCTTCCACGGGCTGCACGTGTCGGCCGGCGTGGTGCTGCTGTTCACCGTGGCCTTCAAGCTGATGCGCGGCGACTACGACAAGGCCGGCAACTACCAGGTGGTCGAGATCGTCGGCCTGTACTGGCACTTCGTGGACCTGGTGTGGGTCTTCATCTTCGCGCTGTTCTATCTCTGGTGAGGACGACCGCCATGAACACCACCACCACCACCGGCCAGCAGCACCCCATCGGCCTGTACCTGAAGATCTGGGGGCTCCTGTTCGTGCTCAGCGCGATGTCGTACATGGTCGACTACCTGCACGTGCAGGGCTACCTGCGCTGGGGCCTGATCATCACCTTCATGCTGCTCAAGGCCGGGCTCATCGTCGCGGTCTTCATGCACATGGCGTGGGAACGGCTGGCGCTGGTCTACGCCATCCTGCTGCCGCCGCTGTGCCTGCTGGTGCTGGTCGGGCTGATGGCCGCGGAGGCCGACCACACCTTCCTCACGCGGCTCTTGTTCTTCCGCTGACGGACGGGCTCAGCGCCGCACCACGAAGCGTGTGATGACGGGCGCTGTTTCGCCGAGGTGAAACGCCAGCCGGCGTTCGCGCAGCGCCATGTCGGCGGCCGTGGCGCGGTTGAAGCGGCGCAGGTGGTCGGTCCACGACTCGTCCACGATCTGCTCCACGTAGCGCTCGGGCTGCGCGATGTCGTGCAGCAGCTCCCAGCCGATGGCGCCCTGGCCCAGGCGCGCGCGCCGGGTCTGCTGCATCACGAGGTGGAAGGCCGCGGCGCGCGACGGGTCGATCAGGTACTCGACCGTGATCACCACGCGGCCGTCTTCCTGCGGCGCCTCGGCGGGTGGGCCGGTGGCCCAGCCGGCCTGGGCGGGGCGCACGTCGTCTTCGCCGCTCACGTCGGTCACCCAGCGCATGGCCGCCAGCATCAGCAGCGTGCCGCTCACGGCGGCGATGGCCAGGC
Organism: Variovorax sp. GW821-FHT09A10; assembly: GCF_059418385.1. Taxonomy (NCBI): domain Bacteria; kingdom Pseudomonadati; phylum Pseudomonadota; class Betaproteobacteria; order Burkholderiales; family Comamonadaceae; genus Variovorax; species Variovorax sp. GW821-FHT09A10. The sequence goes on from NZ_JBWKPT010000004.1 coordinate 422,422, forward strand.
TCAGCTTCAGCGACGTGACGGTGGCCACCTGGCCCCACAGCGCCGCGCCGATCGCGCTCGCGCCCATGATCGCCATCTGGTAGGTCGACATGCCGCGCGCGCGCACCCAGTCGGGCAGCGCGAGCTGGGCCGACACCGACAGCGAATTGGCCACCGTGATCCACGCCATGCCGCCGAAGAACATGGCCGGCACCGCGACCCAGGCGTTGGGCGCCACGGCCATCACGGCGGTGGCCGCCGACTGCAGCATGGCGCCGCGCAGCACCAGCTGGTCGCGCCCGAGGGCCTGGCGCAGCCGCGGCAAGAACAGCACCGCGATGATCGCGCCCGTGCCCATGGCGGCCAGCAGCAGCGTGAAGGTGCCGGCACCGCCGCCCTGGAGGTTGCGTGCCAGCAGCGGCAGCAGCGCCAGCAGCGCCGTCGAATGGAAGAAGAACAGCGACACGCGCGTGAGCACCGCCCGCATGCGCTGCGACTGGCGTACGAACTGCACGCCCACGCGCATCGCGCTGATGAGCTTCTCGCGCCCCAGCGGGTTGGGCGTGTGCTCGCGGCGCCAGCGCAGCACCACGAAGCCCGAGGCCACCGACAGCACCGCGTTGAGCGCGAACACCCACACGCTGCCCGCGCTCGCGATCAGCATGCCGGCCGTGAGCGGGCCGACGATGCGCGAGGCGTTCATGGCGATGCCGTTCAGGCCCAGCGCCGCCGGCAGTTGTTGGCGCGGCACCAGCTCGGGCACGATGGCCGAGAACACCGGCCAGCGCAGCGCCAGCCCGATGCCGTTGGCGAAGGTGAGCGCCAGCAGCAGCGGCGCGGTCATCACGTCGAGCGCGATGGCGGCGCACAGCACCACGGCGGTGCCGGCCAGCCAGAACTGCGTGGCCACCAGCCAGCGCCGGCGATCGAGGATGTCGGCCAGCGCGCCGCTGGGCAGGCCGAGCAGGAACACCGGCAGGGTGGAGGCCGACTGCACCAGCGCGACCCAGATCGGCGAGGTGGTCAGCGAGGTCATCATCCACGCCGCCGCCACATCGTTCATCCACATGCAGATGTTGGCGATGAGCCAGGTGCTCCACAGCATGCGGAACACGGGGAGCTTCAGGGGCTCGAGCGCCGCGAGGTTCGAGGGCTGCGGCCGGGCCGGCGGGAGGGGTGTCTCTTCGGGGGATATGGGCGGCATGTCGCGCTATTGTGGCGCGAGGCGGCGCGCCTAGCCCCGGTCGCTGCGCGCGAGACGGTGTTCCAGTCGGCGCAGCAAGGTCGTGAGGACGAGCGTCATCACCCAGTACACCACCGAGATCGCCAGGTACGGCTCCCAGTAGCGCGCATAGGCGCCGGCCACGGTGCGCGCGGCGTAGGCCAGCTCGGCCAGGCCGATGGCCGACACCAGCGAGGTGTCCTTGAGCAGCGCGATCGCGTTGTTGCCCAGCGGCGGCAGCATGCGGCGAAACGCCTGCGGCAGCACCACGTAGCGCATCACCTGCGCGGGGCTCAGGCCCAGCGAGCGGCCGGCGTCGAACTGCCCGCGCGAGATCGACTGGATGCCGGCGCGGAACACTTCGGAGATGTAGGCCGCCGAGTTCAGCGTGAGCGCGACCACGCCCGAGATGAGGGCGCCGTGCTCCTGCTTGAGCGTGCGCGCCAGCTCGCCGTCGATCAGGATGCCCGAGGTCGGGTGGATGAACACCGGCATCACCGCGAAGTGGATGAGCAGGATCTGCACGAACAGCGGTGTGCCCCGGAAAAAGCTCACGTACACCGTGGCGGGCCAGCGCAGCAGCACGCGCGTGACCCAGGTCCACGGCGCATGGCGCGCCTGCGCCAGCCGCGCGAGCGCCAGGCACAGGCCCCAGCTCGACCCGAGCAGCACGCAGACCACGGTCATGCGCAGCGTCATCCAGGCGCCCTGCCAGAACAGGTCCTTGTATTCCACGAGGATGTCCCAGCGGAACCATCCGAAAAGCAGGATCGGTTGTTCCATCCTTAGCTCCTCCAACTTTCTCAATCAACCAACGGAAAACGAAACGGCCGCTGGGAGGCGGCCGTGTTCAGGAAAATGCCGTGCGGCTCAGCGCACGTTCGGGTCCTTGTTGAACCACTTCTTGTAGATCGTCACGTAGCTGCCGTCGGCGCGGATGGCCGCCAGGCCGGCGCTGAGCTTGTCCAGCAGCGCCTTGTCGCCCTTCTTCACGACGATGCCGAAGCCCTCTTCGGGGAAGGACTTGTCGTCCAGCGTCTTCAGCTCGGGGTGCTGCGACACGCGGTAGGCGATCACGCCGTTGTCGCCCATGGCGGCATCGACGCCACCGCCGGCCAGCTCGGAAATGATGAGCGGCGTGCTCTCGAAGCGGCGGATGTTGGGGCTGGTCTTGCCGAACTCGCGCGAGGCGATGTCGTCGGCGGTGGAGGCGCTGACCACGGCGATCTTCTTGCCCGTGAGGTCCTTCAGCGAGGCCACGGTGCTGTTCTTCGGCAGCGCGATCAGCTGGCGCGCCGCGAAGTACGGCGGCGTGAAGTCGTAGCTCTGCTTGCGCTTCTCGTTGATGGTGACGCCCGAGATCACGAGGTCGACGTCGCCGTTGTTCAGCGCGCCGAAGATGCCGGTGAAGGGCGTGTTGACGATCTTGATCTTCAGGCCCTGCTGCTTGGCGATGGCGTTGATGATGTCGATGTCGAAGCCGACGATCTGCTTGTCCTTGTTCTCGAAGGCGAAGGGCGCGTAGGTGGCGCTGGAGGCCACGGTGAGTTCGCGGTTCTGGGCCTGGGCCTGGGCACCGAAGGCGAGCGTGGCGGCAGCGAGGCCGAGGGCCAGGGCGCGGCGTAGAGAGTTCATTCGGGGTCCTTGTGTCTTGCCGCCCGGCGGGAAGCGGTGGGCGAGCATTTTAGGCGGTCGCTATCGGGAGCCCTTGCCGCCTATCGGGCGAACAGGAAGTAGAGCGCGACGGCCACCACTGCCACGACCGCGATCACCTTGCCCGCGCGGGGCGAGGCGGACGCCCCTGTGGCGTGCCACGTCACGCTGCGGGTGCGCACGGTCTTCGTGCGCCCGCCGCTGTTGCGCTCCGTGCGGGTGATCGCATCGGCCACGACCTGCCGGCCCTCCGGCGAGACCGCGGACATCGGCGTGGCGAGCATCTGCAGCTGCGCCGGCGTCAGCACGCCGGTGCGCACGGCCCAGGCGAGCGTGGCGGCCGGCGAGGCGGGCGCCGCCCATTCGGGTTCCTGTGCGGGCAGCAGGCTGAGGGCCTGTGCGTGCTGCGCAGGATCGATCAGCTGCAGCGCCTGCAGCTGATCGAGCGCGCTCTCGGTCACGCCGTCTTCCAGGCGGTTCGCCATGAGGCTGATCTCGAGCAGCACCCAGGCCGGCGCCTGGCCGCTGACCATGGCCACCGCATTCGCCACGATGCGGTGCGCCTCGTCTTGCGCGCCGGGGGCGGCGCGGGCGCGCAGGCCGGGCAGCGCCTCCGGCGCGACGATGCCCTTGGCGGTTGCCCAGCCCAGCGCTTCGCTCGGGGTGCGCAGCGGCGCGTTCGGCAGGTCGGGGTGCGCGAGCGCCTGCGCGTGTTCCGCGTCGGTCAGCAGGCGCAGGGTGTGCAGGTGCGACAGGGCCCGTGGGCCAGCTTCTTCGGGATTCATGGGGCCCAGTGTCCCAGAGGTCTTGCGAAGGGCCGCGACGCCGGCCCGACGCTCCCATCGTGTGCGTTACTTCTCGGTGCACGTCCAAATTTGGGCATCGACTCGATACACAACGCATCAATTAGTTAACACATATAACAATGAGGAACTATTAAAAGCAATTGCTCAGGGAAGAAGGTATGCCATTGGTTTTGGGCGTCATGGGGCTCCCTCAGGTCGAGGTCGAGCTCCTGAGGATCATCGTTCGCCTCAGCTCCAATCTCCGGTCGTTGTGGACGGTCAGCGAGTCGCAGCCCTGCGACCTGTTGCTGGTGGACGGCGATGCGCCGGCCGCCGAGCGGCAGACGCCGGCCGCGCGCTTCGTGGTGCCGATGGTGGCGCGCGGCGAGGCCGTGGCCGCCGCGCCCGCGCGCCGCACGCTGGCGCGTCCCATCTACGCGGAAGAGCTGGTCGCGCTGCTCAACCAGGTCGCGCCGAGCGGGGCCTCGGGCGACGCGGCGCGCGCCATGGTGCGCTCGATCCGCGCGCGCGCCTCGCTGATCCGCTGGCCCTCGCAGGTGACCCTGCAGCGCCATCCGATCTACGTGCGGCTGGCGGCGGCCCTGTCCAAGAGCGCGCAATCGGCCGAAAGCCTCAGCGTGCTGGGCCGCATCGACGTGCAGGAGTGCAGCACCTTCCTCGGCCTGCTGGAGGAAGAAGGCGCGCTGACCTGGTCGGAGGAAGCCCGCGGGCCGCGCCCCTCGGGGGCCAGCGCCGGCGGCGAGGCCGCGCAGCACAAGCGCGGCCTGCTCTCGCGCATCCGCCGACGCCTCGGGCTGGCCTGAGCAGGGCATCGGCATGAGGGACTTCAAGCTCGTCTTCACGGGCCCGATGGGCGTGGGCAAGACCACGGCCATCGCGGCCATCAGCGAGACCGCGCCGATCGCCACCGAGGTCGCCAACGCCGACACCTCGGTCGCCAAGGCCACCACCACGGTGGGGCTCGACTTCGGCCAGGTGACGCTGGACAACGGCGACCGGTTGCGCCTGTACGGCACGCCGGGCCAGAGCCGCTTCGACTTCATGTGGAAGATCCTGGTGCGCGACGCGCTGGGCCTGGCGATCCTGCTGGACAACAGCCGCCCCGACCCGATGGCCGACCTGGCCCAGTACCTGGACGGTTTCGCCGGCGCGCTCGAGCGCATGCCCTGTGCCGTGGGCGTGAGCCGCCTGCCGTCGCACCCCACCCCCACGCTCGACGACTACGCGCAGGCGCTGGCGGCGCGCGGGCTGGTGCTGCCGCTGCTGGCGGTCGATCCGCGCCGCAAGGACGACGTGGTCGCGCTGATCGAGACGCTGCTGATGCAGATCGAAGTGCTCGACGAGGAGGCCGCGCCATGAAGATTCCCCACGCCCTGAAGCTGCGCGCCGCAGTGGAGGCCCGCCGCGTGCTCGACGAAGTGAGCGGCGTCGCCTCGGTGGTGGTGGCCACGCCCGACGGCTTCGAGATCGCCAGCGTCGCCCGGCGCGACGTCGAGCCCGCGCGCATCGCCGCCATGGCCAGTTCGATCGCCGCCATCGGTGCGGTGGTGTCGCAGGAAGCCGGCCTGGGCCGCTGCACCTGCATCACGGTGGCGACCGACAACGGCTTTGCGCTCGTCAGCCCGGTGCACAGCGGCGAGACCTCACTGGTGGTGAACGTCATCGCCGACGCCGACGCGGTGCTCGCGCAGGCGATGTACCGCACGGCGGCCTGCGTGCGGGCGCTCGAGGCGCCGCAGCCCTAGGTTCTGGCTACGAATTCACGGGCGAAGACGGATTGGCATGCGACGTCTCCACCCTCTTTTTTCATTCGCATGAATTTCACTCACAGGATTTACTGACATGGCCTCGATCCAGACCAGCCTCGACACCCTCCTGACCGCCGACGGCGCCCTGTGCGCTGCCGTGGTCGACTCCGCCAGCGGCATGATGCTGGGCGCTGTCGGCTCCGGCGTGGACCTCGAAGTGGCCGCCGCCGGCAACACCGAAGTGATGCGCGCCAAGCTCAAGACGATGCGCGCGCTGGGCCTGAGCGACACCATCGAAGACATCCTGATCACGCTGGGCAAGCAGTACCACCTGCTGCGCCCGATGGCGCAGAAGGAAGGCGTGTTCATCTACTTCGTGCTCGACAAGGCAAAGTCGAACCTGGCGCTGGCCCGCCGCAAGCTGCAGGACGTCGAGAAGGACATCACCTTCTAATCCGTCTGCCAAGGCGCATCGCCGTCGGGCCGGCTCCCTCGCGGGAGGCGGCCCTTTTCTTTTTTTGGGGGCGGCTACTTCGCCAGATGCCCCAGCGGCAGCGCGCTGTTGGCCTTCACCTCGCCCAGCGAGAAGCTGGTGTGCAGGTCCTTCACGTTCGGCAGGTTCATGAGGTTCTGCCGCGCGAAGGCCGAGAAACCGTTCAGGTCCTGCGCCACCACCTGCAGCTCGAAGGTGCCGGTGCCGCTGATGTAGTGGCAGGCCACGACCTCGGGCATCTTGCGGATCGCGTCCTCGAGCTTGCGCGTGGCCTCGTGGGTGACGCGCTCGGTGTCCACGCGCACGAAGGCCAGCACGCCCAACCCGATCTTGTGGCGGTCGATCTCGGCGCGGTAGCCCTTGATGAAGCCGGCGTCTTCCAGCGCGCGCACGCGGCGCCAGCAGGGCGCCGCCGACAGGCCCACGCGCTGCGCCAACTCGGCGTTCGTGAGGCGGCCATCGGTCTGCAGTTCTTGCAGGATAGCGAGGTCGAACTTGTCAATGCTTTCCATAGGGGTGGATGTTAAGCAAGATTCTTTCTGAAAGTCGTTTTTCAGAGGCAAAAAACGCAAACACCTGTCGCAGACCCCGGCATACACTTTGCGTCACCATGGGCTTGCGCCCTACCGGGCACAGACCCACACCCCTCAGCCAGGCCCACAAAGCCCTGCCAATACGGAGACAGAGAACATGAACGCCCCGCTGCCCGAGCACATTCGCCGCGCGCTAGAAACCGTCACGCTCGACGACAAATACAGCCTGGATTACGGGCGCGCCTTCATGAGCGGCGTGCAGGCCCTGGTCAAGCTGCCGATGCTGCAGCGCCTGCGCGACAAGCAGGTCGGCAAGAACACCGCCGGCTTCATCAGCGGCTACCGCGGCTCCCCGCTCGGCGGCTACGACCAGGCGCTGTGGAAGGCCAGCAAGTTCCTCAAGGAACAGAACATCGTCTTCCAGCCCGGCGTGAACGAAGAGCTCGCGGCCACGGCGCTGTGGGGCACGCAGCAGCTGGGCTTCTCGCCCCAGGGCACCAACAAGTTCGACGGCGTCTTCGGCATCTGGTACGGCAAGGGCCCGGGCGTGGACCGCTGCTCCGACGTCTTCAAGCACGCCAACATGGCCGGCACCACCGCCTGGGGCGGCGTGATCGCGGTGGCGGGCGACGACCACATCTCCAAGAGCTCGACCGCCGCACACCAGAGCGACCACATCTTCAAGGCCTGCGGCACGCCGGTGTTCTTCCCGGCCAACGTGCAGGAAATTCTCGACCTGGGCATCCACGCCTTCGCGCTGAGCCGCTTCTCGGGCGTGTGGTCGGGCATGAAGACGATCCAGGAGATCGTCGAGTCGAGCGCCACGGCCATGATCGACCCCGAGCGCGTCGACATCGTCATTCCCACCGACTTCGAGATGCCGCCCGGCGGCCTGCACATCCGCTGGCCCGACCATGCGCTGGAGCAGGAAGCCCGGCTCATGCACTACAAGTGGTACGCCGCGCTGGCCTACATCCGCGCCAACCGCCTGAACCACAACGTGATCGAAGGCCCGAACGACCGCTTCGGCATCATGGCCAGCGGCAAGGCCTACAACGACACGCGCCAGGCGCTCATCGACCTGGGCCTGGACGACGCGGCCTGCCGCCAGCTGGGCATCCGCCTGCACAAGGTGGGCGTGGTGTGGCCGCTCGAAGCGCAGCTCACGCGCGACTTCGCCACCGGCCTGCAAGAGATTCTGGTGGTCGAGGAGAAGCGCCAGGTCATCGAATACCAGCTCAAGGAAGAGCTCTACAACTGGCGCTCCGACGTGCGCCCCAACGTGGTCGGCAAGTTCGACGAAGGCGCCAGCTCCACGGCCGACGGCTACTCCGGCGGCGAATGGTCGATGCCCAACCCGACCTCGCACACGCTGCTGCGCGCCAACGCCGACCTGAACCCGGCCCTCATCGCCAAGGCCATCGCGGCGCGCCTGAAGAAGACCGGCCTGCTGGCCGCCGCCGGCGCCGACATGGCCGCGCGCATCGATGCGCAACTGGCCATCCTCGAGGCCAAGGAGCGCGCGATGGTGGTGCAGCAGGCGTCCACCAGCGTGGCCGACGCCACGCGCCAGCCCTGGTTCTGCTCGGGCTGCCCGCACAACACCAGCACCGTCGTGCCCGAAGGTTCGCGCGCGATGGGCGGCATCGGCTGCCACTTCATGGCGACCTGGATGGACCGCTCCACCATCGGCTTCACGCAGATGGGCGGCGAGGGCGTGCCATGGGTCGGCCAGCAGCCCTTCACGACCGACCAGCACATCTTCGCGAACCTGGGCGACGGCACGTACTTCCACAGCGGCCTGCTGGCGATTCGCCAGAGCATCGCGGCGGGCGTGAACATCACCTACAAGATCCTCTACAACGACGCGGTCGCCATGACCGGCGGCCAGCAGGTCGGCGAGCGCCCCGAGGGCCACTCGGTGCTGCAGATCGCCGAGAGCCTGCACGCCGAAGGCGCCAAGAAGGTCGTGATCGTCACCGACGAGCCCGAGAAGTACGAAGGCGTGAGCATTCCGGGCGACCACGTGCAGGTGAAGCACCGCGACCTGCTGGACGAGATCCAGCGCGAGTTCCGCGCCATGTCCGGCACCACGGCCATCATCTACGACCAGACTTGCGCCACCGAGAAGCGCCGCCGCCGCAAGCGGGGCACGGCCGTCGATCCGGCCAAGCGCGTGGTCATCAACGAGCTGGTCTGCGAAGGCTGCGGCGACTGCAGCGTGCAGAGCAACTGCCTCTCCGTGGAGCCGCTGGAAACCGAATTCGGCCGCAAGCGCACCATCAACCAGAGCAGCTGCAACAAGGACATGAGCTGCCTGAAGGGTTTCTGCCCGAGCTTCGTGACCGTCGAAGGCGGCCAGCTCAAGAAGAAGGGCAAGAACAAGGCGGCCACGCCGGCCGAGTTCGGCCTGCTGACCGAGCCCGCCATTCCGTCGCTCGTGGGCGGCAAGGTCTGGGGCGTGGTGGTGGCCGGCGTCGGCGGCACCGGCGTGATCACCATCGGCCAGCTGCTGGGCATGGCCGCGCACATCGAGGCCAAGGGCATCGTTACGCAGGACGCGGCGGGCCTGGCGCAAAAGGGCGGCGCCACCTGGAGCCACGTGCTCATCGGCGACACGCAGGACGACATCCGCACCACCCGCGTGGGCACCGCGGCGGCCGACCTGATCCTGGCCTGCGACCCGCTGGTGACGATCAACGCCGAGACCATGGCGCGCATGCGCGAAGGGCGCACGCACGTGGCGCTCAACAGCCACAGCGCGCCCACCGCCGCCTTCGTGCGCAACGCCAACTGGCAGAACCCCGAAGACGCCTGCGCCGCTGAAATTGCACGCGCCGTGGGCATCGACGGCCTGGGCGCCTTCGACGCCGATGCCGCCGCCACCGCGCTGATGGGCGACACCATCTACGTCAACCCGATGATCCTGGGCTACGCCTGGCAAAAGGGCTGGGTGCCGCTGGCGCACGAGTCGCTGATGCGCGCCATCGAGCTGAACGCCGTGGCCATCGAGAACAACAAGACCGCCTTCGAGTGGGGCCGCCAGGCCGCCGTGCGTCCGGACGAGCTGCAAAAGCGCGTGCGCCCGGGTCAGGTCATCGAGTTCAAGAAGCGCGAGACGGTCGAGGCCCTGGTGGCGCGCCGCGCCGAGTTCCTGACGGGCTACCAGAACGCCGCGTATGCCGAGGAATACAAGGCCTTCGTCGGCCGCGTGCAGCAGGTCGAGTCGGCCGTCGGCAAGAGCACGGGCCTGGCCGAAACGGTGGCGCGCTACCTGTTCAAGCTCATGGCCTACAAGGACGAGTACGAAGTCGCCCGCCTGCACACCGACCGCACCTTCCTCGATCGCGTCGAGGGCATGTTCGAAGGCGACTACAAGCTCAACTACCACCTGGCGCCGCCGCTCATGGCCAAGAAGAACGCCAAGGGCCAGCTGCAAAAGCAGAAGTTCGGCCCCTGGATGCTCACGGGCTTCCGCTTGCTGGCGAAGCTCAAGGGCCTGCGCGGCACGGCGCTCGATGTCTTCGGCCGCACCGAAGAGCGCAAGACCGAGCGCGCCCTCATCGGCGAGTACCGCGCCAGCATCGAGGAAGTGCTTAAGGGCCTGCGTGCCGACAACCACGCGCTGGCGCTGGAGATCGCGGCGCTGCCGGAGCAGATCCGCGGCTACGGCCACGTGAAGGAGCGCAACCTCGCGGCGGCCCGCACCCGCTGGACCGAGCTGATGGGCAAGTGGCGCAACCCCCAGGCGCAGCGCGCAGCGGCCTGATCCGCCAGGCCCGTTTCCCCTGACAAAGAGCGCCCTTGCGGCGCTCTTTGCTATTGAAAAGATAGCTGAAAGCCCTCGGGGGTGCGCCGGATAAGGGCGCGAAACGGCCATCCGCGCCGAATACAATGCCCGACTGCGCGCGGCCTCCCCCGCCGAGCCTCTGACTTGCGGCCCGCATCCCTCGTGGGCGCGGAACCGCGGGCCCGGCCTGCGCATCTGAAGTCTTTTTCTTCTCTCTTCCCTCTGCTGGAGACTCTCTTGTTCATTTCCTCTGCTTTCGCTCAAACCGCGCCCGCAGCCGCCGGTGGTGGCGACATGTTGTCTTCGCTGGGCAGCATGCTGCCGCTGGTGCTGATGTTCGTGGTGCTGTATTTCGTCATGATCCGCCCGCAAATGAAGCGCCAGAAAGAAGCCCGCGCCATGATCGAAGCCCTGGCCAAGGGTGACGAAGTCGCCACGGCCGGCGGCGTGCTCGGCAAGATCACGTCCATCAGCGACCAGTACCTCGGTCTCGAGATCGCCAACGGCATCGAGATCAAGATCCAGCGCAGCGCGGTGGTCCAGGTGCTGCCCAAGGGCGCCGTCAAGCAATAAAAGCGTGAGCTGAACCTTGCGCTTCACGGCGCAGGGCCCCAAGTCACGCCGTGTTCCATTTCTGAAACGCTTGTGAAAAGCGCCTTCTCATGAACCGTTACCCGGTCTGGAAGTACACGATCATCGTGATCGTGCTACTCGTGGGGCTCATCTACGCCCTGCCCAATTTCTTCGGCGAGGCACCCGCGGTGCAGGTGTCCGCGGCCAAGACGACCGTCAAGGTCGATGCCGCCACCCAGGCCCGGGTCGAGGAGGCGCTGAAGACCGCCGGCCTGACGCCCGACCTGGTGACGCTGGACGCCGGCTCCCTGCGCGCCCGCTTCACCACCACCGACGACCAGCTCAAGGCGCGCGACGTCGTGCAGCGCGCCCTGGTGCCCGACGCCAGCGACCCGCCCTACACGGTGGCGCTGAACCTGCTGTCGCGTTCGCCCAAGTGGCTCACGGCGCTGCATGCGTACCCGATGTACCTGGGCCTCGACTTGCGCGGCGGCGTCGACTTCCTGCTGCAGGTCGACATGAAGGGTGCCATCGACAAGAAGGCCGAATCGTTCGCGAGCGACCTGCGCACCACCTTCCGCGACAAGAACATCCGCGGCACCCAGGTCAGCCGCAACGGCCAGACCGTCGAGGTGACCTTCCGCGACGCGGCCTCGCTCGAGACCGCCAAGCGCCTGATCGTGGACCAGTTCCCCGACCTCAGCACCACCGACACGCAAGACGGCACCAACTGGCGCCTGACCGCCACCATCAAGCCCGAGGCGGCCCGCCGCCTGCAGGACGCCGCGCTCAAGCAGAACATCACGACCCTGCACAACCGGATCAACGAACTCGGCGTGGCCGAGCCGGTGATCCAGCAGCAGGGCCTGGACCGCATCGTCGTGCAGCTGCCCGGCGTGCAGGACACGGCCAAGGCCAAGGAAATCCTGGGCCGCACCGCCACGCTCGAAATGCGCATGGTCGACGAAAGCTCCGAAGGCCGCGCGGCCGAACTGAGCGGCGCGCCCGTGCCCTTCGGTTCCGAGAAATTCCTCGACCGCGGTGGCCGTCCGGTGATCGTGAAGAAGCAGGTGCTCGTCACCGGCGAGAACCTCACCGACGCCCAGCCCGGCTTCGACCAGCAGAGCAACCAGCCCAAGGTCGACCTGACCATGGACGCCAAGGGCGGTCGCATCATGCGCGACGTCAGCCGCGAGAACTACAAGAAGCGCATGGCCATGCTGATCTTCGAGAAGGGCAAGGGCGAAGTGCTCACGGCTCCCTCGATCAACGGCGAGCTGGGCAACCGCTTCCAGGTCTCGGGCTCGATGACGGTGGCCGAGGCCAGCGACCTGGCCCTGCTGCTGCGCGCCGGCTCGCTGGCTGCGCCCATGGAGATCATCCAGGAGCGCACCATCGGCCCGACGCTCGGCGCCGACAACATCGAAAAAGGCTTCAAGAGCGTGATGTACGGCTTCCTGGCCATCATGGTCTTCATGTGTGCCTACTACGCGCTGTTCGGCCTGTTCTCGTCGATCGCGCTGGCCGTGAACCTGATGCTGCTGGTCGCCATCCTGTCGATGCTGCAGGCCACGCTCACGCTGCCCGGCATCGCGGCCATGGCGCTGGCCATCGGCGTGGCCATCGACTCCAACGTGCTGATCAACGAGCGCGTGCGCGAAGAGCTGCGCAACGGCGCCTCGCCGCAGGCCGCCATCCACGCGGGCTACGACCGCGCCTGGGGCACGATTCTCGACTCCAACGTGACCACGCTGATCGCGGGCATCGCGCTCCTGGCCTTCGGCTCGGGCCCGGTGCGCGGCTTCGCGGTGGTGCACTGCATCGGCATCGTCACCTCGATGTTCTCCGCCGTGTTCTTCTCGCGCGGCCTCGTGAACTTCTGGTACGGCCAGAAGAAGAAGCTCAAGTCTGTGTCGATCGGCACCGTCTGGCGGCCCAAAACCGATAGCGCCGACGGCACCGCCGTGGTCGACACCAAGTAACGGCCGAGGACCATCGCCATGGAATTCTTCCGCATCCACAAGACCATCCCGTTCATGCGCCATGCCCTGGTGCTGAACATCATTTCCTTCGCCACCTTTGCGCTGGCGCTGTTCTTCCTGTTCCACCGCGGACTGCATCTGTCGGTGGAGTTCACCGGCGGCACGGTGATGGAAGTGGCCTACGAGCAATCGGCCGACATCGGCAAGGTGCGCGAGGCCGTCACCAAGCTCGGCTATCCCGAAGTGCAGGTGCAGAACTACGGCACCTCGCGCGACGTGCAGATCCGCCTGCCCACCCAGAAGGGCATGAGCTCCGACCAGCAGAGCGCGCAAGTCATGCAGGCGCTGAAGTCGGTCGACCCGTCGGCCACGCAGCGCGGCATCGAGGTCGTCGGGCCGCAGGTCGGCGAGGAGCTGACCACCAACGGCATCAAGGCGCTGGCCATGGTGGTGATCGGCATCATGATCTACCTGGCGTTCCGCTTCGAGTGGAAGTTCGCGCTGTCCACCGTGCTGGCCAACCTGCACGACGTGGTGATCATCCTGGGCTTCTTCGCCTTCTTCCAGTGGGAGTTCTCGCTGGCGGTGCTGGCGGCGGTGCTCGCGGTGCTGGGCTACTCGGTGAACGAGTCGGTCGTGATCTTCGACCGCGTGCGCGAGAACTTCCGGCGTTACCGCAAGATGACCACCACCGAAGTCATCGACAACGCGATCACCTCGACCATCAGCCGCACGATCATCACCCACGGCTCCACGCAGCTCGTGGTGCTGTCGATGTTCTTCTTCGGCGGCCCGACGCTGCACTACTTCGCGCTGGCACTGACCATCGGCATCTGCTTCGGCATTTATTCGTCGTGTTTCGTGGCTGCCGCGATCGCGATGTGGCTGGGCGTGAAGCGTGAAGACCTGATCAAGGGCCCGCCGGTCAAGCGCGACGGCGATCCGGGCGGCGACGACCCGAACGCTGGCGCCGTGGTCTGAGGGATACTTCGGCGCCAGCTTCGCGTCACCCGCACTTGTGCGGTGGCGCATCCCGATGCAAGCTCGGGGCTGTCGTCGATGAACCGTTCTCTCCGGCCTTTCCGATCCATCAATGAGCACTGCGCGGTCCGCTTCTTCCCTGCAGCTCGCACGCGAGGCGCGTGAGCGTTTCGTGGCGGCCACGGAAGGTGCGATCGCTCCGCTGGCCCAGGCCATCCGCGACCGGCTGACCGCGGTGGCGTCCGATGTCGGCAGCGCGCGCACCATGCAGGAAAGCCGCGACGACCTCGTGGCGTTCCAGGGCCACGCCTCGCAGTGGGTGTCGCTGGCGCAGACCGGCTGGCGCAAGGCGCTGGGCGCGAGCCCGACGGGTGCCGCCTCGTCGGCCCCCGCGGCGCTGCGGCTGGAACTCATCGGCGACGAGGTGGTCGAGAGCAACATCCTCGCCTCGCGCCTGGCACAGACCATCCACGACAAGGCCAGCTTCGAACTCAGCGACCTGCGCCTGCGCATCCAGCACCTCGAGGGCACGCACGAGCTCGACGCCCGGGACGTGCTGAAACCCGAGACGCTGGCCCAGCTGCTGGTGGACCAGTGGCTGGCCGCCGGCCTGAGCCGCGAGGCCTGGGGCCGCGTGCAAAACACGGTGCAGCAGGCGCTGGCCGACGTGATCGTGAAGGCCTACGAAAGCGCCAACGCTTTCCTGATCGCGCAGGGCGTGATGCAGGAGATCGACCTCAAGAGTTTCGTGCGCCGCACGGGCGATTCGGGCGGCGGCACCTCGTCCATGGGCATGCCGGTGACGTCGAACATGCCGATGGGCCACGGTGGGCAAGGCACGGCCGGTGCGGCGGTGCCGCATGCCCAGCCGCCATCGCAGCCGCAGCGACCGGGCTTCGGCTTCCAGGCGTCGGTGCCGTCGTCGGGTTCGGCCTCCAGCTCGATGATGGGCAGTTCGCCGCTCGCCTTCGCACGGCAGCGCGCGCAGACCGCGCTGCTGAGCCTCAAGCGTTTTGTCGCCGCGCGCATCGGTGGCGAGGCCGGTGCCTCGCAACCGGGCGGGGTGACTGGCACCGGCGGCGGCGTGGCGGCGCCCCGCGTGTTTTCCAGAACTTTTGCCGGCGCCATCGCCGATGCCGAGGTCGCCTACCGCATGGCGGCCACGCAGTACATGGACGGCGGTGGCGAGCAGGCCACGTTGATCCAGCAGACCGCTGTCGACCTGCGCCGCCGCACCGCCGAACTCAAGAAGCGCGCCCCCACCACGGCCGACAAGGCCACGGTCGAGATCGTGGCGCTGATGTTCCAGGCCATCCTCGCGGAAGAGCGCATTCCGTTCTCCGCGCGCGTGTGGTTCGCGCGGCTGCAGATGCCCGTGCTGCGCGTGGCCATCGCCGAGCCCGAGTTCTTCGGCACCTTGCAGCACCCCGCGCGCATGCTGATCGACCGCATGGGCTCCTGCGTGATGGGCTTCGATGCCGCCGCCATCACCGGCAGCGCACTCGAAAACGAGATCAAGCGCGTGGTGCAGGTGATCGAGCAGTACCCCGAGACCGGCCAGCGCGTGTTCAAGCTCGTGTTCGACGAATTCGTCGCCTTCCTCAGCCGCTACCTCACGCAGAGCGACGCCACGCAGCGCGTCATGAGCGTGGCGCAGCAGGTCGAGCAGAAGGAGACGATGGCGATCCAGTACACCATCGAGTTGCGCAAGATGCTCAACGACATGCCGGTGCGTGACGAGATCCGCGAGTTCCTGTTCAAGGTCTGGGCCGAGGTGCTGGCCATCGCCGCGCTGCGCTACGGCGCGCAGGGCGAGCACACCGTGATGCTCAAGCGCGTGGCCTCCGAGCTGGTCTGGGCCGCGAGCGCCAAGCCCAACCGCGCCGACCGCGCCCGCGTCATTCAAGACCTGCCGCAGCTGCTGCAGCGCCTGCGTCAGGGCATGGACCTGCTGGGCATCGTCGGCGAGCCGCAAGAGGGCCACATCAAGACCATCGGCGCCACGCTCACCGACGCCTTCATGTCGAAGACCGAGGCCATTCCCCAGGCCAAGATTGAGGCCATGGCCGAGCGGCTGGCGCACCTGGAAGACTTCGTGAGCGACGACGGCAGCGCCTCCAGCCTGCCGCTGGACGCGCAGAGCATCGAGCTGCTGCTCGGCGTGGACGCGACCGCCATCGAGGTCATTTCCGACACCGCCGGCGTCAAGGTCGCGGAAGACATGCTCGCGTGGACCCACGAGCTGCAGGTCGGCAACTGGTTCATGCTGGACCACAACGACCGCGTCACCCAGGTCCAGTTCGTCTGGCGCAGCGACCGCAAGCGGCTGCACCTGTTCGCCTCGGCCGACGGCCGCAGCTTCCTCATCCAGGCCGGACGGCTGGCAATGTACCTGCAGGCCGGCCTGCTGGTGCCGGCCGAGGAAGAGACGCTCACCGCGCGCGCGACGCGCGAGGCGCTGGCGAAGCTCGATGCGAATCCTGAGCGGCTGCTGAACTAGTCAGCCGCGCGGCGGTTCTCGTCTGTGGGGAAGTGCGCGCAGCTCGGAGGCGAGCTCAGTGTGCCGTACGGCCTTCGCGGCTTTCGCAGAGTTCGTCGAGCACGAGGGCATCGGGCTCGATGCCGGTGCTCCAGTGCACCATCAGCACGATGATCTTGAGTTCGTCCAGCGCCACCGGGTCGCCCGGTGCGGCCATCGCGCGCTCGACGACGATCTCGCGCAGGCCACAGGGCAGCACGTTCGACAGTTCGAGAAAACGGATGAAGCCGAGGCATTCGGCGCCAAGGTGTTCCTGCTCCGACGGCGAGTACACGCGCATCGACTGGCTCGACTGGGGCAGCGCCGCATCGGGCGCGCCGCCCAGCGTGACGCGGGCGGTGGTGATGGCGTTGTCGTCGTCGCCTTCACGGGCCTGGTGTTCAAACTGCAGGCCTTGCGTGGCCAGGCTCAGTCCGTCGAGCCACTGCAGGGCGTCGCGAATTTCTTCCGCCTCGAAACCGTGCGCACTGAGCTTGCGGCCCAGCTGTTCGGGTTCGGGGCAGGCATCGCCGCGCCAGTAGTTTTCATACACAAACACGAGCACTTCGAACATAGGGCCAATATAGCCCAGGAATCTGTCGTGTGTCCCCAGGCTTTCGTGCACTTCGCGTGTCAGCCGACGGCGGCTCTTTGAAACAGGCCGCCGGGCAAACGCGAGACATGCCCGTCGAGCTCAAGCTCAAGCATCTTCGCCTGCAGCTGGGCCGCGCTCCAGCCGGTGCGCGCGCTCAACGCATCGAGGCTCACCGGGTCGAAGCCGAGGGCATCGAGCAGCGGATGTTCCGGGGCCGGCGAAGGCGTGTCGCTGGCCGGCGTGCGAGCGGCCGGCGCGAGCGGCGGCAGCTCTTCGAGGATGTCGTTCACCGACTCGACCAGCTTCGCGCCTTGGCGGATCAGCGCGTGGCAGCCGCGCGATTGCGGCGAGTGGATCGAGCCCGGGATCGCGAACACTTCCTTGCCCTGTTCCGACGTGAGCCGCGCGGTGATGAGCGAGCCCGACGCCAGCGCCGCCTCGACCACCAGCGTGCCGCGCGCCAGGCCCGCAATCAGGCGGTTGCGCTTGGGAAAGTTCTGCGTGAGCGGCGGCGTGCCCAGCGGCAGCTCGCTCACGATCAGCCCTTGCAGCGTGATGCGGTGCGCCAGGTCGCGGTGCCGTGCGGGGTACACGCGGTCCAGGCCGGTGCCGACCACGGCCACGGTGGCGAGCACGGGGGCGTCGCCGGCCGCGTCGAGCGCGCCCAGGTGCGCCGCGCCGTCGATGCCGAGCGCCAGACCCGAGACCACGGGCAGGCCCGCTTCGCCCAGCGCCCGTGCGAAGGCGCGCGCATGGCTGGCGCCCTGCGGCGTCGGGTTGCGGCTGCCGACCACGGCAAGGCTGCGGCCGAGTTGCGTGAGGTCGAAGGCAGCGGCGCCGAGCACGTAGAGCATCAGCGGCGGGTCGACCATTTCGAGCAGAGAAGCCGGGTAGCCGGCATCGCCGAGCGTCACGACGCGGCGCGTGATGGCGCCGCCGGTGTTGTCGTCCGCGGGGTGCAGCCATTGCCAGGTCTGGTCGACCTGCGCCTGCAGGCCGGAGGGCGGCTGCTTCAACGCGGCGGCCTGGGCGGTGCTGACGACTTCGCCCAGCGTCGCCTCGGGCTGCGCGAAGATCGCGTCAGGCAGCCCAAAGGCCGCGAGCAGACGGCGTGCGGCGCCGTCGCCGACGCCTGGTGTCAGTGAAAGTCGCAGCCAGCCTGCGAGTTCTGCGCGTTCCAAACGAGTGTGCGAGAAAAAAGCCTCAGGCGCGTGTCAGGGATTGACGAGGAAGTCGCCGGCGCGGGGAGTGTCGTTGATTTCGAGCACCAATGCGTACGAGACTTTCTCGAAGGTGCGGAACACCATCAGCAGGCCGATGCGTTCGTTCGGCAGCTTGATGGTTTCCTTGCGCGCGCCGGTGCGGTCGAGGATGGTCTCGCCGTTCTTCAGGATGGCCAGCACGTGGCCGTTGTCGATGCCGTCGCGCGTGCCCTTGTTGATGGCCACGACCTGGTTCTGCGCCGCGTACTGCACGGCGTTGCCGTAGACCGACACGATGCGGCCGTCCACCTGGGTGGAGGGCGCGCGCGGTGCGTAGCTCAGCAGCTGGCGCGGCGGCTCGGGCAGCAGGCGGTCGCCGGCGCGCATTTCCTCGCGCGACGCAATGATGTCGATGCTGGCCGGCACGACGGTGATGACGTCCTTGTCGCCGGTCGTCTCGATGGTGGTCGATTCGCCGCGCTGCAGCTGCGCCTTGCCCAGGTACTGCGCCTCGTAGCCGAGGATTTCGCCGGTGCCGGGGTCTTTCAGCGGCGTGGCGCTGCGGAAGATGCGGTAGTGCTGCACCGGGCCTGGCTTCTCGACCAGCGGCGATTCGGCATTGCCGCGCGCATAGGCGCGGTCGCCGCGCGACAGCAGCACGCGGCTGTCGTTGCCGGCCACGATGCGCGGTGCGGCGTCGAGCGTGTTGGCGTCGACCACGATGGGTTCGCTGAGGAAGGGCTCGATCAGGCTCGGGTTGAGCGTGGGCAGGGCCATGCCCGCGAGCGAGTCGAAGCGGGTGCGCGGCGACAGCTTGATGGTGCCGCCGTCGACGCCGCCCACGCTGCGGCGGGTGGTCAGGCGCGCGCGGCCGCCGCTCTTGTCCAGGTACAGCACCTGGCCCGGGTAGATGCGGTGCGGGTCCTGAATCTCGTTGATGTTCATGCCCCACAGCTCCGGCCAGCGCCAGGGGCGCAGCAGGTACAGGCGCGAGATGGCCCAGAGCGTGTCACCGGGCTTGACCGTGTATTCGTCGGGCGCCTTCGGCGACAGTTCGCTCAGCGGCACGCCGGCCTGGGCGGTCTGCTGGGCGGTGGCGCGCTGCTGGGGCGTGACCGGGTAGGTCGTCTGCGCCCAGGCCGCCGTGGCGCCGCAACTGCCGGCCACCGCCAGGGCGGCCGTCCAGAAGGCAAAGAGGGTCGGGCGCTGGTGTTCGGTGGAGCTGGGCTGTGTCATGTCTGGATGGGTGAGCGCACGAAGTATCGTGGCGCATACGAATCTCACAATTTGCTACGAATTCTGCGCCCGAAGCCCTTGCAAGGGCAACGTTTTCGCGCCAATGCGCCGCGACGCGTCGCGGAATTGGCGAAAATAGCCACAACTTCCCCCCGATTTCATGGCCAAACGAATCATTCTGAGTTACCCCGACAAGCGCCTGCACACGGTGGCCAAACCGGTGCAGGGCGTGGACGCGCGCATCAAGACGCTGGTCGCCGACATGCTGGAAACCATGTACGACGCGAGCGGCATCGGCCTGGCCGCGACCCAGATCGACGTGCATGAGCGCGTGGTCGTGATCGACGTCTCCGAAGAGCGCAACGAGCCGATCGTGCTCATCAACCCGGAAATCACCTGGGCCAGCGACGAGAAGGTGCTCAATGAAGAGGGCTGCCTCTCGGTGCCCGGCATCTACGACGGCGTGATGCGCTCCACCTCGGTGAAGGTCCAGGCGCTCGACGCCGACGGCAACAGCCACACCCTCGAGGCCGACGGCCTGCTGGCTGTGTGCATCCAGCACGAGCTCGACCACCTCCTGGGCAAGGTGTTCGTCGAATACCTGTCGCCGCTCAAGCGCAACCGCATCAAGAGCAAGCTCCTCAAGCAACAGCGCGAGGAGATGAAAGAAGCGCGGGCATGAACTGCCGCCGGGCTGCGTGGTCCTCGCTGGCCGCCGCCGGACTGTTGTTCCTGGCGGGTTGCGTCAGCGAACCCACGCGCATCCAGCCCGGCACCTCCGCCGCCGAGACCCTGCAGCGCCTGGGCGCGCCCACGGGCCGCTACCCGCTCAACGGCGGTGGCGAGCGGCTGCAGTACTCGCGCATGCCGGCGGGCTTCGAAGTGGTCGACATCGACCTCGACGCGTCCGGCAAGGTCGTCTCGGTGACCCAGGTGCTCACCGAGGCGCGCTTCGGCCACGACATCCAGGTCGACCGCTGGCGCCAGAACGAGGTGCTGGCCTTCTACGGCAAGCCCTACGAAATCAGCCGCGTCAGCTCCTTCGACGGCGCCGTCTGGACCTGGCGCTACAAGGCCGTCAACGAGCGCCGCATGCTCTATATCTACATCGACCCCACCGGCGTGGTGCGCCGGTATCACACGGGGGATGACCTCGAATTCGAACGGAACCGGGATTGAGCGCGTTGAAAGTCGTTTTTGCGGGCACGCCCGAGTTCGCGCGCGTCGCCCTGGAGGCCATCGCCGCTGCCGGCCATGACATCGTCGGCGTGATGAGCCAGCCCGACCGGCCCGCCGGCCGCGGCATGAAGCTGCAGGCTTCGCCCGTCAAGCAGTGCGCCGTGGCCAACCACTGGCCCGTGGCGCAGCCGCGCAGCCTGCGGCTGGACGGCAAGTACCCCGACGAGGCCACGGCCGCGCGCGACACGCTGCTGGCGTGGCAGCCCGACGTGATGGTGGTCGCGGCTTACGGGCTGATCCTGCCGCAGTGGGTGCTCGACCTGCCGGTGCACGGCTGCCTCAACATCCACGCCAGCCTGCTGCCGCGCTGGCGCGGCGCCGCGCCGATCCACCGCGCCATCGAGGCCGGCGACGCGCAGACCGGCATCACCATCATGCAGATGGACGCGGGCCTGGACACCGGCGACATGCTGCTGCGCGAGGCGCTCGACATCGCGCCCGGCGAGAACACCGCCCGCCTGCACGACCGGCTCGCCGCGCTCGGTGGCCGCATGGTGGTCGAGGCGCTGGCGCAGATCGGCCAGCTGGTTCGCACGCCGCAGCCCACCGAAGGCATCACCTACGCCCACAAGGTCGAGAAGCACGAAGCGCTGATCGACTGGACGCAGCCCGCCGCCGCCATCGTGCGCCGCGTGCTGGCCTTCGATCCCTTCCCCGGCGCCAACAGCCCGCTCGGCGGCGAGACCGTCAAGCTCTGGGCCGCGCACGTGGTGCCCGGCAATACGGGCGCCGCGCCCGGCACCGTCGTCTCGGCCGACGCCACCGGCGTCGCCGTGGCGGCATCGGATGCGACCGTGGTGCTCACCGAACTGCAACGCCCGGGCGGCAAGCGCCTGCCCGCGGCCGATTTCCTGCGCGGCTTCGACCTGAAGACCGGCCAGGTCTTCGGCTGATGTTCCTCTCGCCCACGCTGCGCCGCCAGCCCGAGTTCCGCGCCGGCATGCGCGACATGGCCTCGGCCGCGCTCGGCATCGGCGCCTGGGGCCTGATGACCGGCGTGGCCATGGTCAAGTCGGACATGAGCGTGCTCGAGGCCGTGGCGATGACCCTGTTCGTCTACGCCGGCAGCTCGCAGCTGGCCGCCATCCCGCTGCTGGCCGCGGGCGCGCCGGCCTGGGTGATTTTGGCGACGGGCTTCTGCGTCAACCTGCGCTTCGTGGTGTTCAGCCTGCACCTGCGGCCCTACCTCATGCACATGCCGCGCTGGCGCCGCCTGCTGCACGGCTACCTGACGGCCGACCTGAGCTACGCGCTCTTCACCAAGCAGTACACGGCCCCGCCGACCACGCCCGCCGAACGGCTGGCGCAAGAGGCCTACCTCACCGGCAACTACTTCGTGACCTGGTGCGCGTGGATGGGCATGAGCCTGCTGGGCATCGCGCTGGCCAACCTCATTCCGCAGACCTGGGGCCTGGGCTTTGCCGGCGTGCTGAGCCTGGTAGCCATCGTCTGCTCGATGGCGACGACGCGGCTGCGCGTGCTGGCCGCGCTCATCGCGGGCGCCACGGCGGTCGCGGCCTATGCGCTGCCGCTCAAGCTCAACATCGTGGTCGCGATCGGCGTGGCGGTGCTGCTGTGCTTCTGGCTCGAAAAGCAGTTCGGGCTCGACCCCGACGCGGAGGACGACAAATGAGCACCGGCGGCACTGACTGGTGGACCCTGGCCGTGATCGCCGGCTTGGCTGGCGTCACCGTGCTCACGCGCTGCTTCTTCTTCATCCTCGACCGGCCCTGGGGCCTGCCCGAGTGGGCGCACCGCGCGCTGCACTACGCGCCGGCCGCCGCGCTGGCCGGCGTGATCGCGCCCGAGATCGTGATGACGCAGGGCCACCTGATCACCACGCTGCACGACGCCCGCCTCTATGCGGCGGTCGTCGGCGGTGCTTATTACTTCTGGCGGCGCGGCGTGCTCGGCACGATGCTGGCCGGCATGGCGGTGTACCTGCCCCTGCACCTCGGCCTGGGCTGGTGATCGACTCAGACTAGTCGAGCTTCACGCCGGCGGTCTTGATGATGTTGCCCCAGCGCTCGCTCTCCGCGCGCGAGAGCTTGTAGAAGTCCTGCGGCGTGCCGGGCAGCGCCTCGAAACCGAACTCCGCAAACAGCTTCACCACCTTCGGTGCCTTCATCGCCTTGTGCAGCTCGGTGTTGATGCGCGCCACGGCCTCGGGCGGCATGCCGGCCGGGCCGATCAGGCCGTGGAAGGCGTAGGCGTTGACGTCGCTGAAGCCCGCTTCGACGAAGGTCGGCACCTCGGGCAACGCACTGGCGCGCTGCGGCAGCGCGATGGCCAGCACGCGCACCTTGCCCGACTTGATGATCGGCAGGCCCGAGGCCAGGTCGAGCATCATCGTCGGCACCTGGCCGCCCATCACGTCGGTCATGGCGGGCGCGGCGCCCTTGTACGGCACGTGCGTGATCGTGAGGCCCGCCTTCTGCTTGAACAGCTCCATCGCCATGTGGTGCGGCGAGCCGTTGCCGGGCGAGGCGTAGCTCACCTTGTCGGGGTTGGCCTTCACGTAGCGCACGAACTCGGCCACGTTCTTCGCGGGAAAGTCGGGATGCACGACCAGCGCCACCGGGAAGCGCCCGATGGTGCCGATGTAGGTGAAGTCGGTCGCCGGCTTGTAGGGAAGCTTGGCGAACATGTGCTCGTTGAACAGCAGCGCCGCGTTCTCGGCCTGCATGATCGTGTAGCCGTCGGGCTTGGCCTGCATCATCACCGACACGCCGATGTTGGTCGACGCGCCGGGGCGGTTGTCGATGATCAGCGGCTGGCCGAGCGACGGCTGCATGGCCTCGGCCAGCGAGCGCGCGAGGTTGTCGGTGCCGCCGCCGGCCACGTAGGGCACGATCCATTTCACGGGCTGGCTGGGGTAGGCCGCCGGTTGCGCCGATGCGAAGGGTGCGGCGGCGAGTGCGAGGGTCGCGGCCAGCAGGGGAAGAAGGCGTTTCATCGTTTTTGTCTCCGTTGCTTTGTTGAAAAAGGGGGCGGCTCAGGTGCCACGCAGGACCTGCCAGAGCTCGCGGTCGCGCTCGGCGGTCCACACGACTGGGTGCTCGATGCCGCGCAGCTCGTCGTACGCGCGCGAGACGTCGAAAGGCAGCACGTGCTGGAACACCGGCCAGCCGCCGAAGCGCGGCGTCATGGCCGCTTCGGCGCGCGCGAAGCAGCCCTTGAGCGTCTCGCCCGCGGCGATGCCCGCGCGCACGCTGTCGAGCAGCGTCGAGAGAAAGTCCTTCGTGAGCCCGATCGCCTCGGCGCAGGCGGCTTCACCCTGCAGCACCGCGCCGCGCCCGGGCACCAGCACGCGCGGCTTGAGCGCACGCACCGCGTCGAGCGTGCCGGCCCAGTCGCCGATGTAGGCGTCGCCCGCGTACACGCCGCAGTGGTTCTCGACCACGTCGCCTGCAAACAGCACGCCGCTGTCGGGCAGCCACGCCACGGTGTCGCCGCTCGAATGGCCGCGGCCCAGCGCCATGAGCCGCAACTCGCGGCCACCGCCTAGTGGCAGCGTCATCTCGCGCTCGAAGGTCGTGGTCGGGAAGGTCAGGCCCGGAATCTCTTCCACGCCCGCGAACAGGCGCGGAAAGCGGCCGACTTCCGATTCGAAATCGGCCTGGCCGCGCGTGCGGATCCAGTCGAGCGTGCCGTTGCTGGCGACGATCTCCTGCACCTCGTCGAAGGCGCTCGCGCCCATCACGCGCACCGCGTGGTAGTGGGTGAGCACGATGGTGCGGATCGGCTTGTCGGTGACGCTGCGGATCGCCGCGAGGAAGTCGCGCGCCATGCGCGGCGTGGGGCGGGTGTCGATCAGCACCACCTGCTCGTCGCCGACGACGAAGCCGCAGTTGGGATCGAAGTCGCTGATGTAGCCGTAGGCGCCCGGGGCGAGTTCCTGCAGCCGGGGCTTCTGCTCGCGGGTGTCGGAGGCGGAAGCGAAAGAGACGGTGGCGGTCATGGCGGTGTTGTCGTGGTCGTGGGGATGTCTTCTTCGGCCTCGGCTGCCGCGTCGATGCACGCGAGCAGCACGGCCTGGTCGGCGCACTGGTTGGCCAGCAGCAGCACGAGGCGGGCGTTGAGGTCGGCGCTTTGCGCCTCGGTGCGGCCTTCGTGCGCGGCCAGCAGGGCGGCGTAGAAGCCGTCGGGGTCGGGGATGCGGGGCTCGGTGATCATGGGGACGAAGCAGGGAGTGCGAGCGCCGTGCGGACGGCGGCGGTGACCGTGTCGGGCGTGGCCTGCGCAAGGAGCGCAGCGCGGTAGGCATCGGGGCGTACGAGCACGAAGCCACCCGCGCTGGGATCGATGCCGAGGTGGCGCGCCAGCGTTTCGTCGGCCTGCAAGGTCGGCAGGCCGCTGTCGCCGCCCACGGCCAGCAGGCGCAGCGGCAATCCGGCCGTGGCATCGATCGCAGCTTGCGCCTGCGCGCGCGTCGGCGCGAACCACAGGCCCAGGCACTGCGTGCCCTCGGCCAGCAGCTGCATCAGCGTGGTCTGGCGCCCGTCGGCCCAATGCAGCGGCAGGTTCTGCACCGTGCGCGCGCCCTCGGGCAACAGCGGCGCGGCGGGGTAGTCGTTGGCGACCGACATGCGGCCCGTGTTGACCAGCGCGCGTGCGAAGGTGTGGCGCTTGGCCAGTGTCACCACGGCGCGGCGCAGCGTGTGCTCGGCCGGCGAGCGCGGCGCGAGGAAGCGCGCGGAGCGGCTCGTGACCGTCAGGTTCTCTTGCGCGGCCGGGCGGCGCTCGGCGTCGTAGCTGTCGAGCAGCGCGTCGTCGGCCTGCCCTTGCACGACCAGCGCGAGCTTCCAGCCGAGGTTGGCCGCGTCCTGGATGCCGGTGTTGCCGCCGCGCGCGCCGAAGGGGCTCACCACGTGCGCGGCATCGCCGATGAAGCACACGCGGCCGTGGCGGAAGCGCTCGAGCAGGTGGTCGCGGTAGCCGTACGGGCCGATCCACACGAACTCGAACGCCACGTCGGGCCCGAGCTGTTCGCGCAGCCGCGCACCGGCCACCTCGGGGCGGCTGATCTCGGCCGGGTCGCAGTCCTCGGGCATCTGGTAGTCGATGCGCCACACGCCGTCGGCCATCAGGTGCTGCCACACGCCGCGGCCTTCGTTGAAGGGTGCGTCGACCCAGGTCCAGCGTTCGGTGGGCAGCGGTTTTTCAAAGCGCACGTCGCTGATGCACCAGCGGTCGGTGCTGCGCGAGGCATGCGATGCCACGCCGAGCTGCGTGCGGATCGGGCTGTTCGCGCCCGTGGCGTCGATCAGGTGGTCGGCCTCGATCGTGTAGCTGCCGGCGGGCGTCTCTATGTCGATGCGCACGCCGTCGGCCAGCGGCTCGACGCGCGTCACGCGGCTCTTCCAGCGCAGGTCGGTCACACCGAGTTCGAGGATGCGATCGACCAGGAACCACTCGATGTAGAACTGCTGCAGGTTGATGAAGGGCGGCTGCGTCGAGACGCTGGTGGCCTGCAGGTTGAAGTTGTAGACCTCCTCGTTGCCCGAGAAGGTGCGCCCGAACGACCAGGTGACACCCTTGGCCGCGATGCGTTCGCAGATGCCCAGGCGCTCGAAGATCTCCAGGCTCTTCTGCGCGTAGCAGATGCCGCGCGACGAAGCGCCGCGCACGCCCACGGTGTCGTCCTCGTCGAGCAGCACGGCGCGCACGCCGCGTTGCGCGAGGTCGCAGGCCAGCGTGAGGCCCGAGGGGCCGGCGCCGACGATCACGACCGGGTGGCGCACCACCTGCGCGCTGCCGAGTTCGGGCGGCGGCGTGAAGGGCCAGACCGGCAACTCGTAGGCCGGTGCGAATGCAAAGTTTTCCATGGCTCTTCTACAGCGCGTGCGCGAACTCGGCGATGGCATCGGCGGCCTGCGGGATCAGCTCGGGCTGGCCCGCCAGGTAGTGGTTGCCGCCGACGATGTCGACGTTGCGGATGCGCGCGCCGCCCGCGGCCATCCAGGCGTCGCGCGTGCTCGGAAAGGTCGACTGGTCGCCGGTGTAGGTCAGCAGCAGCTTGGGCACCGTGGTGCGCGCGAGGTTGGTGGGCCCGTCGGCCTGCGAGCGCGACGACCACTGCGAGAGGAACGCGGTGAGCGAGGTGGTGCGGCCCATCGCGTTGGCCGAATAGTTCACCTGCCGCGCATTGCCCCACACGCTGCCGGGCAGGCGCGCATTGGCATCGAGCGACAGGTCGACGCAGCGCGGATCGGCGTGCGTGCGGTAGACGACGAAGGTCTGGTCGCGCGGCGCGCCGGGTGTGCCGCGCAGCAGCGCGAGGCGACCGAGGCACCACTGCTCGATGCGGTCCAGCCGCGCCTTCTGCGCCGCGCTGAAGCGCGCGAGAAAGTCGGCCTCGTAGGGCACGCGGTGGCGCGGGTCGTACATGTCGAGATCGGGGTCGACCGAGAGCGGGTCGTGCTCGTCGGTGACCGAGGGGTCGATCCAATCGCGCATGAGCCGCGTGCGGCCCAGGTGCGCGGCGCACAGCGCGAGGCCGTCCACGGGCGGCAGGTCGCTGGCGTGCAGGTGGGTCGGGTCGCCGTCGGGCAGGTGCGTGGCCGTGAGCTGCTCGGCCTGCGCCTGGTAGAAGGCCGAGAGCGCCGCGCCGCCCGAGTTGCCGACCAGGAACACCTTCTCGTAGCCGGCCGCGCGCAGGTACTGCACGCCGGCGCCCAGGTCTTGAATCGCACGCTCCATCAGCAGCACCGTGTCGTTGCCGACGAAGCGCGAGTTCAGGCCCATGCAGCAGATGCCGCGCTCGGCCAGCGGGCCGATGAGGTAGTGGCCCATGAAGTTGCTGGTCGGGTGCATCACGATGGCCGCGATCTTTTTCGGCCCCGGCGGCGCGCGGAAGGCGCCGTAGATGCGCGGGCGCAGCAGCTGCAGGCCCGACTGGCTGTCCATGGCCGCGCCGGGCTTCACGTCGATGACGGCGAGTTGCAACTCAGACATGCGACGCGCCTTTCGCTGCGCGAAGCGCCGCCTTGCGCGCGGTCCACGCGTCGAGGTCGGCGTGGGCATGGCGCGCGTGCGCGTCCATCTCGGTTTGCGGCACGGTCGGCGTGGTGAGTTCCACGCGGATGCCGTTGGGGTCGAAGAAGTAGATCGACTCGATGATGTGGTGGTCGGTCACGCCCAGCACCTCGACGCCCGCGCCTTCGAGCCGCGCCTTGGCGGCCAGCAGGTCGGCCACCGAGTCGACGCGCAGCGCGATGTGGTTCACCCACGAAGGCGTGTTGGGCGAGGGCAGCGCGGCGGTGTCGTCGCCCAGGTCGAAGAAGGCGATGTACGCGCCGTCGCGCATCTGGAAAAAGATGTGCACGTAGGGGCAGTACTCGCCCGTGCTCGGGACGTGGTCGTTCTTGATGACGTGGGCCAGCGGCAGGCCCAGCAGGTCTTCGTAGAAGTGGCGGGTTTCCTCGCTGTCGCGGCAGCGCCAGGCGAAGTGGTGCAGCCCGCGAATGGGTGGGGGCGCCGTGGGGGTGGCGGTCGTCGGCATGTCGTGTCTCCGTTGAGGCCGCGATTGGGCAATGCCGCGTCTTATGATGCAATCGAAATTAATTCATCGATTGATGAAATAACCATATATATGAACCTCACCCTGCGCCAGCTGCGCGCCTTCGCCGCCGTGGCCGAAACCGGCAGCTTCACCACCGCCGCCGGGCAGCTGCACCTCACGCAGTCGGCGCTCAGCGTGCTGGTGCGCGAACTCGAGCGCGAGATGGGCGTGCAGCTGCTCGACCGCAACACGCGGCGCGTGCAGCTGTCGGAGGCGGGGCGCGAGTTCCTGCCGTCGGTGCACCGGCTGCTCGGCGACCTCACGAGCGCGGTCGCGGGCGTGACCGACCTGCGTGACAAGAAGAAAGGGCTGTTGCGGCTCGCAGCGCCGCAGCTCATGGCCTGCACGCTGATGCCGCGCGTGATCGCCGCCTACCGCGAGGCGTACCCCGACGTGGACGTGCGCCTGGCCGACACGTTGCCCGAGCACCTGCTGCTGGGCGTGGCGGCCGGCGACGTCGAGCTGGCCGTGGGCCAGGACGTGGCGGTGGACGCCGCCGCTATCGAGCGCCGCACGCTGTTCCGCGACCGCCACTGGCTGATCTGCCCGCCCGGCCACGCCTTTGCCAAGCGCCGCAAGGTGCGCTGGCACGAGCTGGGGCCCTACACCTTCATCGCGCCCACGCGCGACTTCCGCCAGCGCGTGCTGCCCGAGCTGGGGGCCGAGGAGCGCGCCTTCCTGATGCGGCCGGGCACGCAGGAGGTGTCGTACATGACCACCGCGCTGGGCATGGTGGCCTCGGGCCTGGGGCTGACCGTGTGCCCGACCTACTCGGCGTCGCTGGTGCGCGCGCACGGGCTGCAGATGGTGCGGCTCGAGTCGCCCGACTTCCACCGCGAGGTCTGCGTGTACAGCGCGGCGCGGCGCTCGCTGTCGCCCGCGGCGGCGAGCTTCGTCGGCATCCTGGCGCAGTTCGCGACCGCGCAGCCGAAGGCCTGAAAAAGCATCGGCGCCCCGCAAGAGACGCGCAGGGGCGCCAGAGGGCGAAAACTACAATGCGGGCAGTCCCGTCTTTCACCATCCTCAGACCCATGAACGTCATTCGATTCACCGACCTCTGTGCGCAAGGCAAGGCCGCCGGCCAGCGCGTCTTCATCCGTGCCGACCTCAACGTGCCGCAAGACGATGCCGGCCGCATCACCGAAGACACGCGCATCCGCGCCTCGGTGCCCTGCATCCAGCTGGCGCTCGACGCCGGCGCGGCCGTGATGGTCACCTCGCACCTGGGCCGCCCGACCGAAGGCGAGTTCAAGCCTGAAGACTCGCTGGCCCCCGTGGCCCAGCGCCTGGGCGAGCTGCTCGGCCGTGAAGTGCCGCTGGTGGCCAATTGGGTCGACGGCGTCGACGTCAAACCCGGCCAGGTCGTGCTGCTGGAGAACTGCCGCGTCAACAAGGGCGAGAAGAAGAACGACGAAGCGCTGGCCCGCAAGCTGGCCGCGCTCACCGACATCTACGTGAACGACGCCTTCGGCACCGCCCACCGCGCCGAAGCCACCACCTACGGCATCGCGCAGTTCGCCAAGGTGGCCGCGGCCGGCCCGCTGCTGGCGGCCGAAATGGACGCCATCAGCAAGGCGCTGGCCCAGCCCAAGCGCCCGCTGGTCGCCATCGTGGCGGGCTCGAAGGTCAGCACCAAGCTCACCATCCTCAAGAGCCTGTCGGCCAACGTCGACCAGTTGATCGTCGGCGGCGGCATCGCCAACACCTTCATGCTGGCCGCGGGCCTGTCGATCGGCAAGTCGCTGGCCGAGCCCGACCTGCTTGACCAGGCCAAGGCCGTCATCGACGCCATGCGCGCGCGCGGCGCCGACGTGCCGATCCCGGTCGATGTGGTCACGGCCAAGACCTTCGCGGCCGACGCGCCCGCCACCGTCAAGGCCGCCACCGACGTGGCCGAGGACGACCTGATCCTGGACATCGGCCCGAAGACGGCCGCCATCCTGGCCGCGCAGCTGCGCGAAGCCGGCACCATCGTCTGGAACGGCCCCGTGGGCGTGTTCGAGTTCGACGCCTTCGCGGGCGGCACGAAGGCCATCGCGCAAGCCATTGCCGAAAGCAGCGCCTTCTCGATCGCCGGCGGCGGCGACACCCTGGCGGCCATCGCCAAGTACGGCATCGAAAAGCAGGTCGGTTACATCTCGACCGGCGGCGGTGCCTTCCTCGAGGTGCTGGAGGGCAAGACCCTGCCGGCCTTCGAGATCCTGGCCAAGCGCGCGGCAGGCTGATTCCGGCGGCGGTCCGGCCACGGGAGGGAAATCCCCCGTGGCGACTGACTTCCGTTCGACACACAAAGTGTATACAGTAGCGAATACAAAACGGAGACCCCCTTCATGAGCTCGGACCGCATCCCCCGCCACGCCACCAAGATCGTCGCCACCCTCGGCCCCGCCTCCAGCACGCCGGAATTGCTGGAACAGATGATCCTGGCCAAGGTCAGCGTGGTGCGGCTGAACTTCAGCCACGGCACGGCGCAGGACCACATCGACCGCGCCACCATGGTGCGTGAGGCGGCCCGCAAGGCCGGCCGCGAAGTGGCCATCATGGCCGACCTGCAGGGCCCGAAGATCCGCGTCGGCAAGTTCGCGCAGGGCAAGATCTGGCTGGAGCCGGGCGCCAAGTTCGTGCTCGACGCCTCGCGCACCGAGCTGGGCGACGTCGACGCCGTCGGCCTCGACTACAAGGACCTGCCGCGCGACGTGAAGCCCGGCGACAAGCTGCTGCTGAACGACGGCCTGATCGTGCTCACGGTCGACGGCGTCAAGGGCGAAGCGGTGCACACCACCGTCAAGCTGGGCGGCGAGCTGTCGAACAACAAGGGCATCAACAAGCAGGGCGGCGGCCTCACGGCGCCCGCGTTGACGGCCAAGGACATGGAAGACATCAAGACCGCGATGAGCTTCCAGGCCGACTACGTGGCCGTGAGCTTCCCCAAGAACGCCACCGACATGGAAATGGCGCGCCAGCTGTGCAACGTCGCGGCCGCCGAGTACGGCCACAAGCCCGGCATGATCGCCAAGATCGAGCGCGCCGAGGCCATTCCGAAGCTGGAAGAAATCCTGCGCGCCAGCGACGGCATCATGGTCGCCCGCGGCGACCTGGCCGTGGAAGTGGGCAACGCCGCCGTGCCGGCGCTGCAGAAAAAGATGATCCGCATGGCGCGCGACATGGACAAGGTGGTCATCACCGCGACCCAGATGATGGAGTCGATGATCACCAACCCCGTGCCCACCCGCGCCGAGGTGAGCGACGTGGCCAACGCCGTGCTCGACGGCACCGATGCCGTGATGCTGTCGGCCGAAACCGCCTCGGGCCGCTACCCGCTCGAGACTGTCCAGGAAATGAGCCGCATCTGCGAAGCCGCCGAAGCGGCCGAAGACAAGACGCTCGATGCCGACTTCAGCGGCAAGACCTACAGCCGCATCGACCAGTCGATCGCCATGGGCGCGCTGTTCACGGCGCACCACCTGGGCGCCAAGGCCATCGTGGCGCTGACCGAGTCGGGCTCCACCATCCTGTGGATGAGCCGCCACCGCGCGCACATCCCCATGTACGCGCTGACCTCGCGCCTGTCCACGCAGCGCAAGCTGGCGCTGTACCGCAACGTGCGCCCGCTGCTGATGGACTCGCAGACCGACCGCGACACCGCGCTCGAACAGGCGGAAGCCCATCTGAAGAAGCGCGGCATCGTGCAAAGCGGTGACGTGTACGCGATCACCTGCGGCGAGCCGATGGGTGCGCCGGGCGGCACCAACATGCTGAAGATCTGCAGAGCGCGCTGAGCGAGTTCGTTCGCAACAAGACAAAGGCCGGCGCATGCCGGCCTTTTTCATTGCGCCGTCTGGTTCAGCCGTTGCGGAACAGGAAGCTGTAGGCGTTCAGCGCGGGCACCCCGCCCAGGTGGGCATAGAGCACCTTCGAGCCGGCCGGGAATTCGCCCAGCCGCACCTTCTCGATCATCCCGTGCATCGACTTGCCCTCGTACACCGGGTCGGTCAGCATGCCGTCGAAGCGCGCGCTCAACCGGATCGCCTCCAGCGTGCCCTCGTTCGGCAGCCCGTACTCGGGCCCGCCGAAGCGGCGGTCGAGCACCACGTCTTTCTCGGTGATGTCGCGGCCCAGCTCGACCAGCTCGGCCGTGTTTTTGGCGATGCGCAGGATCTGCTCGTAGGTCTGCTGCGGCTTGGCCGAGGCGTCGATGCCGATCACGCGGTCGGCCCGCCCGTCGGCCGCGAAGCCCACCACCATGCCGGCCTGCGTGCTGCCCGTGACCGAGCAGACCACGACGTAGTCGAACTTGAACCCGAGCTCGGCCTCCTGCTGGCGCACTTCCTCGGCAAAGCCCACGAAGCCCAGGCCGCCGCGCGGGTGCTCGGAGCAGCCCGCCGGGATCGGGAAGGGCTTGCCGCCGGCCGCGCGCACGTCGGCCATCGCCTGTTCCCAGCTCTGGCGGATGCCGATGTCGAAGCCCGCCGCGTCCAGCCGCACGTCGGCGCCGAGGATGCGCGACATCTCGATGTTGCCGACCCGGTCGTACACCGCGTCGGAGTAGTTGACCCAGTTCTCCTGCACCAGTACGCACTTCAGGCCCAGGTGCGCGGCCACGGCCGCGACCTGGCGCGTCTGGTTCGACTGGATGCCGCCGATGGACACCAGCGTGTCGTAGCCGCCTTCGAGCGCCTCGGGAATCAGGTACTCCAGCTTGCGCGTCTTGTTGCCGCCGAAGGCCAGGCCGCTGTTGCAGTCCTCGCGCTTGGCGTAGAGATCGACCTTGCCGCCCAGGTGGGCGCTCAGGCGCTTCAGCGGCTGGATCGGCGTGGGGCCGAAGGTCAGGGCGTGGCGGGGGAATTTCTTCAGGTTCATCGACGCAGCTCCAAAAGCGGTGAGGGGGTGAAGCTGTCGATCGTAGGAAGAAGCGTTTGCAATGTGCTTGCGAAGTTCGCTGGATTTGGCGTTCAAAAGAAGGCAGGATCGCCGAGAAGAAAGCTTTTCATCCGAGAAGGAAGCCATGAGCACAACAAAGTTGCGTGCCCCGACCGAGCTCGATCGCACCGACCGCGCCATCCTGCGCGCCCTGCAGCGCGACGCCTCGGTGTCGAACGTGGCGCTGGCCGCCAAGGTGAACCTCAGCGCGCCGGCCTGCCTGCGCCGGGTCGAGCGGCTCAAGGCCGGCGGGCTCATCAAGGGCGTGGTCGCCCTGCTCGACCCCGACGCGCTCGAGGTCGGCATGCTCGTGATGATCGGCGTGGTGCTCGACCGCTCCACGCCCGACTCCTTCGCCGATTTCGAGAAGGCGGCGCAGAAGGTGTCGGGCTGCCTCGAATGCCACGTCGTCACGGGCGAATTCGACTACTTCATGCTCGTGCGCACCCGCGACAACGACAGCTTCAACCGCCTGCATGCCGAGCAGCTGCTGTACCTGCCGGGCGTGCGGCAGATCCGGACTTTCGTGGTGCTCAAGCAGGTGCTGTCGACCACGCAGTTGCCGATCTGAAAAAGTTGAAAAAGAGCTGCGCGCCAGTACCCGTGGCGCCCGGGGTGGCGTCGGCCCTGTCCCACAAGGGGGCTCGGTAGAATCGGGGTAGTTTTCTCCCGACTTTCCGCCTTCTCTTTTTCCCGTCTTTTTCTATTCCCACGAGGTATTTCCCATGGCACTCGTCTCGATGCGCGAACTGCTGGACCACGCCGCCGCCAACGGCTACGGCATTCCGGCCTTCAACGTCAACAACCTCGAACAGGTCCAGGCCGTCATGGAGGCCGCCAAGGAAACCGGCGCGCCCGTCATCCTGCAGGCCAGCGCCGGCGCCCGCAAGTACGCGGGTGAAGCCTTCATCAAGCACCTGATCCAGGCCGCCATCGAGCAGTACCCGAACATCCCGCTGGTGATGCACCAGGACCACGGCCAGAGCCCGGCCATCTGCCAGGGCGCGATCGACCTGGGCTTCTCGTCCGTGATGATGGACGGCTCGCTGCACGAAGACGGCAAGACGCCCGCTTCGTTCGACTACAACGTCGACGTGACCCGCAAGGTGGTCGAACTGGCCCACAAGGTCGGCGTCACCGTCGAAGGCGAGCTGGGTTGCCTGGGCTCGCTCGAAACCGGCCTGGCCGGTGAAGAAGACGGCATCGGCGCCGAAGGCGTGCTCGACCACGCGTCGCTGCTCACCGACCCCGAAGAAGCCGCCCAGTTCGTGAAGGCCACGCAACTCGACGCGCTGGCCATCGCCATCGGCACCAGCCACGGCGCCTACAAGTTCACGCGCAAGCCCACGGGCGACATCCTGTCGATCCAGCGCGTGAAGGAAATCCACGCCCGCCTGCCCAACACCCACCTGGTGATGCACGGCTCGTCGTCGGTGCCGCAAGACCTGCTGGAAATCATCCGCAAATACGGCGGCAACATGAAGGAAACCTACGGCGTGCCCGTCGAGGAAATCCAGGAAGCCATCAAGTACGGCGTGCGCAAGATCAACATCGACACCGACATCCGCCTGGCGATGACCGGCGCCGTGCGCAAGTTCCTGGCCGAGAACCCCGAGAAGTTCGATGCCCGCGAGTGGCTCAAGCCCGCGCGCGAAGCCGCCAAGCAGATCTGCAAGCAGCGCTACATCGAGTTCGGCTGCGAAGGCCAGGGCGCCAAGATCAAGGGCGACACGCTGCAGGTCGTCGCTGCCAAGTACGCCAAGGGCGACCTGGCGCAGCAAGTCATCTAACGAAGACAGACTGCGCGCCGCAGGCCACCGCTCGCGGTGGCTTTTTTCTGCGCGCACAATCCGCTTTTCCCGTCACCGTTTCCCAGCCGAGCATCCGTCCATGACCACCGTTCACACCTCTTCCATCCAGAGCCTGCCCCTGCTTGCGCGCGGCAAGGTGCGCGACAACTACGCCGTCGGCGAAGACCGCATCCTGATGGTCGCGAGCGACCGGCTCAGCGCCTTCGACGTGATCATGGGCGAGCCCATCCCCGGCAAGGGCGAGATCCTCACGAAGATGGCGCTGTGGTGGTTCGACCGCCTGGGCGCGCTGTGCCCCAACCACCTGACGGGCGAGGCGCCCGAAAGCGTGGTGCAGCCCGACGAGGTGGCGCAGGTCACGGGCCGCTCGATGCTGGTCAAGCGCCTGCGTCCGATCCCGGTCGAGGCCGTGGTGCGCGGCTACCTGGCCGGCAGCGGCTGGAAGGAATACCAGGACAACCGCGCCGTCTGCGGCGTGCCGCTGCCCGAGGGCCTGACCAACGCGAGCAAGCTGCCGCGCCCGATCTTCACGCCCGCCGCCAAGGCCGCGGCCGGCGAGCACGACGAGAACATCAGCTACGAGCGCGTGGTCGAGATCGTCGGCCCCAAGCTGGCCCAACAGATCCGCGAAGTCAGCATTGCCATCTACGAGGCGGCGGCCCAGATCGCGCTCACCAAGGGCATGATCATTGCCGATACCAAGTTCGAGTTCGGCCTGGACGAGAACGACACGCTGGTGCTGATGGACGAGGTGCTCACGCCCGACAGCTCGCGCTACTGGCCGGTCGAGGGCTACGAGGCCGCGCTGGCCGCCGGCACCAACCCGCCGAGCTACGACAAGCAGTTCGTGCGCGACTGGCTCGAAGCCACCAAGATCAACGGCAAGCCCTGGGACAAGACGCCCCCGGCGCCGCGCCTGCCGGCCGAAGTCATCGAGAAGACGGCCGCCAAGTACCGCGAGGCGCTGGACCGTCTCACCCACGGCTGATCTGGTTTTTCGTCTTTAACGCGTCGTGCCGCTGCTGAGCAGCGCCACGGTGCGGCCGCTGCCATCGAGCAGCGCGAGCCGCCCCGGCGCCAGCCGGTAGCTGGTCGTGTTCTGCAGCGCCGACAGGAACTGCGCCTCGTTGGCGCCGCGCACTGGGTCGGCGCAGGCCATGCGGGTCGCGGCCATCTGGCCGAGCTTGAGCGACACGCCCGCGCGCGTGAACGACCCCGTGACGCGGTTGCAGCCGCCCGAACCACTGACCCGTCCGCTGTTGCGGTCGAATTGCAGCTGCGCATCGCCGCCGGGCGCGATGGGCTCGTCGCCCAGCTGCACCAGGCGCCACACCGGCCCTTCGATCGGCTCGTCGAGGCTGATGCCGCTGCCGCAACCGGTCAGGGCGGTCAGCAGCAGCGCGGCCGAGGCAATGGCGGGGAGCGCGGTACGGCGGGCGAAGGAACGCATGGCCAATTTTCCTTTTCAATCTGCAACAAGTTAAAACCGGCGCCATCGTATGCGACGCCGTGGCCGGTGCGAAGACAGGCCCGATGGCGCATCCGGGCTTCTTCAGGCCCCGAGGGCGGCCAGGGCCACGCCGCCCGCGAGGCGCGCCTCGACGCAGCGGCGCACGCTGGCCGGCGTGCCGTCCTGGGCCAGCAGCGCGGGCCACTCGGCCTGGGCCTGGCGCACCGTGTCGCGCGCGATGGCCATCAAGCGCGCCGGCCGCAGCAGCCCGGCCGCGCGCAGCAACGCCTCCAGCGCCGCCCCGTCGAAAGCGCGCAGCGTGGCGTCGATGGCGCGGTTGACGCCGTAGTCGCGCGCCGGCACGTACTCGAAGAAGGCGGCCACGCAGACCGGGTCGTACAGCGGCGCGAGCACCGGCGCCACGCCGTCGGGGTAGCGCAGCGCCCAGTTCTTCAGGTGCGCGTCGCTGTTGCCCAGCAGGATGAAGGCGACCAGGCGGCGCATGCACTCGCGCACGTCGGCCACCGGGTTGGGCGACAGGCGGTCGAGCACGCGCAGCATGGCGGGCCAGTCGGTGGCCAGCCCCCGGCCGTACTTCTGGCGCGGCTCGTACTGCAGCACCTGCGCGAACTCTTCCATGTGGATGCGCCCGCCCTCGGGCGTGCGGTCGAAGCGGCGCACCGCCAGGATCTGCGCGAAGGGCACCTGCTCGGGCAGGTCGGCGTCGGCGCGGTCGATCACATGGGCCTGCGCGCAGTCGAGGCCGAGCGCGCCGCACAGGCGGTAGCCGGTGTATTCGTTGGCGACCAGGTCGGGGTGGCGCGTGCTCGGCAGCTTGAGGATGAACGAGCCCGCCGCGCCGTGGCGCTTGACCACGTAGCGGCGCCCGTCCTGCACCGCCGAGAACTTGGTCACCACGCCGGGGATGGCGGCGGCGTCTTCCACCGGCATCTCGACGAAGCCCGGTTCGAGCACGTCGAGCCCCAGCGCCGTGTGCCAGTGGCGCACGGTGTCGGGAATGCCCTCGGACGTGGGCACCGGCTCGACCTCGAGCGCGCCCATGAGGTCGTGGCCGGCGGCGGCCAGCAGCTCGAACTCGTCGTCGGCCGCGCAGCCGCGCTGCTGCGCCAGGCGCTCGCGGTTGTGGCCCTCGGGCAGCAGGTTCTGGAAGTAGCTGGGCCAGCGGCCGTCGCTGCGCGAGACGCGGGCGTCGCGCGCCGAGGCGAGGATGGCGCGCGTGGCCGCCTCGTCCGCGCCGCGGTAGGCCAGCGACAGCGTGGGCCGGCCCGCGTCGGCGATGTAGGCCTCATCGAAGGACACGCGCAGGATGTCGCCGTACTGCGAGAGATACCCGATGGCGCGCCGCCCGCCACCGGGCAGGTGCAGGTGCATCCGCAGGTAGCGGATGCCGGTGTTGAAGGCGGCGCGTGTGCTCACCGCCTCACCGGTCTTCGTCGGCCAGGCTCTGGGCGATGGACGGCGGCGCGCCCACGCCCGCCGGCTGGCCGAGCAGGCGCCCGCCCGAGCGCACGAAGTCTTCGAGCTGCGGGCGCAGGCTGGCGGGCACGGGCATCAGCTCGAGCCCCAGCACGCGCGCCATTTCGAGCAGCGTCGACAGGCGCGGATCGATCTGCCCGCTTTCGATGCGCTGCACCGTCATGCGCGACAGCCCGGCGCGCGTGGCCAGCGCCTCCTGGCTCAGGCCGCCGGCCTTGCGGGCTTTTTCGAGTTCTTCGGTCAGTTGGAGCATTGCGATGCGCTTTTATCGGAAATTGAGTAGCAATGCTATCTATATGGGGCGGTGGCGGCAATAAAAAAGCGACCCACAGGTCGCTTTTTTGTTCAATTGCGCACTGAAAGGCGCAATGCGTCGTTCAGCCGTTCAGCTCAACACCACGCTACTGAGGCGGCGGCGATAAGTGGCGACCACCGGATCGTCCGGCGGAATCTGCCCGTCGGCCACCTTCACCTTCGGCGGCTCGATCACGTCGAGGATCGCGATGTAGGTCTTGCGCGCGAGGTCTTCGCTCCAGCTCTTGTCGCGCATGAGGATGTCGAGCAGTTCGTCCATCGCGTCGGTCCAGCGCTGGGCGGCCATCAGCAGGCGGGCGCGGTTGAAGCGGGCGTCGAAGTCGCGCTTGTTGACGGCGATCTTGTCGTCGAAATCGCCCAAAGTCGGCGCGGAGCCTGTAACGGGTGCTGCGAAATCGATGGCGTCCATCCAGCGCTGCAGCGAATCGAAGCGGCGCACCAGCGTGGTCTTGGCGATCACCGGCGCAAAGGCGACCTTGGCGTCGTCGATGCGGCCTTCCTGCAACAGCAGCTTGATGTAGTCGAAGCGGGCGTCATCGTTGGCCGGGTCGGTGGCCACGGCGTGCTGCAGCTTTTCGAGTGCGCCCAGGGTGTCGCCCTCGGCCAGCGCTTCCTGCGCGGCGGCGCCTTCCGAAGCGGCTTCGGCCTCGTCGGCGCCCGGCACGTGCTTGTCGAGGAATTCGCGGATCTTCTCGGCGGGAATGGCGCCCACGAAGCCGTCCACCGGCTGGCCGTCCTTGAACATCACGCAGAACGGGATGCTGCGCACGCCGAACATCTCGGACAGCTGCGAGGAAATCTGCGGCACCTTGTCGGCGTCCAGCTTGGCCAGCGTGAAGCGGCCGGCGTACTCGGTTTCGAGCTTTTCGAGCACCGGACCGAGCTGTTTGCAGGGGCCGCACCATTCGGCCCAGATGTCCAGCAGCACCGGCGTGGCGACCGAGCCTTCGATCAGCTCGGCCTGGAAATTTTCGAGAGTGATGTCGATCATCGGGAACAGCTGGGGGTGAAACGTAAAATTGAAACCATGAACGAAACCATTCAGGTCGGTGTAGTGATGGGCTCGAACTCCGATTGGGAGACGATGCGCCACGCGGTCGAGATTCTCCAGCAATTCGGAATCAGCCACGAAGCGAAGGTGGTCTCGGCCCACCGGATGCCCGATGCGCTGTTCGCGTACGCCGAAAGCGCCGCCGGGCGCGGGCTCACCGCGATCATCGCGGGAGCGGGCGGCGCGGCCCACCTGCCGGGCATGCTGGCCTCCAAAACCACGGTGCCGGTGCTCGGCGTGCCGGTGGCCAGCCGCCACCTGCAGGGCGTCGATTCCCTCTACAGCATCGTGCAGATGCCCAAGGGCGTGCCCGTGGCCACCTTTGCCATCGGCACGGCTGGCGCGGCCAATGCGGCGCTGTTCGCCGTGGCGATGCTGGCGGTGAACAACCCGGCGCTGCGCGCCCAACTCGACGCCTTCCGTACGGCCCAGACCGCCGCGGCGGAGGCCATGGTGCTGCCGCCGCCCGAAGCGGGCGCGCCGGTGTCGCCCTTCTCGCCGCAAGGCGGGGGTGCACTGTGAGCACCGGCCATTCGGGTGACCTGCCCATCCTCCCGGGCGCCACGCTCGGCGTGCTCGGTGGCGGCCAGCTCGGGCGCATGTTCGCGCACGCGGCCCAGCGCATGGGCTACTTCACCGCGGTGCTCGACCCCGACGCCGACAGCCCCGCCGGCCGCGTGAGCCACCACCACATCCACACCGACTACGCCGATGTCGACGGCCTCGCCCGCCTCGCCGGCCTGGCCGACGCGGTGACGACCGAGTTCGAGAACGTGCCCGCGCCCTCGCTGGAGCACCTGGCGGTGGCGCGGCCGGTGTCGCCCGCCGCCTCGGCCATCGCCATCGCGCAGGACCGCATCGCCGAGAAGGCGCACTTCACGCGCTGCGGCGTGCCCTGCGCGCCCTATGCCGTCATCGAGACCGCGGAGCAACTGGCCGCCGTCGACGACCAACTGCTGCCCGGCATCCTCAAGACCGCCCGCCTGGGCTACGACGGCAAGGGCCAGCAGCGCGTGAAGACGCGCGCCGAGCTGGTCGAGGCCTGGCAGGCCGCCGGCTGCGTGCCCTGCGTGCTCGAGAAGATGCTGGCGCTCGAGTTCGAGTGCTCGGTGATCCTGGCGCGCGGCCGTGACGGCCAGATCGTGCATTTCCCGCCGCAGCGCAACCTGCACCGCGACGGCATCCTCGCCGTGACCGAGGTGCACCCGCAGAACATGCCCAAGACCGTGGCGCAGGGCGCGGTCAATTCCGCCAAGAGCATCGCCAGCGGCCTCGATTACGTGGGCGTGCTGTGCGTCGAGTTCTTCGCGCTGGCCGACGGTTCGCTGGTGGTGAACGAAATGGCGCCGCGCCCGCACAACAGCGGCCACTACA
Organism: Variovorax sp. GW821-FHT09A10; assembly: GCF_059418385.1. Classification (NCBI taxonomy): domain Bacteria; kingdom Pseudomonadati; phylum Pseudomonadota; class Betaproteobacteria; order Burkholderiales; family Comamonadaceae; genus Variovorax; species Variovorax sp. GW821-FHT09A10. Next base: position 462,954 of record NZ_JBWKPT010000004.1, read on the forward strand.
CCATGGAAGCCTGCGACGTGTCGCAGTTCGAGCTGCAGGTGCGCACCCTCGCCGGCCTGCCGCTGACCGCGCCGCGCCAGCACAGCCCCGCCGTCATGCTCAACCTGTTGGGCGACCTGTGGTTCCCGGACGGCGCGGCCGACGGCAAGCCGGTGTCGCCGCGCTGGAGCGAAGTGCTTGCCGTGCCCGGCGTCCATCTGCACCTGTACGGCAAGCTGGCGCCGCGCCGCGGCCGCAAGATGGGCCACCTGACCCTCACCGGCGCCACGCTCGAGAGCGTGCGCGCCAATGCCTCGCAGGCCGCGCTGCTGCTGGGCCTGCCGGCGCTCGCATGATCCTCGACGGCCACGCTCCCGACGCCATCGCCGAGGCCGCGCGCGTGCTGCGCGCGGGCGGGCTGGTCGCCTTCCCGACCGAGACCGTCTACGGCCTGGGCGCCGACGCCAGCAGCGACACCGCCGTCGCCGGCATCTTCGCGGCCAAGGGCCGGCCGGCCGACCATCCGCTGATCGTCCACGTGGCGGCGGGCGCCAAGGGCGCGCAGGCGCTGTCGCGCTTCGCCCAGCCGCTGCCGCCTTTTGCGCAGAAACTCGTGCAGGCCTTCTGGCCCGGCCCGCTCACGCTGATCGTCACGCGCCAGCCCGGCGTGGGCACGGCGGCGGCCGGCGGGCAGGACACCATCGGCCTGCGCTGCCCCGCGCATCCGGTGGCGCAGGCGCTGCTCGAAGCCTGCGCCGAGCAGGGCGTGCCCGGCCTGGCGGGGCCCAGCGCCAACCGCTTCGGCCGCGTCAGCCCGACCACGGCGCAGCACGTGCACGACGAGTTCGGCGACGCGCTGCTGGTGATCGACGGCGGTGCCTGCGAGGTGGGCATCGAATCGACCATCGTCGACTGCAGCCGGGGCGCGCCCGTGCTGCTGCGCCCGGGCCTCATCACGCGCGACCAGATCGAAGCCGCCGTCGGCGAGCCGCTGCGCGACCGCGAGGTGCTCGACACGCCCGACCCGCGCGCCTCGGGCACGCTGGAGGCGCACTACGCGCCCGACGCCAAGGTGCGGCTCATGGACGCCAAGGCGATCCAGACCGGCCTCGATGTGCTCGGCGCCAACGCCGCGCACATCGCCGTGTGGACGCGCAGCAGCGTGCGCAGCCGCTCGCAGCGCGTGCTGCTGCGGCGCATGCCCGACGACGCCGCCGCCACCGCGCAGCAGCTGTTCGCGGTGCTGCGCGAATTCGACGCTCAGGGCGTGAAGCTGATCTGGGTCGAGACGCCGCCCGACACGCCCGAGTGGGAAGGCGTCAAGGACCGCTTGCAGCGCGCTGCAGCGGCCTGATCAACGCCTCTCAGGCCACGGGGGTTTAGCCCCCGGCCGCCAACACACCCTGGAAGAACCCGCGCGCTGCCGCCAGGCAGAACGGCGGCGCCAGCGTGCCGTGGTACGCGGCCGTCACGGCGCGTGCCTTGTCGGCGGCGCTGCCCGGCGTGCTCTGCGTCAGCAGGTCCTTGGCCTGCGCGAAGCCGGCGCGTGCCGCCGAGTAGCTGTCGGTGGTGCCGCGGTCTTCCAGGTCGACCACCGCGAGCGCGGCGGCGGGCATGCCCTTGGCGCGGAAGTAGCCCGCGGTGGCGCGCGTGCTCAGGAAGTTCACGGTCGGGTCGTTCGCGCCGCTGCACAGCAGCATCGGCTTGGTCGGCACCCAGTTGCGCAGGTCGTTGGCGATGGCTGCCTTGCGGAAGCCCGTGGACGGCTTGCAGTCCAGCGGCGAGGCCGAACTCAGCGACGCGGCCGTGGCCGGCAGCGCGTTGCCGGGGCAGGGGTTCGACTGGATGTCGGTGGCCGCCTGCGTGAGGAAGCTCTGCTTGATGAGGTTGTTGGCGCCGTAGAAGATCGACAGCTCGGGGCTCACCGGGCCCGGCTTGCCGTCGGCCGGGAACAGCGCCAGCTGCGGCAGCTTGCCGCTGGAGAACAGCGTGCCCGGCGAGAGGGTGGGCAGCAGGGTGTCGATGCCGGTGGCGTACTGCGCTTCGTAGACGTCGCTGGTGCTGGTGTAGACATTGCCGAACTGCTGTTGCCAGCTGGTCGACAGCAGCGGCACGAACAGGGTCGAGCCCAGTGCGGGCCAGCCCAGGTAGGTGTAGTCGGTCAAGAGGCTGATGGCCGAGGGCGCGGCCAGCGGGGCCGAGGCCGTCACGGTCTTGCCGGTGGCCTGCATCTCGCGGTGCGCGGCCATCGCCACGTAGCCGCCCTGCGAATAGCCGGTGATGAACAGCGAACCGGCGTCGTTCGCGCCGATGTCCGAGAAGGTCTTGCGCGCCGCGGTGAGCGCATCGACCATGTCCTTGCCCTGCTGGTCGCCGTTGAGGTAGGGGTGGTAGGGCAGCGTCGACTTGTCGTAGCCCGCGTAGTTGGGCGCCACCACGATGTAGCCCTGCGCCGCGAACATGGCGGCCACCATCAGCCCTTCGCCGGCGGCCGGCTGGGTGGTGTCGGTCCACTTGGCGAGGTTGTAGTTGCGCGCCGGCGTGGTGCCGTGCGCGTACAGCACCACCGGGCGCGCGCCGCTGCAGGCGACGTCGGAACCCGAGGGCACCATGATCGCGGCGGTGGCGTTGGTGGCTTCGTTCTTGCCGCCGACGGTGCGGTACTCGAGGTAGCGCATGTCGACGCCGCACTTGGGCGCGCCGGTGACCTGCAGCAGCGCCTTGCCCTGGTCGGAGGCCTGCAGGCTGGCCCTGAACTGGTCGGCCGTGAGCTTGGTGCCCTGCTCGGGCGGGCTGGTGACGACCGTGCCGCGCCCGGTGTCGCTGCCGCCGCCCGGCGGCGGAAAGCCGATGCCGCCCCCACCACCGCCGCCCCCGCCGCAGGCGGCGAGCAGCAACGTGGCGCCGGCGAGCGTCGCCGTGGCGGTGACCCGGCGGGCCGGGAAGGACGAGGGCTGTGAATGCCGTGGGTGCTGCAAGGTCAAGACGCGTCTCCTGGAGTTGTATCGAAAACGAACGAGCGTCCGATTCTGGGCAGCGCCATGGCCGCGCGCAAGCAGCGTTTGCGAGCAGAACCTATTCAGTAGCGGGGCGGCTCGGGCCCCGTCCGAATCACTGGTCCTGCGCGGTCCAGTCGATCAGCGCGTCGAAGGCGGCGCGCGCGGCGCCGGCGTTCTCGCCATTGGCGATGGCCACCAGCACGTAGCGCCGGCCGCTCGCGCCGTGCACGTAGCCGGCCACGCCCGAGGCGTCGCGCAGCGTGCCGGTCTTCAGGTGCGCCGCGCCGCCCGAGCGCAGCGTGCGCCGCTTCAGCGTGCCGTCCACGCCCATCGCGGGCAGCGAGGCCACCAGCTCGGGCATCACGGGCGAGCGCCACGCCACCTGCAGCATCTTGCCGAGCGCGGCGGCGCTGATGCGCTCGTCGCGCGACAGGCCCGAGCCGTTCTCGAACACCGGCGAGGCCTCGCCGGTGCCGATGCGCTCGCGCCACCACTGGCCCAGCGCGCTGCGCGAGGCCTCGAAGGTGCCGCGCTGCTTCTGCGTGAGGCCCAGCGTGAGGAACACCTGCTGCGCCATCACGTTGTTGCTGTACTTGTTGATGTCGCGCACCACCTCGGCCAGCGGCGGCGACTCGAAGTCGAAGGCCGGCTTCAGGCCCGCGGGCACGCGGCCCTCGCGCATCTGGCCGCCCACGCGCCCGCCCATCTCGGCCCACATGCCGCCGATGGCGCGCAGGCTGTAGGTGCGCGGGTCGGCGTAGGCCACGGCCCAGCTCTTCTCGCCGCAGCCCGTGGGAAAGCCGCCGTTGAAGCGGATGCGGTTCACGTCGCTGAAGTCGGGCTTGAGCGCGCCGCGCCAGTCGCCGCATTCGCCGGGCGCCAGCGGCACCGTGGGCGGCATCGCCACGCTGGCCAGCGGGGGCTCGTAGCTCACGCGCGCGAACTGGCCCGCGCGGTCGGGCGCGAAGGTCATGTTGACCGACTTGAAGTTCACCAGCAGCGCATCGGGCGAGGCGTTGTAGGGGCGCAGCGGCTCGCCGTCGAAGGCGGCCGGGTCGTTCTCGACCGTGGTCTCGAAGGCGCTGCGGTCGATCACGATGTCGCCGCTCACGGTGGTGATGCCCAGGCCCTGCACATGGCGCAGCAGCAGCCACACGCGCTCCAGCACCAGCTTTGGGTCGCCCTGGCCCTTGATGTAGAGGTTGCCGTTGAGCACGCCGTTGGCCACCGAACCCTCGACGTAGACCGGCGTGTTCCAGCTGTAGGCCGGGCCGAGCAGGTCGAGCGCCGCGTAGGTGGTCACCAGCTTCATGATCGAGGCCGGGTTCACCGGCACCTGCGAGCGCCAGGCCAGGCGCGGCGCGCGGCCGGCGTCGGCATCGGCCACGAGCAGGGTCACGGCCTCGCGCGACACCTTGGCGCGCGCGAGGGCGGCATCGACCTGGGGCGGAAGGGCTTGCTGGGCGAGGGCGCCGGCCGGGGCCAGCAGGGCGAGGGTCAGCGCGAAGGTCTGCGCACGGCGGGAGGCAAAAGGCATCCGCGGATTATCCCGGCGGGAACACGTGCAGCTTCGCGTGGTACAGCAGCATGATCGTCTTGGCGTCGGCGATGCGGCCGTCGGCCACCATGGCCAGCGCCTCGTCGATGCCCAGTTCGAGCACCTCGATGTCCTCGCCCTCCTCCGCCAGCCCGCCGCCCGCGTCGACGCGCATCGAGGCCTCGTAGGGCGCGACGAAGAAGTGCAGCTTCTCGGTTACCGAGCCCGGGCTCATGAAGCTCTCGAACACCTTTTGCACGGTGCCGAGCCGGTAGCCCAGCTCTTCTTCCACCTCGGCGCGGATGCGTTCCTCGGGCGCGGCGTTGTCCAGCAGGCCCGCGGCGGCCTCGATCAGCAGGTCGTCGTGGCCGTTGACGAAAGCCGGGTAGCGGAACTGCCGCGTGAGCAGCACCGTGCGCTGGCCCAGGTGGTAGGGCAGCAGCGTGGCGCCGTTGCCGCGGTCGTAGGTCTCGCGGTGCATGCGCTGCCACTCGCCGTCGTTGCGCCGCCAGTCGAAGGCGGTGGTGCGCAGCGTGTACCAGTTGTCGGACAGGAGGGTGACTTCGTGCACCCGGACGCGGTCGTGAATGGTCATGGCGGCGAGCATAGAACCGAGTTCGTGCAATATCAAGAAGATTCGTGCAATAGCGTGCAAGTCCGTTACCATCGGCCCATGCTCACCCGACCGCGCAAGCAACACATCCTCTCGGTCCTGCGGCGCGACGGCCAGGTCGTCGCCAAGGCGCTCAGCGAAGAGCTGGCCCTGTCCGAAGACACCATCCGCCGCGACCTGCGCGAGCTCGCGGCCGAAGGGCTGCTGCAGCGCGTGCACGGCGGCGCGCTGCCGGTCGCGGCGGCCGAGGCCGATTTCAGCGGGCGCCAGCAGCTCGCGCCCGACGAAAAAATGGCCATCGGCCGCGCCGCCGCGCGCCTCGTGAAACCGGGGCAGGTGGTGTTCATCGACGGCGGCACCACGGCCGTGCAGCTGGCGCGCCACCTGCCGCTCGCGCTGCAGGCCACGGTGGTCACGCACAGCCCGTCGGTGGCGGTCGAGCTGGCGGCGCACGCCGGCATCGAGGTGGTGCTGATCGGCGGGCGGCTCTTCAGGCATTCGATGGTGGCGGTCGGCGCGGCGGCCATGGCGGCCATTTCGCGCATCCATGCCGACACGTATTTCATGGGCGCCACCGGCGTGCACGCCGAGGCGGGCCTGACCACGGGCGACGCGGAAGAGGCCGAGATCAAGCGCGCGCTGATGGCCGCGGCGGCCGAGACCGTCGTGCTGGCTTCGTCCGAAAAGCTCGGGGCTGCGTCGGCGTGGGTGGTCAGTCCGCTGGCGGACGCGACGCAGCTGCTGGTGGCGCCGCAGGCCCCCGAGCAGGCGCTGGCGCCGCTGCGCGCGGCGGGGCTGGCGATCCTGCGCGCCGACGAGGCCGGCTGATTCGCCCCGCCCCTGCGCGGCCGGGGCCTGCCCTCGATAATGGCGGGATGCCCGCCGCGCCCCCGCAGACCTCCCCGCCCCTCCTGTCTCCCCGCATGCTCGGCATCGGCGCGGCCGTGGTCACCGTCGTGGTCTGGACCGCCTTCATCCTCATCGCGCGCGCCTCGGCCGCGCGCTCGCTCACGCCCTTCGACCTGGCCTTTGCGCGCGTCTGCGGCGCCAGCCTGGTGCTGGTGCCCTGGGGTGCGTGGCTGGCGACCAAGCACCGCGGCGCGGTGTCCTCGTTCTTCGGGTTGTCGCCGCTGTCGCTGCGCGTGACCGCCACCGCCGGCATCTTCGGCGGCGTGGCCTACGCCCTCATCGCCTACAGCGGCTTCTTCTTCGCACCGGCCGGCCATGCGGCCGTGCTGATGCCCGGCAGCCTGCCGCTGTGGACCACGCTGCTGGCCGCGCTGGTGCTGCGCGACCGCATCACGCCCACGCGCGCGATCGGCCTGGCGATGATCGTCGCGGGCGACCTCGTGGTCGGCGGGCGCAGCCTGCTGCACGCCTTCGAGGGCGGCGAGGTCTGGAAGGGCGACCTGCTATTCATGGGCGCCGCCTTCTGCTGGGCCTGCTACAGCGTGGTGGCGCGCCGCCACGGCCTGGACGCCGTGCGCGCGACCATTGCCATCACCGTGTTCGCCTTGATGACCTACGTGCCGGTCTACACCTTGCTGGTGGCTTCGGGCGCGGTTGTGAGCCACATCGGCAGCGCGCCGTGGGGCGAGGTCGCGTTCCAGATGGCCTTCCAGGGCGTCGGCTCGGTGGTGATCTCCGGCATCACCTTCACCAAGATGATCCAGCACTTCGGCCCCGTGCGCACCACCATGATCACGGCGCTGGTGCCGGGCCTGTCGGCCTTCGGCGCGGTGCTGTGGCTGGGCGAGCCGATGCACTGGAGCCTGGTTGCCGGCCTCGCGCTGGTGACGGCCGGCATCCTGTTCGGCGTGCGCAAGGCCGCGGCCGTGCGCGTGGCACCGGTCTGCCCGACGCCGTGCCCGGCGGGAATGGGGCGTCCGAATGTCTGACAAGCTGCTGGCCTTCGACACGAGCACCGAGCACCTGTCGGTCGCGGTGCGCCACGGCGACCGCGTGCTGGCGCACAGCGGCGTGGGCGGCGCGCAGGCGTCGAGCACGCTGCTGCCGTTGATTCGCGAACTGCTCGCCGACGCGGGGCTCGCGCTGGCCGAGCTCGACGCCATCGTCTTCGGGCGCGGCCCGGGCTCCTTCACCGGCCTGCGCACCGCCTGCTCGGTGGCGCAGGGCCTGGCCTTCGGCGCCAAGGTGCCGCTGCTGCCGGTCGACACCCTGCTGGCCGTGGCCGACGAGGCGCGCCATGCCTTCGGCGCGCAGCGCGTGGTGGCCGTGCTCGATGCGCGCATGGACCAGCTCTACGCCGCGCACTACGACTTCGCCGCCGCCGGCCCGTTCGGCGGCGACCCCGAGCCGCTGCTGCTCGCCCCCGAGGCGCTCGAGGTGCCGGCCGGCTGGGCGCTCGCCGGCAATGCCTTCACCGCCTACGGCCCGCGCCTGGCGAGCGCCACGGCCCGCCATGAAGTGCTGCCCACGGCCGCCGCCATGCTGCGGCTGGCGCCCGCGCTGCTCGCGGCCGGGCGCACCGTGCCCGCCGCGCAGGCCTGGCCGCTCTATGTTCGCGATAAAGTGGCGCAAACCACCGAGGAACGCGCCGCCATCAAGGCTGCTGCCGCTGCCGTTCCGCCGAACCCCGCATGAGCGCTGTCCTCCAGTCCGTCGAAGCCCGTCTTGAACCGCTCACCGTCGAGCGGATCGATGCCGTGTGCGCGGTCGAGCAGACGGCGTACACGCACCCCTGGACGCGCGCCAACTTCACCGATTCGATGGCCGTGGGCTACCACTGCCAGTGCCTGCTGGCGCCCGGCGTGGCGCCGGGTGTCGAGTCGCCCTGCACCAGCCTGGGCGAAACGCTGATCGGCTACTTCGTCGCCATGAAGGGCGTAGACGAGGTGCACCTGCTCAACATCACCGTGGCGCCGGCCTTCCAGCGCCAGGGCTGGGCGCCGCTCATGCTCGAAGCGCTGGCCGGCTGGTCGCGTGGCGAGGGCGCGCTGTGGCTGTGGCTCGAGGTGCGCGAAAGCAACCGGCGCGCGCTCGACATCTACCTGCGGCAAGGCTTTCGCAGCGTCGGCGTGCGCAAGGGCTACTACCCGGCGTTCGACGGCAAGCGTGAAGACGCGGTCGTCATGAGCATGCGCCTCAACGAAACAGGCTCCGCCTGGGGAGCTTTGCGATGACGGACACCGCGGTCCACACCCTGCGCCTGGACGCGCGTCAGCGCGCCATGCTCGACGAGATGGGCGTGAAGGTCTGGTGGCCCGTGCCGCCGGAACCCGAGATCGAAGTCGACGCCGAGCCGGAGGCTCCCGTGGCCGCTGATTCCGGCATGCCCGACATGCCCGAAGGTCCGCCGCTGGAGCTCGACGATCGCGACCAGTCGTACGAGGCGCCCCCGCCGTCACCCTCGCCACGCCCGGCACCCGTCGCCCGCCCCGTGGCCGCTCCGGCGCCGCGTCCCGTTGCGGCACCGCCCGTGGCGCAAGGCGCCGCCGTGCTGGTCGAAGCACCCTGCCGCCTGTACGCCGACAAGGCCGAGGCCACGGCGCCGGTGCAGGGCGGCTGGCTGGTCGTGGCCGACATGCCGCCCGAGGCCGATGGCCGCCACGGCGAGCCCTTCGCGGGCGACGCCGGCCGCCTGCTCGACAACATGCTGCGCGCGTTGAAGTTGCACGACGGGCGCACGCCCGTGCACCTGATGCGCACGCACCGCGGCGTGGCCGCCGGTCAGCCCGGCAGCCCGCAGCCGATCGACGCCGCCTTCGACGCCCACGCGGCGGCGCTGGCGCCCAGCGTCGTGCTGGCCATGGGCCCGCTGGCCGCGCAGAGCCTGATGCAAAGCCGCGATCCGCTGGGCAAGCTGCGCGGTCGCGCCGTGCCGCTGGCGTCGGCCAATGGCGTGCCGGTGGTGGCCACGTACCACCCCGCCTACCTGCTGCGCAACCCGGCCGACAAGGCCCGCGCCTGGGCCGACCTGTGCCTGGCCGCCGAGCAGGCCACCCCTTCGGCCTGAGGTCGGCGGGCGGGGTCCGTAAAATCGGGCCTCATGACTTTCCTCGACAAGCTGGCCGCTGCACAGCAAACCAACGGCTCGCTGCTCTGCGTGGGCCTCGACCCGGAGCCCGCCAAATTCCCGGGGGCGTACAAGGGCGACGCCAGCCGCATCTATGACTTCTGCGCGCGCATCGTCGACGCGACGGCCGACCTGGTCATCGCCTTCAAGCCCCAGATCGCCTACTTCGCGGCCCACCGCGCCGAAGACCAGCTCGAACGCCTGATGGAGCACATGCGCCGCAACGCGCCCCATGTGCCCACCATCCTGGACGCCAAGCGCGGCGACATCGGCTCCACCGCCGAGCAGTACGCGCTCGAAGCCTTCGAGCGCTACGGTGCCGACGCCGTGACCCTGTCGCCCTTCATGGGCTTCGACTCGGTCGCGCCGTATCTCCAATACGAAGGCAAGGGCGCCTTCCTGCTGTGCCGCACCAGCAACCCCGGCGGCTCCGACCTGCAGGGCCAGCGGCTGGCCAGCGTCGAGGGCCAGCCCTTCCTGTACGAGCACGTCGCCCGCCTGGCGCAAGGCCCGTGGAACCTCAACGGCCAGCTCGGCCTCGTGGTGGGCGCGACCTACCCGGCCGAGATCGAACGCGTGCGCGAACTCGCGCCGACGGTGCCGCTGCTGATCCCGGGCGTTGGTGCCCAGGGCGGCGACGCGGTCGCCACCGTGCGCGCCGGCTGGCGTGCCGACGCGCCGATCATCGTGAACTCGTCGCGGGCGATCATCTACGCCTCGTCGGGCGAAGACTTCGCCGACGCGGCGAAGAACGCCGCACGCACCACGCGCGACGCATTGGAAGCTGCCAAGCCTTAGTTTCTGCGCAGGCGGGTGAACGCCTCGAACTCCCAATTGCGCATGCCCAGCAGCAGGGTGTAGCCCTCGCGGTCCTTGGCCGACAGCTTCTGGTCGGTCTGGTGCTGCTGCGCAAAGTCTTGCGCCACGCGCTGCAAGCGCTCCAGGAAGGCCGGTGCCAGCGACCGGCTGATCGAGCCGTGCACCAGCAGCAGGCCTTCGGCCGGGCCGTCGAAGCCGCCCTTGTAGTAGTCGAGCACCACGTTTTCGCGGAAGAACTCCATCACCGGGCCGTGCGGGCGCCAGCGGAAGGTCTTGGCGAGCTTCAGGCGGTACCGGTTGAGCGGGCGCAGCTCGATGATGCCGATGCGGTCCAGCTGCGCCAGGCAGCCGATGCACTCGGGCTCGGTGATCCGGTACGACGCCACGATCTGCTCCAGCGTCCACTGGCTCAGCACGCTGATCGCCACCAGCAGCAGCTTCTTGTCCTTGACCACGGCTTTCTCCTGCTCGTGGGTCAGTTCCTTCAGCAGCGGCTGGGCGTCGGCCACGCGCCGCGCCAACTCGGCGAAATCGATTTTCAGGGCGCGGCAGATCGCGTCGACGCGCGACAGCGGCATGTCGCTCTTGGCCAGCATGCGCTTGACGCTGGACTCCGCCATGTCCAGCGACCGGGCCAGGTCGGCATACGTCATGCGGGCGCTTTTGAGTTCGTTCTTGAGGGCCTGGACCAGGTCGACGGTGGTACTCATGTAAGGGGCAGTGCGGGTTGAAGGTATTGGAAAAGGATACCGAAGGGAGTGAAATAGTGCCTCGTATCGATTCTCGATGCCTGGGGGAGGGCTGGCAACTAAATTCCACCCGCCAGCCACCACCCCCACCGAGGAACGCCATGCTTTTGCCCACTCTGACACGCCGCGAACGCGGACTGTTGTTCACCTTCGCGCTGCTCCTGCTCGTCGCCTTCTTCGGCCCGGCGCTGCCGGCCGCCGACGTGGCGATCGCGTCCGTGTTCGCCGACAACCGGCCGCTGTTCCACCTGCCCAACGCGATGGACGTGCTGAGCAACCTGCCGTTCCTGGCGATCGGCTGCCTGGGGCTGTACCGGCTCAACCGCATCGACCGCTCGCACCAGGAGGCGCTGGCCGGGTTCCCGCTGGCGCCGCCCGCCAACGACCCGCCCGACAACACGCTGGACTGCGCCTGGCTGTTCTTCGCCGGCCTGATCGCCACCGCCGCCGGCTCGGCCTTCTATCACCTGATGCCCGACGCGCCCCGCCTCGCCGCCGACCGCGCCGGCATGGCCGTGGCCTTCGCGGGCCTGATCGGCATCGCCGTCTGCGAGCGCGTCAGCCAGCGCGCCGGCTGGCCGGCCGCCTGGTTCGTGCTCACGGCCGGCCTGCTGGCGGCCGAGGTCTGCCAGGAAACCGGCAACGTGCTGCCCTGGGCGCTGGTGCAGTTCGGCGGCATGGGGCTGGTGCTCACGCTGGCGCTGACCCGGCCGATGCGCGGTGCCGTCGGGCTCAAGCTGGGCTGGGTGATCGCGTTCTATGTGCTGGCCAAGGCCTTCGAACTGGGCGACCACGCCATCTACGAAGCCACCGGCCACCTCGTGTCGGGCCACACCCTGAAGCACCTGGTGGCGTCGATGGCCGGCCTGCCCGTGCTGATGGCGCTGTACCGCCTCGAAAAGGGCTGGCGCGCGACGCTGCTGCGGCACAATCCCGACCCTGCCGCGATTGCGGTGTGACGCGGCCTGACCACCGGAACGCCGGTGGCGCAGCGGTAGAAGACAAAGAGGAGATTGCATCGCATGACAACCCCCGCCGCCGCCGCGCCCGCGCCCGTGGTTCATGAGGCCAACGCCCACGCCAACCAGTTCGCGCTGCTCGGGCAGCGGCGGTTTGCCCCCTTCTTCTGGACCCAGTTCGCGGGGGCCGCGAACGACAACCTCTTCAAGTTCGCCTTCACCGTCATGGTGACCTACCAGCTGCAGCTGAGCTGGATGCCACCGGCCATGGCGGGGCTGGTGATCGGTGCGCTGTTCATCCTGCCGTTCCTGCTGTTCTCGGCCACGGCCGGGCAGCTGACCGACAAGTTCGACAAGACGAAGATGATCCGCTTCGTCAAGAACCTCGAGATCGTGATCATGGTGATCGCCGCCTGGGGCTTCGTGCGCGCCGACGCGGTGGTGTTGCTGGGCTGCGTGTTCCTCATGGGGCTGCACTCCACGCTGTTCGGGCCGGTCAAGTTCGCCTACCTGCCGCAGGTGCTCGACTCGCGCGAGCTCACGGGCGGCAACGGCATGGTCGAGATGGGCACCTTCGTCGCCATCCTGCTGGGCCAGGTGGCGGGCGGGCTGCTGGTGGCGATGCCGCAGATCGGCCACACCACGGTGGCCGTGGCCTGCCTGCTGCTGGCGCTGGTGGGGCGCGGCGTGGCGCAGGCCATTCCGCCCGCGCCGGCCACCGACCCGGGCCTGTCGATCAACTGGAACCCCTTCAGCGAAACCTGGCGCAACCTGATGCTGGCGCGCGAGAACATCGTGGTGTTCCGCTCGCTGCTGGGCATCTCGTGGATGTGGTTCTTCGGCGCGGTGTTCCTGAGCCAGTTTCCGAGCTTCGCAAAGGAAGTGCTGCACGGCGACGAGCAGGTGGCCTCGCTGCTGCTGGTGGTGTTCTCGGTGGGCATCGGCGTGGGCTCGCTGCTGTGCGAGACGCTGAGCCGCCGGCAGGTGGAAATCGGCCTCGTGCCGTTGGGCGCCATCGGCATGAGCGTGTTCGCCATCGACCTGTACTTTGCCTCGCGCGCCTTGCCGCCTTCGGCCGGCATGGGCCTGGGCGCTTTCGTGCACCAGGCCGCGCACTGGCGCGTGATGGCCGACCTCGCGCTGCTGTCGCTCTTCGCGGGCCTGTACAGCGTGCCGATGTACGCACTGATCCAGCTGCGCAGCCAGCCCACGCACCGCGCGCGGATCATCGCGGCGAACAACATCCTCAACGCGCTCTTCATGATCGGCAGCTCGGTGCTCGCGGGCGCGCTGCTGGGCGCGGGCTTCACCATTCCGCAGATCTTTTTGTTCACCGGCATTGCCAACGCGGTGGTGGCGTTCTACATCTTCATGCTGGTGCCCGAGTACCTGCTGCGCTTCGTGGCCTGGGTGCTGTCGCGCTTCGTCTACCGCTTCGACATCCAGGGCGACCAGCACATCCCTACCGAGGGCGCCGCCGTGCTGGTGTGCAACCACGTGAGCTTCATCGACGCGGTGCTGCTGATGGCCGCGAGCCCGCGCCCCATCCGCTTCATCATGGACCACCGCATCTTCAAGGTGCCGGTGCTCGGCTGGCTGTTCAAGCTGGCCAAGGCCATTCCGATCGCGCCGCAGAAGGAAGACCCGGCCGCGTACGAGGCGGCCTTTGCCAAGGCCATCGGCGTGCTGCGCGAGGGCGACCTGCTGGGCATCTTCCCCGAAGGTGCGATCACGCGCGACGGCGAGCTGCAGCCCTTCAAGGGCGGCGTGATGAAGATCCTCGAGGGGGCGCGCGCCGAAGGCATCGAGCCGCCCGTGGTCCCGATGGCGCTGACCAACCTCTGGGGCTCGTATTTCAGCCGCATCGAGCTGCGTGGTGGTGAGCGCGTGGCCATGGCCAAGCCCTTCCGCCGCGGCTTCTTCAGCCGCGTGGGCCTGCGCGTGGGCCACCCCGTGGCGCCGCAGGAGGTGCAGCCCGAGACGCTGCGCCAGCGCGTGGCCGGCCTGCTGGCCTCCTGAGGCGCGCGCCCCAAAGTATCTCTTCGGGATACTGCGGGGCACCAGGATCGCAACTGGTCGAAGTATTCGAGCCTCCGGGCGTGAAGGCGAACCATCATTCGCTCACCTTCACTGCGCCGCGAGGCCTTCATGCAACCCCTCTCATCCTCCACCGTTTCGATCCTCCAGCGTGGCCTGCCGGCTTCGCGCAGGACTGCCCTGGCGCGGTCGATGGCCGCCCTGGCCTTCGCCGCCTGCGCCGCGTTCGCGGGTGTCGCGACGCCGCTGCCCGCACGGGCGCAGAGCGAGGCCTCGGCCGCGCTGTCGCTGCTGCCCGTGGCCTCGGTCGTCGGTGCCGCGTCGGTCGTCGGTGCGTCGGCCACCGCGGTGGTCGCCGTGCCCGCGGCGCTGTCGGTGGGCGGCTCGGTGCTCACCGTGATCGCGGTCGAGGCCTCGGTCGACGGCACCGTCTACCTGCTCGAACGCGCCTCGGACGGCGCCCGCGCCAGCGTCAAGGTGATGGGGCGCGCCACCCGCGGCGTGTCGGTGGTCGCCGGCACGGCCGTGGTCGTGAGCGTGATCGGCACGGGCGTCGTGCTCTCGGCCGCCGGTGAGGTGCTGGCCTTCGTGCCCAACGCGGTCGGCCGCGCACTGCTCCACAACGAAAGACTGTCGTGAAACCCGCCCTGCGCCCCGCGCTGCTGCTGGCGTTCGCCGTCGCAGCGGTGCTGCCCGTGCAGGCGAACGCCGGCCGCTCGTGCGAACAGGTCAGGCCGACGCCGGCGCTGATCGTCAAGGGCATGCAGCTGGCCGAGCGCACCTCGCAGCAGCTCGATGCGAGCGGCGCGCGCGTGGTCATCCTGGCGCGCGCCGGACAGGACCTGAGCAAGTACGGCCTGCGCTATTCGCACCTGGGCATCGCCTACAAGACCGACGAGGGCCCGTGGCGCGTGGTGCACAAGCTCAACCACTGCGGCACCGCGGTGGCCGCGGTCTACCGGCAGGGGCTGGGCGAGTTCTTCCTCGACGACCTGTGGCGCTACGAGGCCGCCTGGTCCGTGCCCACGCCCGCGGTGCAGGCCCAGCTGATGGCCGCGCTGCGCGAGCCCGATGCGCGCCTCGTGCGCCTGAACGTGGCGCCCTACAGCATCGTGAGCTACGCCTGGGGCCAGAAGTACCAGCAGTCGAACCAGTGGGCCCTCGAAACCCTGGCCGCCGCGATGGAGCCCGCCACCATCGGCACCCGCGCGCAGGCGCAGGCCTGGCTGCAGTTCAAGGGCTACGAGCCCACCACGCTGACCCTCGGCCCGCTGACCCGCCTGGGCGGGCGCGTGGGCTCGGCCAACATCGCGTTCGACGATCATCCGAACGAGAAGCGGTTTTCGGACCGCATCGAGACCGTGACCGTCGACTCGGTGTTCACCTGGCTGCCACGCGCGGGGCTGGGTGCGGCGCCAGTCACACTCAAGCTCTGAGCGAAACGAAGAAAAGAAAGAAAGAAGGAACGACCATGAGCAAATCCCTGCGCCTGTCCGAGAAGTGGTTCCGCCGCGGCCTCTGGCTGGTGGCATTCGTGTTCGCCAGCTTCCTGATCGGGCTGGGCAGCACGATCGTGGGCGACCTGCCGCAGGTCGAGCGCGTGCGCGTGCTCGACGACTTCATCGACAAGCCCGCGGCCGAGCCGCTGCGCGCCACCATCAAGGCCTCGGAGGCCGCCGAGCTGCAGGCCGCGCGCGACCTCGACCAGGCGCAGCTGCAGCTCAACACCGCGCAGCAGGCCAGCGCCAACGCGCGCGAGACCTTCGGCAACTGGATCGCCACGCGCCGCGCCACCGCGCAGCCCGACCAGGACACCGAGCTCATCGCGCGCACCAAGGCGCTCGACGCCTTCAAGCAGAAGGAAGACGCGGCGCAGCGCAAGGCCGACGCCCAGCGCCAGATCGCGCTCGACGCGCGCCAGGCCGAGCAGCGTGCGCGCGCGGCATTGGGCGTGCTGGAGCACGACGCGCAGCAGCGCCTGGACGCCGAGTACCGCCGCGTCGAACTGCGCGTGTTCGGCTACCGGCTCGCGCTGACCCTGCCGCTGCTGCTGGTGGCCGGCTGGCTGTTCGTGAAGAAGCGCAAGAGCACCTACTGGCCCTTCGTGTGGGGCTTCATCTTCTTTGCGCTGTTTGCCTTCTTCGTCGAGCTGGTGCCCTACCTGCCGAGCTACGGCGGCTACGTGCGCTACGTGGTGGGCATCGTGCTCACCGTGCTGGTGGGGCGCTATGCCATCGTGGCGCTCAACCGCTACCTGGCGCGCCAGAAGCTCGCCGAGCAGCAGCCCGACCAGGTGCGCCGCGAAGAGCTGAGCTACGACACCGCACTGGCCCGCCTGGCCAAGAGCGTGTGCCCCGGCTGCGAGCGGCCGGTCGACCTGAAGAACAACGAGATCGACTTCTGCCCGCACTGCGGCATCGGCCTGTTCGACCACTGCGGCCACTGCAGCACGCGCAAGAGCGCGTTCTCCAAGTTCTGCCATGCCTGCGGTACCTCGGCCGCTGCGCAGGCGCCGCATACACCTGTGACCGGCACTGCGCAATCGGTCACGCCGGGCGCACCGGTTCAGCCGGCCACGTAGCGAAAGCGCCGCACGGTCGTGCTACAACCCCGGGCTGCGTCACGCAACGCCGTGCCGCGGGTTTTCCCATTCACATTGACGGAGCACACCCATGAGCATTTTCGGCAAGATTTTTTCCAAGATTTTCCCGTCGGCCAACGCCGCTGAAGTCGTCGCCGCACCGCCGGCGGCTGCACCCGGCGCACCGGCCGTTGCCGCACCGCCGCCCGCGATCCCGCTGGGCGACGTGCCCGCCGTCCTGGACGCAATGCCGGGTGCCGCCGGCCTGAACTGGCGCACCTCGATCGTCGACCTGCTCAAGTTGCTGGGCCTGGACAGCAGCCTCGCCGCGCGCAAGGAACTGGCCAGCGAAATCCTCTACAGCAACGGCGAACCGGGTTCGGCCGAATGGAACATCGGCCTGCACAAGCAGGTGATGAGCCGCATCGCCGCCAATGGCGGCACGCTGCCGGCCGAACTGCGCGACTGATCGTCCCGCCACCCACGCAGCAAAAAGCCCGGCATGCCGGGCTTTTTCTTTGGGGCGACGGTTGATGCGCTTCAGGTCCAGCCTGCGTCCACCACGTAGTCCTGCGCGGTGCACATGCGCGAGTCGTCGGCCGCGAGGAACAGCGCCATCGCGGCGATGTCTTCCGCCATCACGCGGCCCGGCAGGCACTGCGCCGCATCGATCTCCGCGCCCGATTCGGGCTTCACCCACAGCTTGATCTGCCGCTCGGTCATCACCCAGCCCGGCATGATCGTGTTGACCCGGATGTTCTGCTTGCCCAGGTCGCGCGCCAGCGAGCGCGTGAGGCCGGTCACGCCCGCCTTGCAGGCCTGGTAGACCGGGTAGCCGCGGCCCTTCATGAGCCAGCTGATCGAGCCGAAGTTGACGATCGAGCCGCCGCCCAGCGCGCGCATGTCGTCGGCCACGGCCTGCGCGGCAAAGAACTGGTGCTTGATGTTGACGGCCACGAGGCGGTCGAAGTCGTCGCTGGTCACGTCGGCCATCTCGTGGCGGCGGTCGTTGGCCGCGTTGTTCAGCAGCACCGACACCGGCCCGAAGCGCTGGCGCACCGCGTCGATGGCGGCGGCGAGCGCGGCCGTGTCGGTCACGTCGCAGGGCACGAACAGCGCGGGGTGCGCGCCCTGCAGCTGCGCGGTGAGCGCGCTGCCGGCGGCGGTGTCGAGGTCGCAGAAGCCGACCTTCGCGCCTTGGGCATGAAAGGCCCGCACCAGCGATTCGCCGATGCCGCTGGCGCCGCCCGAGATGAACACGGTGCGGCCGGCCAGCGAGGGGTAGCGGGCGGTATAGGCCGTGGGTGGGGAGGCGTTGGTCATGAGGGTGAGGACAACCGCAGTGAGGACAGGGCAAGCGTACCGGATGACGGCGTCCCTGGTGCCGGCCGGGCCTCCACCCGGCGTATGGCTTCCGGCCTGTGGGCAGGGCGCCGTGGCAGGCATACGCTTCGGCCCATGAGCTCCTTCAACCGCCGCTTCGTCCTCTGCCTCGCGCTCCTTCCGGCCGCCTTCGCGGCGCGGCACGTCCGCGCACAGGCGCAGGCATCGGCGCCCGTGCTGCTCTTCAAGGTGGTCTCGCCGCGCGACGACATCGTGGTGGGCATCGAGGCGGCCCAGCTGGGCGCCGGCACGGCGCCGCCCGTGCAGCGGCTGGCCGCCATGCTGGCCGAGAAGGGTCAGCTCACGCTCTGGCAGTACGCCTCGCACAAGGACGCGAGCGGGGCCCTGGTGCAGGCGCCGCTCAAGCAGGTCGTGATTTTCAAGAACGAGCTGCTGCGCATCGAACCCTACGCGACGCCGCTGGCCATCCAGCCCCCGGGCGCCGCGAAGTCCTAGACGCCGCGTGCGCGGTCGGCCTTGAACTGCGCGCGGAATTCCGTGAACGTGCCCGCGTCGAGCGCCGCGCGGATCTCCGTCATCAGGTTCAGGTAGTAGTGCAGGTTGTGGATCGTGCACAGCATCGGGCCGAGCATTTCGCCGCAGCGGTCCAGGTGATGCAGGTAGGCGCGGCTGAAGCCTTCGCGCCCGCCGTCGTTCCAGCTCACGCCCGAGGTGCCCGCGCAGGCATGGCAGGTGCAGCTCGGGTCGACCGGCTGTGGGTCGCTCTTGTGGCGCGCGTTGCGCATCTTCAGGTCGCCGAAGCGCGTGAACATCGTGCCGTTGCGCGCATTGCGCGTGGGCATCACGCAGTCGAACATGTCCACGCCGTCGGCCACGCCCTGCACCAGGTCCTCGGGCGTGCCCACGCCCATCAGGTAGCGCGGCTTGTTCGCCGGCAGCCGGTGCGGCGTGTGGCCCATGATGTGCAGCATCTCTTCCTTGGGCTCGCCGACGCTCACGCCGCCGATGGCGTAGCCGGGGAAGTCCATGTCGACCAGCGCCGCCAGCGACTCTTCGCGCAGGTTCTCGAACATGCCGCCCTGCACGATGCCGAACAGCGCGTTGGGGTTCTCGAGCCGCGCGAATTCGCTCTGGCAGCGCTTGGCCCAGCGCAGGCTCAGTTCCATCGAGACGCGCGCCTCGGCCTCGGTCGTGATGTGGCCCTTGGTGTCGTAGGGCGTGCACTCGTCGAACTGCATCACGATGTCGCTGTTCAGGATGGTCTGGATCTGCATCGAGACCTCGGGCGTGAGGAACAGCTTGTCGCCGTTGACGGGCGACGCGAACTTCACGCCCTCTTCGCTGATCTTGCGCATCGCGCCCAGCGACCACACCTGGAAGCCGCCCGAGTCGGTGAGGATGGGCTTGTCCCATTTCTCGAACTGGTGCAGCCCGCCGAAGCTCGCCATCACGTCCAGCCCCGGGCGCATCCACAGGTGGAAGGTGTTGCCCAGGATGATCTGCGCGCCCATCTCCTCGAGGCTGCGCGGCATCACGCCCTTGACGGTGCCGTACGTGCCCACGGGCATGAAGATCGGCGTCTGGACCTTGCCGTGGTTGAGCGTGAGCGTCGCGCGGCGCGCGTGGCTGTCGGGGTCGGTCTTGAGGAGTTCGAAGTTCAGCATGATGTCGTTCAGTCCTGGGTGCGTGCGAGCAGCATGGCATCGCCGTAGCTGAAGAAGCGGTAGCCGTTGGCGATGGCGTGGGCATACAGCGCCATCACGCGCTCGTAGCCCGCGAAGGCCGAGACCAGCATCATCAGCGTGCTCTTGGGCAAATGGAAGTTGGTCACCAGCACGTCGACGTGTTCGAAGGCGAAGCCCGGCGTGATGAAGATGCGCGTGTCGCCCGTGGCCTCGCCGCTTTTTGCCCACGACTCGAGCGTGCGCACGGTGGTCGTGCCCACCGCGACCACGCGCCCGCCGCGTGCCTTGCATTCGGCAATGGCGCGCTGCGTGGCCTCGGGCACTTCGTAGCGCTCGGCGTGCATCGTGTGCTCGGCGATGTTCTCGGTCTTCACCGGCTGGAAGGTGCCGGCGCCCACGTGCAGCGTGACGTTGGCGCGCTGCACGCCGCGCGCTTCGAGCTCGGCCAGCAGGCCTTCGTCGAAGTGCAATGCGGCCGTGGGCGCGGCCACCGCGCCGGGCACGCGCGCGAACACGGTCTGGTAGCGGCTCTCGTCGTCGGCCGAGTCGGTGTGCGTGATGTAGGGCGGCAGCGGCACGTGGCCGCAGCGCTGCATCAGCGCGTACGGGTCTTCGCCCGCGTCGCTCTCGAAGCCGAAGCGGAACAGCGCGCCGTCTTCCTCGGGCCAGCGGCCCAGCAGCGTGGCGCGGAAGCCGCCGACCATCTCGAGCGTGGTGCCCACGGGCGGCTTCTTGCTGACCTTCATGTGCGCCACGACCTCGTGGCCCTGCAGCACGCGCTCGACCAGCAGTTCGAGCTTGCCGCCGGTCGGCTTCTCGCCGAACAGGCGCGCCTTGACCACGCGCGTGTCGTTGAAGACCAGGAGGTCGCCCGCGCGCAGCAGCGAGGGCAGGTCCTTGAAGATGCGGTCGGCCGGGGCGTTGCCTGTGCCGTCGAGCAGACGGGAGGCGGTGCGTTCGGTGGCCGGGTGTTGTGCCACCAGCTCGGGCGGAAGATCGAAATCGAAATCGGAAAGCGTGAAGGCGCGCATGGTGCTTGAGGGCCGGACGGGCCCGTGCCAAGGAGGCATGGGAAAGAGAAAAAGGCGGAGAGCGGCGATTGTCCCATGGCCCGGAATCACGGGCGCCGCTGGGGGTTGCCGAGGCAGAATCGACGCATGGTCGATTCTTCCGTTGCGCGCGTCACGCCGTCCCCAGCCCCTCCTTCCGAAGGCGAGCTCTTCAAGAAGATCCTGGGCGGCGCCTGGATGGGCCTGCACCCCGACATCCGCCGGCGCTTCGACAAGAACCCCCTGCCGGGCAAGGCGCTGCACTACCTGGGCGCGCTCAGCGAGCTGCGCTGCTCGCGCTTCGGCAAGCTGCTGGGGCACCTCACGCAGCCGATGATCCAGGGCGCGCTGATCCCCTACAGCGACAGCCACTTCCCGGTCGAGATCCAGGTCTACGCCCGGCCCGACGACCCGGCCATCTACAAGCAGCGCATCTACCGCCTGCACGGGCGCCCACCGATCCAGTTCACCAGCTTCATGCGCGAGAGCGAGCGCGGCGAGGTGCTGGAGTACGTGGGCATGGGGCTGGGCATGAAGCTGGTGCTGAGCGTGGAGCCCAGCGGCAGCCTGCATTTCCAGAGCGACGGCTATTTCTGGGAGGTGTTCGGCTGGCGCATTCCACTGCCGGGCCTGTTCACGCCGGGCAAGACTTTTCTCTGGCACCACAACGAGACGCCCGAGCGCTTCAACATCCGCATCGAGATCCGCCACTGCCTCATGGGCACCACCTTCACGCAGGTCGGCGTGTTCGAGGAAGTGCCGGAGCCGCAGGCGGTGTCCGCATGATCGACACGCACCTGCTGGCCCTGCAGCTCATGGCGGCGCAAGGCGCGCTGGGCGCCTTCGACACGCTCTACCACCACGAAGGCACCGAGGCGCTGCCGCGCCGCGGCACGGCAGGGCGCGAGCTGGCGATCCACGCCACGCGCTCGTCGATCTACTGCGCGCTGTTCCTCGGCCTGTCGGCATGGGCCTGGCATGGCGCGTGGGCGTGGCTGCTGCTCGTGGTGTTCGGCGTCGAGATCGTGCTCACGCTGTGGGACTTCGTGGTCGAAGACGGCAGCCGGCTGCTGCCGCCCACCGAGCGCGTGACGCACACGGTGCTGGCCATCAACGCCGGCGCGTTCATCGCGTTGCTGGCGATGAGCGCGGTCGGCTGGGCAGGCCAACCGACGGCGATGGTGTGGCAGCCGCACGGCTGGCTCAGCGCCTTCCTGGCGTTGTGCGGCGTGGGTGTCGGTATCTCGGGGCTGCGCGACGGCTTTGCGGCGCGCGCCCTGTTCAAGCAGCAGAAGCAGGCGCAGGTGCGCGCCGTCGAAGCCCCGGTGCGCTTCGGCACGACACCGCAGCAGGTGCTGGTGACGGGCGGCACCGGCTTCATCGGCCAGATCCTCGTGCGCCACCTGCTGGCCGACGGCCATGCGGTGACGGTGTGGACGCGCGACGCGCGCGGCGCCGCCTGGGGCTTCGGCGGCGCGGTGCGCTGCGTGCAAGCGCTCGACCAGATTCCCGCCGCGGACGCCATCGACGTGGTCGTCAACCTCGCGGGCGCGCGCATCCTCGGCCAGCGCTGGAGCGCGCGGCGCCAGCGGCAGCTGCTGCAAAGCCGCGAAGGCCTGACGCAGCAGCTCGTCGCCTGGATCGCCACGCGCCCGCGCAAGCCGTGGCTGCTGCTCTCGGGCTCGGCCATCGGCTACTACGGCGTGCAGCCGCAGGGCGACGCCACCGAACTCGCCGAAGACGCGCCGCCGCAGGACATCTTCATGTCGACGCTGTGCCAGCGCTGGGAGCGCGCCGCGCACGCGGCCGTGGCGCACGGCGTTCGCGTGGCCTGCCTGCGCTTCGGTTTCGTGCTGGGCCACCAGGGGTCGCTGCCGCAGCTGCTGATGCCGGTGCAACTGGGCATGGGCGGGCGCCTGGGCAGCGGGCGGCAGTGGCTGTCGTGGGTGCATGTGCACGACCTGATCCGCGCCATCGCGCATGTGTGGACCGTGACCGAGCCTGCCACCGACCCTGTCGACGCGCAGGCCTTCAACGTCACCGCACCGGGTGCGCTGAGTCAGGAGGCCTTCACCCGCGTCGCCGCCGGCGTGCTGCACCGCCCCTGCTGGATGCCCACGCCCGCCGCGCCCGTGAAACTGCTGCTCGGCGAGCAGGCCGACCTGCTGCTCGAAGGCCAGCGCGTGGTGCCGGCGCAGCTGCTGCGCACCGGCTTCCAGTTCATGTTCCCCGATGCCCGCAGCGCCTTGACGGACCTTTGCCGTCCACGCTAGAAGCCTTGTCCGTGCCCGCCAAGAAAGATCCGACTCCCCCCGCCGCGCCGGCGTCACCGCCCGGCACCGGCCTGAGCCTCGTGCAGCGCGCGCTGCGCAAGCTCGGCCTCGTGCGCGACATCGACTTCGCGCTCTACCTGCCGATGCGCTACGAGGACGAGACCCGCATCGTGCGCCTGGCCGACACGCGCGACGGCGACATGGCGCAGGTCGAGGGCGTGGTCACCGAATGCGAGGTGGTGTATCGCCCGCGCCGCCAGCTCATCGCCACCATCGACGACGGCTCCGACACCTGCCAGCTGCGCTTCTTCAACTTCTATCCGTCGCAGCAGAAGCAACTGGCGGTGGGCGCCAAGGTGCGCGTGCGCGGCGAGATGCGCGGCGGTTTCGTGGGGCGGCAGATCATGCACCCGACCGTCAAGGCGGCGGGCACCGCGCTGCCCAATGCGCTCACGCCCGTGTACTCGACCGTGGCCGGGCTCGCACAGCCGGTGCTGCGGCGCGAGGTGCGCTCGGGCCTGGCGCGCGCGCTGCTCGACGAGACGATTCCGGTGCAGATCGGCCTGCGCGGCGCGTGGGACCTGCGCAGCGCGCTGAGCTTCCTGCACTACCCGACGCCCGACGTGTCGATCGCCGCGCTCGAAGACCACAGCCACCCGGCGTGGCAGCGCATCAAGGCCGAGGAACTGCTGGCGCAGCAGCTCTCGCAGCTGCAGGCGCGGCTGGAGCGCGCGGCGCAGCGTGCGCCGGTGCTGCCTGCGGCCACCGACGCGGCGGCGAGCTCACTGCATGCGCAGTTGCTCGCCGTGCTGCCCTTCGGCCTCACCGGCGCGCAGCAGCGCGTGGGCGAGGAGATCACGGCCGACCTGCACCGCCAGATCCCGATGCATCGCCTGCTGCAGGGCGACGTGGGCTCGGGCAAGACCGTGGTCGCGGCGCTGGCCGCGGCGCGCTGCATCGACGCGGGTTTCCAGTGCGCGCTGATGGCGCCCACCGAAATCCTCGCGGCCCAGCACTTCGGCAAGCTGGTCGGCTGGCTCGATCCGCTGCTGGCCGAGCGCGGCCTGCGCGTGGCCTGGCTCACGGGCAGCCAGAAGAAGAAGGAGCGCGACGAGATGTCGGCTGCCGTCGAAAGCGGCGAGGCGGCGCTGGTCATCGGCACGCATGCGGTCATCTCGGAGAAGGTGCGCTTCAAGAAGCTCGCTCTGGCCATCATCGACGAGCAGCACCGCTTCGGCGTCGCGCAGCGTCTTGCATTGCGCGGCAAGGCTGGCGGCGACCTCGAACCGCACCTGCTGATGATGAGCGCCACGCCCATCCCGCGCACGCTCGCGATGAGCTACTACGCCGACCTCGACGTCTCCACGCTCGACGAGCTGCCGCCGGGTCGCACGCCCATCGTCACCAAGCTGGTGGCCGACCACCGGCGCGACGAAGTCATCGACCGCATCCAGGCGCAGATTTCGCAGGGCCGGCAGGTCTACTGGGTCTGCCCGCTGATCGAGGAGAGCGAGGCGGTCGACCTGCGCAACGCCACCGAGACGCGCGACGAACTCGCCGGCACGTTGGGCGAGCACATCCAGGTCGGCCTGCTGCATTCACGCATGCCCACGGCCGAGAAGCAGGCGGTGATGGCCGCCTTCACCGCCAACGAAATCCAGGTGCTGGTGAGCACCACGGTGATCGAGGTGGGCGTGGACGTGCCCAACGCCTCGCTGATGGTGATCGAGCATGCCGAGCGCTTCGGCCTCTCGCAGCTGCACCAGCTGCGCGGGCGCGTGGGGCGCGGCGCGGCGGCCTCGGCCTGCGTGCTGCTCTATGCGCCGGGCGACAGCGGCCGCGTGGGCGAGGCGGCGCGTGCGCGGCTCAAGGCCATGGCCGAGACCGGCGACGGCTTCGAGATCGCGCGGCGCGACCTCGAGATTCGCGGGCCCGGCGAGTTCCTGGGCGCGCGCCAGTCGGGCGCGCCGCTGCTGCGTTTTGCCGACCTCGCGACCGACACGCTGCTGCTCGACTGGGCGCGCGAGCTCGCGCCGGTGATGCTGCAGAAGCACCCCGAGCTGGCGCAGCGCCACATCGACCGCTGGCTCGGCACCAAGGCCGAGTACCTCAAGGCCTGAGCAGATCGAGCAGCCGGTCGAGCCTGCCCTCGTCGATCGCCAGCATGGCGGCCTCGCGCACCAGGGGCTTGGCGTGGTAGGCCACCGACAGCCCGGCCACGCGCATCATCGGCAGGTCGTTCGCGCCGTCGCCCACGGCGATGGCCCGGGCCGGCGATATGCCCATCGCGCGGCAGCATTCGAGCAGCTTGTCCTTCTTGGCCTCGCCGTCGCAGATGTCGCCCCAGGGCTGGGGCAGCATGCGCCCGGTGAGCCGGCCGTCTTCGATCTCCAGCACGTTGGAGCGCGTGTCGTCCAGCTTCAATCGATCGCGCAGCCGGTCGGTGAAGAAGGTGAAGCCGCCGCTCAGCAGCACCACGCGCAGGCCGGCCTGCTTGCACGCGGCGATCAGCGTCTCGGCGCCGGGGTTCAGGTGCAGGCGCTGGTCGTACACGGCCTGCAGCGCCGACAGCGGCACGCCGCGCAGCAGGGCCACGCGCCGGCGCAGGCTGTCCTTGTAGTCGGTGATCTCGCCGCGCATCGTGGCCTCGGTGATCGCCGCGACCTCGGGGCCGCAGCCCGCGATGTCGGCGATCTCGTCGACCGTCTCGATGTCGATCAGCGTCGAGTCCATGTCGAAGGCGATCAGCTTGAAGTCCGACAGCCGCAGGGAAGGAAGAGTGAGCGTGGTGGTCATGGGGTGGGGCTTCCCGCGTTCCAGTGCTGCGTGCCGAGCCAGTCGACGAACTGCCGTGCCAGCGCGGCCACCGGCCCTTCGGTGCGGTACAGCGCGTAGACGCCCGAGGCCGGCAGGCGCGGCTCGGGAAACACCAGGCGCAGCCGGTCGGCGCGGATGTCTTCCTCGAGCAGGCACCAGGGCGCCAGCGCGAGCCCCAGGTCGTTCATGGCGGCCTGCATGCAAAGAAACTGATGGTCGAACACGGGGCCCGGCAGCTGGGGCGGCACGCGCACGCCGGCCAGCTCGAACCAGCGCGGCCAGTTCTCCAGCTCGCCGGCGGCCTGCAGCAGCGGGTGGCCCAGGCAGTCGGCCATGCTGGCGATGCGGTGGCGTTCGATGAAGCGCGGCGACGCCACGGCCACGAGGTGGTCGTCCAGGCAGCGCACGCAGGTGTGGTCGGGGCGCTGCATGGGAATGCGGCGGATCAGCACGTCGCTGCCGGCCTCGGCCTGGTCGAAGAACTGCCGGCCCAGGGTCGACAGCTGCACGTCGGTCTGCGGCGCCAGGGCCTGGAAGCCGGCCAGCCGCGGGATGAGCCACTTCATCGCCAGCGAAGGCGTGGTGCACACGCGCAGGCTGGCGCGCTGGTGGGGCGACTTCAGCGCGGCCGTGGCGCTGGCGATGCGGTCCAGGCTGGCCTGCACCTCGGCGAAGTAGTCGCGCGCATGCGGCAGCAGCGTCGCGCCGCGGGCCTCGCGCGCGAACAGCGGCTGGCCCAGGTAGTCCTCCAGCAGGCGGATCTGCTGGCTGACGGCGCTGTGCGTGATGCTGAGTTCGTCGGCGGCCGCGGTGAAGTTGGCATGGCGCGCCGCCGCTTCGAAGGCGCGCAGCGCCTTCAAAGGGGGGAGGCGTCGGGTCACCACATGCGTACCTTGGCGAGCGGGCTTGTCTTCCTCATGTTCTTTTCGTGTTCGGTTGCGTGCCGCCCGGGGTTGGAGGCCGGCGCGCATCGTAGACCGGGAAGCCTGCAGAAAAACTAACCGGCCGCCTTAAAAAATACGGCTGGTGGCACGCAGGGGGCGCACCTAGCATCGCGCTTCCTTCCACCCTGAACAAGAGACATGGCTTCCATCACCATCGACAACGTCGTGAAGCAGTTCGCCAACCAGACGGTGCTGCAGAACCTGTCGCTGCATGTGCCCGATGGCGCCTTCTACACCCTGCTGGGCCCCAGCGGCTGCGGCAAGACGACCCTGCTGCGCTGCATCGCGGGCTTCAACGAGCCCGACGGCGGGCGCATCCTGTTCGACAAGGACGACGTGACGCGCGTGTCCACCCACCACCGCGACATCGGCATGGTGTTCCAGGACTACGCGCTGTTCCCCGACAAGACGGCCTTCGACAACGTGGCCTACGGCCTGCGCGCGCGCAAGGTGCCCAAGGCCGAGATCGCCCGGCGCGTCAACGAGGCGCTGGACAAGGTGAGCCTGCTCGCACTGGCCGACCGCTACCCCGCGCAGATGAGCGGCGGCCAGCGCCAGCGCGTGGCGCTGGCGCGCGCGCTGGTGATCCGCCCGCGCGTGCTGCTGATGGACGAGCCGCTGTCCAACCTCGACGCCAAGATGCGCCTGCAGATGCGCGACGTGATCCTGGACCTCGTGCGCGAAGCCGGCATCACCACCGTGTTCGTCACGCACGACCAGGAAGAGGCGCTGGCCATGTCCGACCGCATCGCCATCATGGACCGCGGCAGCATCGCGCAGCTGGGCACGCCCGAAGAGCTGTACGGCACGCCGGTGAACGCCTACGTGGCGGACTTCATCGGCTCGGCCAACGTGATCCCGGTGCCGGCCGAGTCCGCCGGCGGGGCCGCGTCGCACGTGCGCTACCAGCTGTGCGGCCAGCAGCTCGACGGCATGCAGGGCGGCGCCGCGCTGGGCGCGCAGGGCATCCTCATCGCGCGGCCCGAGGCGCTGTCGCTGATGGCGCCCGCGCCCCACGTGCCCAACGCCATCGCGGGCGAGGTGCTGCGCCGCCAGTACCTGGGCTTCAAGACCGCCTACCGCATCCGGCTGCACGACCAGTCGGAGATCCGCGTCGAGCTGCACGCCGGCAACATGGTGGCCGACTTCCAGGCCGGCGATGCGGTGCAGGTGCTGGTGCCGGCCGACAGCCGCGTCGTCGCCGCCTGAACGGACACGCACGCCATGAAAATCAACTGGTGGCCCTGGGGTTTCCTGACCCTGCTCAGCCTCGTGCTGCTGCTGTTCTTCGTGTTCTACCCGCTGGGCACGCTGTTCGTGAACAGCGTGCGCGACGAGTCGGGCGCGTTCTCGCTGTCCGGCTTCATCACCTTGCTGCAGGACAGCGAATACCTGCTCGCGTTCCGCAACACGCTGGTGCTCGGCGTGTCGGTCACGGCCTGCACCGTGGCCGTGGGCGTGCCCTTCGCGTACATGGTGGCGCGCTACGACTTCCCGCTGAAGAACCTGGTGGCGGTGCTGCCGATCATGACCATCGTGATCCCCGAGATCATCGTCGGCCAGTCGTGGCTGCTGCTGCTGGGCAACAACGGACTGGTGACCAACCTGCTCGCGGGCGCGGGCATCACGCTGCCGACCTTCTACGGCTGGACCGGCATGGTGTTCTCCATGACGCTGGTCTACTACACCTACATCTACCTGGGCGTGCTGGCCGCGCTGCGCGGCTTCGACGGCCAGCTCGAAGAGGCCGGCCTGAGCCTGGGCACCTCGCCGCTGGTGACCAAGCTGCGCGTGCTGGTGCCGGTGATCCTGCCTGCGGTGCTGGTCAATGCGCTGGTGGTGTTCACGCTGGTGGTGGGCAACTTCGCGCTGTCGGTGGTGCTGGGCAGCAGCGTGCCGCTGCTGTCGGTCATGACGTACAACGCCTTCGTCGGCGAGATGGGCGGCAGCCCCACGCTGCAAAGCGCGATGTCGGTGGTGTCCATCGGCATCGTGGCCATCGTGCTGTTCTTCCAGAAGCGCGTGGTCGAACGCAAGATCTACACGATGACGCAGGGCCGCGCGCCCGCCGTGGTGCGCGTGCGCTCGGGCGCGGCGGTGTTCTACACGCTCAGCGTGGGCGTGATCATCGTGCTGTCGATGCTGCCGCTGCTCATCGTCTTCGTGGGCGCTTTCACCGAGACCAGCGGGCCCGTGATGCGCTGGGGCCAGTGGTCGCTGTCCAGCCTGGAGCGTGCGCTGCGCGGTGCGCCCGAGCCGATCATCAACTCGCTGAAGTTCGCGTCGATGGCGACGGTGGTGGGCGTGGCTTTTGCCGTGCTCGTGAGCTACCTGACGATCAAGAAGCGCAACCCCTTCACGCAGCTGCTGGACTACATCGTGGTGCTGCCGCTGACCATCTCGGGCACGGTGCTGGGCATTGCGCTGGTGCAGACCTTCAACACCGGCTGGCTGGTGCTGGCGGGCACCTCGGGGATCATGGTGCTGTGCTACACGGTGCGCCGCCTGCCCTTCGCGGTGCGCAATGCGTCGTCGACGCTGTTCAACATCTCGGACTCCATCGAAGAGGCCTCGATCAGCCTGGGCGTGTCGCCGCTGAAGACCTTCTTCAAGGTGCTGCTGCCGGCCATGAAGGCCTCGATCATCTCGGCCGCCATCCTGATGTGGGTGACCACGATCTCGGAGCTGTCGGCCTCCATCGTGGTCTACACGGGCGGCCTGGAGACCATGCCGATCGCCATCTTCCGCCAGGTCGACGGCGGGCGCCTGGGCCTGGCCTCGGCCTACGGCGCGGCGCTGGTCAGCGTGATCCTGTTGCCCATCGTGGTGGCGATCAAGGTGTTCCGCATCAACCTGTTCTCCAGCAAATGACCCACCCATTCACTTCAACCTGCGAGGTTTTCATGTCCTTCAAGTCCCTGGCGAAATGCGCGTTCGCGACCCTGGCCTTCACGGCGGGCGTCGCGGGTGCGCAGACGGTGGTGCTCTATTCGTCCAACAACACCGAGACCGTCGAGACCGCGCTGGCCGTGGTCAAGAAGAAGACGCCCGGGCTCACGGTGCAGCAGGTCACGGGCGGCACCGGCACGCTGATGAAGCGCATCCAGGCCGAAGCCAAGAACCCGCGCGGCGACGTGCTGTGGAGCGGCGGCTTCGGCACGCTGGGCGCCTACAAGGACCAGATGGCGCCCTACAAGTCGCCCGACCTCGCGGCCGTGCCCGCGGCCTTTCGCGGCCCGAACGACCTGTGGGTCGGCACCAACGTGCACGTGATGGTGATGATGGTCAACGAGCGCCAGCTCAAGGGCATGCCCGCGCCCAAGACCTGGTCGGACCTGATGCGCCCCGAGTGGAAGGGCAAGTTCGCCATCACCGACCCGAGCAAGAGCGCCACCGCCTACATGCTGGTGTACGGCCTGCTCAAGCAGTTCGGCCGCGACGGCCTGGGCAAGCTGGCGGCCAACGCGGTCGTCACCGCGTCGTCGGGCAGCACCTACAAGGGCGTGGCCGCCGGCGAGTACCCGGTGGGCCTGACCATCGAGTACGCGGCGCAGGAGTACGTGGCGGGCGGCCAGAAGGAGATCAAGCTGGTGTACCCGACCGAGGGCAGCTACCTGGCGCCCGAAGGCATGTTCATCTTGAAGGGTGCGAAGAACATGGACGCCGCCGTTGCGCTCTACAACGGCCTGCTGAGCAAGGAGACGCAGCAGGAGCTGCTGGTGAAGAACTTCCGCCGTCCGGTGCGCAGCGACATCGCGGTGTCCAAGCTCACCTCGCTGCCCGACCTGAGCGCCATCAAGGTCTTCCCGCTCGACCAGGAAGCGGCCTCGGCGGAGTACGAACAGCTCGTGGCGCTGTGGAACCTGGCGGTGAAGGCGCGGTGACGGGCCCGGCGAAGGCGCCTTCGACGCCGGTCAGCGCCTTCGATCTGTTCAAGATCGGCATCGGCCCCTCGAGCTCGCACACGGTCGGGCCGATGATCGCGGCGCGGCAGTTCGCCTGCCTGCTGCAATCTCAAGGCCTGCTGCCGCAGGTGGCCGCGCTGGTGACGCAGCTGTACGGCTCGCTGAGCGCCACCGGCCGCGGCCACGGCACCGACCGCGCCGTGCTGCTCGGGCTCGCAGGCTACCGGCCGGATCGGATCGATCCCGACACCATCGAGCCCGCCATCGCGGCCATCCGGCGCGAGCGGCGGCTGCACCTGCTCGGCACGCACGCCGTGGCGTTCGACGAGAAGGCGCATCTGCTCTTCCTGCGCAAGAGCCTGCCCGGGCACCCGAACGGCCTGCGCTTCATCGCGCTGGATGCACAGGGGCAGACCCTGGCCGAGGCCGACTACTTTTCAGTGGGCGGCGGCTTCGTCGTCGACGCGCAAGGCGAGAGCGTGCGCAACGAAGCCGGCGTGCAGCGCCCCGCGCCGGCCGCCTTGCCCTTCGCCTTCGACACCGGCGTGGAACTGCTCGCGCAATGCCGGGCGCAGGGCCTGTCGATCGCCGCGCTGATGATGGCCAACGAAACGCAATGGCGACCGCAGGCCGAGGTGCGATCGGAATTGCTGCAGGTGTGGGACGCGATGGCCGGCGCCGTGCGCCGCGGCTGCGCAAGCACCGGCACCTTGCCCGGGCGCATGCAGGTGCGGCGGCGCGCGGCCGACCTGTTTGGGCAGCTGCAGGGCAATGGCACGGCGCAGGCCGCGCCCGACCCGCTCGCGGCGATGGACTGGGTCAACCTGTACGCCATGGCCGTCAACGAAGAGAACGCGGCCGGCGGGCGCGTGGTCACCGCGCCCACCAACGGCGCGGCGGGCGTGATCCCGGCGGTGCTGCATTACCACCAGCGCTTCTTTCCCGGCGCGGGCGACGAGGCGGTGGTCGAGTTTTTGCTCACCGCGGCGGCCATCGGCATCCTCTACAAGAAGAACGGCTCGCTCTCGGGCGCCGAGGTCGGCTGCCAGGGCGAGGTCGGCGTGGCCTGCTCGATGGCGGCGGGCGCGCTCGCCGCGGTGATGGGCGGCACGCCCGGCC
Source organism: Variovorax sp. GW821-FHT09A10 (assembly GCF_059418385.1). Lineage (NCBI taxonomy): Bacteria > Pseudomonadati > Pseudomonadota > Betaproteobacteria > Burkholderiales > Comamonadaceae > Variovorax > Variovorax sp. GW821-FHT09A10. The sequence goes on from NZ_JBWKPT010000004.1 coordinate 494,399, forward strand.
AGGTCGAGAACGCCGCCGAGATCGGCATGGAGCACAACCTGGGCATGACCTGCGACCCGGTCAGCGGGCTGGTTCAGATCCCGTGCATCGAGCGCAACGCGATGGGCGCGGTGAAGGCCATCAATGCGGCGCGCATGGCCCTGCGCGGCGACGGCTCGCACTTCGTGTCGCTGGACAAGGTCATCCAGACCATGATGCAGACCGGCGCGGACATGAAGACCAAGTACAAGGAAACCTCGCGCGGCGGCCTCGCCGTGAACATCGTCGAGTGCTGACCGCCGCGCGGTCGCGGCTCAGCCCGCCGGCCGGCGCGTGAACGCGAGGATCAGCCCGAAGCCGACCATCATGCTGCCGCTCACGCGGTTGAACCAGCGCATCGCGCGGCTGCCGTTGGCCAGCCGGCGCATGCGCGCGCCGAGCAGTGCATAGAGCGCGATCGCGACCAGCTCGAACACCAGGAAGGTCACGCCCAGCAGCACGTAGCTGGAGGCGTACGCGCCGGGCACCACGAACTGCGGGAAGAAGGCGGTGAACACCAGGATGGCTTTCGGGTTGCCGGCCGCCACCGTGAACTCCTGGCGCACCAGCGCGCGCATCGACGGCGGCGCAACCTCGTGCGCCTGCATCTGCGCAGTCGGTACCGGCGCGCGCAGCAGCCGGATGCCGATCCACACCAGGTACGCGGCGCCGATGTACTTGATGACGTCGAAGGCCAGCTCCGACGCCACCAGCACCGCGCCCATGCCCAGGCCCGCGATGGCGATCATGACCGCGAAGGCCACGAGCCGGCCGCTCGCCGCGATCACTGCGGGAGACACGCCGTGCTTGGCGCCGTTGGTGACCGACAGCAGGTTGTTGGGGCCGAACGCCATGTTGATGGCGAAGCAGGCGGGCAGGAACAGCAGGTAGGCGGACAGGGTCATGGCGCATCCGGCGGTGGGTGTGGCGGGGTGGTCATTATTTCAGCACCTTGCCCCGCGCAGGTGCACCGATGCGAAGCCGCGAGCGGCCTATTCCACGTCCGTCATCTGCCGCGCGTAGACGGCCAGCACGATGCGCTCGGAGTGGATCAGGTAGTCGTTCAGCGCCGCCGAGCCCTCGGCGAACTTGCCGGCCTCGATGAGCTCGAGCAGCTTCGTGTTCATGTCCACGTAGGGCGCGTGCAGGAACTCCGGGTCTTTCAGCAGCCCGAAGGCCAGCCGCAGCTCGACCAGGATGTGGGCGAACAGCACGTTGAGCCGCTCGCTGTCGGCCAGCTCGACGATGCCCTTGTGGAACTCCATGTTGGCCGTGCCCACGCCGAGCCAGTCGCCGGCGTCGCGGCACTTCAGCGCCATCTCGACCGCCTCGCGCATGTGCTTCTTGGCGGGGTGGCGCGGGTAGGCCTGCGCCAGCGCCTGGCATTCGATGAGCCGGCGCACGCGGTAGATGTCGATGATCGACGCGATGCTCGGCACTGCCACGAACACGCCGCGGTTCGGCGCGTGCTTGAGCAGGCCTTCCTTGGTCAGCGTGCGGAACACCTCGCGCAGGGTGTTGCGCGAAATCTCCAGGCTGTCGGCCAGCGCGGCCTCCGACAGCCGCTGCCCCGGCGAGAACTCGCCCTTCACGATCTTCTGGCGGATCAGCTCGGCCACGCGGTCGTTGAGCGTGAGCGCGCCGGCGGCCGGCGAGGTGGGGGAAGCAGGGGAATCCAGTCGGGTCATGCCGGTCGGTCGGAGGGGAAAAGAGAGGGGCGCAGCGAGCCTGCGTTGTAACAGACAGCCCCTGTGCCACGCCGCGCCCGTGCACCGAAACGCGCCCGTTTCAGGGTTTCCATGGGGGTATTCAGGCACTGTTGTTGGGCACACTACATGAAATTGTTCAACAACTTGTTTGAAATGAGTGATTCATAAGAAATGAATTGCTCATTCATTGGCATGAGGTTTGCATCAATCGACCGCACCGGTGCCCCTGCGCCGGTGTTTTGCATTGCAACGAAAGACCAACCATGACACCTGAAGTCCCCCTGTGGCCGCTGATCGGCGTGGCCGTGATCATTGCGGGGTTCATCCTGCGCTTCAATCCGATGCTGGTGGTGATCGTCACGGCCATCGTGACGGCGTTCGCCGCCGGCTTCGGCCCGATGGCGATCCTCACGGCCATCGGCACCGGCTTCATCAAGACGCGCAACCTGCCGCTGATCATTCTTCTGCCGCTGGCGGTGATCGGCCTGCTGGAGCGCCACGGCCTGCGCCAGCACGCGCAGAACTGGATCAGCCGCATCAAGTCGGCCACCGCCGGCCGCCTGCTGATCGTCTACCTCGCCGCGCGTGAACTCACGGCGGCCATGGGCCTGACCAGCCTGGGCGGCCATCCGCAGATGGTGCGTCCGCTGCTCGCGCCGATGGCCGAAGGCGCCACCGAGACGCGCTACGGCAAGCTGCCCGACCGCATCCGCCACAAGCTGCGCGCCTACGCCGCGGCCACCGACAACGTGGGCCTGTTCTTCGGCGAAGACATCTTCGTGGCCTTCGGCGCCATCGTGCTCATGACCACCTTCCTGCACGAAGCGGGCATCGACGTCGAGCCGCTGCACATCGCGATGTGGGGCATTCCGACGGCCATTGCCGCTTTCATCATCCACGCCTGGCGCCTGCGCCGGCTCGACCAGGCACTGGCCCGTGAACTGGGCGGCGCTGCAGAGGCCGACGTGCCCGCCACCGCCGTGCCCGCCAAGGAAGGACGCTGAGCATCATGATTCTCTCGATCCAGCACCTGTACCTCCTGGTCGGCTTCATCCTCGCCGTCACGGCCGTGATGACGCTGGCCGACCGCCAGCACCCCAAGCGCTACACCAGCGCGCTCTTCTGGGGCATCTATGCGCTGGTCTTCCTGATCGGCGACAAGCTGCCACCGGCACTGGTCGGCGTCGGCGCGATCGGCATGGCCGTCATTGCCGGCCTGCGCGGCGTCGGCGCGGGCAAGCACCGCGAACCCACGCCCGAGCAGTACCAGGCCAGCGCCACGCGCCTGGGCAACAAGCTGTTCATTCCGGCGCTGGCGATTCCGCTGGTCACCGTGATCGGCACCGTGGGCATGAGCCACATCAAGCTCGGCGGCACGCTGCTGCTCGACCCCAAGAACACCACGCTGGTGAGCCTGGGCATCGGCTGCGTGGTGGCGCTGGCGCTGGCCTGCTGGCTGACGCGCGAGACGCCCGTGCAGGGCATGCGCGAGTCGCGCCGCCTGACCGACGCGCTCGGCTGGGCCGTGGTGCTGCCGCAGATGCTGGGGATGCTGGGCCTGGTGTTCTCCGACGCCGGCGTGGGCAAGGCGGTGGCGCACATCACCACCAGCTACATCAACATGGACATCCGTTTCGTCGCCGTCGCGGTGTACGTGCTGGGCATGGCCCTGTTCACCATCATCATGGGCAACGGCTTCGCGGCCTTCCCGGTGATGACGGGCGGTGTCGGCGTGCCGGTGCTGGTGGGCGTGTACCACGGCGACCCGGCCGTGATGGCGGCCATCGGCATGTTCTCGGGCTACTGCGGCACGCTCATGACGCCGATGGCGGCCAACTTCAACATCGTGCCCGCGGCGCTGCTGGAGCTGCCCGACAAGAACGCGGTGATCAAGGTGCAGATACCGACCGCGGCCGCGCTGCTGGTGGTCAACATCTTCCTGCTGTACTTCCTGATGTTCCGCTGAGGCACCGCGCATGACGATCGCCACCGATGCCAAGGCACGCCGCGTGCTGCTCGCGGGCTTCGAGCCCTTCGAGAACGACCCGGTCAACCCCGCGTGGGAGATCGCCCGCGCGCTCGACGGCTGGAGCTGCGAAGGCGCCGTGGTGCAGGCGGTGCAGCTGCCCTGCGTGTTCGGCCGCGCCATCGACACGCTCGACGCTGCATTGATCGGCCCGCCATTGCAGCTGGTGCTGTGCATCGGCGCGGCGGGCGGGCGCACCGAGATCTCGATGGAGCGCGCCGCGCTGAACATCGACGACGCGCGCATTCCCGACAACGCCGGTCAGCAGCCCATCGACCTGCCCGTGGTCAAGGACGGCCCGGCGGCCTACTTCTCGACGCTGCCGATCAAGGCCATGGTGCGCGACATGCGCGCGGCGGGCCTGCCCGCGGCCGTGTCCAACAGCGCCGGCACCTTCGTGTGCAACCACATCTTCTACGCGCTCATGCACCGGCTCGCGACGCGCCCGGCGCTGGCGCACACGCGCGGCGGCTTCGTCCACGTGCCCTACCTGCCCGAGCAGGCGGCCTCGAAACCCGGCGTGGCGAGCATGGCGCTGGACGCACAGGTGGAGGCCTTCCGCGTGGCGATCCGCACCGCGCTCACCGTGCGCCACGACGTGCGCGAAACCGCCGGCCGGCTGCATTGATTCCTGAGGCGTGCCGTGCACGCTGGAGACCCCCGATGAACATCGACTTGAACAGTGACCTCGGCGAAAGCCTCGGCGTCTGGCGCATGGGCGACGACGCCGCCATGCTCGACATCGTCAGCAGCGCCAACGTGGCCTGCGGCTTCCACGCCGGCGACCCGGCGGGCATCCTGCGCACGCTGCGCCAGGCCAAGGAACGCGGCGTGGCCGTCGGCGCCCACGTGGCCTACCGCGACCTCGTCGGCTTCGGCCGCCGCAACATGGACGTCGACAGCGCCGACCTGCGCGCCGACGTCATCTACCAGATCGGCGCCCTGAAGGGCCTGGCCGCCGCGGCCGGCACCGAGGTGCGCTACGTGAAGCCGCACGGCGCGCTGTACAACACCATCGCGCACGACCAGCGCCAGGCGCGCGATGTGATCGCCGCCCTGCGCGAGATCGACGCCAGCCTCGTGCTCGTCGCGCTCGCAGGCTCGCCGCTCGTGGGCTGGGCCGAGGCCCAGGGCCTGCGCGTGGTGGCCGAGGCCTTTGCCGACCGCGCCTACACGCCGCAGGGCACGCTGGTGTCGCGCCGCGAACCCGGCGCCGTGCTGCACGACGCCCACGACGTGGCCGAGCGCATGCTGCGCCTGGCCAACGAGGGCACCGTCACCGCCATCGACGGCAGCGTGGTGCGCATCCGGGCCGATTCGATCTGCGTGCACGGCGACAGCCCCGGCGCGGTCGAGATGGCGCGCCGCGTGCGCGAACGGCTCGTGCAGGCCGGCGTGACGATCCGCCCCTTCGCCGAGGCCACCCCCGCATGACGACCTCGATGCGCTTTCTTCGCGTCAACCTGAATGCCGTGCTGGTCGAGCTCGACGACCTGGCGCAGACGCTCGCACTACTGGCTTCGCTGCGCGCCGAGCCCCTTGCCGGCATCGGCGAGCTGGTGCCCGCCGCGCGCACCATCCTCATCACCTTCCGCCCCGCCGCGCTGTCGGCGGCTGCGCTGGCACACGCTGTGCGCCAGCGAACGCTCGACGCCCGCGAGACGCGCATCGACAAGCGCATCGAGATTCCCGTGCGCTACGACGGCGAAGACATCGCCGAAGTGGCCGGCCTGCTCGGCATCACGTCCGACGAACTGGTGCGCCGCCACACCGGCAGCGACTACACCGTCGCCTTCACCGGCTTCGCGCCCGGCTTCGCCTACCTGAGCGGCGGCCACCCCAGCCTGAACGTGCCGCGCCGCGCGGTGCCGCGCACCCGCATCCCGGCCGGCGCCGTCGGGCTCGCGGGCAGCTTCAGCGGCGTGTACCCGCAGGCCAGCCCCGGCGGCTGGCAGATCATCGGCGTGACCGACACACCCATGTGGGACCTGTCGCGCGAGACGCCGGCGCTGCTGCAGCCCGGCGATGCGGTGCGCTTTGTCGATGCCTCGTCGTTGAAGGTGGCGTTGCCGGTGGCCGAGCCCGTGGTTGCAACGCCCGCGCCTGCGGCCGTCGAAGGCGGCAGCGCGTTCGAGGTTCGCGCCGCTGGCTTGCAAGCGCTGTGGCAGGACGGTGGCCGTCATGGCCAGGCGCGACAGGGCGTGTCCGCCTCCGGTGCGATGGACCAGCGCTCGCTGCAGGCCGCGAATCGATTGGTCGGCAATGCGTCGGACGTGGCCTGCCTGGAGCTCGCCTACGGCGGCTTCCAGTTCGTCTGCCGCGGCGACGCCGTGATGGCCGTCACCGGCGCCGGCGGCCCGCTCACGCTGGCCCGCGCCGACGGCGCGCAATGGCCGCTGCCGCGTTACCAGCCCGTTGCGCTGGCCGACGGCGACACCGTCACTGTCGGCGAGCCCGTCGCCGGCATCCGCAGCTACCTGGCCGTGCGCGGCGGCTTTGCCGTGGCACCCGTGCTCGGCAGCTGCGCGACCGACACGCTGGCCCGCATCGGCCCGCCCGCCGTGGCGGTGGGCGACGTGCTGCCGGTGCGCGCCGTCGCCACCGGCGCCGTCGTCGGTGCCACCGAAGCACCGCCGACCGACCTGCCCACCGTGCACGAAGAAGTCGTGCTCGACATCGTGCTCGGCCCGCGCACCGACTGGTTCACCACCGACGCCGTCGAGCGCCTGTGCAGCCAGCCGTGGGTGGTGACGCCGCAGTCCAACCGCGTCGGCATCCGCCTGAACGGCGAGCAGCCGCTGGTGCGTGCCAACACCGCCGAGTTGCCCAGCGAGGGCACGGCGCGCGGTTCGATCCAGGTGCCGCCCAGCGGCCAGCCCGTGCTGTTCCTGGCCGACCATCCGCTCACCGGCGGCTACCCCGTGATCGCGTCGGTCGCCACCCATCACCTGGACCGTGCGGGGCAGATCCCCGTGAACGCCCGCGTTCGCTTCCAACCGATGGCCGGCCACGGCCCCATCGAACTTTGATTTGAGATCGAGAGTCCCGCGATGAAAAAAGTCCTGATCGCCAACCGCGGCGAAATCGCCGTGCGCATCGCGCGCGCCTGCGCCGACCACGGCGTGCAGTCGGTCGCCGTCTACGCCGATCCCGACCTCAATGCGTTGCATGTGCGCCGCGCCGACGAGGCCTACGGCCTGGACGGCCACCGCCCGGCCGACACCTACCTCAACATTCCCAAGCTGCTGGCCATCGCCAAGCGCAGCGGCGCCGACGCCGTGCACCCCGGCTACGGCTTCCTCTCGGAAAGCGCAGCCTTCGCGCAGGCCGTGATCGACGCCGGCCTCACGTGGATCGGCCCCTCGCCTTCGGCCATCGCCACGCTGGGCGACAAGGTGCAGGCCCGCAAGCTCGCCTTGAAGGTCGGCGCGCCGCTCGTCGCGGGCACGGCCGACCCGGTGAGCAACGCGGGCGAGGTGCTCGCTTTTGCCGAACAGCACGGCCTGCCGATCGCCATCAAGGCCGCGTTCGGCGGCGGCGGGCGCGGCATCAAGGTCGCATGGCGGCTCGACGAGGTCGAAGGCCTCTACGAATCGGCCGTGCGCGAAGCCATCACCGCCTTCGGCCGCGGCGAGTGCTACGTCGAGCAGTTCCTTGACCGCCCACGCCACGTCGAGGCCCAGGTCATCGCCGACACCCACGGCAACGTCGTCGTGCTCGGCACGCGCGACTGCTCGCTGCAGCGGCGCAACCAGAAGCTGGTGGAGGAAGCGCCCGCCCCCTTCCTGAGCGATGCACAGCGCGAGCGCATCCACCAGTCGGCGCGCGACATCTGCGCGGCCGCCGGCTACACCGGCGCCGGTACCGTCGAGTTCATGCTGAGCGCAAGCGGCGCGATCTCTTTCCTCGAAGTCAACACGCGCCTGCAGGTCGAGCACCCCGTGACCGAGGAGACCACCGGCATCGACCTCGTCATCGAGCAGCTGCGCATCGCCGAAGGCCTGCCGCTGTCAATCAAAGAGACGCCCGCACCGCGCGGCCACTCCTTCGAATTCCGCATCAACGCCGAAGACGTGGGCCGCGGCTTCCTGCCGACACCCGGCCCCGTCCATGTGTTCGACGCTCCCTCGGGCCCGGGCGTGCGCGTGGACACCGGCGTGGACGCCGGCTCGCGGGTGCCCGGCACCTTCGACTCGCTGATGGCCAAGCTCATCGTCACCGGCGCCACGCGCGCCCAGGCGATCGCACGCGCACGCCGCGCGCTCAAGGAATTCCGCATCGAAGGCCTGGCCACGGTGCTGCCGTTTCACCGCGCGGTGATGGCGCACCCCGACTTCGTGTCGGAAGACACCTTCAAGGTCCACACCCGCTGGATCGAGACCGACTTTGCGAACGACGAGACGGCAGGCATACGGCCCGATCCGCTGCCGGACGCGTCGCTGCACCGCACGGCCATCGAGATCGACGGGCGGCGCATGTCGCTGGGGTTGCCGGCGGAGTTGCTGCGCGGGTTGGCGTCGGCGGGTGGTGGTGCTGCTGCGCCTGGCGTTGTTGCGAACGCGCCTGCAGCGGATGTCGCCGCCGTGGCTGCGCCGGTGTCGGGCACGCTGCAAGGATGGAAAGTCGCCGACGGCGATGAGGTCGCCGAAGGTGCGGTGATCGCGGTGATGGAGGCGATGAAGATGGAGATGCAGGTCGTCGCGCACCGCGCGGGGCGCATTACCTTCGCTGCCGCAGCGGGTGGCTATGTGGCAGCCGGGACGGCGATCGCGCGCATCGGGTAAATGAGGGCGGCTGTCAAGGCTTGAGGAACAGGGCGACGAGTCCTGAAACGATGCAGGGTGCGAGCGTCACGGCGGCCATGTAGGTCTCGAGATGCGCGCCTGCATCGCGTGCGTTGATGAGCAGGTGGCGTGCGCCGAGATAAAGCAATGCGGTGCCGGCCAGCACGAGCACGTACAGCCAGGCCTTTCTCAAGCGAGGTGCCCAAGACGGACGGGGGCGTGCGCGATGGCCGATCAGGAAGAGCGTGCACACCACCGACGGCAGGGTGCCGAGGATCAGGATGAGGGCGATCGGATTCATCTGGAGCCGGCGTCACCGGGCGGCGATGGACAGGCGGCTGGCTGTTGCAGGGTCTGCGAGGTGATGACGGAACCTGCAGCGGGCTTCTTCAACTCTTGTCGAACACGCGCCGGTAGCGGCCGTGGCCGCGCGGTTCGCGCCGGCTGGCGGTGCCCAGGAGCTTCAAGGCGAGCGATGCCATCGTGCCCGCGTTGTCTCGCAGATCTGCCGCATCGGCATCCGTCATCAGCGGCAGTGTCCCCGGTTCTTTCGCATCCTGTGCGAGCACGCGGTTTTCGAAATTGTTGAGTTCATAGCCGCGGGCGAAGTTGCGCAGGTTCTCCGCGGCAGAGGGCATCGACTCTTCGTCAGCCGCCTTCAGCAACCGGTCGTGCGTGGCCTTCTTCTGCTTGATGGCGGCCACGAAGTCCTCGCGGTTCTCCTTCGTGATGGGGCCGAGCATCCAGAACCCGCCGTGCGAGTCGTGGACATACTTGTCGAAGAAGTCGTTGGCGGCTTGCGGAACGTCCTTGGCGGCTGCCACGGCGCGCACGAGGCGCTTTTCCACCTCGTTGGCGCGGGGCGGCTGGTCAACGTAGACGCCCGCTCTGGGAACGAACACCCGTCGGGGCTGGTTGGCCGCCTGGGCGGCCTTGACGTCTTCACGCCAGTCGAGTTCCGACTCCCACAGATCCTGTCGGTCCTGTTTGTTGGAGGCCTCGTAGCTAGCCATGGCCTTGAAGGTGGCCTCGTCGCTCTTGGACGCACGCCAGCGCCAATACAACTCCATGTGATAGCGCATGCGGTTTTGCACGGGCTCGCCGCCGTTGGCGACGTTCTGCTTTTCCTCTGTCGTGGTCCAGGCTGCGTAATCGCTGAAGGACTTGTCGAGGGTAGGAGCGACCTCGAAATCGGCTTGTATTTCGCCTTGCATTTCTGACTTGCTGTCCACGCGAACGCCCGCCGCCAAGGCCTCGAAATACATGTCCATCAAGGGAATCTGCGAGAGCAATGCGGTTCGTCCCTCGACACCCTTCCCTTGGGACTTCGACGGGTAGCCTCCCCCCAGGTCAGAGTGAGCCCCCGGATAGACGAACTCCTTGGTGTTCGGCGGGTAGTTCGTGGCCCTGATGCGCGCCGTGGACAGCGGAAACGACTGACGTATTTCGTGTGCCGCCACGTAGTGAACGGTCTGGTTGACGCCGTGGATGTCCATGGTGCCGTCGGCCCAGTCCTGAAAGCCTTCGCCGACGGGTGACGAATCGGCCAGCCCGACAGACGCCACGGTGTCGAAGATGCCCAGGAAATGAAGCTCCAGCGCCGCTTCGCCGATCGTCATGTTCTCGGCGACCAGCTGGATCCACTGGCAAAAGGCGCGCGCTTCGGCCGCACCACGCGAAAAGCCGAAGACCGACAGATGCATCTTGGTCACCCGCGGCCGCTGGTCCTTGATGGCTTTCAGCAGGCGCTCTTGAATGCCCCTGAAGATGCTGACCATCTTGTTGTCGCTCAAGCGCCACCAGGTCTTCAGTTGATCGACGCAGAGGTCTTTCATTTCGTCCGGCTGGACAAGGTCGGACGTGTGATATGCCCGATGCAGTGCGTTGTAGACCTGAATCAACGCCCAATGGATGCGCGCCTCGCCACCGGTGCCGAAACGCTTGCCGTTGTCCAGTTCCTTCATCTCACCGATCTCGGGGAACGGTGTACCGACGCCGGGGATGTAGTAGCGAAAATTCTCGACCTTGTCGTCCTTGTGCGCGTTGAAGAGACTGACCACGTTCGTGTGGCTTTGGTCGGGCGTGTCGCGGACCAGGTTGTTGTTGGTGCCGTCAAAAAACAGGCCCACGTGAATCTCTTTGGCGCAACTCAGCGAATCGGCCTTGCTCGGGTCGGCGCTGGCGGCGCGTTGGCACAGTTCGCGTGCGGTCAGGGTCCGGTCGGCGCGCGAATGGTCGCCAGGCAGTGCGGGCTGGTAGTTCTTGCCGCCCGGGTCGTTGTCCCACCAGTCGCCTTTCGGCGCATTGGCTGTCCACTTGTAGCGTGGCAAACACTTGATGGCCCTGCCCGCTTCGTCCGACCACCTCAGTATCTGCAGCCCTGTTTCCTTGACGATGCACTCGGCCGTGCAAAGCACGGCGGTCTTGAAGTAGAGATAGCGCTTCTCGTGGGTGTTGGGGTCAAAGCTGATTTCGTACCAGCCTTCTTTGAATTTTTCCATGTGCTGCTCCCCCGGGATCTTTCAGAAGGAATGAATACGTGTTCGCACCGACTCACCATTTCCAGTTGGGAGGCTTCACCGGATAGGCGGGGCCGGGATAGTCCTTGGCGCCGGAGCCTTTGCTGGAGATGACCAATCGAACATCGCCATCGGCAAGGAAATGCACATTGAGCGTGCTGCCCGGGATGTCGTACTTGTCGATGGGGACCACCTTTTCGTGCCACGTGGGCTTGATGGCCTCGGGTCGTTTGTCGCCTGGGATTCCGCTCGAGGTCGTCCATTTCACTGTTGCTGTGAGGCCGGGACGCCATTTGGCGGGATAGGAGATGCAGCACACAAAGCTGCCGCCGCCGCCGTAGGGGCGTGAGTTGCCACCGCCTGCCCCATCCACATAGAACTGGTGGATGTAGTCCTCGGTGTGGTTGTAGGCGCTGATGTTGGCGCTGTAGCTCTCGGCTGCCGGCTTCTTGCTGCTGCAAGCCACCAGTGGCAGCGTCAGTAGCGCCAGTGCGCAAAGCGTCAAGGTTGTGGTGCGTTTCATGGCGTGTGGCCTTTCCATACGTTCATAGGTTGTTCCTCCCAGACCTCTTGCCGAATCTCTTGTTCGCCTCAGGCTCACCATTTCCAATCCAATGGCTTCACCGGATAGGCTGGGCCGGGGTAGCCCTTGGCGCCGGCTCCCATGTTGGAGATGACCAATCGAACATCGCTCTCGGCCAGGAAGTGCACGTTGAGCGTGCCGCCTGGGACGTCATATCGATCGATCGGGACAACCCTCTTGTGCCATGTGGGCTTGATGGCCTCGGGGCATTTGTCGCCAGGAATCCCGCTCGAGGTCGTCCATTCCACCGTTGCGCTGAGCCCGGGACGCCACTGGGCCGGATAGGAGATGCAGCACACAAAGCTGCCGCCGCCACCGTAGGGGTATGAATTCCCGCCACCCGCCTCATCCACATAGAACTGATGGATGTAGTCCTCTGTGTGGTTGTAGGCACTGAGGTTGGCGCTGTAGCTTTCAGCCGCCGGCTTCTTGCTGCTGCAAGCCCCCAGCAACGCCAACGCGCAAAGCGCCAAGAGAGCCAAGCGCTTCATGAAGCCTTGCCCTCCAACGCCTTCCACAACTCGTCGCTCCAGCCCTTCATCAGGCTCGACAGGCTGGTGCCTTGCGCGACGGCCTTCCATGTGTCCGACAGATCGGGGTGTTGGTAGAAGTTGTCGCCACAGGTCAGTGACAGCACCACGAACTGCAGCCGATCGGGGTTACCTGCTACGTGCAGGCGGGTGGCGACCTCGAGCGCGCGCTGGAGGCGCTGATGAAACGCCGCCCGGTCGGCCTGCGGCACCAGCTGCGACACCGTCTCAAGCAGCTGCGCAAAGATGCCGTCGGCTTCCGAGGCATCCAGGAGCGTCGCGAATTGCGATGCATCGAGCTCGAGATGGTCGCGGGTGTCGGCCACACCGTCCTGCCCGGCAGCCGCATGCCAGTTGCCGACCACTGCACCACTGCGATCGAACCACTGCCATTGCGAGATGGCCTGCGCCACGCGCCGTGCCTGTGGCTCGGCCAGCGTGGCAAGCAGCGTCGGAAGCACGCGCACATCGCCCATGCGGCAATGCAGCTTCAGGCCGTCGTGCCGCGTCTGGGCCAGGTAGCCGAAGCAGGCCTGCAAATCCGCAGCGACGCGGCTGGATGCGATCCAGCTGAATGCGGGCGCCGCCGGGTCGATCGTGGCGAGGCGCCGCAAGCCCTCGGCACGCACCTCGTCGTCCAGTGGCAGCTCCAGCAGCTGCGGTCCCCTTGCGCCATAGGCCTCCAACGGTGTGTTGGCCAGCGCATTGACGTGCGACCACCCGTTGCGGCGCAGCACCGATGCGAGGCGCGCCGGATCGAGCAAGGCCGCATCGACCAGCAGCCAGAGGCCGAAGGCTGAAGGTTGGGCGTCGGCCATCGCTTGCACGGCGTGGGCAAGGTGGAGGGGGTCGATCGGATCGGTCGCGAATTCCAACGCAACGCTCTCACTGCAAGGCGGAGAAGGGGGCTCCGCTTTGTGCTGCCTTCAGCATGCACTCGATGCAGATGCTCTGCGGGAACAGCGGCAGCCCATACGGCGAACTCGTCGGCCCAGCCAACTTCCGCTGCACCGCGTGGTAAGTGATCTTCCCCGGGCACTCGAACGTGATGTCCCCATCCTGCAGCGTGATCGACGCGCCCTGCGCCGTCGCGATGCGGATCTTCTTCTTGGCCGCGAACTCCACCGTCTGGTCGGTGCTGGCGATCTTCAGGGCCTCCTTGGCCTGCACGCGCAGTTCGTCGTGCTGCGCCTGGAAGTCCAGGTCGTCGTTGCCCGCGATGACCGACAGGCCTGTGTCTGCATCGGCCTTCTGCGCCCCGGCCAGCACGCCGATGGCCTGGCCGCTGTGCACGCGCAGCACGTCGGCCAGCGCCAGGTTGATGTCGCCGCCGCTGGCCAGCGTGGCGGTCTCGCCGCTGACGATCTGCAGCTGCTGACCCGCCACCATCGCCAGGCCGCCGCGTGCGGCCAGTGCGATCACGGCATCGCTCGTGTGCGGCACCTTGCCTTCGCCGGTGGCAATGGCCTTGTCTGCGGCATCGGCGTAGGCAGCATCGAGCGCATCGGCCGTCACCATGCCGCTGGCGGTGTGCTCCATCGCGGCATAGGGGGCGCGCTCCTTGTCGAGCTGGGATTCGTTGGCCTTGTTCGCGCCGATGTGCCCGGCCAGTTGCACGGTCTCGTGGGTCCTGGCCGCATCGCTCAGCGCCTGGCCCAGCTGCTGCACCTGCTTGAGCAACGCCATGCCGGCGGCGAAGTCGCCCACGGGCTCCAGCTTCTGGCCGCCTGCACCGTGGTACGTGCTGAGCAAGACGCCCTTGCCGCCGCGCAGGGCGGCGTAGCCGTCGGTGCGCAGCTCCAGGCCCTGGCCGCGGAAGCTGCCTCGGAAGTTGTCGGCCTGGTGGATCAGGTGGCCCAGGTTCAGCTGGCTGTGGGCGGTGCTGGCGTGCAGCTGCACGCGCAGCTGCTGGTTCGAATCGTCGAACACCAGCTGGCTGAAGCCCTCGCCGCCGAACTCCTTGGTCTTGAAGCCGCTCAGGGCCGCGGCGTTGCGGTGGCCCTTGTCGTCGGCGCTGGCGCCGTGCCAGGGCGGCGCGTGGCCCGCCGCGAGGTTGGCCTGGGCGCTGGGCGAGGCGTTACCCGCCTGGGCGAAGACGTCGTTGCTGTAGTTGCCCTGTTCGCTGTCGCGCGATGCGCCGCCGGGCGTGGGGGCGATGCCGCCGTCGCCACGGCCGTTGTACAGCGCGCCGACGATGACGGGCTGGTCCACATCCAGGTCGACGAACTTGACCAGCACTTCCTGCCCGATGCGCGGCAGCCATTGCCAGCCCATGCCGGGACCGGCCTGGCGCTGGGCCACGCGGATCCAGCGGGTGCTGCGGTTGTCCTGGGCGTTGTCGCCGTTGCTGCTGTTGCCGTTCTCGCTCGATCCGTTCTGCCAGTGGAAGCGCACGCGCACGTCGCCGCGGTCGTTGCAGTACAGCTCGTCGGCACCGTGGGGCGAAGTCTCGCCCGAAGGCCCGACCACGATGGCGCTGTGCACGCCGCTGGCCGTGGGCCTGGCGTGCAGGCGCGCGCCGTCGGCCGCGGCCAGTGCGGGGCGCCAGGGGCGCGGGGCGTGCACGCCCGAGAAGCTGTTGGCGTAGCCTTGAGCCTGGGCGATTGCCAGGCTCTGGGGCTGCGGGTGGATGGTGTTGTTGTCGTTGCTCGTGCCCGTTGCGGCAGACACCAGCCCGAACACATCGGCTTCGGCCGTCACAGGGGCGCGGGGCTGGTCGAACACCAGGTGTTCCGTCAGCGCACCCAGCTGCGCCGCAATCGACGCCGCCGTGTCCTTGGGCAGGTTGTTGATGCCCACGTGTTCGACGGTGTCCAGCAGCAGCGCAGGCTTGGCCTGCAAGCCCAGCGCGGGCGCGTCGTCGATCTCGATGCGCGTACCTGCGCGCAGCGTGCGCACGGTGCTGTGGCCCAGCATCAGGTCGGCGCGGCATTCGGCCGCTTCCATCATCAGGGCCGCATACCGCTCGACGGTGCGGTTGGTGTCCCAGCCGCGGCTGCGGTCGTTCAGGCCGAGCACGTCGTCGTATTCCAGGCGCGGGGCGTTCTTGCCACCGACCGGAAAGCGCGCCGGGGCGCTGCCTGTGAGCTGGCGCTTGCCGTCGACGTTCCAGGCGCTCAGGTGCACCTGGGCTACCGACTGGCGCATGCGACGCACCAGTGCCTGCACGGCGTCGCTGCGCTCCTGGGAGCTCTTGCGGTGAAAGCGAACCGGCGAGCCCGCATCGGCGGGCTGGGTGTCGTTGGACGAGAAGATGACGAGCTTGTGGCCCATCGGCGCCTTCGCGTCTTCCTCGATGCGCCAGGCCAGGCCTTCTTCGGCCAGCAGGCGCGAGAAGAAGTCGAAGTCGCTTTCGCGGTACTGGGTGCAGTAGGTGCGCACGGGCGCATCGGCCAGGAAGCTGTTCACTTCGGATGAGAAGGCCCAGCTGCCCGCATCCGCATACGGCGCGAGCACGCGTTCGATGATGTCGGCGACGCTGCGCTGTTGGAAGACCTGGCTGCGTCCTTGCTGGGTGGCCAGCCAGAGCCAGGGCACGAGCGTGAGGCGGTAGCGTGCCAAGCCGCCGTCGGCGCCCAGCGATTCGACGGCGCGAATCAATCCAGTGCGCTTTGCGAGCGAGCCATTGGCCAGCACCGTAACCAGCGTCAGCGGCTGGTCGATCAGCGAACTTAGAGCAAGGTCCGCGCGCAAGCTCAGGCACACGATGCGCAGCTCGAACAGCTGCGACACCGCCTCGCGTTGTACCCAGCCTTCCACGCGCAAAGCATCGATGCTCTCGCGCGCGGCCGACGAAGACGATGAAGCAGCACTCGGCGCTTCGAGGCGGTACAGCCGAGCCGTCTGGCTCAACTCGGCCCACAGGGCGCTGCGGTCAGCGGAAGGCATCGGAAATTCGCTCAGGTTCGGATGCTCAAGGTTTGCAAGGTGCGCCCGGCTTGCAGTCCGCCGTTGCGGCAGTGGCCTGCGCCGACGGTGCGGGGTCGGAGGTCTTGCTGCGCTTGAGCAGCGCGGTCAGCAGGTCGGTGTCGGGATCGGGCCCGCGCGGACGTACCGCTGTTTGCGTGACGTTGGCGCGCGTCGCGGGCTTCGCGGCCTTGCTGCTGTTGGCGGCGGTCTTGACGGGCTTGCCGTTCGCGGCCGTGCGCACGGGCTTCTTCGAACCCGACGCGATGCGCTCCGGCTGCTTCTTTGCGGCGACGCTGGTCTTGCTGTCAGCACCCGATTTTTTCGCAGGCGACGCGGCGGCCACGCGCGCCGACTTCGCCGCCGGCGGCACGGCCATGGGCTGTGCACCGATCGCGGCGAACGGCGTCGAGGCCGGCTGCTGCTGTGGTGGTTGCTGTGGCGGCGGCGTGCTGTCGCCTTCGACGATGCGTGCGGGCGTGGGCTCCGGCGCAGTGGCTGCGACAGGCGCCTGCGGCTTCGGCGGTTCCACTGCGGCAGGCGCGGCCACGGGTGCCGGCGCCACTGCCGCCACGGTCCGCGATGCATCCGCGTGCTTCGACTGCAGGTGGTAGGTCGTGGCACCCGCCACGCCGATCAACACTGCGAGGGAGGCCCACACACCAGGCCGTGCAAAGAAGGAACGCGCGCCGCTTTCGCGGCCACCGAACTGTGCAAGCACACGCGTGGACTCGCCTCCGGTCGCGGCAGCCGATGTGGCCGTGGTGGGTGCGTTCGAACCGAGCAGGCTCGGTCGGTCCTTGTGGGCGTCAGACGCGCCCGTCATGGATGGGTGGTCCGGCTGGCTGCGGGCATGTGATTTCTCCCCTCGGCTTTATGTGGCGTGATCAACGCGATATCGCAATTGGGATGCAACAAGGTGTTGCGTGCGATGGGTTCAAATTTTGGAGCGACTCATACAATTGAGTGGCTCTCATTGAACACCGTTGATCTTCTTCACTCTCTTTTGTTATTTTGCCTTGATGGTGGCAGCACTTGCCATCTTCTTGTTCCCTTCTTTTCGTGACCGTGTGTTGCGAGCGACGGTCTCCATTTCTACTGCTATTGCATTCTTTTTTATTGGAATAGGACGCCGTCTCGGCTTTGTGTCCGAAGCAAGTTTTCAGTTGATGCGCGACAGCGGCTCAGGAGTGCGTACTTTTGCCGTAAGGCATCGCTATCTGTTGCTGTCGGGCATGGGTCTGCTTATCGTGCCGGTGTTGTTAAGTGTGACTTTCGGAAGTGGCCGGGTTCTGTTCTTCGACGACTGGGCCGCCACAAGCGACCCGAAGATCGAGGCCTTGCTCAAGGGCGAGCAGCTGGTGCCGCCGCAGCCGTTGCCGCCCGAGGTGTTTGCGACGGCAGAGGTCGAGCAGATTCGTCCGCTCACGAAAGAAGGCAGTCGGGACTGGGCTGTTCTCGATGTGGACTTTCGTAATCGTTTGCTGCTCGTCTACAAGATCATGAAAGAAAAGCACGGCTACGACCTCGCATTGCTCGAGGGTTATCGCAGCCCTGAACGACAAGCCAAACTCGCTGCATTGGGCAATACAGTGACCATGGCGAAGGCCAATCAAAGCTATCATCAGTATGGACTTGCGGCAGACAACGCGTTCTATCGCAATGGCAAGCTGGTGATCTCTGAAAAAGATCCGTGGGCCATGGAAGGCTATCGCCTCTATGGTGAAGCGGCCGAGTCCGTGGGCTTGGTGTGGGGTGGTCGATGGTCCTTCAGGGATTACGGTCACGTGGAGTACCGCAAGCCGGGATTTAAATTGTCACGCAACTGAATGCCGGGACGACATCTGTCGCATCGGCACACCACGAGGCAATCAAGGGGGAGAGTTCAAATGGGTGAGGATCAACCCGAGGCGGACAACGACCGCCCGTGGATCGTTCTGCATGACAAGACCGACCACGGTGGCTTCGTGATCACCGCATCCGAAAACACGCACATCGACGAACGGCGCGTGGCGCGCATCGGCGACATGGTGTCGTGCCCGCGGCCCGGCCATGGCATCAACCCCATCGTGACGGGCAGCGACTGCGTGTCGATCGATGGCCGGCGCGTGGCGCGCCACGGCGACCGGGCGGCCTGCGGTTGCCGGCTGCTGTCCAGCCAGATCGCTTCCGCGTCCGAATGACGGCGGTGCCTCCTTCTTCGGCTGCAGGCATGGCATGCGGTCACGCGACCGCGTGGACCGCTGCCATCGCCATTGCGTGACGCAGGCGTTCGAAAACTTCGGATGCTGTCGCGACTGATCAAGCCCGTTCTTTTGGCCTGCGCCGTGTTCATCACGGTGTGGGTGCTCGTGATCGTCTACTGGCAGTACACGGCGCGCATGCCGAGCACGAGCGACATCGCGCTCTACCTCGTGGTGCTGCCGCTGGCGCTGATGCTCTTCTATGTGGTGCTGCGCCGCATCTTCACGGCCGCGCCCGCCGCTGCGTTGTCCGCAGCTGGGACAACAGTGGCCGCAGGCGCCGCGGCCTCATCGAATGCCGTGGCAACCGAGGCTTCGCAGGAGCGCCTGCAGATGGCCGTGCTGGCCTTCGCTCTTCGCACGCCGCGCGGCAGCGATGCCGACACTGTGGCCACCGCGATCGGCCAGGCGCAGACGCCTGAGCTGGTCCCGGAGCTGCGTGACGGCGAAGGCTTCCCCGTCATCGCGGGCCGCGTCGAAGGCATCGACGAGAACGAGCTGCGCGAGCACCTGCGCGAAAGCCTGCAACCCGCTGGCGAAGCTTTCGACGTCGATGCATTGCCCGACGACCGGCTGCGCGCGATCCACTTGATGTCTGACGTGCTGCAGGAGCTGCTGGGTTCCGCGGCCGAGGCGATCGCGAACGCCGGCGATGCGCTCGCGGTGCGCGCGCCAGGACGCTTCGTGTCCAGCGGCGGCGTCATCCCGGGGCCTGCAGCGGCGCCGCAGTTGAGCATTTCGCTGCTGTTGCCGGGCGCATGGAGCGAGAGCGAACGCGTGATCGCCACGCAGTGGGTGCAGCAGCGCGTGCGCGAAGGCGATGCGTCGCAGCGCTGGCATGTCGACTGCTTCAAGAGCGAAGACGGCGTGTCCGCCATGGCGCTGCTCGACCGCATCAGCCTGTCGCTGCATCGCGAGCAGCGGCCCGCGCTGTGGATCGCGCTGGCGGCCGACTCCTCGGTGTCCGAAGCGAGCATCGCGCGCTGGGAGGCCGACGGCCTGCTGTACACCGCCACGCGCCGCAAGGGCCGCGTGCCCGGCGAAGCCGCGGCGGGCCTGCTGCTCGTGCGCGCCGGCGATGCGCTGCTGGCGCCGCCCGAGGCCGTGCGGCTGTCGCGCAGCGCAAGCGGCCAGCGCGAAGCATCGGCCGACACGGCGCGCACGCCCGATGCGAGCCTGCTCGATCGCTTTGCTCAACATTTGATGGCTACATCGGCCCTTGAGACCGCCCAGGTCGACTGGGTCGTGAGCGACGCCGACCACCGCACCAGCCGCGTCACCGAAGTGGCCAAGCTCGTGCAGGAGCGGCTGCCGCATGTGCCCTTCGAAAACAACCTTTCTGTCTGCGCCACCCTGGGTCACCTCGGGGCCGCGGCCGACATGAGCGCCGTCGTGCTCGCGTGCCACCTGGCCGCGCGCGATGCACGGCATGTGCTCGCCATTTCCGTGCAGGACGCGCTCGCGCGGACGGCCCTCCTGGCCGGCCCGGCGAGCCCCGCGTCATCCGCTACCTAAACAGGACCGATTCCAGAAACTTCTATGCGGCGATTCTTCAGTTTCCTGGCCGATCCGCGCACCTTGTCGGTGATCGGCGCCATCGCGCTCGGCGCGTTCCTGCTGCTCGGGGCGCAGACGCTCGAAGTCGGCGCGATCTGGGCCGTCGGCATCTTCGTGGTGCTGCTGCTGTTGTGGCTGCTGGTGTGGTTCGTGCGGCGCATGCGCACGCGCGCGGCCAACCGCAAGCTCGGCGACATGCTCGAGGACCAGGCCGACGCCGCGGTGCGCGACAGCGACCCCGAGCGCAAGGCCGAGATCGACGAGCTGCGCGGGCGCATGGTCGAGGCCGTGAAGACCATCAAGACCTCGAAGATCGGGCAGATGTCGGGCAGCGAGGCGCTGTACGAGCTGCCCTGGTACATGGTCATCGGCAACCCGGCGGCGGGCAAGAGCAGCGCCATCCTGAACTCGGGCCTGCAGTTCCCGTTCGCCGACAAGGGCAACGCGGTGATCCAGGGCATCGGCGGCACGCGCAACTGCGACTGGTTCTTCACCACCGAAGGCATCGTGCTCGACACGGCGGGCCGCTATTCCATTCACCAGGAAGACCGCAAGGAGTGGTTCGGCTTTCTGGACCTGCTCAAGAAGTACCGGCCGAAGGCGCCCATCAACGGCATCATCATCACGGCCAGCATTCCCGAGCTGATCGGCAGCCGGCCCGACTTCGCGATCCAGCTCGCGAAGAACCTGCGCCAGCGCATGCAGGAACTCACCGAGCGGCTCGAGGTGTTCGCGCCGGTGTACGTGATGTTCACCAAGGCCGACCTGATCACCGGTTTTGCCGAATTCTTCGGCGACAGCGACAAGATGGAGCGCGACCGCGTGTGGGGCGCCTCGCTGCCCTACGACGGCGACGAGAAGCAGGACGCGGTGGCGCTGTTCGACAAGCGCTTCGACGAGCTCTACATGGGCCTGAAGGAAATCAGCGTCTCGCACTTCGCGAACCACCGCAGCAGCGACCCGTCGCCCGAGCTGTTGATCTTTCCGCTCGAGTTCGCGGCCATCAAGCCCGCGCTGCGCGCCTTCCTGGCCACGCTGTTCGAGAGCAACCCCTTCCAGCACAAGCCGGTGTTCCGCGGCTTCTACTTCACCAGTGCCTTGCAGGAAGGCACGATGCGCAGCCTGTCGACCGAGCGCATCGCCAAGCGCTTCGGGCTCACGCTGAGCAATGCGGCCACCAAGTCGAAGGAAATCTATTCGCAGAACGGGTTCTTCCTGCGCGACCTGTTCTCCAAGGTGATCTTTGCCGACAAGAAGACGGTGCGGCAGTTCTCCAGCCCCGTGAAGGCGCGCGTGCGCTACGTGAGTTTCTTCGCGTTCGTCACCGTGCTGGGCCTGCTGCTGGGCGGCTGGACCTGGTCGTACCTCGGCAACCGCCAGCTGGTGGAAAACGTGCAGGCCGACCTGGACAAGGTGGTCAAGCTGCAGGCCAGCGACAACGGCCTGCGCACGCGCTTCGAGGCGCTGGGCATCCTGCAGGACCGCATCGAGCAGCTCGAGAAATTCCGCAACGACCGGCCGCTGTCGCTGTCGCTGGGCCTGTACCAGGGCAACCAGCTCGAAGACAAGCTGGTGGCCGAGTACTACGGTGGCGTGAAGCAGCTCATGCTCGCGCCGGTGTCCGACAACCTGCAGGCTTTCCTGCGCGAGGTCAACGCGCACCCCGACCGCCTGAAGCGCGCCGATGCGGTGGCTGCACTGACGGGCGGTGCCGCGCCCGCACCGTTGCCGGTCGCAGGTGCCGCGACCACCACGGCACCCGCCGCAGCGCCGGAGAGTGGCGGCCTGTATGCCGGCTCCTCGCCGGCCGACGTGCAGGACGCCTACAACGCGCTCAAGACCTACCTCATGCTGTCCGACAAGCGGCAGGTGGAAACGGCGCACCTCACCGACCAGATCTCGCGCTTCTGGCGCGGCTGGCTCGAGAGCAACCGCGGCGACATGCCGCGCGCGGCGGTCATCCGCGATGCCGAGCGCATGATCACTTTCTATCTGCGCCGCGTGGGCGACGACAACTGGCCCGCACTGGCCGACACCAACCTGGCGCTGGTCGAGCAGACGCGCGACAACCTGCGCCGCGTGGTGCGCGGCATGCCGGCGCGCGAACGCGTGTACGCCGAGATCAAGGCACGCGCTTCCACGCGCTTCGCGCCGATGACCGTGGCGCGCATCCTCGGGGCCACGGCCAGCAGCGCCGAAGCCGAAGGCACCCTCGCCGGCAGCGTCGCCATCTCGGGCGCGTTCACGCGCGAGGCCTGGCAGCAGTACGTGGACGACGCGATCCGCGACGCCGCGAACAAGGAAACCTCCAGCAAGGACTGGGTGCTCAACGTCGCCGGCAACGACGACCTGACGCTCGAAGGCAGCCCGGAGCAGATCCGCAAGACGCTGGCCACCATGTACAAGCTGGAGTACGCCAAGGAGTGGCAGCGCTTCCTGCAGGGCATCGCGGTGAAGGACATGGGCAGCTTCGAGCAGGCCGTGGTGGCGATGAACCAGCTGGGCGATCCGCAGAACTCGCCGATCCGCAAGGTCTTCGACACCGTGTACGACCAGACCTCGTGGGACAACCCCTCGCTGGTCAACGCCGGCCTGCAGCAGGCGCGCACCGGGGCCTTCAACTGGTTCAAGCGCCTCTTCAGCCGCGCCACGCCGTCGCAGGTCAACGTGAACGTCGACCTCAACGGCGGCGCCACGGAGATCCCGATGGGCCCGATCGGGCGCGAGTTCGCGGGCGTGGCGCGCCTGGTGGTCGAGCGCGACAACACCTCGCTGCTGCGCGGCTACCTGGGCACGCTGTCCAAGCTGCGCGGGCGCTTCAACCAGATCAAGAACCAGGGCGACCCCGGACCGGGCGCGCGCCAGCTCATGCAGCAGACGCTGGAGGGCAATGGCTCCGAGCTGGCCGATGCGCTCAAGTACGTCGACGAGCAGATGCTCACCGGCATGGACGCCGCGCAGCGCCAGGCGCTGCGCCCGCTGCTGGTGCGGCCGCTGCTGCAGGCCTACGCGGTGACGGTGCAGCCGACGGCGGTGGAGGTCAACAAGATCTGGAGCGCGCAGGTGCACCAGCCCTTCCAGCAGTCGCTGGCCACCAAGTACCCGTTCTCGGCGAGCGCGAAGATCGAGGCCTCGCCGGCGGAAATCGCGCAGTTCTTCGGACCTGAAGGCGCCATCGGCAAGTTCGTGACGACCACGCTGGGCTCGCTGGTGATCCGCCGCGGCGATCTGCTGTCGCCGCGCGCCTGGGGTGACCAGGGCCTCACGCTGAGCCCCGACTTCGTGAACGGCTTCGCGCAGTGGGTGGCGCCGCTGTCGGGCGGTGCCGCGGCTGGGGCCGGCGGCAGCGCGCAGCCGCAGACGCTGTTCCAGATCCTGCCGCAGCCCGTGTCGGGCCTGACGGAATACATGGTGGAAATCGACGGCCAGCAGCTGCGCTACCGCAACACGCCGCCGCAGTGGTCCAACTTCGTCTGGCCCAACGCGCAGGGCACGCCGGGCGCGAAGATCACCGCCGTCACCTTCGACGGGCGCACGGTCGAGCTGATCAACGAGCCGGGCAACTTCGGCCTGGAGCGCCTGCTGAGCACGGCGCAGCGCACCAAGTTGCCCGACGGCAGCTTCGAGCTCACGTGGGCGCGCGACAACGCGAGCGTGACCGTCAAGCTGCGCGTGATCCAGAACACGCAGTCGGCCGGTTCGGGTGGCGATTCGCCGCAGGGCAAGGGCCTGCGCGGCACGGTGCTGCCGTCGACGGTCGCGGAGATCGGTGTGCCGCGCGCAGCAGCACCCGCAGCGGTTCAGGCACCGGCCCAGGCGCCGGTGCAGGCAGGGGGGGCAGGCAAATGAGCGCGCCACAACAGCTGTGCTACTTCGGCAAGTTGCCCGGACGCGGCGACTTCGTGAAGGGCCTGTACAACCCGCAGCTCATCAAGGTGTTCGACCACTGGCTGTCGCAGACCATGGAGATGCTGTCGGAAGACCCGCGCTGGAAGCTGATCTACGACAACGCGGCGCCGATGCACTTCGTGTGCCTGGGCTCGCGCAGCCGCGTGGCCATTGCGGGGCACGTGCGCCCCAGCCGCGACGAGTCGTCGCGCCGCTACCCGTTCCTGGCGGCCACCTCGGTGGACGTGGACGAGGCGCTCGACTTCATGCGCGGTGCGCCGATGCTCATCGGCCCCTACTGGGACCGCATGGCGGTGCAGGTGCAGTCGCTGGCGGCCGGCACCGACCTGGACAACGAGCTGAAGAAGTTCGAGGCCATCGACCCGGCCATCGAGACCGGCTTCAAGAAGTCGGCCTCGCGCGCCACCTATGCGGCGTTCACGCGCGACACCAGCCTGCTGCGCATCGAGCAGATGCTCAACTTCGATGGTCACAAGGTGTCGCTGCGCCGTGCCATCCTGGCGCTGGGTTTGCTGCTGCAACCGGTGATGGCCAGCGCCGTGTCGCACCTGGAAAAGGGGCTCACGCTGCCGCTGCCGCGCGACCCGGTCGACCGCTCGCTGATCGCCACCTTCTGGCTCGAGATGGTGTCGCAGTTTCTGGCCAAGGCCGACTTCGAGCTGGTGCTGCTGGTCACCGAGATCGACGGCCGCTCGCGGCTGGTGATCGGCTTCAACGGCCTGTCGCCGCGCAGCCTGCAAAGCGTGCTGCATCCGCAGGTCTACACCGAGCACAACATCGACATCGACAACCCGGAGTGGGTCGAGGACACCATCCACAGCAACTACGCGATGTTCAAGCTGGTGAGCTATCTCGACCAGCCGCAGCTGCCGCTGGACATCGTGCTCACCGCCTTTCGCGAAGTCTTCATCGGGGAATGACACGGTCATGAATTGTTCTTTGCGCGTTCTCGTGCTGTCCATGGCCTGCGGGCTCGCGCTCGTGCCGGCCGTGCAGGCCCAGCAACCACAACAACCCGCAGCGGGCGCCACCGCCGCCCGCGTCGAGACCACGGCCGCGGCCGTCGGCAAGGGCGAGCCGGTCGTGGCCGGCGGGCAGGTGCCCGACGAAGCCACGCGCGCCGCCGTCATCGAGGCGCTGCGCCGCATCTACGGCCCCAGCGGCGTGATCGACAAGATCGAGGTGGTGAGCACCGTCAGCATGCCGGCCAACTGGGCCGCCAACGTGCAGCGCTTGATCACGCCCTCGCTCAAGGAGATCCACCGCGGCCAGTTCCAGATCGAGGGCACGCAGATGGCGCTGAGCGGCGAGGTCGGCAACGAGGCGCTGCGCCAGAAGATCGTGAGCGACATGGCGAATTCGCTCAACCCGACCTACACCATCAAGAACAGCCTGCGCGTGCCCGTGTCGGAACAGATCGCGGTCGACCAGGTGCTGGGCAACCGCACCATCGAGTTCGAGCTGGGCAGCGCCACGCTCACGGGCAAGGGGCGCGCCATCCTCGACGAGATGGCGCCAATCCTGCAGAAGCTCACCAACAAGTCGGTGGCGGTGGTGGGCCACACCGACAACGCCGGCAACCGCACGTCGAACCTGGCGCTGAGCCAGTCGCGCGCCGAATCGGTCAAGGGCTACCTGGTGGGCAAGGGCATCGATCCGATGACGCTCACGACCTCGGGCGTGGGCCCGGACCAGCCGGTGGCGAGCAACGCGACCGACGAGGGGCGTTCGCGCAACCGGCGCATCGAGTTCCGGGTCGGACGCTAAAGAAAAAGGCCCGCAACGCGGGCCTTTTTTCTTTCGCTCAGCGCGCAGTCAACGCGACTCGTCGTCGCCCTTGGGCAAGTCAAGCAGGTCCACCAGCTGCGCCAGCTCCTGCTCGTTCTTGATCACGTTGCGCAGCCACGCATGCAGCGGCATGTCGGCCCAGCGCGCGGCCTTGTTCGCCATGTAGGCGGCCGGGCTCGAGGGCTCGGTCTGCTCGAAATAGGCCGCCACTTCCTTGAGCTGCGCGATGGCCTGCGCGCGGCTGTGGATGCCGGGCGGCAGCGCGGTGGGCACATGCGCCGCCGCGTGGTAGGTGGGGGATGAATGGGGCATGGCGGCGTCGAAGACAGGTTCGATGCGGGTCGGGGCAGCCGGTGCGCTGGCGGCCGGTGCAGCGGCGGTGGCTTGCGGCGCCGCGCCGTTGTCGATCGGCACGCCGGCCTCGCGCGCGAAGCGCTCGACGGCCTGGCGGATGGCCGTGGCCGCGTCCTTCGCGGCGCGAAAGCTCGGGCCGTTGGAGGCGGTGCGTTCGTCGAACACGGCCTCGAACTCGGCCAGCGCCTGCTCGCAGGCCTGCACGTCGCGGTGCGTCTTCTGCAAAAACTTCGCGGGCGTGGCGCGGCGCAGGCGGTCGAACTGGTCGAGCGTCACCTTGTTGCGCTGCAACTCGTCGGCCTGCGCCGGCGTGCGGCGGATGGCCTGGTCGAGCGCCAGCGCGGTCTCCCAGACCAGCGCGCTGTGGCCGGTGCTGCCGTCGCTCACGATGGGTGCGCGCTGCAGCAGCTCGACCGAGCGCGAGATCAGCCACGTGACCGTGCCGATGCGCATCTCGATGTCGCCGCCCTCGGGCTGCGGATGCAGTTCGTCCCAGTACTGGCGGCACAGGCCGCTGAGCAGGCGGTAGCCGTCGGCCAGCCCCTCGAAGCCGCGCTGGCTGGCCAGCGCGTCGGTGAGCCACACGCCCAGGCGCAGATCCTTGGTGGACGCGCGCAGCAGCTTGTCGCACTCGGCAATCACGAAGGGCCAGTTGGCTTCCTTCAGCTCGATCACCCATTCGCCCTGTTCGAGCGAAGGGTCGTCGTGCTTGCGCGCTTCTTGAATGGCGTCGAACTCGCGCGAGAACAGCATGTCCTCGCCGCAGGGCTTGGCCTCCGAGATTGGGGCCAGCAGGGCCGCGAGGTCGAGGCGGTTCGTCGCGGCCGTGGTCATGGCAGCGAGATCGTCAGGTTGGCCTGGCGCGGGCCGAGCTTCACGATGTCCTGGTAGCTCGCGAGCGCGCCCTGCGTGGTGCTGCCCAGGTGCGCCGACAGGCCGATGAAGCCCAGCAGCCCGATGAGCGCGAACAGCGCGGCCACCACCCACTGCGGCGCCTCGCGCTTGAGCGAATGCGAGATCAGGTCGGGCAGCGGCCAGTGCGGCGCGAAGGGCGTGCGCTTGCCGCGCGCGTTGGCAATCTCGTCGCCCACGCGCGCCGTGAGGTAGGCCAGCTTCTCGGTGCCGTCGATGGCGTACTTGCCCTGGAAGCCCAGCAGCAGGCACATGTAGAACACCTCGAGCGTCTGGATGCGCGCGGCGCCGTGGGCCCGCTCGACCTCGAGCATGTTGAAGAAGTTCTCGCCTGCCAGCTGGTCGCCGAACAGCGTGAGCTGCAGCGGCCGGCGCTCCCACTCGGAGCGGATGGCGAACTCGGGCGCCGAGAGCACGAACTCGTCGACCGTGGCGCAGAAGGCGTACTTGGCCGCGTGGATCTGCTCGGCCGTGGCGTCGAGCTTGCGCGCGTTGCGCTCGAACTCGCCCAGGTAGTTGCGGATGCCCGTGAGGAACTGCTCGGTGGTGGCCGGCTGCTGCTTCTTCTTGAGCAGGAACAGCATCACGAAGCCGTCGTACAGCAGGTCGAGCAGGCTGGAGTCGGCGTCGGGCGCCACGCCGGCCGGCGTGAACGAGGCGGGCGGCGCGTCGGCGCCCAGCAGGGAAGGGGCCTTGTTGAGGGTGGTGGTGTTCATACGATCGGGCGGGTGATCAGCCGGTCACGGCGATCAGTTCGAGTTGCATGTCGGGGATGCCGGCCGGCGCGTAGATGGTGACGCTCTGCGCCTGCAGCATGCGGTCGTACAGCTGGCTCTTGCTGTCGATGGAGAAGTAGCAGGCGCCCGCGCGGATCGGAATGGCCGGCGGCACCTGCGGCGCGTAGACGATGCGCACGCCCGGCATGGCCGAGAGCACCAGCTTGTCGACGTCTTCGGGCGCGCCGATCTTGAAGCGCTGCGGCACCACCTCGGCCAGTTCGGCGGCCGGCATGCTGGCGGTGACCGACATGTAGAACACGGTCTTCTCGTCGATCTTTCCGGAGTCCAGGCGCCCCAGGTAGAAGGCGTTGCGCGTCTCGGTGAGCGCAATGGCGAAGTAGCGCGTGGAGATGACCGTGTCGAGCAGGTCGCGCACGATGCGGTCGAGCTCGGCGAAGGCCGGGCCGGGCTTCTCGTGGTCGTACACCGGCAGGTCGTTCAGCGAGTAGGTCTTGGCGAACGTCATCAGCGCGCCGGCCAGGCTCAGCAGTTCCTGGAACAGCCGCTCCGGGTGCAGCGACGGGTGATGGAACAGGTGCGAGAGCGAGGCGAACGCCGAGTTGGCCGTGTGCAGCAGCCAGAACGAGGCGATGTCGCCCGAGCGGAACTCGATGATGTTCTTGCTCGGCTCGCGGTGGATGCCGTACAGCGAATTGACCTTGGCCTGCAGCACGTCGAGCAGCCGGCGCAGCTGCTGGAACACGGTGGGCGAGGCGTCGATGCTGGTGCACGGCGGCACGAAGCTGCGGTCGATCTCGAAGCCGCCCGCGGCGGTGCGGCGGATGCGGATCACCGGGATCGACACGAACTGCTCGCGCGGCTCGGTGTCGGCCAAGAGCTTCACGCTCTTGCGCAGGAACACCACCTCGGCGCTCACGGCGTTGGTGTACAGGTCGAGCGACTGCGTCGCGTCGCTGGTGTAGCGCGCGGCAAAGCCTTCCTCGTTGGGGTCGGTGTAGTTCTTGCCGAGCTCCTTCACCGGGTGCAGCACCAGGTAGAAGGTGATCTCGTTCTGGCCCGGGCTCAGCGTGTCCAGCGAGATGGGCGGAGGCAGCGCGTCGGCCTGCGGCGCCGCGTAGGGCTCACCGTCGGGGAATACCAGCGACAGCTGCGAGGCGCGCAGCATGCCGCTGGCCAGCGCATCGAGGTCGAAGCTGATGGAGCGCACGCCCCAGAAGTACGGATGCAGCGTCTGCGCCGTGGCGCGCAGGCGCGCCTCGTGGTACGCGTCTTGGCGCTGGAAGTGCTGGGGGCGTAGAAACAAGCCCTCTCCCCAGAGGACCTTGGCTGCGTAGCTCACGTCGGATCAACTCCCCACAATTTTTTTTGAATGTATCGCATCGTCGTGTCGACTTGAACGGCCCCGCCGTCGCTACAGATCAGGCGGGCGAGGGCCGGCAAGTCACCGGCCCCAGGAGGTTGAGCGCGCCCGTGGGGGCCGCGCCTTGTGCGTTCTGCTGGCCCACCACCGCGCCTGTCGTGACGGTGAGCGCGCAGGCATGCGCGCCCATCACGATGCCGGTCTTTTCGGCGTCCGCGGCGTTGAAGGCGAAGCGCCATCGCTGTGCGTCGGGCGAGTGGAACAGCAGCACCACGGCCACCGCGTTCGCGGTGCGCGGCACGGTCTCGGTCCAGGTGTATTGCTGGTCGGGAATGAGCGTGATCTCGCGGCTCTCGACGAGGTCGTCGCCCAGCTGCGTCTTGTCGCGCCCCGGCGTGACGAAGGCATCGAAGGACGACTGGTAGAAGCCCGTCGTCTCCTTCAGCTTGTAGATGCGCATCACCACGGCCAGCGGGCGGTTGCGGCTGTCGGCGTTGAGGTTCTTGCCCGCGGCGATCGACATCGTCACCTTGCGCGGGGGCTTCTGCGACTCGGGCAGCTCGGGCTTCTTCAGCCCGCTCGCCTCCAGCGCGATGTTGGCGATCGTGAGCGCCGGCGAGCTGCACCCGCCGAGCATCAACGCGGCCAGCAGCGCGCCGGATGTAATTAATGTTTTCATTAAAAGACGAGTCGTAACAAAATTCCGATGGACCAAATAGGATTACGTCATTTCAAACATGACTTTCGATTAGGAAATTAGCATTCATCCTCTCCCGTCATTTGCCATCAATGCCGATGTAGTATCGTGTATTGTTATTGTCACCGGTCGCAAATTAATGAATGATTGCGGCCTGCCAAAAAAAGTCAGACCAGGGGGGAATGTGTCGATTCGAAAAATCATGACTCGCACGATGATTGCCGGTGCCATTGCGAGCACCGTCTTTTTGTCGGCCTGTACCACCACGCCGGACGCGGCCGTTGCCCAGGCCACCGCGGCCTACAACAAGAGCCTCGCCGACGCCGATGCCGCCGCGGCTGCCGCCACCGGCGACAAGGCGCCCGTCATCCGCCAGTACCAGCAGCTCGCCACCGACAACCCGACCCGCGGTGAGCCGTGGTCGCGCATCGCGCAGATCTACTTCAACGAAGGCCGCTACAGCCTGGCCATCTCGGCCGCCGAGGAGTCGCTGCGCCGCGACCCGTCCAGCCGCCAGGCCAAGAGCATCACCGCCGTGGGCGGCCTGCGCCTGGCAGCCCGCTCCATCGAGGACCTGGGCAAGGACAGCAGCCTGAGCGGCGACGCCAACGCCGACGCCTACCGCCTGGCCGCCCTGCTGCGCGAAACCCTGGGCCTGTCGGTCCTGGTGCCTGCCAGCCCCGAAGCCCGGCCGACGCCCACGCGCCGCGCCGCGGCCCCCAGCCCGGCACCCGCGCCGTCGTCATCGTCTGCCGCAGCGCCGACCCCGGTCGCCGCCGCACGGCCGGCCCCGGCCCCGGTCGCCGCGCCGCGCCCGGCACCTGCCGCGCCCGCCCCGCGCGCCGGTGGCGGCAATCCATTTGACGCCCTCAAGTAATTATTTTGTTTTTGAATTGGTTTCTTAAACCAATGTATTAACGAATGGGCGTGCGGTTTCCAAATAGGCCGTACAACTTTTTAATTCGTTTCTCAGTCCTATTGCGAAGGTATTGAAACTTATGGCGACCAAAAGACAGAGCGTGCAGAAGCGGCTTCAAAAAGTGCGCCCGCCGCGCGTGCAACTCACGTACGACGTGGAACTCGGTGACGCCATCGAGAAAAAGGAATTGCCTTTCGTCGTCGGCGTGATCGCCGACCTGGCGGGCCAGTCCGAGGTGGAGCAGCCCAAGCTCAAGGACCGCAAGTTCGTCAGCATCGACCGCGACAACATGGACGACGTCATGAAGGGCGTGGCTCCGCGTGCCGCCTTCCAGGTGCCGAACAAGCTCGACGGGCGCGGCGGCAGCTTCGGCGTCGACCTCACCTTCAACTCGATGGACGCCTTCTCGCCCGAAGCCGTCGTCGAGCAGATCGAGCCGCTCAAGCGCCTGCTCGACGCGCGCACCAAGCTGGCCGACCTGCGCAACAAGATGGCCGGCAACAGCAAGCTCGAAGACCTGCTGGCCGACGTGCTGAACAACACCGAGCAACTCCAGCGCCTGGGACAGGGCGTTGGCAAGAAGGACGAAAGCTGACCATGACCGCGCAAGCACTATCGGCATCGAGCGGTGCCGCTTCGTCGGAAGCCTCGGTCGACCTGCTCGACCAGATCGTCGAGAAGAGCAAGGTCGCCAAGTCCGACGTGGAACACACGCGCACCAAGGACCTCATCGGCGAACTGGTCAGCCAGGTCCTCGAAGGCTCGGTGATCGTCTCGGACAACGTGTCGGCCATGATCGACGCCCGCGTGGCTGACCTGGACGCGCTCATCTCCGCCCAGCTCAGCGCCGTGATGCACGCGCCCGAGTTCCAGAAGCTGGAGAGCACCTGGCGCGGCCTGGAGTACCTGGTCAAGGAAACGCCGACCGGCACCATGCTCAAGATCAAGGTCATCAACGCCACCAAGCGCGACCTGATCCGCGACTTCAAGGCCGCCGTCGAGTTCGACCAGAGCGCGATGTTCAAGAAGGTCTACGAAGAAGAGTTCGGCACCTTCGGCGGTGCGCCGTTCGGCGCGCTGGTGGGCGACTTCGACGTCACGCGCCAGCCCGAAGACATGTACTTCCTGGACCAGATGGCGCACGTGGCGGCTGCCGCCCACGCGCCCTTCATCGGCGCGGCCTCGCCCGAGCTGCTGGGCCTGGAAAGCTTTGCCGACCTGGGCAAGCCGCGCGACATGGCCAAGGTGTTCGACACCGTCGAGTACGCCAAGTGGAAGTCGTTCCGCGATTCGGAAGACTCGCGCTACGTGGGCCTCACGCTGCCGCGCTTCCTCGGGCGCCTGCCCTACCACCCGCGCGAAGGCACGGTGGTCGACAGCTTCAACTTCGTCGAAGACGTCGACGGCACCGACCACGCCAAGTACCTCTGGTGCAACGCCGCCTGGGCCTTCGCCACGCGCCTGACGGCTGCGTTCGACGACTTCGGCTGGTGCGCGGCCATCCGCGGTGTCGAAGGCGGCGGCCTGGTCGAAGACCTGCCCACGCACACCTTCAAGACCGACGAGGGCGAGATCGCCCTGAAGTGCCCGACCGAGATCGCCATCACCGACCGGCGCGAAAAGGAGCTCAGCGACCTGGGCTTCATTCCGCTCGTGCACTGCAAGAACTCCGACTACGCGGCGTTCTTCGGCGCGCAGTCGCTGCAGAAGGCCAAGAAGTACAACACCGACAGTGCCAACGCCAACGCGGTGCTCTCGGCGCAGCTGCAGTACATCTTCTCGGTGTCCCGCATCGCGCACTACCTCAAGGCCATGATGCGCGACAAGATCGGCAGCTTTGCCTCGGCGCACAACGTCGAACAGTTCCTGAACCGCTGGATCGCGCAGTACGTGCTGCTCGACGACAACGCGACGCAGGAACAGAAAGCCCAATTCCCGCTGCGCGAAGCCGCCATCCAGGTCGGCGAAGTGCCCGGGCGGCCCGGCGTGTACCGCGCGGTCGCGTTCCTGCGGCCGCACTTCCAGCTGGATGAACTGTCTATTTCACTGCGCTTGGTCGCCGATCTGCCGAAGTCAGTGAATAAGTAAGGAGGCAGATCGGGTGCGCGGCCGAGGGGCCGTGCTGCAACACGTTAACTGTCAGTAATCAATCAAGAAGGGGAAGAAACATGAAAGATATCTACGTCAAGTTCGGCAGCCCGGCCATCAACGGCGAGTCGCAGGACAAGGACCACAAGGACTGGATCGAAGTCAGCTCGTGGCAGCACAGCATCGTGCAGCCGCGCTCGGCCACCGCGTCGACCGCCGGCGGCCACACCGCCGAGCGCTGCGAGCACGGCGAGATGATCTTCACGAAGGACATGGACGTCGTCAGCCCGCTG
Organism: Variovorax sp. GW821-FHT09A10; assembly: GCF_059418385.1. Classification (NCBI taxonomy): domain Bacteria; kingdom Pseudomonadati; phylum Pseudomonadota; class Betaproteobacteria; order Burkholderiales; family Comamonadaceae; genus Variovorax; species Variovorax sp. GW821-FHT09A10. The sequence goes on from NZ_JBWKPT010000004.1 coordinate 527,334, forward strand.
CTGTACCAGCACGCGTCGGGCGGCACCACCTTCGACGAAGTCACGGTGCAGTTCTACCGTGCCGACGGCGAAGGCAAGCGCGTGCAGTACATGGAGATCAAGCTCAAGTACGTGCTGATCGCCAGCGTGAACCCGAAGGTCGTGAGCACCGATGTGGCCAGCGTGCCGAGCGAGACCTTCTCGCTGAAGTACGCCGCCGTGCAGTGGAAGTACACGCAGCAGAAGATCGGCGGCAACCAGGGCGGCAACTCGCAAGGCGCCTGGAGCCTCACGAAGAACGACAAGACCTACTCGGTCTGACGCCAGTCGGGCGATGTCGACCGCGGCGAGAGGCCGCGGTTTCTTTTTGGCGCCGCGCCCCTCGCGCGGCGCCTTGCCCGTTGCTCGACGCGAGAGACAGGGAGTGACCCATGACAGGATTCGAACCGGGCCTGCTCGACAAGCTGTTCGATGACGACTGGCGCGGGCCGGCTTCGCCGGTGCTGCGGCATTTGTCGCTTGACGAGGTCAAGAACGTGGTCGCACGCGACCTCGAATCCCTGCTCAACACGCGCATGGTCTTCGACGACGCCAAGCTCCAGGCCTACCCCGAGTGCCGGCGTTCCGTCATGACCTACGGCCTGAGCGATTTCTCGGGCCTGAGCCTGGCCAGCCACTACGACCGATCGTTCATCTGCCGCTCGCTGGAGCAAGCCATTGCGCGCCACGAGTCGCGCCTGCGCGATGTCTCGGTGTCGCTCGAGGTCGACGGCCAGGCCAGCACCCACATGCTGTATTTCGGAATCACCGCCTTGCTCGTTCTGCCCGAACTGGCCGAGCCGGTGAACTTCGACGCCATGCTGCAGCCCACGACGCTGCAGTACTCCATCACCCGCGGCACCGGCAAGAGCCGGTACGCCTAGCGCCACGATCCGCGCACACGACGCACACCATGGACGAGTTGCTGCCCTTCTACGAACGCGAGCTGGCCTTCCTGCGCGGCTACTCGCAGGAGTTCGCCAAGGGCTACCCGAAGATCGCCGCGCGCCTGGCCATCTCGGCCGACGCCAGCGAAGACCCGCACGTCGAACGCATGATCCAGTCGTTCGCGCTGCTCACGGCCCGCATCAGCAAGAAGCTCGACGACGACTACCCCGAGCTCACCGAAGCGCTGCTCGAGGTGATGTACCCGCACTACCTGCGGCCCTTTCCGTCGTGCTCCATCGCGCAGTTCGACGCCGGCGGCGCGGCGCTCGCCAAGCTCAGCAAGCCCGTCACCATCGCGCGCGGCACCGAGCTGACCTCGCAGCCGGTGCGCGGCGGCGCCTGCCGTTTTCGCAGCGTGTACGACGTCACGCTGGCGGCGGTGCAGGTGTCGAACGTGGTCTACCACTCGGTGGTCAACGCGCCCGCGCAGGCCTCGCTGCCGCGCAATGCCACGGGCTGCCTGTCGGTCACGCTCGAGGCCACCGGCGAGCAGAAGTCGCTCGGCACCCTGGCGCTCACGCTGGCGCGCCTGCGCACCTTCATCGATGCCGAGCCCTCGCTGGCCACGGCGCTGGCCGACGCCATCTTCTTGAAGACGGCCGCCGTCTTCGTGGAGCCCGAGCGCAGCGGCAAGTGGACGCTGGTGCAGGGCGAGGCGCTGCACCCGGTCGGTTTCGACGAGGCCGACGCGCTCATCGAACTGCCGCCGCGCTCGCACCCGGCCTACCGCCTCTTGAGCGAGTACTTCGCGTTCCCCGAGAAATTCAACTTCGTCGACATCGACCTGGCGAACGCGCTGCGCCACATCGGCTCGTGCCGCTCGATCACGCTGCACCTCGTGATGACCGGCGTGCGCGCCGATTCGCCCACGGCGCGGCTGCTCGAGGGCGTGTCCAGCCGCAATCTGCGCCTGGGCTGCACGCCCGTCATCAACCTCTTCAAGCAGCGCAGCGACCCGATCCGCGTCACGCACGCCGCCGCCGCCTACCCGGTGGTGGCCGACGCGCGCCGCGCCTTCGGCTTCGAGGTCTACAGCATCGACTCGGTCAAGCTCGTGAAGCAGACCGCCGAGGGCGACGCCTACATCGAGTTCCGGCCCTTCTACTCGCTGCACCACGGCGAGCATCCGAAGGAAGCCGAGCACTACTGGTTCGCGCGGCGCAACGAACTCGTGGCGCAGCGCAGCCCGGGCTACGAGACCGAGCTCTCGATCGTCGACATCGACTTCCAGCCCTCGCTGCCGCAGACCGAAACGCTGAGCATCGACCTCACCTGCACCAACCGCGACCTGCCGCATTCGCTGGCCTTCGGCCTGCCCGGCGGCGACCTGTTCATCGAGGGCAACTCGGTGGCGCGCTCGATCCGCATGCTGCGCCGCCCGACGCAGACGCTGCGCATGCCGCGCGGCAAGGGCGTGCAGTGGCGGCTGGTGTCGCACCTGTCGCTCAACCACCTGTCGCTGGCCACCAGCGGGCTGCCGGCATTGAAGGAAATGCTGCGGCTGTACGACCTGGGCCGCTCGGCCGTGTCGGCGCGGCAGATCGAGGCCATCACCGCGATCGAGCAGCAGGCCACCACGCAGTGGTTGCCCGGCAAGCCCTTCGCGACCTTCGTGCGCGGCATCGAGCTCAAGCTCACGGTCGACGAGACCGGCTTCGTGGGCAGCAGCCTGCAGGCCTTTGCCCGCGTGATGGACCATTTCTTCGGTCTCTATGTGCACCTGAACAGCTTCACTCAATTGGTGATCGTTTCGGCGCGCGACAAGGAGGAGCTGGTGCGATGCAAGCCCCGCAGCGGCGAATCGATCCTCCTGTAGCCGAAAGGCTGCTGCGCGAACCCTACCGCTTCGAGTTTTTCCAGGCGGTGCGGCTGATCGAGCTCATGCTGCTCAAGCGGCAGGAGCGCGACGTGCACCAGCGCCTGGTGCCCGGCGAGCGCATGGTGCCGCGCTGGGTGCGCTTTCGCAGCTCCACGAGCCTGAACTTCCCGCCCAGCGAGATCGAGGCGCTGGCGGTGCGCGACGCCGTGGGCGAGCTGATGTCGGGCGCGCAGCTGTGCGAGCCGCCGCTGTCGCATGAGGACGAGCACGGCCTGAGCCGCATCGAACTCACGCCCGCCTCGTTCGGCATGCTGGGCGTGTCGGGCGCCCTGCCCATCGTCTACACCGAGATGCTGATGCGCCGCGAGCAGCATCTGCGCGACAGCTCGGCGCGCGCCTTTCTGGACGTGTTCAGCAACCGCGCCGCCGCGCTCTTCTATGCCGCCTGGCGCAAGTACCGCCTGCCGCTGCACTACGAGCACGAGCGCAGCCGCGCCTACCTGCCGGTGCTGCTGTCGATGGCCGGGCTGGAGCACACGGCCCAGCGCGATCCGCTGACCGACGGCACGGGCACCGTGTTCGACGAGACCGTGGCCGGCTACGCCGCCGCGGTGCGCCACCGGCCGATGTCGGCGGCGTACCTGCAGCGCGTGCTGTCCGATTACTTCCGCAGCCACATCCGCATCGAGCAGTTCCTGGGCAAGTGGTACGACATGCCTGTGCAGCAGCGCTCCAGGCTGGGCGAAGGCAACGTGAGCCTGGGCCAGAACGCAATGGCGGGCGAGCGCATCTGGCAGCGCGACCTGCGCATCCGCCTGTGGATCGGCCCGCTCAAGCGCAGCGCGCTGCGCGAGTTCTTTCCGGGCCGCGCGCATGCGAAGGCGCTCGAAAAGATGCTGGCGCTGCTCGCCGGCGTGACCTGCGAATACGAAGTGCGCCTGATCCTGGCGCGCGAAGAAGTGGCCGCCGTGCAGCTCAGCGACAGCGGCGGCAGCCACCTCGGCTGGGACAGCTTCATCACCACCCGCGAGGCCGAGGGCGACCGCAGCGACACGCAGTACGAGCTTCAGCCCCTGCAGTGACCCTTTCAACGAACACGACCGACAGAAAAACACCACCGCTCATGAGCACCTCGCTGAAGACACTGATCACCAAGCTCAACGCCAGCGCCCGCATGGCCACGCAGCGCGCCGCCAACCTGTGCCTGGCCCACGGCCACTACGAGGTCGACCTGGAGCACCTCTTCCTGGCGCTGCTGGAGCAGACCGACAACGACCTCGCGCGTGTGCTGCGCGCCAACCGCATCAGCGCCACCGCGATCCAGTCGGACCTGGAACGCGAGATCCAGACCTTCAAGAACGGCAACACGCGCACGCCCGTGTTCTCGCAGCACCTGCAGCAGCTGTTCCAGCAGGCATGGCTCTTGGCCTCGCTCGACGCGCACGCGGCACAGATCCGCTCGGGCCACCTGCTGCTCGCGCTGCTGACCCAGCCCGACCTCGCGCAGCTGGCGCAGCGCGGCTCGCCGCTGTTCGCGAAGATCCGCCTCGAAGACCTGAAGCACGACTTCGACAAGCTCACCGACGGGTCGAGCGAAGCGGCCGAGGCCGGCGCCTCGGGCGCGGCCACCGAGGGCGACGCGCAGCAAGCGTCGGCCGACCCGCTGGCCGCGGGCGTGCCCGGCAAGACGCCTGCGCTCGACCAGTTCACCACCAACCTCACGCAGCGCGCGAAGGACGGCGCGCTCGACCCCGTCATCGGCCGCGACACCGAGATCCGCCAGGTCATCGACATCCTGATGCGCCGGCGCCAGAACAACCCCATCCTCACGGGCGAGGCCGGCGTCGGCAAGACGGCGGTGGTCGAAGGGTTGGCGTTGCGCATCGCGGCGCAGGACGTGCCCGAGTCGCTGCGCGCCGTGGCGCTGCACACGCTGGACATGGGCCTGCTGCAGGCCGGCGCGAGCGTGAAGGGCGAGTTCGAGAACCGCCTGAAGAACGTGATCGCCGAAGTGAAGAAGAGCCCGCACCCCATCGTGCTGTTCATCGACGAGGCCCACACCATGATCGGCGCGGGCGGCCAGGCCGGGCAGAGCGACGCGGCCAACCTGCTCAAGCCCGCGCTGGCGCGCGGCGAGCTGCGCACCATCGCCGCCACCACCTGGGGCGAGTACAAGAAATACTTCGAGAAGGACGCGGCGCTTGCGCGGCGCTTCCAGGTCGTGAAGGTCGAGGAGCCCAGCGAAACGCTGGCCGCCGCGATGTTGCGCGGCATGGTGCCGCTGATGGAGAAGCACTTCAACATCCGCGTGCTCGACGAAGCCATCACCGAGGCCGTGCGTCTGTCGCACCGCTACATCAGCGGACGCCAGCTGCCCGACAAGGCGGTGAGTGTGCTCGACACCGCGTGCGCGAAAGTGGCGCTCGGCCAGAGCGCGACGCCGGCGCTGATCGAAGAGGCGAACCGCGGCCTCGAACGCATCGAGGCCGAGAGCGCCGCGCTGGTGCGCGACACCGCGGCCGGCGGGCGCCATGAAGCGCGCCTGGCCGAACTGGCGGAGCAGAAGAGTGCGTTGCAGGCCGAGTTGGCCGCGAGCCAGCAGCGCCTGGCTGAAGAGAACGCGCTGGTCGAACGCATCCGCGCGCTGCGTGCGCAACGCGACGAGTCGGCTGCGCAGCCCGAGGCTGTATCAGCAGTGGCGGAGAAGGCGCCAGCCCGCGCCGCCAGCCGCAAGAAGGCCGCCGCCGACCCTGCGCGCGACGAACTCGACGCCCTGCTCGCCGAACTGCGCGCACTGCAAGGCACCACGCCGATGGTGCCGCTGCAGGTCGACGGCCACGTCGTCGCCGAGATCGTCTCGGCCTGGACCGGCGTGCCGCTGGGCCGCATGGTCAAGGACGAGATCAAGACCGTGCGCAGCCTCGACACCCTGCTGGCCGAGCGCGTCATCGGCCAGGACCACGCGCTCGCCGCCGTGGCCCAGCGCGTGCGCACCGCGAGCGCGCGCCTGGAAGACCCCAACAAGCCGCGCGGCGTGTTCATGTTCGTCGGCCCTTCGGGCGTGGGCAAGACCGAGACTGCGCTCGCGCTGGCCGACATCCTGTACGGCGGCGAGAAGAAGCTCATCACCATCAACATGAGCGAGTACCAGGAGGCGCACAGCGTGTCGGGCCTGAAGGGCTCGCCGCCCGGCTACGTGGGCTATGGCGAAGGCGGCGTGCTCACCGAGGCCGTGCGCCGCCAGCCCTACAGCGTGGTGCTGCTCGACGAGGTCGAGAAGGCCCACCCCGACGTGCTCGAGATGTTCTTCCAGGTGTTCGACAAGGGCATGATGGACGACGCCGAGGGCCGCGAGATCGACTTCCGCAACACGCTGATCATCCTCACCTCGAACATCGGTTCGTCGCAGATCATGCAGGCGTGCCTGAACAAGGCCGACGAGGAGCGCCCCGCGCCCGACGCGCTGGCCGAGGCCCTGCGCCCCGTGCTCATGAAGGCCTTCAAGCCGGCCTTCCTGGGTCGCATGAAGGTGGCGCCGTTCTATCCGATCACCGATGCGGTGCTGGAGCAGATCATTGCGCTCAAGCTCGGCCGCATCCGCGACCGCATCGCGACGAATCACAAGGCCGTGTTCGAGTGGGACGATGCGCTGGTCGAGGCCGTGCTGGCGCGCTGCACCGAGGTCGACTCGGGCGCGCGCAACGTCGACCACATCCTCAACGGCACCTTGTTGCCCGAGATCGCCGAGGCCGTGCTCACGCGCATGGCCGACGAGACGCCGTTGGCCAAGATCAAGGCCAGCTGCGGCAAGGGCGGCGAATTCCGCTACCGGATCACCTAGGCGCAGCAGCCGCGCGTGCCCACGGGAGAACCAGAACAATGACGACGACCTTCACATCGGCCTCGCTCGGCGGGCTCATGCGCGCGGGCACCACGCAGCGCGATCGCCTGCTGGTGCTGCACACGCCGCTGGGCGAGAACAAGCTGCTGGCCGAGCGCCTGGACGGCGTGGAGTGCATCGACGGCGGCGGCTTTCGCTTCGAACTCACCGCGCTGAGCGATGACGCGCACATCGAACTCAAGACCCTCATCGGCCAGGGCGTGCGGCTCGATCTGCAGACCGCGCAAAGCCGCACCGAGCTGCGCCCCTTCCACGGCCATGTGAGCGAGGCCGAGTGCGTGTCGAGCAACGGCGGCATGGCGCGCTACCGGCTCGTCATCGAACCGTGGATGGCCTTCCTGCGGCATCGCCAGGACAGCTGCCTGTTCCAGCACCAGAACGTGTTCGACATCGTGGACGCCGTGTTCGGGCGCTACCAGAGCCAGGGCCAGCTCGTGCCCCAGTGGCGCTGGGAGATCGCGCAGCGCGACATCTACCCCGTGCGCGGCATCACCACCCAGTACCAGGAGAGCGACTTCGACTTCGTCGCGCGCCTGCTGGCGGAAGAAGGCCTGTGCTACTGGTTCGAACACGCCACCGGCAAAGACGGCGCACTGGGCAGCCACACGCTCGTCATCGCCGACCACAACGGTGCCTTCCGCGCCAACGCCCAGCCCACCATCCGTTTTCACCGCGCCGACGCCAGCGAGCGCCAGGACACCATCCAGCAGTGGCGCGGCCACCGCCAGCTGCAGACCAACAGCCTCGCGCAGCAAAGCTGGGACTACAAGAGCGTGAACGCCTGCCCCGTGCAGCAGCAAAGCCGCGCCGCGGGCCAGCGCACCCTGCACTGGAGCGATGACCCCGGCGCCTACGGATGGGAGACCAGTGCACAAGGCGAGCGCCTGCTCGCCAACGCCCTGCAGGCGCTGGAACTGCGCAACAAGCGCTTCGAAGGCCGCAGTGCCGTGCGCACCCTGGCGCCCGCCACCACCTTCACGCTGAGCGGGCACGAACAGCACGACAAGGACAGCGAGCAGGACCGCCGCTTCGCCGTGCTGGCCGTGCGCCACATCGCGCGCAACAACTTCGACGAAGACCTGAAGACCGGCATCGGCGAGCGGCTGGGCTTGCCCGACATCGCCACCGTGTTCGACAGCGGCAACGGCGATACGACCGCAGACGCCGTCACCCACTACCGCAACGAATTCACCACCGTGCGCGCGGCCATCCCCTACCGGCCGCTGAGCCTGGACGGCCACGGTCAGCGAATCCACCCCAAGCCCAGCGTGCACGGCAGCCAGAGCGCCATCGTCATCGGCGTGGGCGGCGGCGATGCCCCGGTGCACACCGACCGCGACCACCGCATCAAGGTGCAGTTCCACTGGCAGCGCGGCAGTGCGTCCAGCGCACGCCAGTCGCGCACCGACGGCCAGGACAACGCGCCCGCCGCCGACCGCCTGGGCGCCTGGGTGCGCGTGGCCGCCAGCGCCGCCGGCGACAACTGGGGCCAGATGAGCCTGCCGCGCGTGGGGCAGGAAGTGCTCGTCGAGTTCCACCACGGCGATATCGACCGCCCCGTGGTCGTCGCCGCGCTGTACAACGGCGCCGGCCAGGTCGACGCCCAGCACAACCAGAAACCCGCAGGCGCCGCCCAGTCCACCGGCAACGCGCCGGCGTGGTTCGCCGGCGAAGGCAAGGGCGCCAAGGAGCACGCGCACAACGCCGTCTTCAGCGGCATCAAGACCCAGGAACTGAGCGCCAGCCAGAGCGGCGACGGCGGCTACAACCAGCTCGTCTTCGACGACACCCCGGGCCAGGGCAGCACCAGCCTGGCCACCACCCAGGCCAGCAGCCGCCTGCACCTGGGCCACCACAAGCAGCAGGACGACAACGCCCGCGGCAAGGGCCGCGGCCACGGCGCCGAACTGGCCACCACCGCGCAAGGCGCCATCCGCGCGGGCGCAGGCCTGCTCGTGAGCGCCTATGCCCAGCCGAACGCCAAGGGCGCGTTCATGGCGAGCCGCGAAGCGCAGCAACAGACGAAACAGGCCGAAGAACTCGCCACCTCACTCGCCCAGAGCGCGCAGACGCAGAAGGCGCAGATCAAGGGCGAAGGTGCTCCGGGCGAGCTGCCGACCATCGCCGCGCTGAAGTATGTGGCTGAAGTGCTGGGGGCGAAGCAGGAGGGCGGTGCTGCGGCATCGGGCAACGGATCGGGCGGCGGCGAGATCAAGGCCACCGAAGGCGGCCACGGCAGCGTCACCGCGTACAGCGAGCCGCACCTGCAGTTCAGCGCGCCGATGGGCATCGGCTTCGTCACGCCGAAGGAAGTGATCGCCGTGAGCGGACAGCACACCGCGATCGTCGCGAGCCAGGATGTCGACCTGCCCGCGCAAGGGCAGATCGCGGTGAGCGTGGCCAAGGGGGTGAGCCTGTACACGGTGGGCACGAAGGCGGGAGAAGGCGGCGAGCCGAACCAGGAGCGCGGCATCGCGCTGCACGCGGCCAGCGGCAAGGTGAGCCTGCAGAGCCAGACCGGGGCCACGAAGATCGCGGCGGACAAGAAAGTGACGATCGCCAGCACGGCGAAGGACGTGGCCGTGGAGGCGCCCAAGCACGTGCTGCTGACGAGTGCGGGGGCGTACATCAGGCTGGAAGGATCGAGCATCAAGATCCATGCGCCGGGGAAGGTGACGTTCAGGGGGATGCACAACTTCGTGGGGCCGATGGGGGACAGTGCGAGCAACAGCGTGGGCAAGGCGGAAGCACAGCCATGCCCGAAGCAAAACGATGCCGCAGCCAGCGGCGCCGTCACCCTCTGAGGCCGGGGACAGATGTTCGAAAACCTTGTTCGGCAGTTGGGGGAGGCACTGCAGGCGGACGATGCCTTGTCCGCCTACCTACTGGTCGACCCCATGTTGCGCGAGCCCTTCTCCGAGGACCTGTTGCAGGCGGAGCCGCGCGAAACCTGGACCGTTCCTGTTCGTCACCCGTTGTTGAAGCCCGAACAGCGCCCTCGGTTGATTCGCCTGCATCCGCACGACACCCATCTGCTGAAGGCGAGCCTGGCCTTGGCGTTGAGCGAGCAGGCAGACCCGGATGCGGAGGGCGAACAAGGGTTCGTCTTGGGCGGCTGGTTGTTGACTGACGCACCGGCAGACGCATTGACTCGACATTTCGCCCGGTGCATGCAGGGCGGCTTCCCCGGTGAAACCAACCCCAAGTTCATACGCTGGGCTGATCGGCGGGTCATCGAGTGGATGTGGCCTGCACTGACACCGAACCAGCAAGCGGGTCTTCTGGGGCCCGTGCATTGCTGGTACAGCCTGGACCGATGCGGCGAACTTGTACGCTACGAGGCCACCTCCGATGCCAAGCAGGAGGGCGTGGGCTTCAGTGCCGATCAGTGGGCCCATGCAACCCGCAACGAAGCGGTTCAGGATTTGCTGCGCGGGTGGTTGCGGTTTGCAGGCACCTTGCCTTCTGACTATTTGCAGAGAGCCGCCGAGGCGACTGCCGCGACCATCTCCGCGGGATTGTCGAGCCGGCAAGACCGGGTCTTGCTGGGGGCTTACATCCTGCAGGTCCACCCGCAATTGACCACCCATCCGACCGTGCACTCGTTGATCGCTCGCGCCTTGCGCGGTGACGCCACGCTGGCGCAGGCGCTCGAGGGCGTGCCTGACCCCGAGGGATGGAACACCATTCGGACCGAGTTGGAGCGCCACGCCGGACTGTCGCAGCTTCAACCGGCCACACAGGGAGAACGACTTGGCTGATACACCTGCCCCCAGCTATTCGGCGGGCGCGCAAAAGGCGGCTGCCGGCACGCCCGGATGCACTGCCGGCGGCTGCCCGGCGTGCGCCAAAGCCGGATTGCCGGTGTTGCTCGTACGGCCCGGTCTCGCGGAAAGTAGTTACGCGCAGCCCAAACAGGACGCGGCGCGGCCGCTGCTCGACAGGCACACCGCGGAGGCGGCGTTGAGCTACAGCCGCTACGCAATGCGTACGCTGCGTGCGGGATTCGTTGTCGTTTTCTATGAGAAGCCCCATACGCCGCAATTGAAGGCCGACAAAGGCTGGCAGATTTTTCGTGTCAGCGATGGTGGGTATCTCAGTCCTTTCCCGTTGCAGGCCGTGCCCTACACGAACAGTGCCAGCAGCGAAGGTGGCTTTGTGTGCCAGCGCTCCGAAGCGTATGCCAATGCGATGCTGCTCGTGATTCCAGAGGCCAAGCTCGCGGGCTCTGTGTGGGTGGGCTACAGCGACCATCCCTGGTCCCAGCCAGTGCGAGACCTGTACGCGTCCAAAGAGGACTTGCGAAAAAGACGCATGACTCTCATCGAGGCTTCGAAGGGGACGGCCAAGCGGTCGATGCCACTGACCACGGGCGCCATCCTGACGCTTGTCGCGGACTACGACGAGAAGCTGCAGCCCAACGATTTGCTGGGTACGCCGTTCCCCCCGTTGAGCATGCAGAAGGGGGCGGCGGGCAAAGCCGGCGTGCGGCCGGAAGGCGCACTGGACGTTTTTCAAGCGGCCGAGCGTCTGGTGAGGGCTTCACAGGGGCAATACACCATGGACCATGTGCACATGGTCAGCGTTCCCGATGCCGTTGGTGTGACCTCCGAGTCGGCCTACATGCGTCTGGTCAAGTGCAACAGCGCAGCCCGGTGGCTGAACGAGTACAAGGACTCGGAAGGTAAAAAGCAGGGGCAGTGGCGACTTCAAACGGCGTTGACCATCGAGGGCTTGCTGAAAGAGATCGGTGCACAAGGCGATGCGACCAAGAGACGCATCGCAGGCATGGCGCACCTGAATGGCAAGGCCATCACGAGCGAGGATTTCCGCAAGCAGAAAGCAGCTGGCAGCTTGCCGCCGGAAGCTCGTTGGGTAGGCAATCGCAAGGCAAGGCCGATGTCGAGGGTAGACGCCTACCCCGACCCGATCAATGGAAAAATCGAGCTTCCCAACGAGGGGGAGATCGACCACGACACCGCGGGCCTCAAGGATGACGTTCTTGAGAAGCTCGGATCGGGTGGCAGGTACCCCTTCCGGAGTTTCCTGGAGCAATTCGACAGGCTTTCAAAGGCCGACAAGGATCTTCTTTCGAAGATCGAGCCCGATCACGGGGCGTGGCTCAATTCGGCAGCGCGCAAGCTCGTGACCGAGCATGACTTTGGCCTCAATGAACGCGTCGACGGCCTGCACTACGCCAATGCTGTCGCACAGATCACGTTGGGAGGGCACATGAGCGCCACGGGACTCGAGTGGTACAAGCCCTTTGCTTCTGACAACCCACATGACAGCCAGGCGCTGCTCACTCGGGCGCTGCTTGGGAATCAGGTGGCATTCTTCGACGCGTTCAAGCCCACCAAGATCCACAAGGAAACCAAGAACATCTTCAAGTTGTTCGAGGAAACGGCACAGGCTCTGAAAGATGCCAGCGCGGGCAAGGGAACTCCCTTGGCCAGCCAGGTCCTCCTTGCCAAGTATCCGTTCTACGACAAGGTCGTCAGCAGCTTGCCGTTGCTGAAAAACGCCGCCTCGGGTCTGGCGCATCCGCTCATCACCATCGTCGGCGGGATCAGCATGGCCACGACAGGCACGGACCCGGCGTCGGTCAAGACACGGCAATTCCTCACGGCCATCATGCAATGCATTACCGCCGGCACGGCAGGCCCTTCAGGCGCGATGGCGCAAACGGTCAAGATGACCCTGTCGGAGGCTGTGAAGTACTGGGAGAGCCTGCGCGGCGAGTTGGGTCGCCGCGCGGCGCAGGGCGCGGGCGCCGTAACGGGCGCGGCCAACAAGGCCGGTACCGCCGCCACAGGCAAGCTCAAGAACGTGGCGCTGGCGGGTGGTCTGAGCTTGGCACTGGCGGGGCATTCGCGCGGCCTCAACACGCTGATCGATGTGTGGATCTTCACGGCTGAATCGGCAGACGACCTCACAAAAAAGGCCACCGTCGCAGGGCGCTCCGCCGCCAACGCCGCCGCTCAGGCGGGCCGCTCTGCGGGCAATGTCGCCACTGCGGCGGGGCGGGCGGTCGGCAGCGCCACCGCGCCTGCAACGCAAGCGGCCACCCGTGCGGCCGGCTGGACCGCGGCACAGCTCTCCGGTTTTGCCAAGGGCTCGGCAGCCGTCATGAGTGGCGGCGCAGCGTCCTTCTCGGCAGCAGGCGCGGTGTTGCATGGATTCTCGATTGCCAAGTCCATCAAGATGCTGGAGAACGGCACGCAAGACCAGCGCACGGCTGCGTGGTTTGGGCTGGCCGGCTCGGGCCTGGGCATCACGGGCGCGAGCCTTGAAGTTGCCGAGCAGATTGCCAAGGCGAACAGTGCATGGGCGTCGAAGGCGAACATGCTGAAGCTGATGGCGAGCAGGTTGTCGGCTGCGGGGTTGTTTGTGGATGCGGGGTTGTCGTTCACCAATGCCTGGAAGCGAGGGCGCAACGATGATGAAGACGCTGCTACGGCCTACGTAGTATCCGGAGCGTTGTTCGGATTCGCCGGTGTGGCTGGGCTGGCGGCTGCTGGGCAAATCAGTGGCTCTGTTGCAAGCGCGGGCTTGCTGGGCCTGTCATGGACCGGCTGGGGACTGATCTTGATCGGTCTGGCCATCGGTGTCGGCTACATCGCCATGCTGCTGCAGGACGCCCCCACCGAAGAATGGGCTGCCAAGACCATTTGGGGCGGCGCCAGGGACAGATGGGGCAGCCTGGAAGTGGAGCAGCAGGAACTCAACAAGCTGCTCATGGGCATCCGCGTCGAATTCGAGTACGGCATGAACACCATGGCTACCACCGGGGCCGGCATCGCGCGCGGCAATGGTGGGCTGGGAGCGCTGTTCGTGAAAGACCCGTTCGAAGGCCACAGCGGTCTGTACAAGACCGTCGAACTGAAGCTGTGGATGCCCAAGGCATTGCGCGACAGCCTCGAATGGACCATCGGCATCACGCTGGGGGGCCGCGACGGCATCTCGACTTTGATCTACATGCTGGGTCGCAGCGTGTCGCCTGCACCACCGCTGAGCTTGAAGGGCTTGGAGCGCCCTCAACGCAGTGACGAGGGCGATTTCACCCATATCACCATTGACACCGACGGGCTGCTCTACCCACGAGCCCAGGTCCAGGTCCAGGTGCTGGTCGACGCCACCAGCGGAGACTATGTGGTGGACCAGACGATGACTGACTGATATGAAGAAACTACCCGAATACAACGTGCTGCTGCCGGATTGGCAAGGGCTGGAGACGCAGTTTGACGAGATCGGCGAGGCGCTGCGGCCGATGCTCAATGGAACGATCACGCGCGTGGCGCCTGAAGACAAGAAGCAGCCGGTGCACGAGAGTGCCAGCACTTGCAATTCGCTGTTGGCGGTACATCCGCATGCCATTGAGGTTGGTGCGCCTTCTGGAACCGGGGAGGCAGTGGGGAATGGGAATACCTATGCGGTTTTCTTCTTGGGATTCATGGGATTCGGGGCTTGGTTTCTTTGGGAAGGATTGATGTCTTCGAGCGTTTTTTTTCTTGCTAGCGGAAGCATTATTTTTGCGATTGGCTTCTTCCCCTTCTCATTCGCTCTGCGGATGTCCCACCTTGCCCCCCGCGACATTCCCGTGGTTTTCAACCGAAAGACCCGCGAAGTCAGCATCTGCGTGTTGGGGCGCTTGCGCTTCTGGCGCTTCTGGGAGCGCGTGGGCATCGACAAAGTGATCACCACCTCGTGGGACGATTTGCAGGCCCGCAGCTACAAGGTCATGCAACTCACTGGCGAGGCGGCCCGCGACACCCATGTGCTGCGCCTGCTGTGGGGCGAGGCCCGGAACCCGCGCAAGCTGGAAGGCATCGCCTTGATCGGCTACCTCGGCTGGTACGAAGACGCTGCGCTCTGGCGTCTGTGGGAGCACATCCGGCGCTACATGGAAGAGAACGGCCCGCCCATCCAACCGGGCGAGACCTTGCGCACCAGCGGTGCGGGCAAGCTGCCCGAGTTGCCGCCGGAGGTCATTGCTGCGGCCGGCGGCCCGGCGTTGAGCGTGGAAGAGGTCGCTCGGTTGGCGGGTGCGGCTGATGCGGCGACTTAGGGTGCAAGCTGAAGTGCACTCGATCTCCATCAGTCAGGCGCGAGCGGCTGTCAAAAAATCAATCGATGCCGACGGTGAGGGGATGACGGCGTGACATGAAAAAGCTACCCGAATACAACGTGCTGCTGCCGGATTGGCAAGGGCCGGAAACGCAGTTTGACGAGATCGGCGAGGCGCTGCGGTCGATGCTCAATGGAACGATCACGCGTGTGGCGCCCGAGGACAAGAAGCAGCCCGTGCACGAGAGCGCCAGCACCTGTGATTCGCTGCTGGCAGTGCATCCGCATGCGATTGAGATTGGCGCACCCTCTGGAACCGGGGAGACGGTGGGGAATGGAAATACCCTTACGGTTCTTTTCTTGGCAGGAATGGCGATGGGAGGGTGGTTTATTTTTGAAGCGCTACTTCGACCAAACGTCGTTCGTTTTTTTCTTGGAAGTCTTTTCTTTGCTGTTAGCTTTTTTCCTTTCTCTCACGTTATCCGCGCCACCTATCTAAGCCCTCGCGATATCCCTGTAGTCTTCAACCGCAAGACCCGAGAAGTCAGCATCTGCATGCTGGGACGCTTACGTTTCTGGCGCTTCTGGGAGCGCGTGGGTATCGATAAAGTGATCACCACCTCGTGGGACGATTTGCAGGCCCGCAGCTACAAGATCATGCAACTCACTGGCGAGGCGGCCCGCGACACCCATGTGCTGCGCCTGCTGTGGGGCGAGGCCCGGAATCCGCGCAAGCTGGAAGGCATTGCCTTGATCGGCTACCTCGGATGGTACGAAGACGCAGCACTCTGGCGTCTGTGGGAACATATCCGGCGCTACATGGAAGAGGGCGGCCTGGCCATCCAGCCGGGCGAGACCTTGCGAACCAGCGGTGCGGGCAAGCTGCCCGAGTTGCCGCCGGAGGTCATTGCTGCGGCTGGCGGGCCGGCGTTGAGTGTGGAAGACGTTGCCCGGCTGGCGGGTGCGGCCGGTGTGGCCTGTGCGCTGCACAGCCGTTCTTTTGCCCTATGAAGCGATTCGCTCTACTTGCCGCAGTTGTTGTTGCAGTCCTCATCGCATCGGCTGTGGCGTACCGCGGCTATCGGGTGAACACGAGCACTTCCGACACTTCAACCGCGGTATCGAGCGATGAGAGCCGGGCCCAGGGAAGGCTGTTGGCAAAGCTTCGTTTCGATGCACCGTCTTTTGGCGATTGCTCGGTCCATGACGCGTGGCTGGAAAAGTCCTCCACGTTCGTGACGCGCAGCTGGTTCGGAATCCGTCTTGGAAATGAAACCGTCCCGACAGCTGCCATTCATGTGGTACTCGACATGCCCAAAGATCCGTTCCTGCCTGCGCAGATCTTGAGCTTCGATGAGACGAACCCGACCGCGTCCAGCCTGGGACTGGCCGGCTCGTTCACCCAGACCGTCACGATCAATGCCAAGCGCTACGGGCTGTTCGGATCGAACACCGTGTTTCCGCCGCCTGCGGTCATGAAATTCAGCTGTGGCACAGCAAACGCACATGCAACGTTGGCGAACTAGGATTTTTTCGGTCCACGCGATGTCGATCGACCAACCCCTGAACCGACAGGGCGAGAAGATCGCGCGCGGCCATGCATCGAACGAAGGCCGGCACGACCGGCACTGACACCAGGGAGGTGGATATCCATGTCATCAGACACATCAAGCAGCTTCATGCCGACGCCATGGAAACTCGAAGGCCTGAACGTCGCACGGCTGTCGGATCAGGCGCGGCTCATCAAGCTGCAGCTGCCCGCGTCGGCGCCGCAGAACGCCGTCGTCGTCGAGCGCTTCACTGGCAGCGAAGGCCTCAACGAACTCTTCGACTTCACCATCGACACGCTGGCCACGTCGAGCGAGTTCGACCCGTTCGCGCTGATCGGCGAAGAGCTGAGCCTGCGCCTGCTGCTGGCCAACGGCAGCTTTCGCACCTGGCACGGCTACCTCACGGCCGTCGACGCGCTGGGCGGTGACGGCGGCCTGGCGCGCTACCGGCTGCACCTGCAGCCCTGGCTCGCCGCGCTGGGCCTGCGCCGCGACAGCTTCGTGTACGCCGCCAAGCATGTGCAGGACATCGTCAGCGAAGTGTTCGCCGATCACACGACCGCCAGCTTCAGCTTCGAAGTCACGCAGGAGATGCCCGTGCGGCCCACCTGCGTGCAGTACCGCGAGTCGGACCTGGCCTTCGTGCTGCGCCTGCTCGCGGAAGAGGGCCTGAGCTTTCGGTTCGAGCACGAGCAGCAGCAACAGTCGACCGGTGGCAGCAGCGGCAACACCACGCCCTCGCAGCATCGCCTGGTAATCTTCGATCGCGCGGCAACCCCGCCCGACTGCGCCCTTTCCCAGATCCGCTTCCACCGCGTCAATGCCACCGAAGCGACCGACGCCATCACCGCCTGGAGCAGCCGTCGCCAGGTCACCACCAACGCCGTCATGCGCAACGCCTGGGACGCCAGCGTGCTGCAGGCCCCCACCGGCGCGGTGCAGAGCGCGTTGTCGATGGGCGATGTGCCCGTGCTAGAGCACTACGACGGCAGCGGTGCACAACGCTATGCCGACAGCGCCACCGCCGCCCGGTGCGCCGAACAACAGCTGGTGGCCTTCGAATCGCGCATCAAGCGCTACGGCGCCGCGGGCAGCGTGCGACAGCTCGGTGCCGGCGAGCGCTTCGCGCTCACGCAGCACGACCGCTACGAAGGTCGCAGATTCCTCGCACTGCGCGTGCGCCACGAAGTGGCCAATAACCTCGGCGCACAGGCCGCGCAGGTGCTCGAGGCAGGCGAACTCGAGAAGGGCAGCTACCGCAACAGCTTCGAGGCCCAGCCGGCCGAGGCGCAGGTCGTGCCGCTGTGGCGCCCCAAGCCCACGGCCCCCGAGGCCATGGTCGCGCTCGTGGTCGGTGGCGATGACGACGAGGCACCGACCGCTGTCCACACGCAGCGCGACCATCGTGTGCAGGTGCGCTTCCATTGGCAGGCCCAGCGGGCGGGCCAGCAGCAATCGACGGGCAGCGGACAAGGCAGCCTCGTCGCCGCCGGTCGCCACGCGAGCAATCGCCAGTCCGTCTGGCTGCGCGTGGCGGCCCCCGTGGCCGGCCCCAACTGGGGCGCACACCACCTGCCGCGCGTGGGCTCCGAGGTGCTCGTGTCCTTCATCGAAGGCGACATCGACCGGCCGGTGGTCACGCAGCAGCTCTACAACGGACAAGACCTGCCGCCCTGGTCGGCCGGCACCGACTCATCGGCCAACCATGCGGGCGTGCTCTCGGGCTGGCACAGCCGCGCGCTCGACGGCAGCGGCTACAACCAGTGGATCGCCGACGATGCGCCCGGCCAGGTGCGCACCCGCCTGGCCAGCTCGCACGCCGCGAGCCAGCTGAACCTGGGTCACCTCAACGCCCAGTCGCCCGACGAGAGCAGCCGTGGCGCCTGGCGCGGCAGCGGTGCCGAACTGCGCTCCGACGCCTGGGTCGCCACGCGCGCCGGCGAGGGTTTGTTGATCTCGACGCTCGCCCAGGAGCGGGCGGCAGGCAGCGTGCAGGACACCACCAGCGTGCGAGGCCAGCTCGCGGGCGCGTTGCGCGAGGCGCAGAAGCTGTCCGATGCGGCCGGCGGCGCCAAGGCGCTGGCATTGACCGCCACGGCGCTGCTGCAGCCGCTCATCGACGACATCGATCCGCAGAAGAATGGGCACTATCCCGGCAGCGTCAACGGACAGGACACGCGCGAGCCCACGGGCGGAGAGAGCGCAGGCTCACGCGAAGGGCAAGACCCGGTGCCCGCCTTCGCCCGCCCGCTCATGGTGCTCGACGCGGCCATGAGCCTGAACATGGCCACGCCTGCCAGCGCGACTGTGTACGCGGGCGAGGCGATCCATTGGACTGCGCAGGCGCAGGCCCACATCGCGGCGGGCAAGACTGTGAGCTTCGCGGCCGCCAAGTCCGTGGGGCTTTACAGCCACGAGGGCGGCATCCAGGTCATCGCGCAGGACGGACCGGTGAGCGTGCAGGCGCACACCGACGAACTCGAATGGCTGGCCAAGGAAGGCTTCACGGTCACCAGCAGCAACGACGAGATCCATGTGCTGGCGCAGCAGAAGATCACGCTCAAGGGGGGGCAGACGAGCATTGAGCTGGATGGGATGAACATCACGCTGAAGATGCCGGCGCTGCTGGACATCAAGGGGACGAGCAAGAGCTTCGTGGGGCCGAAGGGGAATCCGGCACAGCTGATGGGGCTGCCGATGGGGTTGACCAGCGAACCCAAGCATTTCATTGAAGTGGAACGCCGTTACTACGACACGGATGCGGTGCAGGGCGCGGACGTCAAGGTGACGTTCTCGGACAAGAGCGTACGCAGGGGCAAGTTGGGATCGAACGGGCAGCTGCGCTTCGACGGCGTGCCGGCGGGTTCCGCAGACATCGAGATCGGCGAGGACGCCAGGGAATGGCAAATCGACCCCGTCGAGGAGTCTCCGGCCAACCCCGCCTACGGGAAGGACGTGACGCCTGAGCAGGCCATGGCGCTCTACGCGCTGGTTTTCGGTTCGGAGGACAAATGAACGACGCGCTCGATTGGTTCTGGGGCGTCCTGCAGGGCGACTTCAACGAGGATGCCAGCCTGTCGCAAACAGTCGTCGGCAGCATCATCACCGCGATTCCCATCCTTGATCAGCTCGCGGACATTCGCGACGTGATTGCCAATTTGCACCAGCTCTCGAAGGACTCGAGCGACAAGTGGAAATGGATCGCGCTCGCCATCACGCTCATCGGCCTCATTCCGGTTCTGGGGAGCCTGCTGAAGGGTGTTTTCAAGTCGCTGGTGAAGTTTCTCAAGCAGGGTGGCAAGTACGCCGATGAGGCGCTCGAAACGATCCTTGCGATCATCCGTGGCGCTGGCAAGGGAGATCCCGTCAAGTGGCTCAAGAGCCTGCCGATGGATCAGTATGCAAAGAATGCCGTCAAGCGGTTCGACGAGATCACGCAGAAGATCATTCTTGGGATCTCCGATGTGCGGCACCGGTGGCTGACCCGGAAGCTGCTGGGCGACAACGTCAAGCGTCTGGAGTTGGTCGAGCAGCAGATTGCAAAGCTGCGGGGCATGGGGCAGGCCAAGATTCCCGAAGTCATGCGCTTCCTCAAGTCCGAGCTCGACAAGCTGCTGGAGCGGGCCAAGCCCGCGAAGCTGGATGGCGCAACCGACACAGCCAATACCTTGGCGCACAGCGCCAAGCCGCTGCTTCGGCTCGACTATGAGGTGGCGGTCAAGCGTCGCGTCGGCGGCAAGGTGCAAAGCATGCGCGCCGCAGGCAAGAGCGAAGAAGAGATCGCAAGGGCCGCGAATGCCGAGCGCCGTGCACTCGGCAAGGAATTCAAGGACAAGACCGACCCCGAGCTCCGGGAGGTCATCTACAAGCGCAACCAGGCGCTGTATGGCGATCCGCTGGGGCCGAAGTACGAAGACCTGAAGCGGGGCTATGTCATTCACCCCAAGACACGTGAGCGCGTGAATGTCGGCAAGGGCAATCCCAAGACCGATGCCCAGATCATCGAAGGCGCCCAGAATGCAGGGGGCGACGACATGCCGTGGGACCTGATCATGGAGTTCTATCGCCAGAAGAAAACCGGTGACCCCGAGAAGGCAGCCAAGCTTCTCCGTGAAATCGACGCGATCGTCAACCGAGCAAAGAAATAGTCCCATGTGGCTCTACCTGCATCACACCGCCTCCGACCTCATCGACCTGAACCCCACAACCGGCCGCTGGCGCCCCGTCGACGAAGCCGAAAAACCGCCAGGCGCCTCGGTTCTCGCCGATCTCCCGGTCAAAGGCGGCTACACGATCGAGAACGACAAGCGCTACTACAGCTATTGGACGTCCGACGAGAAGTTCGTCTTTCGCACCGACGACGGTGCCGTGTTTGAGATCTGCCAGAAGCGCGACGACGGCTCCGTGGTGATGCTCTCGCCCGTCCTGCGCAGCGAGATCGCGCCTTCGCGGTATGGCGATGGGCGTTTGCGGCAAGGCTTCAGCCAGTTCCGGCTGATGGACGCTGCGACAGGCCAGGTCGTCTTCGAGCTGGACTACAACGCCGAGCGCTATCAACGCCTGTACCAGGCCGACTTCACCGCCGCGGCGGCGGAGCAGGACCTGTCCGACTGGGATTTCTTCGTCGCCTTGCAAGGCGCCATCGAGATCTTCGAAGAGCGTGCCGCGTCCGGCCGCGTCGCGTTCACCGCGGAGGTCGATGGCTCGGCGCAGATCCAGGGGCACCGCATGCGCCGCGATGAACTGCTGTTTGCGGACACGGGCCAGAAGTGCCCCCGCTCGGGCATCTGGGCCTGCCTGACCGATCTGCGGGTGAGCACGGCGGTCACGCAGGGCGAGCCGATGCCCTCGAACGCTGGGCAGCCGGTGCAATGGGTCTGGAGCCGCGCCGACTGAGCGCAGCGCAGCCCGCGGCTTTTAACCCCGCCCCAGCCGGGTCACAGACCCTTGCGCATAATTGACGCAAGCTATGACTCTCACCGAACTCAAATACATCGTCGCAGTCGCCCGCGAGCGGCACTTCGGCAAGGCGGCCGAGGCCTGTTATGTGTCCCAGCCGACGCTTTCGGTGGCCATCAAGAAACTCGAGGACGAACTCGAGGTCAAGCTCTTCGAGCGCAGCGCCGGTGAAGTGACCGTGACGCCGCTCGGCGAGCAGATCGTCCAGCAGGCGCAGAGCGTGCTCGACCAGGCCGCCAGCATCAAGGAGATCGCCAAGCGCGGAAAAGACCCGCTGGCCGGCCCGCTGAACCTGGGCGTGATCTACACGATCGGCCCGTACCTGCTGCCCGACCTGGTGCGCCAGGTGATCGCGCGCACGCCGCAGATGCCGCTGGTGCTGCAGGAGAACTTCACGGTCAAGCTGCTCGAAATGCTGCGCGCCGGCGAGATCGACTGCGCGATCATGGCCGAGCCCTTTCCCGACACGGGCCTGGCGATGGCGCCGCTGTACGACGAACCCTTCATGGCGGCGCTGCCCGTGAAGCACAAGCTGGCCGACCGCGAGTCGATCACCTCGGAAGAGCTGCAGAGCGAGACGATGCTGCTGTTGGGCACGGGCCACTGCTTTCGCGACCACGTGCTCGAGGTGTGCCCCGAGTTCGCGCGCTTCTCGAGCAACGCCGAGGGCATCCGCAAGAGCTTCGAGGGCTCGTCGCTGGAGACCATCAAGCACATGGTGGCCTCGGGCATGGGCGTGACGCTGGTGCCGCGCCTGTCGGTGCCGGCCGAGGCGCTCAAGCCGAAGGTCAAGGGGCGCAAGGAGCCCGAGCAGATGGTGCGCTACCTGCCCGTGCGCGACGCGCAGGACCGCGACCCGCCGATGCGCCGCGTGGTGCTGGCCTGGCGCCGCACCTTCACGCGCTACGAGGCGATTGCAGCGCTGCGCAACGCGATCTACGCGTGCGAGCTGCCGGGTGTCAAACGACTCTCCTAGCGATTCGGGGCCTTCGCCTACGCGCGGGCTGTTTGTGATCGCTGATCGCTGGGATAGAGTGAAGCTGTTGCGAAGCCGCCTGCCGGCTTTCAGAATTTCGGTGTTGTCACCCAACTTCAAGAAAGACCCCTCCGCCATGGCCAAACCCCCGAAAAAGACCAAGTCCCCATCGCCCGCTTCTTCGGCCGGCAAGGTGCCCAAGAAGGGCGGCGCCGTCGTCGCGCAGGAGTCGGGCAGCCGCAACGCGCCGATCATCAACATCGGCATCGAACGCCAGGACCGCGCGGCCATTGCCGAGGGCCTGAGCCGCGTGCTGGCCGATACCTACACGCTGTACCTCACGACCCACAACTTCCACTGGAACGTGACAGGGCCGCACTTCAACTCGCTGCATGCGATGTTCATGACGCAGTACACCGAGCTGTGGGGCTCGACCGACGTGCTCGCCGAGCGCATCCGCGCGCTGGGCCACTACGCGCCGGGCTCGTACGCCGAGTTCAGCAAGATCGCCACCGTGCCCGACGTGCCGCAGACCCCGCCCAAGGCGATGGAGATGGTGCGCATCCTCGTGAAGGGCCACGAAACGGTGTCGCGCATCGCGCGCGAGTTCATCCCGGTGGCCGAAGAGGCCGGCGACGACCCGACCGCCGACATGCTGACCGCGCGCTGCACGGTGCACGACCAGACGGCCTGGATGCTGCGCTCGCTGCTCGAGGACTGATGACGGCGTCCTGATCTCCCGGTACGCCGGGAACCCCTTCAGAGAGCGGCACAATTGCCGCTCTTTTGACGTCTGCCTTGCCGCTTTTCGCATGCCTCTCGCCCGCCGTTTCGCGCTCTACCTCGATCTGATCCGCTGGAACCGGCCGGCCGGCTGGCTGTTGTTGCTGTGGCCCACGTTGGGCGCGCTCTGGTTCGCGGCCGACGGCTGGCCCGGCTGGCACCTGCTCGCGGTGTTCACGCTCGGCACATTCCTCATGCGCAGCGCGGGCTGCTGCGTCAACGACGTGGCCGACCGTGAGTTCGATCGCCATGTGAAGCGCACGGCCCAGCGGCCGGTGACGAGCGGCGCGATGTCGGTCAAGGAGGCGCTGGGGCTGGGCGCGGTGCTGGCGCTGCTGTCCTTCGGGCTGGTGCTCACCACCAACCGCACGACGGTGCTGTGGTCGTTCGCGGCGCTGGCGATCACGCTGATCTACCCGTTCGCCAAGCGCTTCGTGTCGATCCCGCAAGCGGTGCTGGGCATCGCCTTCAGTTTCGGCATCCCGATGGCCTTTGCCGCGGTGCAGTCGACGGTGCTGGCCTTTGCGTGGTGGCTGCTGGCGGGCAACCTGTTCTGGGTGCTGGCCTACGACACCGAGTACGCGATGGTGGACCGCGACGACGACCTGAAGATCGGCATGAAGACCTCGGCGATCACGTTCGGCCGCTTCGACGTGGCGGCGGTGATGGCGAGCTACGCGATCTTCCTGGCGGTCTGGATCTGGGCCGGTGCCAGCCGGTCGCTGGGGGGGCTCTTCTATCTAGGCGTTGCCGCAGCGGTGGCCCAGGCGCTCTGGCACTGGCGCCTGATCCATGACCGCACGCGCGAGGGCTGCTTCAAGGCCTTCCGCGAAAACCACTGGCTGGGCTTCGCGCTGTTCGTCGGCATCGTGGCGGGCTACACCGCTCGGTAGCCGCCCGCCACAGGCTCAGCCGCGCCCGAACTCCTCGCCCAGCTCGGCCGCGCGCTTCTGTGCGGCGCGGATGGCGGTCTTGAACTGGCCCTTCACATCCGAGGCTTCGAGCGCGCTCAGGGCCGCGTAGGTCGTGCCGCCCTTGGAGGTCACGCGCTCGCGCAGCACCGACGGCGGCTCGGTCGCGCTGTGCGCCAGCGCCGAGGCGCCGGTGAAGGTGCCGATGGCCAGCCGCTGGGCCTGGTCGGGCGTGAGGCCCATCTCGACGCCGGCCTCGGTCATCGCCTCGATGAAATAGAACACGTAGGCCGGGCCGGAGCCCGACATGGCGGTCACCGCGTCGAGCGCGGGTTCGGCGTCGACCCAGATCAGCTCGCCCGTCGGCGCCAGCAGCTGGCCGACGCGTGCGCGGTCGGCGCTTTCGACGCCTGGCCGCGCGAAGAGGCCGGTCATGCCCTTGCCCACCAGGGCGGGGGTGTTGGGCATGGCGCGCACCACGCGCTCGGTGCCGAGCCAGCGGGCGATGCTGTCGGACGGAATGCCCGCGGCCACGCTCAGGTGCAGGGCGTCGCCGGCAAAGGCGCGCACCGGGCGGGTGGCTTCCGCGAAGGTCTGGGGCTTGACCGCCCACACCACCACGGCGCAGCGCGCGAGGGCCTCGGTGGCCTCGGCCTTGGCGACGATGCCGAAGGACTGGGCCAGCTTGGTGCGGGCCTCCTCGAAAGGCTCGACCACTTCGAAGTTGTCGGCCGCGACGCCTTGCTGGATCAGGCCGCCGATGATGGCGCTGGCCATGTTGCCGCCGCCGATGAAGGCGATGGGGGGCAGGGGGCCCGGCGCGGTGCGGGGCAGGAAGGTCACGGCGATGGTCATGGTCGGTCGGTGTAGGCGAAGGCGGCGAACTGCGTCACTTGCAGCGGGTTGAAATTGTCGTCGCTCACGACCACCAGCAGGCGGCGGCCGTCGGGCAACGCTGGACCCCAGCACATGCCCTCGGTGTTGTCGAGGCGCGAGAGGCCGAGGGTGGCGAAGTCGGCCACGAGCGTCTTGGCGGCCGGGCGATGGTTGCCGGGTGCGAGGGCATCGATGGCGAGCACGTCGTCGGCGGCCCGGGTGTCTATTTCGTACAGGCGCAGCGAATTGCCGGCGCCCGTGGCGTAGGCCCGTTCCAGCACCAGCATGCGGTGGGCGTCGAGCATCAGCGCCTCGCTCACGCCGTTGTCGGCGTAGGCGCCTGGCACGAGCGGGCGCAGCGGAATGGCGTCGGGCACATAGGCGATCTGGCGCACGGCGCGGCCGGTCGCGAGGTCGACCTGGGTGAAGCGGCAGGGGCCACCGGGGGCGGCGGTGGTCGGGGTCGGGCCGTCCTGGACCAGCGCGTTTTCCATCGCGAGCCAGGCCGAGCGGTCGTCAGGCGTGAGGGCCAGGCCTTCGAAGGTCAGGTTGTCGCGCGGGCCGCGACGTTGGGTGGGGTCCGGGGCGAACATCGCCGGCAGGGCGAATTCGCGCAGAAAGCGGCCGTCGCGCGTCGATTCATATAAGGCGGGACCGAAACCGCGGGCGAGGTCGCCTTCGCTGGTCCAGAGCAAGGTGCCGGCCGAGGGGCGCAGGCGCAGGGCCTCGGGGTCGGGAGCGGGCAGGCCGGCGACCGCCTGGCGCCGCCCGGGCCAGGGGCCGCCACCGGGGCGTTGCAGCTGGACAACGCCGGTGGGCTCGGGCGCGGCGTCGGCCGGCTGGGGCCAGCGTGCGGTGTAGCAGCGCACGGGGGCCAGGTCTGACCGGTCATCGCTGAGAAGCAGGTACTCACCTTTGGCTGGGTCGTAGTCGATGCCTGAGAGGCCGCCTGCCGTGGTGTTCTCTATAGAGCGTCGGTGCGCCCAGCGGGCTTCTCCCAGGCGCTGCAGCCGGCCCGTATCTGAGGCCGGTGCTGCACTGCGGCATCCCGCGAGGCCCAGTGATCCCAGCCCCAGCAGGCCCGCGCCGCCCGCCAGCAGGCGCCGGCGCCGCACGGAAGGCGGCGAAACGAGGGGGTGGATGGGGGCGCGCACGCCACAAAGTCTAGCGGCTGTCGAAGTTCGCGTGATGAGGCAGTTGACATCGCCCTGCATGGGTGCCACAATCGCGGGCTTCGCTTTCAAAAGGCGAAGCTTTCAGCCCAAAGCGGAAGCGTCTCGAGTGGTTCGAGGCGTGGACGACGGGCCCAAGACTGACCGCGGTGTCTCCCTCCTGGAGGCTCATCGGTACAAGTTGGGAATATCAAGAAATGATCCAAACTGAATCCCGGCTCGAAGTGGCCGACAACACGGGCGCGAAATCCGTCCTGTGTATCAAGGTGCTCGGTGGCTCCAAGCGGCGTTACGCCAGCGTGGGCGACGTCATCAAGGTCAGCATCAAGGAAGCCGCTCCGCGTGGTCGCGTCAAGAAGGGCGAGATCTACAGCGCAGTGGTGGTCCGCACCGCCAAGGGCATCCGTCGTGCTGACGGTTCGCTCGTCAAGTTCGACGGCAATGCCGCCGTGCTGCTCAACGCCAAGCTGGAGCCCATCGGCACCCGCATCTTCGGACCGGTCACGCGCGAACTGCGCACCGAGAAGTTCATGAAGATCGTGTCGCTGGCACCCGAAGTTCTCTAAGGACACAACGCCATGAACAAGATTCGCAAAGGCGACCAGGTCATCGTGTTGGCCGGTCGTGACAAGGGCAAGCGCGGCGTCGTGTCGCTGCGCGCAGACGATTCGCATGTGATCGTCGACGGCATCAACCTCGTCAAGAAGCACACTAAGCCGAACCCCCTCAAGGGTACGACCGGTGGCATCGTCGAGAAGACCATGCCGATTCACCAATCCAACGTGGCGATCTTCAATGCCGCGACCGGCAAGGCCGATCGCGTGGGCATCAAGGTCACCCAAGGTGCCGACGGCAAGCGCGTGGCTGTTCGCGTCTTCAAGTCGAGCGGCGACGAAATCAAGTTCGCCTAAGAGGTACTCACATGGCACGTCTCCAACAACACTATCGCGAAAAGATCGCGAAAGACCTGACGGAAAAGTTCGGCTACAAGTCGCCGATGCAAGTTCCGCGTCTCACCAAGATCACCCTGAACATGGGTGTGGGTGAGGCAGTCGCCGACAAGAAGGTCCTCGACAACGCCGTCGCCGACCTGACCAAGATCGCTGGCCAGAAGCCTGTGGTCACCAAGTCGAAGAAGGCCATCGCCGGCTTCAAGATCCGCGAAAACCAGCCGATCGGCTGCATGGTCACGCTGCGTGGCGTGCACATGTACGAGTTCCTGGACCGTTTCGTCACCGTGGCCCTGCCCCGCGTGCGTGACTTCCGTGGTATCTCGGGTCGCGCATTCGACGGCCGTGGCAACTACAACATCGGCGTCAAAGAGCAGATCATTTTCCCTGAGATCGAGTACGACAAGGTCGACGCCCTGCGCGGTCTCAATATCAGCATCACGACGACGGCCAAGACCGACGAAGAAGCCAAGGCGCTTCTCGCTGGCTTCCGTTTCCCGTTCAAGAACTGAGGCGAACCATGGCCAAACAATCTTTGATCCAGCGCGAACTCAAGCGCGACAAGCTGGTTGCCAAGTTCGCTGCGAAGCACGCGGAACTGAAGGCAATTTCCAACGACGCGAAGAAGAGCGACGAAGAGCGCGCAGCAGCCCGCCTGGGCCTGCAGAAGCTCCCGCGCAACGCGAACCCCACGCGCCAGCGCAACCGTTGCGAAATCACCGGTCGCCCCCGTGGCACCTTCCGTCAATTCGGTCTGGCTCGCGCCAAGATCCGTGAACTGGCTTTCGCTGGCGACATCCCCGGTGTCACCAAGGCCAGCTGGTAAGCCAGGCAGGAGCAAACAACATGAGCATGAGTGATCCCATTGCCGACCTGCTGACGCGTATCCGTAACGCGCAGATGGTGGCGAAGCCCACTGTGTCGATCCCGTCTTCCAAGGTGAAGGCCGCGATTGCACAAGTCCTGAAGGACGAAGGCTACATCGACGGCTTCGAAGTGAAGACCGATGCCGGCAAGTCCGAACTCGTCATCACGCTGAAGTACTACGCTGGCCGCCCGGTCATCGAACGTATCGAACGCGTGAGCCGCCCCGGCCTGCGCGTCTACAAGGCCAGCGCCGCCATCCCGCAAGTCCAGAACGGCCTCGGTGTTGCGATCGTCACGACCCCCCAGGGCGTGATGACCGACCGCAAGGCTCGCGCTACCGGTGTCGGTGGCGAAGTTCTGTGCTACGTCGCCTAACCGAGACATCGAGGAGTTACTGAAATGTCCCGAGTAGGAAAAATGCCGGTTGCCATCCCCGCAGGTGTGGATGTGTCGATCAAGGAAGACCAGATCAGCGTCAAGGGCACGGGCGGCACGCTCAACCTGGCTCGCAATGCGCTGGTGAACGTCGTCAGCAATGACGGCAAGCTGAGCTTCGAGCCCGCCAACGAATCGCGTGAAGCGAATGCGATGAGCGGCACGATTCGCCAGCTGGTGAACAACATGGTGGTTGGCGTGACCAAGGGCTTCGAGAAGAAGCTCAACCTGGTCGGCGTCGGCTACAAGGCTGCAGCGTCCAACAACAAGTTGAACCTGCAAGTCGGTTACTCGCACCCGGTCAACATCGACATGCCGCAAGGCATCACGGTGACCACCGCGACCCCGACCGAAATCGTGATCAAGGGTGCTGACCGTCAGCGCGTTGGTCAAATCGCCGCTGAGATCCGCGCTGTTCGTCCGCCTGAGCCCTACAAGGGCAAGGGCATCCGTTATTCGGACGAGAAGATCGTGATCAAAGAGACCAAGAAGAAGTAAGGGGCAGCAAAATGATGTTGACCAAAAAAGCACAGCGTCTTCGCCGCTCGCGCCAGACCCGCATCCGGATCGCGACGCAGGGCGTGGCCCGCCTCACGGTGAACCGCACCAACCTGCACATCTATGCCACCGTCATCTCCGACGACGGCACCAAGGTGATCGCAACCGCATCGACCGCCGAAGCCGAAGTGCGCGCAGCACTCGGCGCCTCGGGCAAGGGTGGCAATGCCGCCGCTGCCACCGCCATCGGCAAGCGCATCGCTGAAAAGGCGAAGGCTGCCGGCGTCGAGAAGGTCGCTTTCGATCGTGCAGGTTTCGCCTACCACGGCCGCGTCAAGGCGCTGGCCGAGGCAGCCCGCGAAGCCGGTCTGCAGTTCTAATCGGACACGAGATTCAAAATGGCAAAGATTCAAGCAAGAACGCAGAACGAAGGTCCTGAGGACGGTTTGCGCGAGAAGATGATCGCGATCAACCGCGTCACCAAGGTGGTGAAGGGTGGTCGTATCCTCGGTTTCGCAGCACTGACCGTGGTCGGTGACGGTGAAGGCCGCGTCGGCATGGGCAAGGGCAAGTCGAAGGAAGTGCCTGCTGCCGTGCAGAAGGCAATGGAAGAAGCCCGTCGCAACCTGTTCAAGGCTGCGATCAAGAACGGCACGCTGCACCACCAGGTGCAAGGCCATCACGGTGCCGCCAGGGTCGTGATGTACCCGGCTCCCAAGGGTACCGGCATCATCGCCGGCGGCCCGATGCGCGCCGTGTTCGAAGTCATGGGCATCACCGACATCGTGGCCAAGAGCCATGGTTCGTCGAACCCCTACAACATGGTTCGCGCCACGCTCGACGGGTTGAAGAACTCGACGACGGCCGGCAATGTGGCTGCCAAGCGCGGTCTCACCGTCGAAGAAATCTTCGCCTGAGCGCAAGCTCTCGCAAGGCTGAAGGAAGCATTCAAATGACGCAACAACAAACCCTCAAGGTGCAGCTGGTGAAGAGCCCGATCGGCACCAAGGAATCGCATCGCGCGACCGTGCGTGGCCTCGGCCTGCGCAAGCTCAACAGCGTGAGCGAGCTGCAAGACACGCCCGCAGTGCGCGGCATGATCAACAAGATCAGTTATCTGGTCAAAGTTCTGTAAGAGAGACTGATATGGAACTCAATGGCATCAAGCCGGCAGCTGGCGCCAAGCACGCCAAGCGTCGCGTCGGCCGCGGTATCGGCTCCGGCATCGGCAAGACCGCAGGTCGCGGTCACAAGGGCCAGAAGTCGCGCGCAGGCGGTTTCCACAAGGTCGGCTTCGAAGGCGGTCAAATGCCGCTGCAGCGTCGCCTGCCCAAGCGTGGCTTCAAGTCGCACCTGCTGAAGTACAACGCCGAAGTCACGCTGACTGCTCTCGAGCAGCTCGGCCTGGCCGAAGTCGATGTCCTGGCACTGAAGCAAGCCGGCCTCGTGGGCCAGCTCGCCAAGGTCGTCAAGATCATCAAGACCGGCGAACTCACCAAGGCCGTCAAGCTGACGGGCGTGGGTGCGACCGCTGGTGCCAAGGCTGCGATCGAAGCAGCCGGCGGCAGCTTCGCCTGATCACCTTCGGACTGAAAGAAGTTCTTCGTGGCAACTAACGCGGCAACGATCGCAAAAACAGGCAAGTTCGGCGACCTTCGTCGTCGGCTCGTCTTTTTGCTGCTCGCGCTCGTGGTCTACCGGATTGGCGCGCACATTCCTGTGCCGGGTATCAACCCGGACCAGCTGGCAGCGTTGTTCCAGGGCCAGCAGGGCGGCATTCTGAGCCTGTTCAACATGTTCTCGGGCGGGGCGCTGTCGCGTTTCACCGTGTTCGCGTTGGGGATCATGCCGTACATCTCGGCGTCGATCATCATGCAGCTGATGACCTACGTGCTTCCCAGCTTCGAGCAATTGAAGAAGGAAGGCGAGGCCGGTCGCCGCAAGATCACGCAGTACACGCGCTATGGCGCGCTCGGCCTGGCTCTGTTCCAGTCGTTCAGCATCGCAGTGGCCCTCGAATCGTCGGCCGGTCTGGTGATCGCCCCCGGTTTCGGCTTCCGCCTGACCGCCATGGTGAGCCTGACCGCTGGTTCGATGTTCCTGATGTGGCTCGGCGAGCAGATCACCGAACGCGGTCTCGGCAACGGCATCTCGATCCTGATCTTTGCAGGTATCGCGGCCGGTCTGCCGGGCGCCATCGGCGGCCTGGCTTCGCTGGTGACGACCGGTGCGATGAACCCCATCGTCGCGCTCTTCATCATCGCTGTCGTGGTGCTGGTCACCTACTTCGTGGTGTTCGTGGAACGTGGTCAGCGCAAGATCCTCGTGAACTATGCGCGGCGTCAGGTCGGCAACAAGGTTTACGGCGGTCAGTCGTCGCACCTGCCCCTGAAGCTGAACATGGCCGGTGTGATTCCTCCGATCTTCGCGTCGTCGATCATTCTGCTGCCGGCAACGGTGGTGGGCTGGTTCAGCGCCGGTGACGGTGGCTTCCGCTGGATCAAGGACATCGCCAGCGCACTGCGTCCGGGCGAGCCGATCTACGTGCTGCTGTACGCTGCTGCGATCGTTTTCTTCTGCTTCTTCTACACGGCACTCGTGTTCAACAGCAAGGAAACGGCCGACAACCTGAAGAAGAGTGGTGCGTTCATTCCTGGCATTCGCCCGGGTGACCAGACCGCTCGCTATATCGACAAGATTCTGGTTCGCCTGACGTTGGCTGGCGCGGTGTACATCACCTTCGTCTGCCTGCTGCCCGAGTTCCTGATCCTGAAGTACAACGTGCCGTTCTACTTCGGTGGTACCTCCCTGCTGATCATCGTGGTCGTCACGATGGACTTCATGGCCCAGGTGCAAAACTACATGATGTCCCAGCAGTACGAATCGCTGCTGAAGAAGGCGAACTTCAAGACATCGTAGGGCTGTGAGTTTCAGTATTGAGTCCGGGCGGTAGACCGCCACGTTAAACAGTTTTAGGAGAATGAAATGAGAGTTTCGGCTTCGGTCAAAACCATCTGCCGTAATTGCAAGGTCATCCGCCGTAAAGGTGTGGTGCGTGTGATTTGCACCGACCCGCGCCACAAGCAGCGCCAGGGTTGATTGAAGAGTATTAGAGGACGCACATGGCACGTATTGCTGGCATCAACATCCCGCCGCACAAGCACGCTGAAATCGGCCTGACCGCCATTTTCGGTATCGGTCGCACCCGCGCCCGTCAAATCTGCGAAGCGAGCGGCATCGAATATTCGAAGAAGATCAAGGATCTGACCGACGCCGATCTCGAAAAGATCCGCGACCAGATCGCTCTGTTCACGATCGAAGGCGATCTGCGTCGCGAGACGACGATGAACATCAAGCGTTTGATGGACATCGGCTGCTATCGCGGCTTCCGTCACCGTCGCGGCCTGCCGATGCGCGGCCAGCGCACGCGCACCAACGCCCGCACCCGCAAGGGTCCGCGCAAGGCTGCGCAGTCCCTGAAGAAATAAGGATAGACAAGCATGGCTAAAGCACCTGCAAACAACGCCGCACAGCGCGTTCGCAAGAAGGTTCGCAAGAACGTTGCGGACGGTATCGCCCACGTGCATGCCTCGTTCAACAACACCATCATCACGATCACCGATCGCCAGGGCAACGCCCTGTCGTGGGCTTCGTCGGGTGGCCAGGGCTTCAAGGGCTCGCGCAAGTCGACCCCGTTCGCTGCGCAGGTCGCTTCCGAAGTGGCCGGCCGTGCTGCTGTCGAACAAGGTATCAAGAACCTCGACGTCGAGATCAAGGGCCCCGGTCCTGGTCGCGAGTCGTCGGTGCGCGCACTGGCTGCGCTTGGCATCCGGATCAATTCCATTGCCGACGTGACGCCCGTTCCGCACAACGGCTGCCGTCCCCAGAAGCGTCGCCGCATCTGATCGTCAGTCCGCAAGGCGCAGCCAGCTTTCGAGCGGCTGCGCATTTGTTTTTTCACTAAGCCCACCGCCATCGGCACATCCGCCGATGGCTCCCGCAGGCAACTGCGGCAGATGACACCAAGGAAATACCGTGGCACGTTACCTCGGCCCCAAGGCCAAACTTTCCCGCCGTGAAGGCACCGACCTGTTCCTGAAGAGCGCCCGCCGCTCCATTCAAGACAAGGCCAAGTTCGACTCCAAGCCCGGCCAGCACGGTCGCACCTCGGGTCAGCGCACCTCCGACTACGGTCTGCAGCTGCGTGAGAAGCAGAAGGTCAAGCGCATGTACGGCGTGCTCGAGAAGCAGTTCCGCCGCTACTTCGAAGAAGCCGATCGTCGCCGTGGCAACACCGGCGCCAACCTGCTGTTCATCCTCGAGTCGCGCCTGGACAACGTGGTCTACCGCATGGGCTTCGGCTCGACGCGCGCCGAAGCACGTCAGCTCGTGTCGCACAAGGCGATCACCGTGAATGGCCAGTCGGTCAACATCCCGTCGTACCTGGTCAAGACCGGTGACGTGATCGCCGTGCGCGAAAAGTCGAAGAAGCAGAACCGCATTGTCGAAGCGCTGCAACTGGCCCAACAAGTCGGCATGCCGGCATGGGTCGATGTGAACGCCGACAAGGCCGAAGGCACCTTCAAGAAGGTCCCGGATCGCGACGAATTCGCAGCCGACATCAACGAATCGCTGATCGTCGAACTGTATTCGCGTTGATTTTCTCTACCCGCCTGCGCGTCTTTGCGCCGGCGGGAGATTGATATTGTTGTTCACGTTCCTGCTCCGCACTCTGTTGCGGATCAGGCGCTTCACCAGCCTTACCGGTGTAACGAGCCGGGGGTATTGAGAGGAAGTCTGCATGCAAACCACCCTGCTGAAACCCAAGACCATCCAGGTCGAGCAACTTGCCGCCAACAAGGCCAAGGTCACGCTCGAACCTTTCGAGCGCGGCTACGGCCACACGCTCGGCAACGCGCTGCGTCGCGTTCTGCTGTCGTCCATGGTCGGCTACTCGGCCACCGAAGTCACGATCGCTGGCGTTCTGCATGAGTACTCGTCGATCGACGGCGTGCAGGAAGATGTCGTCAACATCCTGCTGAATCTCAAGGGCGTGGTGTTCAAGCTCCACAACCGCGACGAAGTCACGCTGAGCCTGCGCAAGGACGGCGAAGGCCCGGTCCTCGCATCGGACATCCAGACCCCGCACGACGTCGAGATCATCAATCCTGACCACGTGATCGCGCACCTGTCGCAAGGCGGCAAGCTCGACATGCAGATCAAGGTCGAGAAGGGTCGCGGCTATGTGCCCGGCACGATGCGCCGCTACGCGGACGAGCCGACCAAGTCGATCGGCCGCATCGTTCTGGACGCGTCGTTCTCGCCCGTCAAGCGCGTGAGCTACACCGTCGAGAGCGCCCGTGTGGAACAGCGTACCGACCTGGACAAGCTGCTGGTCGAGATCGAAACCAACGGTGCGATCAGCGCCGAAGATGCCGTTCGCGCATCGGCTAAAATCCTGGTTGAACAGCTCGCCGTGTTTGCGCAGCTCGAAGGCGGCGAACTCGCTGCATTCGATGCACCCGCACCGCGCAGCGCCCAGCAATTCGATCCGATCCTGCTGCGCCCTGTCGACGAACTCGAACTGACGGTGCGTTCGGCCAACTGCCTGAAGGCCGAAAACATCTACTACATCGGTGACCTGATCCAGCGCACCGAAAACGAGCTGCTCAAGACCCCGAACCTGGGTCGCAAGTCGCTCAACGAAATCAAGGAAGTCCTCGCTTCGCGCGGTCTCACCTTGGGTATGAAGCTTGAAAGCTGGCCGCCGGCCGGTCTCGACAAGCGTTGATTTTTGTTTTGAATTGAGCCCCTGAGGGCTCGTGCCCGGGCAGTACCTGATACGGCTGCCTGTTTAATAAAGTAAAGGAAAAGCACCATGCGTCACGGACACGGACTTCGCAAACTCAACCGCACCAGCTCGCACCGCCTTGCGATGCTGCAGAACATGATGAATTCGCTCATCGAGCACGAAGTCATCAAGACCACGGTCCCCAAGGCCAAGGAACTGCGCCGCGTCATCGAGCCGATGATCACCCTGGCCAAGAAGCCCACGCTCGCCAACAAGCGCCTGGCCTTCGACCGCCTGCGCAGCCGCGACAGCGTCGTCAAGCTCTTCGGCGAACTCGGCCCGCGTTTCGCCGCGCGTCCGGGCGGCTACACCCGCATCCTGAAGATGGGTTTCCGCGTGGGCGACAACGCCCCGATGGCGCTCGTCGAACTGGTCGACCGTGCTGAAATTAAAGATGCTGGCGCTGAGCAAAACGCCGCTGAATAAGCTATAATTTATACTTGCCGCGCGATGGAGCAGCCTGGTAGCTCGTTGGGCTCATAACCCAAAGGTCGCAAGTTCAAATCTTGCTCGCGCAACCAATTTAAAAGGCCCTTTGAGAAATCAAAGGGCCTTTTTCTTTGTCCAAATTCTTTTGGAAATTCCCGGTCGAAATTCGACACAAAAAAATGCCCTCGCGAAGAGGGCTTTTCTGTTTCTGGCCCGCCCCGCAAAGAGGCCGGTTTCGAGAACGTGCGCCGCAGCGGCGCCTGAAGACTGCGCTGGCGCGCAGCCCAAGGGCGGGGTCAGTCCGGAATGACCGCCGTAACCTCGATCTCCACCTTCGCGCGGTGCTCCACCAGCGCCGCCACCTGCACGCAGGTCATGGCCGGGAAGTTGCGGCCCAGCGCGTCGCGGTAGACCGGGCCGAGCTCGGACAGGCGCCGGCTGTACTCGTCGCGGTCCGTCACGTACCAGGTCATGCGCACCATGTGCTCGGGGCCGGCACCGGCTTCGCGCAGCACCTCGGCGATGTTGCGCAGCGCCTGACCGCACTGGTCGATGAAGTCGTCGGATTCGAACTGCTGCTGGGCATTCCAGCCGATCTGGCCGCCGACGAACACCTGGGTGCCGCGCGCCGCGATGCCGTTTGCATAGCCCTTCGGGGGCAGCCAGCCCGGGGGCTGAATGAGTTTGTTCGTCATGATGGTGTGTTGCTGTTGAGTTGTCTCAATTTGAAGCGCTGGAGTTTGCCGGTTTCGGTGCGCGGCAGCGCCGTCACGAACTCGATCTCCCGCGGGTACTTGAAGGGGGCGATGGTGGCTTTCACGTGGTCCTGGAGGGCCTTCACCATCGCTGCGTCGCCGGCGTTGCCGGGCTTGAGCACGCAGAAGGCTTTCACGATCATGCCGCGGTCGGCGTCGGGCTTGCCGATCACGCCGCACTCGGCCACGGCCGGGTGCTTGAGCAGCGCATCTTCCACCTCCGGGCCGCCGACGTTGTAGCCGGCCGTGATGATCATGTCGTCCGCACGCGCCTGATAGAAGAAGTAGCCGTCGTCATCCTGCACGAACGAGTCGCCGGGGTAGTTCCAGCCGTTCTTCACGTAGTCGGCCTGGCGCGGATCGTCGAGGTAGCGGCAGCCGACCGGCCCTTGCAGCGCCAGCTTGCCGACCGTGCCGCGCGGCACCTCGTTGCCCTCGTCGTCGACCACCTTGGCCGTGAACCCCGGCACCGCCTTGCCGACGGCGCCGCGGCGCACCTCGTCGCCGGCGGCCGAGATGTAGATGTGGAACACCTCGGTGCCGCCGATGCCGTCGAGCATCTCGATGCCGGTGGTCTCCTTCCAGAGCTGGCGCGTGGCGTCGGGAAGCGCCTCGCCTGCGCTCACGCAGATGCGCAGGCTCGGCGCCCCGTGCTGCCGGACGAAGGGCGCCATCTGGCGATAGAAGGTGGGCGCGGTGTAGCAGAGGGTCGCGCCGACCTCGTTGATGAGCTTCACGAGCGCTTCGGGTGAGAAGGCGCCCTCGGGAAAGTACACCGACGCACCGGCCCACATCGGGAAGATCAGCAGCCCGCCGAGCCCGAAGGTGAAGGCCAGCGGCGGCGTGCCGACCACGATGTCGTCGCTGCGCGCGCGCAGCACGTGGCGCGGCCAGGTCTGGCACATGGCGACCACGTCGCGGTGCGTGGTGACGGGCGCCTTGGGCTTGCCCGTGGTGCCCGAGGTGAAGGCCAGCAGCGCGATGTCGTCGGCCGCCGTGGGGCAGGCCTGGAACACGCCGCTCTTGCTCGCTGCGCGGGCCGACAGCGAATCGGGCGCGTCCGGCTGATTGAAGGCAATCACCGTCGCGAGCACGGGATGCGCCTGCTGCGCGGCCACCAGCTCCTCGAGCAGGCGGCCCTCGCACAGCGCGGCCACGGGCTGCGATTTTTCGATGATCTCGCCCAGCTCCTTGGCGCGCAGCAGCGGCATGGTCGCTACCGCGATCAGCCCGGCCTTGACCACGGCCAGCCACGACAGCGCCATCCACACGGAGTTGCCGCCGCGCAGCAGCACGCGGTTGCCGGGCACGAGCCCGAGATCCTCGACCAGCACCTGGGCGATGCGGTTCACCTCGACGCCCGCCTGGGCGTAGGTGAGCACGCCGGCGGGCGAGCGCAGCATCGGCTTGTCGCCGAAGCCCTTGGCGACCGCCTTGTCCAGCAGCTCCTCGACCAGGTTC
The DNA here is from genome assembly GCF_059418385.1 of Variovorax sp. GW821-FHT09A10. Taxonomy (NCBI): domain Bacteria; kingdom Pseudomonadati; phylum Pseudomonadota; class Betaproteobacteria; order Burkholderiales; family Comamonadaceae; genus Variovorax; species Variovorax sp. GW821-FHT09A10. The sequence goes on from NZ_JBWKPT010000004.1 coordinate 564,560, forward strand.
AGCTGGTCGGGGAACTGCAGCTCGGGCAGGTCGTAGCGAAAGACCGGCAGCTGCGCGGCAGGCGGCAGGCGGTCATGAACGAAGCGATCGACTTGGGCAGACACGGTTTCACCCCCGCAAAACGGATTTGCCGATGATCAGTTGCTGGACTTCCGTCGCGCCTTCGTAGATGCGCAGCGAGCGGATGTCCCGGTACAGGCTTTCGATCTTGGTGCCGACCTTCACGCCGAGTCCCCCATGCATCTGCAGCGCCATGTCGATCACGCGGCTGGCGTTCTCGGTGGCGCACATCTTGGCCATGGCGGCTGCGGCCGACACGTCGCCGACCGCCGGCGCGCCGCGGCGCTCCGCGTCGTCGCGCATCCAGGCGGCGCGGTAGGTGAGTAGCGCGGCGCTGTCGATCAGCGCGGCCATCTCGCCGAGCTTGGCCTGCGTGAGCTGGAAGTCGGCCAGCGTCTGGCCGAACATGCGGCGGCCCTTGGCATGCGCGATGGCTTCGGCGAGCGCGCGGCGTCCCATGCCAAGCGCGGCCGCGGCCACCGAGGCGCGGAAGATGTCGAGCGTGCGCATCGCGAGCTTGAAGCCGCCGTTCAGCGTGCCCAGCTGCGCCGTGCGCGGCACGACGCAGTTGTCGAAGCGCAGGGTGGCCAGCGGGTGCGGCGCCATCACGTCGATGTGGGCCGAGGTGTCGAGCCCCGGCGTCGTCGCGTCGACGATGAACACCGTGATGCCGCGCGTGCCGGCCGTGGGGTCGGTCTTGGCGAACACGCAGTAGAAGTCGGCGATGCCGCCGTTGCTGATCCAGGTCTTCTCGCCGTTCAGGCGCCAGCCGTCGGCGGTGGGCTCGGCGCGCATTGCCATCGCTGCCACGTCGGAGCCGGCCTCAGGTTCGCTGAGCGCGAAAGCCGCGATCTTCTTGCCCTGGCCGACCGCCGTGAGGTACTGCGACTGCTGCTCGGGCGTGCCGTCCAGCGTGATCGCGCCGCTGCCCAGGCCCTGCATCGCGAAGGCGAAGTCGGCCAGTGGCGAGTGGTAGCCGAGCGTTTCGCGCAGCAGCACGAGCGCGCGCGAATCGAGGCGCTCGAGCGCGCCACCGGCACTGCCGGGCACCGCGTAGCGCAGCCAGCCGGCGTCGCCGAGACGGCGCACCCATTCGCGGCAAGCCGCGCGGTCGTCGCGCTCATCGATCTCCTGGGCGGCGCACCAGGGCAGCAGGTCGTTGGCGAGCGCGCGGTGCGCGTCGTCGAAGAACGGCAGCGCGAGGTGCGCGGTCGAAGGTGGGGCGGGGATCTTGGTCATCATGATGCGCGTCAGTCTCCGCCGAACACCGGCTTGCGCTTGGCCGCGAAGGCCTCGTAGGCGCGCTTGAAGTCTTCGGTCTGCATGCAGATCGCCTGCGCCTGCGCTTCGGCCTCGATGGCCTGGTCGATGGTCATCGACCATTCCTGCGACAGCATGGTCTTGGTCATGCCGTGCGCGAAGCTCGGGCCTTCGGCCAGGTCGCGCGCGACCTTGGTGGCGGCGTCGAGCAGCGAGGCGCTGTCGTGCAGTGCGTTGAAGAAGCCCCAGGCCTGGCCTTCGTCGGCGGTCATGGCGCGGCCGGTGAACAGCAGCTCCGAGGCGCGGCCCTGGCCGATCACGCGCGGCAGCAGCGCGCAGGCGCCCATGTCGGCGCCGGCCAAGCCCACGCGTGTGAAGAGGAAAGCGGTGCGCGTGGCGGGCGTGCCGTAGCGCAGGTCGCAGGCCAGCGCGATCATCGCGCCGGCGCCGGCGCACACGCCGTCGATCGCGCCGACGATCGGCTGCGGGCAGTTGCGGATGGCCTTCACGAGGTCGCCCGTCATGCGCGTGAACTCGAGCAGCTCGGGCATGCGCATGCCGGTCAGCGGGCCGATGATTTCATGCACGTCGCCGCCCGAGCAGAAGTTGCCGCCGGCGCCGGTGACGACGATCACCTTCACGTCGGTCGCGTAGGTCAGCGCGCGGAACAGGTCGCGCAGTTCGGCGTACGAGTCGAAGGTCAGCGGGTTCTTGCGCTCGGGGCGGTTCAGCGTGATGGTGCCGACGCCGGCCTCGTAGCGCCAGGCGAAGTGCTCGGCCTTGTAGTCGGCCTTGGGTTCGAATTGCGCGCGCATGGGATTGCTTGCGCCGATGTAGTGCTTCATGCGGTCTCCGCCAATTGGCTGCTGTGGGAATGTTGCTTGACCTTGCCGAGCAGCTTGTGAAGCTGCGCGATCTCCTTGGGGTTGAGGCTCGAGAAAGCCTCGACGATCCAGTCTTCGTGCTGCTGCGCCATCTCGTTGAAGAGCTTGCGTCCGCGCGGCGTGAGGCGCACGCGCCAGGCGCGGCGGTCGCCCTCGACGTTGATGCGCTCCACCAGCCCTTCGGTCACGAGCTGGTCGGTGATGCCGGTGACGTTGCCGCCCGTGACCATCATGCGACGCGAGAGCTCGTTCATCTTCAGGCCGTCGGGCGAGCGCTCGAGTTGCGACATGAGATCGAAGCGCGGCAGCGTGGTGGCGAACTGCGCGCGCAGTCCGTTGCGCACCTGCTTTTCCACCAGCTGCGTGCAGGTGAGCATGCGCAGCCAGAGGCGCAGCGCCTCCGGGTGCTCGCTGTGGGCGCGTGCTTCGAGGTCCATGTCAGTGCGTCTCTTCGGCGTCGGCCGCGCGGCCCGCGGCAGCGGTGGCCGCGGCGATCTGCTGCTGCTTGGCGATCTCGCGGTACATCTGGTCGCGGCCGCTCAGGTACTGCTTGGGCCAGTCGACGTCGCGGCTTTGCAGCTTGGCGGCTTCGTGCAGCGTCCAGGCCGGGTCGGCCAGGTGCGGGCGCGCCACGGCGCACAGGTCGGCGCGGCCGGCCGCGATGATGCTGTTGGCCTGGTCGGCGTCGGTGATGGCGCCCACCGCGATGGTCGAGATGCCGACCTCGTTGCGGATGCGGTCGGCGAACGGCGTCTGGTACATGCGGCCGTACACGGGCTTGGCATCGCGCGTGGTCTGGCCCGACGACACGTCGATGAAGTCGGCGCCGGCCTCCTTGAAGAGGCGTGCGACCACCACGGCGTCGGCATCGGTGTTGCCGCCCGGTGCCCAGTCGTGCGCCGAGATGCGCACGCTCATCGGCTTGTCGGCCGGCCACACGGCGCGCATCGCGCGGAACACTTCGAGCGGGTAGCGGCAGCGCGCTGCGATGTCGCCGCCGTACTCGTCGGTGCGCTGGTTGGTGAGCGGGCTGATGAAGGCCGACAGCAGGTAGCCGTGCGCGCAGTGCAGCTCGAGCCAGTCGAAGCCGCACTCGACCGCCCGGCGTGTCGAGTCGACGAACTGGTCGCGCAGCGTGTCCATCTCGGCGCGCGTGATCGCGGCCGGCAGCTGGTTCTGTTCACCGTAGGGCAGGGCGCTGGCGCCGAGCACGGGCCAGTTGCCGCTTTCGAGCGGCTCGTCGGTGCCTTCCCAGCCCACGCGCGTCGAGCCCTTGGGGCCGCTGTGGCCGAGCTGGATCGCGATCTTGGCGCTCGACTGCGTGTGCACGAAGTCGACGATGCGCTTGAACGCGGCCTGCTGCGTGTCGTTGTACAGGCCCGTGCAGGCCGGCGTGATGCGGCCTTCGGGCGTGGGGCTGGTCATCTCGACGCACACCATCGCGGCGCCGCCGAGGGCGCGCGCGCCCAGGTGCACCAGCAGGAAGTCTTGCGGCACGCCGTCGACCGCGCTGTAGGTCGCCATCGGCGAGACCACGATGCGGTTCTTGAGTTCGAGCCCGCGCACCTTCAGCGGCATCAGCATCGGCGCCATCGCCTTGCCGCCCGCCAGCCACTGCTCGTAACCGCCGAGCCATTGCGTGTCGCGCACGCGCAGGTTCTCGTGGCTGATGCGCTGCGAGCGCGTGAGCAGCGAGTACGCGAACTGCTCGATCTCCATGCCCGTGTAGCGCGGCACGTTCTCGAACCATTCGGTGGAGTTGCGCGCGGCGTTCTGGATCTTCAGCACCTCGACGCTGCGGCGTGCCTCATAGCCTTCAAGCACATGGTCGAGCGTACCGCCCTGTTCGAATTCGTTGGCCAGGTCGATCGCGTCTTCGAGCGCGAGCTTGGTGCCCGAGCCGATCGAGAAGTGCGCGGTGTGCGCGGCGTCGCCCATGAGCACGACGGGCACCGAGCGGCCCTCGACGTCGATGCGGTGCGTCCAGCGCTCGCACACCACGCGCGGAAAGCGTATCCAGTTGGCCGAGCCGCGCAGGTGCGTGGCGTTGCTGATGAGCGCGTGGCCGCCCAGGTACTTGGCGAACAGCTTCTCGCAGAAGGCGATGGCCTCGGGCTGCTCCATCTGGTCCAGGCCGTGGGCCTTCCACACGGCCTCGGGCGTCTCGACGATGAAGGTCGAGGTCTTGTCGTCGAACTGGTAGGCATGCGCCTGGAACCAGCCGTGCTCGGTCTGTTCGAAGGCGAAGGTGAAGGCATCGAAGGTCTGGTGCGTGCCCAGCCACACGAAGCGGCAGTTGCGCAGGTCGACGTCGGGCTTGTACACGTCGGCGTAGCGCTGGCGGATGCGGCTGTTGAGGCCGTCGCTGGCAATCACGAGGTCGGCCTTGTACTGCGCGGCAATGGCCTGGTCGTCGGTGGCGTCGGTTTCGAACACCAGCTCCACGCCGAGTTCGAGGCAGCGTTCCTGCAGGATGTTCAAGAGGCGCTTGCGGCCGATGCCGCAGAAGCCGTGGCCGCCCGAGCGCACCTGGCGGCCCTTGAAGAAGACCTGGATGTCGTCCCAGTGGTGGAACTCGTTGCCGATGAGCGCGGCTGTGGGGCCGTCGGCCGCGCGCAGGTTGCCCAGCGTCTGGTCGCTGAGCACCACGCCCCAGCCGAAGGTGTCGAAGGGGCGGTTGCGTTCGACCACCGTGATCTGCAGCGCCGGGTTGCGGGCCTTCATCAGCAGGGCGAAATACAGGCCGGCTGGACCCCCACCGATGCACAGGATGCGCTGGAGGTCCGAGGCGGGCGCGAGGCGGGGGGAGGTCAAGCTGTTCATGGTTGAATAGTTTAGGCATAAACGATCTGTTGTCAACGAGGGGTTCTCTGCAGAGGCCCCGTGCCCGTGCGGCGCGCGATGTCATGCAAATTCTTGGAAAAATCAATACCATGGCCCCATGCAACACTTGATACCCAAGATCGAGTCGCAGCTGGCCTCGCTGCCCGTGCCCATCGCACTGGAGCTGCCCGACGGGCGCCGGGTCGCCCAGGCGGGCTCACGCGTGACGCTGGCTTTCAAGGAGTGGTCGGTGCTGGCCAAGCTGGCCGGCCGGCAGGTCGGGGCCATCGGCGAGGCCTACGTCGAGGGCAAGGTGCAGATCGAGGGCGCCATGCGCGACCTGATCGACGCCACCGTCGGCCTGTTGCCCGGCAACCCCGCCGAAACCGACACCAGCTGGTGGAGCCGCCTGCAGCACCGCGCCAAGTCACGCGGCTCGCATTCGCTGCGCAAGGACGCCGCGCAGATCGAGTTCCACTACGACGTCTCCGACGATTTCTACGCGCTGTGGCTGGACCCGCGCCGCGTCTATTCATGCGCCTACTTCCGCACGCCCGAGCTCACGCTGGCGCAGGCGCAGGAAGCCAAGCTCGACCACATCTGCCGCAAGCTCATGCTGCAGCCCGGCGAGCGCTACCTCGACGTTGGTTCGGGCTGGGGCGCGCTGTTGCTGTGGGCGGCCGAGCACTACGGCGTGGACGCCACCGGCATCACGCTGTCGAAGAACCAGCACGCGCATGTGCAGCGGCTCATCGAAGAAAAAGGGCTGCAGGGCCGCGTGCGCGTGGAGCTGCGCGACTACCGCGAGCTGCCCGACGACCAGCCCTTCGACAAGATCTCGTCGGTGGGCATGTTCGAGCACGTGGGCGCGGCCAACATGCCGACCTACTTCCGCAAGATCCACACGCTGCTCAAGCCGGGCGGGCTGGTGCTCAACCACGGCATCACCTCGGGCGAGCTGAACTACCGCCAGCTCGGTGCGGGCATGGGCGACTTCATCGAGAAGTACATCTTCCCCGGCGGCGAGCTGCTGCACGTGACGCACGTGCTGCGCGAGACCGCGGCGGCCGGCTTGGAGATGGTCGACACCGAGAGCCTGCGCCCGCATTACGCGCGCACGCTGTGGGCGTGGTCGGATGCGCTCGAGGCGCAGCTCGATGCCGCGCGCGAGGTGCTGGGCCGCAGCGGTGGCCGCCAGGGCGAGAACGCCGAGCGTGTGCTGCGTGCCTACCGCCTGTACCTCGCGGGCTCGGCGATGAGCTTCGAGCAGGGATGGATTTCGCTGCACCAGATGCTGTCGACCAAGCCCGACGGCAAGGTCGAACATGGCGCCTTGCGCGGTGCGCAATCGGTGTACCCTTTTGCCCGTGACTACATCTACAAATAAGTGAGGACACCACCACCATGCTCTACCGCTTCAAATCCCGGGCCGCCCCAGACTTCGTGATGCTCGAGGTGCATGCGCGCCAGCTGCTCGACATCGTCGGCAAGCCGGCCGCGCCGCAGGGCATCATCACGGTCGAGCAGATCCCCGGCGCCATCGCCGCCCTCGAGGCCGCACTGGCCCGTGAAAGCAGCAAGCCGGCGCCGCACAACCACGACGAGCATGCCGTCGAAGGCCACGACGCCGAAGCCGAGAAGCAGCATGTCGGCCTGCACCAGCGCGCCGCGCCGCTGCTGCACATGCTCAAGGACTCGCAGGCCGAGAGCAAGGACGTGACCTGGGGGACCTGAGCGGTCCCGGCTCGTGATCAGTCCACCTTTGCGCCGGACTCTTTCACGACTTTTGCCCACTTCACGTGCTCACTCGCAATGAGCTTCGTGAAGTCCGCCGGCGAATTGCCGCTGGGGATCGCGCCCTGGGCCAGCATCTTTTCCTTGATCGCCGGCGTGCCCAGCGACTTGGCCACTTCCTGCTGGATGCGGTTCACGATCTCGGGCGACGTGCCGGCCGGCGCCAGCAGCCCGAACCATGAACTCGCCTCATAGCCCTTGAGCGCGGGGCCGCCGGCTTCTTCCACCGTCGGCACATCGGGCAGCGCGGGCGAGCGCTGCGAACTGGTCACGGCCAGCGCCGTGAGCTTGCCGCCCTTGATCTGCGCCATCGACGAGGGCAGGTTGTCGAACATCACATCGGCGTTGCCGCCCACCATGTCCAGCAGCGCCGGGCCCGATCCCTTGTACGGGATGTGGGCCATGAAGGTGCCCGTCATGCTCTTGAAGAGTTCGCCCGCCAGGTGGATCGAGGTGCCGCTGCCGCTCGATGCCATGTTCAGCTTGCCGGGATTCGCCTTCGCGTACTTGATGAAGTCCTGCACGTTGCGGATGTTCAGCGACTTGGCCTTTTCGGCGTTCATCTCCATCACGTTCGGCACCGCGGCCACCAGGGTGATCGGCGCGAAATCCTTGATCGGGTCGAAGGGCAGCTTGGGGTACAGCGCGCGGTTGATGCCGTGCGTGCCCACCGTGCCCATCAGCAGCGTGTAGCCGTCGTTGGGCGAGCGCGCGACGATCTCGGCGCCCACGTTGCCGCCGGCGCCCGCACGGTTGTCCACGATGAACTGCTGGCCGAAGGCCTTCGAGAGCTCGGGCGCCACGGCGCGCGCCAGGATGTCGGTGGTGCCGCCGGCCGCGAAGGGCACGACGATGCGCACCGGCTTGGTCGGCCAGGTGGCCTGCGCGTGTGCCGCGCCGCCCAGCAGCGCGAGGGTGGCCGCCGCCGTGGCGACGAGCGCGAAGCGGCGGGTGGAGGAAGTGACGGAAGAAGAGCGGGAGATGGAAGTCATGCGCGCCTTTGTACAGGGGGGCGCCGCAGGCGTCGCGAGTAAAAACCCCGGCCTTCGATGGACATCGCCGCTCAGCCCACCTGCATCCGCTGCGCGAACTGCGCCTCGCGAAAACGCGCCAGCACGAAGTCGACGAACACCCGCGTCTTCGGCGGCAGCAGCTTCTTGCTCGGGTAGTAGATCCACACGGCGCCCGAATCCTGGTACCACTCGGGCAGCAGCCGCACCAGCGCGCCGCTGCGCAGGCCGCGCTCCACAAAGGGCATCGGCAGCATCGCCACGCCGAGCCCCAGCAGCGCCGCCTGCGCGATCGCCTCGGGGTCGTTGAAGATCGCGCGCGGGCGCGCCGGCAGGTCGACCATGGTTTCTTCGCCGCTCGCATGCCGCAGCGTCCAGGGCCGCAGCCGGCCCGTGGGCGACGAGCGGCGCAGCAGCACGTCGAAGCGCGCCAGCTCGGACGGATGCGCGGGCAGCGCGCGCCCCGCCAGGTAGGCCGGCGCCGCCACCGCGACCACGTGGATGCGCGCCAGCTCGCGCGCCACCACGCCGGGCGACAGCGCAATGCCGCCGCCGATGGCCGCGTCGAAGCCCTCGCCGACCAGGTCGACCTGCTGGTTGTCGAAATGCCAGTCGGGCACGATGCTCGGGTAACGCGCCAGGAAGTCGCCCATGAACGGCAGCACGTGCTCGCGCCCGAAGGCCTGGCCCATGCTCACCTTCAGCGTGCCCGACGGCTGGCCGTCGTCCTGCGCGAGGCCGGCCACGGCGTCCTGCAGCGTGGCCAGCGCACCGCCCACCTGCGCCAGGAAGCGCTCGCCGGCCTCGGTCAGCGTGAGCCGGCGCGTGCTGCGCTGGAACAGCCGCACGCCCAGCCGCGCCTCGAGCCGCGCCACGTTCTTGCTGACCGCCGCGGGCGTCAGCCCCAGGCGCCGCGCGGCCGCCGAGAAGCTGCCGCCCTCGGCGCTCTGCACGAAGGATTCGAGGTGATTGAGCGGTTCCATGCCGCCATTCTGGCGTTCATCTTCAACTTTGGGTTGAATCTGATCGGGCCGATTGATGGCTACCGCAAAGGGAATGGAATTCCGACACTGAAGGCCTTCCTCCTCCAACTGATCGGAAAAATCATGGCTTCCACCTCTGTGTCCTCCTCCCCCGTCCTGGCGGGCAAGGTCGCCTTCGTCACCGGCGGCTCGCGCGGCATCGGCGCCGCCATCGTGCGCCGGCTGGCGCGCGATGGCGCGGCCGTGGCCTTCACCTACGTCAGCGCGCAGGCCGAGGCCGACAAGCTCGCCGGCGAAATCCAGGCCGCCGGCGGCCGCGCGCTGGCCATCCGTGCCGACGCCGGCGACGCCGCTGCGCTGACGGCCGCCATTGCCCAGGGCGCACGCGCCTTCGAGCGGCTCGACATCCTGGTGAACAACGCCGGCGTGTACCTCGGCGGCGAACTCGACACCTTCTCGCTCGAAGACTTCGACCGCACCATCGACGTCAACGTGCGCGCCACCTTCGTGGCCGTCCAGGCCGCCGCGCGCCACATGGGCGACGGCACGGGCCGCATCGTCAACATCGGCAGCATCAACGCCGAGCGCGTGCTGGACGCGGGCGCCAGCGTCTACGCGATGAGCAAGGCCGCCATCGTCGGCCTCACGCGCGGCCTGGCGCGCGATCTCGGCGCGCGTGGCATCACGGTCAACAACGTGCAGCCCGGCCCCATCGACACCGCGATGAACCCCGCCACCGGCCCGCGCGCCGCCTCGATGCACGAGGTGATGGTGCTGCCGCGCCACGGCCGCGCCGAAGAAATCGCCGGCATGGTCGCCTACCTCGTGGGCCCGGACGGCGGCTTCGTCACCGGTGCCAACCTGAGCGTGGACGGCGGCTACACCGTCTGATCGGTTGCGCCGGGGTCGGGCGCGCGCTCCACCGCGCGGATCAGCGTGTCGAGCGTGTCGCTCAGGCGGGCCAGCTCGCTCGCATCGACGCCCGCGAACAGCTCGGCCTCGCGCTGCCGTCCCAGCGCGCCGACGGTGGCGTGCAGCGCCTTGCCGGCGGCCGTGAGGTACAGGCGGCTGCAGCGCTGGTCGGTCGGGTCGCTGCGGCGCTGCACGCGCTGGTGGCGCTTCAGGCCCGCCAGCGCGCGGCTCACGGCCATCTTGTCCAGGCCGGTGAGGTCGGCGACCTGCGTGGCGCTGAGCCCCGGCTGCGCGGCCAGCACGGCCATCGCGCGCCACTCGTTCAGCGTGAGCTGGTGCTCGCGCCCCACGCGCTCATGGAACGGCCGCGCCGTGAGATTGACGACCCGCACCAGCTTGAAGAAGAGCGGGTCCATGGCCGTTCGTGCTTTTGTGGTTCAGCCGGCCAGCTTCTTCGCCGCCGCCACGATCGCGTCCACGCCGACGCGCGACTGCGCCTCCAGCACCGGCGCGTAGCCGACCGGAATGCGCGGCGCGCCCAGCCGCGCGACGCGGCAGCCCGTGGCTTCGGCCGCGCTCGCGGCGATCTCGGCGCCGAAACCCGCGGCCTGCACCGCCTCGTGCACCACCAGCAGCCGCCCCGTGCGCGCGCACGACGACAGCACCGTCTCGCGGTCCCAGGGCCACAGCGTGCGCAGGTCGATCAGGTCGACTGCGATGCCCTCGGCCGCCAGCGCGTCGCAGGCCGCGGCGCAAGGCTGCATCTGCTTGCTCCAGCTCACGAGCGTGAGCGCGTTGCCTTCGCGCACGCGCGCCGCTTTGCCCAGCGGCACGGCCAGCGTGTCGTCCACCTCGCCGCGCACGCCCCACAGCGTCTTGTGCTCGATGTAGACCACCGGGTCGCCGCATTGCAGCGCCGCACGCAGCAGGCCGTGGTTGTCCTGCGGCGTCGACGGGCTCACCACCACCACGCCCGGCAGGTGTGCGAACCAGGCCTCGAGCGACTGCGAATGCTGCGCCGCCGAGGCGTCCCAGATGCCGCCCGGCATGCGCGCCACCAGCGGCACGCGGCCCTGGCCGCCGAACATGAAGCGGTTCTTCGCGGCCTGGTTCACCAGCTCGTCCATGCCGCACAGCGCGAAGTCGACCACGCGCATCTCGACGACAGGGCGCAGGCCCGCGAGCGCCATGCCCACGCCGGCGCCCATGATCGCGGCCTCGCTGATCGGCGTGTCGATCACGCGTTCGGCACCGTACTGCTGCTGCAGCCCCTTGTACTGGCCGAAGATGCCGCCGCGGCCCACGTCCTCGCCGAGCACGACCACGCGCGGGTCGGCGTCCATCTCCTGCTGCAGCGCGCGCACGGCGGCTTCGGAATAGCTCAGCGTCGTCACAGCCATTGGCCTGCTCCCGTGGTCTGCACGTCGGTGAAGGCGGCGCTCGCCTCGGGCCAGGGCGCCGCATCGGCCACGGCCAGGGCCGTGTCCACCTCGTCGCGCGCGGCGTTCTCGATGGCGTCCAGCGTCGCGACGGCCACGCCGGTGTCCAGCAGGTGCCCGCGGGCGCGCGCGATCGGGTCGGTTTCCAGCGCGGCGGCCAGTTCGGCCGGGTCGCGGTAGGCCGCGAGATCGACCGACACATGGCCCTTCACGCGGTAGGTGAGCGCGTGCAGCAGGCGCGGCCCCGCGCCGCTGCGCACCTCGGCCACCAGACGCGCGGCGGCGGCATGCACCGCGAACACGTCGTTGCCGTCGACCTGCGTGGCCGCGATGTCCATCGACGCGGCGCGCGCCGAGGCGCCGTCGCCCGCCGTCATCGGGCCGCTCGCGGTGGTGGCGCTCCAGCGGTTGTCCTCGCAGACGAAGAGCACGGGCAGGTCGTACACGCGGGCCCAGTTCAGCGCTTCGAGGAACGGACCGCGGTTGATCGCGCCGTCGCCGAAGAAGCAGACCGTGATGTCGTCGCTGCGCTTCAAGAGCTTTTGCGCGTGCGCCGCGCCGACGGCGATCGGCAAGCCCGCCGCGACCACGCCGTTGGCGCCCAGCATGCCCACCGAGAAATCCGCGATGTGCATCGAACCGCCCTTGCCGCCGTTGAAGCCCGTGGCCTTGCCGAACAGCTCGCACATCATTCGCGTGAGGTCCGCGCCCTTGGCCAGCGTGTGGCCGTGGCCGCGGTGCGTGGAGGTGAGGTAGTCGCTCGCGCGCAGGTGGGCGCACACGCCCGCCGGCACGGCTTCCTGCCCGGTCGACAGGTGCAGCGGCCCGCGCACCTTGGCGGCGCCGCCCGCCTGCTGGCCGTAGGCGCTGACCCCGCCCTGGCTGGCGGTTTCGGCGGCGTTCTCGAAGGCGCGGATGCGCACCATGACGCGGTACAGCGCCTCGCCGGCGCCTGGGGGGTTGCTCGGGTCCATCTTGTCTCCAACGCCCTGGGGATCGGCGCTTCGAGAAAAATCGTATCAACCGAGACGGATTCGACCTACCGGGCTAACCCTTCGACCCCCCGCCCGGCCTCCTTTTCGGGCGCGGGCTTCCTGTTCTCTTCTCTATTTATTCTTCTTATTTAAGTTAGTAGTAGTAGATAAGGGTAAACCCGATCTGTGGACAGGGCACTTTTTCCCTTGCCTGACAACAACTTGTCACACCCCGGACACTGTGTGCTCCTGTGCTTTCGCGGTGCTATCAAAACAGGAACAACTTGGGCGAGGTCGCTCCCGCTGTGGATAACAGGGGGCTTGTCCGGAAACTGTCCCCAGAGTTTTCCTGTGAGAAGGCCGGGCCCTGCCGCCCGGCCTCCGGGTCAGAGCGAAATGTCCGCGACGATGCGCGAGACCTGGCGTTCCACGAGGCTGTGTTCCGCGGCCAACGCGCGGATCGACTTGCCCGTGCTGTAGTCCGTGCGGATCCGTTCGTTGCGGAGGGCGTCGAGGGCCCGCTGGGCCTTGGGCAGCACGAAGCGAAGCCCCGTGCCGTCGACGGCGTACTCGGCGCTGAGGGCGCGCAGGTTGTCGAAGCCGATCAGTGCGGCGAACGGATGGTCGGGGGCCGGGTTCGCCGGAATGTAGATCCGCAGGCCGCCGTAGCGCGCGACGAACGACATGGTGGCCGACAACCCGATCAGGCGGGCGAACTCCCGCAACCGGGGCGGCAGCAGGTCGCGCGCCGGCGCGGCCCGGCGCGGCCACGGCGCGATCGTGTGCGTTGGAAACGGCAGGGTGCTGACGAACTCGGGAGGGCTCATGGGGTGGGGCTCCGTTTCAGATGTCGGTGGGGCCGATCTGCACCTTGGCGGGCGGGCGCTCCCGCATCGCCGAAGGTTCGACCAGGCCCGCGGCTTCGAGCTGCGGCCGGCAGGCGTCGCAGGCGATCTCGTGCAGGCTGGCGCCGGGCGCCATGCACCAGGCGCAGAAAGAGGGTTCGGTGATGTGCATGCTCATACGGCGGCCACGTCCAGGTTGATCGGCGTGTACTCGCCGGTGACGTCGTTGCGCTCGTAGAAGCGGATGTAGGGCTTGGTGCTGGCGATGCGCATGCTGTCGCCGATCGCCCTCATCGCCTGCTGCCACTTCGCGTCGGCGATGTCGTGCCGGCGCAGGCCGAGCACGCGGGCCGTGCTGATCTTGCCCTGCTGGTCGACGTGGAATGCATCGTTCACCAGCACCTTGATGTTGGCGTTGCTGCCCTTGCTCCAGCTCTGGATGCACTCGTCGATGAGCGCCTTGGCCGCCTGCAGCCGTTCGTCGAAGACGACGGTGTCCTGCATCCGGCGTTCCACCTTGTGCTTGCCGTCGAAGCTCACGAGCGTGACGTTGCCTTTGCGGCCGCCCTGCTTCACGTCGTAGGCCGCCAGGCTGCGCTCGATGAACGCGTGCACCGCGTTCATGGCGGCCACCTTGAAACCGATCAGCGCCGCGCTCTGCTGGCGGGCCTGCTCGCAGAGTTCGCTGACGACGGCATGGCGGTCCTTGTCGATGGGCTTGATCTTCGACACCGGGATCAGCGCGTCGTTGGCGTCTTTCCAGTAACCCGGGTGGTGTGCGATGGCTTCTTGCATGGAATGTCCTCTCAGGAGTTGGCGTTGTTCTGGGGGGTGTCGTTGTCGGAAAGGGCGAGCTGCCCGAGCAGGGCCGCCAGCGACACCTGGCGCAGCCGGCTTTCGATGCGCAGGCCGGAGACGGCGCGGCTGCGCAGGTAGCGGCAGGTCTCGTCGAGCTCGGCCGCCGTGGCGGCCATGAAGTAGCCGGTGTCGGGCTTGCCGCAGATGTGCTCGCCCTGCAGCCGCAGCGCGGCGACGTGTTCGCGCGCGCGGCGTTCCTGGGCGGGCGCCGGTGTCGAGCGGCCGGTGATGCGGGCGACGAGATCGCGCACGTGCAGGCCGTGCGCGCGCCCGACACAGGTCCGCAGTTCGGCCAGCACCTGGGCGGCGGTGAGGGTCGGATCGGCGCCGCTCATTGCGCGGACCCCCAGTAGCTGAACCGCGTGCCGAGCAGCAGGCTCGGCACCCGCGTGAAGTCGAGCGCGCCCGGCCGCACCACGGGGCTGTGCACGGGCATGTAGACGCTGGTGTCGAGCCGCGTCACGCGGCGCGCCGAGGCCATGCGCTCGGCCACGGGCCCGGGACCGCATCGCCAGCGCCGCCGGCCGCCGACCGTCACGGCGTGGACGTGGCCGCCATCCGCCAGCCGTGCCAGTTGCCGGCGAAGCGCCGGGCTGCCCGGCTCGGGGCGGTAGCCCGCGAGGTGGTGCGCCAGCATGCGGTCGAGTTCCCCGGCCGATGCCGTGCCGTGCGCTTCGAGGTGCGCGGCAACGGCCCGTGCGAGTCGCTGCTCCCATGCGCGATCCGTGCGATCTGCCTGATCCGTGGCGCCGTTCATGCGGGGTGTCCTTCCCTGGCCGTGCGTGGCGGCGGCGTGGCGCCCACGTCGCGCTGAAGCACGTAGCGTTTCAACCCGTCGACGCGGCGCGCGCCGATGCGCACGTCCTTCGGGCGCTGCCGCGACCAGGACAGCATCAGTGCGCCGGCCTGGCGCCGGGCCTCGGCCACGTCGTCGTCCGCATCGGCCAGCAGGCTCGCGGCTTCGTCGGCGGTCAGTGCGCGGCGGATGCGCAGCAGGCGCCACAGGCGTTCGGCGAAAGGGGCGCCGTCGCCCGCCATCGGCTCGGCCGTGTCGTCGGGCGGCGGTGGCGGCGCGGCCGCTTCGGCGTGCGCGTTCGCGATGCGCTGCTCGGCGAGTGCCAGCAAGGCCTTGGCGACGAACCATTCGGAAGAAGAGGCGGTGTCCTGCATCACGCACCTCCTGCCAGTCGTTCGAAGCGCATCGCGCCGTCGAACGCGGTCTTTTTCTCGGTCTTGACGAAGCCTTTTCTCACAGTACATTTCTCCTCGCTCGTGGCACTGCTCAGTTCACTGGCACGCCCGGTGAAGGCTGCAACCTTCATCGGGCACTCTTGAAATCACTCGTCTCTTCTTCTTCCTGCGTACACACCAGGCCCTGGCGTGCCATGTCGGGCCACCCGGCCGCATCCCGTGCGACGAGCCCCGGCCACGCTCAGTCAGGTCCTTCGCCAGGAGGTGCCAGCGCATGCGGATTGCGCGTCATCGCAATGCCGCGGTGGCGCGGACGCCGGTAACGGCTGGGCCAGATCGCTTCGGGCTCGAGGGCCAGCGCGCGGGCCACGATGCGCTCCGCCGCAACCCAGGGGCGGTACAGAACTTCATTGATGTGCGCGTATTTGTGTTCTTTGGCCAACTTCGACAGGTTGGTTCCGACCATTGCAAGTGCAGCTTTAACCTGAGCCGGGTGCCAGTCCATCGAAAAATCTCGTTTTGTGTTGATGGTTTCGATTATGCACATAAAACAGGTTTTGACAATTTAAAAAAACACGCAAGGCGATATTTCTTGCCGGTGAAACACTTTTTGGGTTGAGAAAGTACCTTTTTGTGTTTAATATGTGCGCCTTCGCACAAAGCAGAGTGATCGTGACGTCGCCCACCCCTACCCCTTTCGACGACACCCAGGTGACCGCCCGCGTCAACGAGCTGGCCCTTGCACAGGGCGCGCGGTTGCGGGACCTGCGCAAGCGCAAGGGCCTCACCATCGACGACCTCGCGCAGCGCAGCGGTCTTCACTTCAATACGGTGGGGCGCATCGAGCGGGGCGTCAGCGACGCCAGCCTCGCGCAGCTGTATGTGATGGCCCTGGCGCTGGGCGTCGATCCGGCGGAGCTGAATCCTTTCCAGTCCGCCCAGCCGGCCAGCCCGTTGTCGAACGGGCTCGACGACGAGACCTTCGTGCTGGTGGAACTGCTCGACGTGCGCGTGAGCGCCGGCGGGGGCTCGTACAACGGCTCGCAGGAAGACATGGGCCGCTTCGCGTTCAACCGGGCCTGGATGGCGCGCAAGGGCGTGAAGCCGGCCTATGCCCGCATCGTCCATGCGCGCGGCGACTCGATGGCCGACAAGATCAACAACGGCGACATCCTGCTGGTCGACACCGCCACCAAGTCGCTCGACCAGGACGGCGTGTACGTGATCCAGCTCGACGGCCACGACTACGTGAAGGTGCTGCAGCGCGACTTCTCGACCGGCGGCCTGCAGATCATCAGCTACAACCCCGCCTACAAGCCCCAGGTGCTCAGCGCCGAGCAGGCCGCGGAACTGCACATCAGCGGTCGCGTCGTCTGGCACGGCGGCGAGATCTGACCCGCGCGCTCCCGCGTTCGGCGGGCAGGCCAGTGTAGGCAGCACCCTGCGCTGAAAAACAGGTCGGCGCATGTCGACCTCAGCCGATCGAGCCCCACGCCCGACCATGAGGGCATGGGCAAAGACATCTCTCGAAGGTTCTGGCGGCAACCTGCGTCCGCCGAAAAAGGGGGCGCGTCGCCGCGCCAATTGCTGACCGTTCTTGCGCTCAGCGCGGCCGGGCTGGTGGGCATCGTCGCGCGCGAGGGCTACAGCGACAAAGCCTACCCCGACCCCGTGCATGGCACCGCAGTGCCGACCATCGGCTTCGGCACCACCGGCGGCGTTCGCATGGGCGACACCACGGCGCCCGTGCCCGCGCTGCAGCGCGCGTTGCGCGATGTGCAGACGTATGAAAGCGCGCTCAAGCAGTGCGTGCAAGTGCCGCTGCACCAACACGAGTACGACGCCTATGTGAGCCTGGCCTACAACATCGGCGCCTTCAACTTCTGCACGGGCGGCCGCGCGGGCCACACCTCGGTGCTGGTGCAGCGGCTCAACCGCGGGGACTACGCAGGCGCATGCGACGCCATCCTTGGCTGGAAGTACGCGGGCAAGACCGATTGCTCCGCGCCCGGCAACAAAACCTGCGGCGGACTCTGGCAAGACCGTCTGCGCCTGCATGCGCAATGCCAGGGGAATGCGCCATGAGCTTTGGCACACGACTTTCCGTGATCGCCGTGGCCGTCGGTGCGGGCGCATTGCTGCTCGCGGTCGGCGGATGGGCCGTGCACGACGCAGGCCGCACCAAGGAGCGCGTCCTCTGGCAGGACAAGGAAGCGCAGCGCGCCGCGCAATTCGCGAAAGACCTCGAAGCCGAGTACGCGCGCGGGCGTGCCGCATCGACCCGCTACCAGCTCGGCGCCAGCGCCCTGCAGGCCCGCTACTTCACCCTCGAAGGCCCGTTCCATGATCTACGCCGGCGCGTTTCTCTTGTCGTTCCTCCTGCTGTTCCTGATCGCCGCGCTGAGCGGCTTGGCGATCCTGCGCGACCTGTCGCGCCGCGAGCGGACCCGGATGCTGTCGCGCCTGGCGATGCACAGCGCGACCCTGTCGACCGCGGTCATCGCCTCAGCCTTGCTGCTGTCTGGCTGTGGAACAGCGCCCTCGCGGGCACGGACGTTCCCGCCGGTGCCTGCGGACTTGCTGACACCTCCGTCGAAGCCTGTGCTGCTGACGCCGGCCTCACCGTCGACGACGCCTGGGACAACCACCACCTCAACGCGAAATCCTGCGCCGCCGATCGCCTCCGGCATCGCGCGCTGATCGAGTTCATCACAGAAAGGCCCGTCCCATGAGCGACTCCCACGCCCGCGCACAGGAACTGCTGTTGCTCGGCCAGATCCACGGCCTCGTGCAAGCCCTGAAGGAGGGGCAGGACCAGCAGAACCGGCGCATGGACAGCTTCGATGCGCGCTTCGATGCACTCGACGGAAGGCTGCGCGCCGTCGAGCAGCGCGCGGCCGTGTTCGGCGCCGCCTCGGGCGGCGCGATGGCCATCGGCACCGCGCTGCTCATCGAGGCCATCAAGCAGTGGTTTCGCGGTGGGGGTCCCGGTGCGAACTGAACGCATGAACGAAGGCGCGCGCCGCCGTCTTTTCGCACCAGGGGCCGACAGATGTCGGCCTTTTGCATTTCGGGCCCGGCCGCGACAGTTGATTCACCAACCAACGCAGCCAACGATGCACACCACTTCCATCCACACGATCTTCACGCCGCAGCATTCGGCCGGAGCCGCGGCATGAGCGGCCTCGACACCTTGCGCGCGGCCATTGTCCAGACGCTGAACGGCGTGCCGCAGATCGGCCGCGTTCACGACCGCGAGCGCTTCGCGAGCGACGAGGCCGCGCTGCGCGCGCTCTACCTTCACACGCTGCCCGGCGGCGCGCAGCAGCTGCGCGGCTGGTGGCTGCGCCGCGACGCCACCGAGGAGCGCAGCCTCAATGTCGGGCGCACCCTCAGCGTCGACACCTGGACCTTGCACGGCTACATGGCCGTCGACGACACCGCCGCTTCGGAGCTCGTCTTCGACGCATTGATCGAGGCCGTGCGCGACGCCGTGCGCGCGGACCCGAGCTTCGGCGGCGCATGCGCCCCCAGCCCGATCAAGGACGAGAAAGCCACCGACGGCATGCAGGTCGGCGGCACCGGCGCGGTCAGTTTTTGCGGCGTGCAGTGCCACGGCGCCTCCCTGCAGTTGCGGACCTGGCGCTACCTCTGAGCCAGGCCCTCTGTTCATCAGTCCCTTCCTTCCATCAACCAACCAACCAATCTACGGAGAACGCCGACATGGCAAAACTCATGCGCAAGATGGCCATCCTGGCCAAGCCTGAAACGGTACGCGGTACCGACGCCCTTCCGACCGGTGCGGCCAACGCCATCCTGGTCAGCGAAGTCACCCTGACCCCCATCGAAGGCGATGTGGTCCAGCGCGACAACGTGCGACCCTACTTCGGCTCGCGTGGCTCCGTGCTGGTGACCCAGTACAGCAAGATCGCCTTCTCGGTCGAGATCGCGGGCGTCGCCGCTGCCGGTGATGTGCCGGCCTATGCCGCGCTCATGCGCGGCTGCGCCATCGCCGTCACCACGGCCGCCGGCGTCAGCACCACCTTCGCACCGGCCACCGACAGCCTCGAGTCGCTCACCATCTACGGCAACGTCGACGGCACCGTCTACAAGATGACCGACGCGCACGGCAACGTGAAGGCCACCATCGACGCCAAGGGCATCCCGAAGTGGCAGTTCGAGTTCACCGGCCTGTTCGTGCCTGCCGCCGACGCACCGCTGCCCACGGCCGACTACACCAAGTTCATGGACCCGCTGGGCGTGAACAAGGCCAACACCACCCTCATGCTCGACGGCCTGGGCGTGGCGGCCAGCGCCTTCAGCTTCGATGCCGGCAACACCGTCGTGAAGCGCGACCTCATGACCGTCGACTCGGTCGAGATCACCGCCCGCGTCTCCACCGGCTCGGTCACCTTCGAGAACACCTCGGTGGCCACCAAGGACTGGATCGGCATGGCGCGTTCGAGCAAGCGCGTGCCCCTGGCCCTCAAGCACGGCCAGGGCGCGACCAACGTCGTCGAGTTCCTCTCGCCGCGCGCGCAGATCGGCAAGCCCACCTACAGCGACGTCGACGGCGTGCAGATGGTCACCGTGCCGCTCGAGTTCGTGCCCAGCGGCTCGGGCAACGACGAGTGGTCGATCGTCGTGCGCTGAGCACGGCCTTCTTCTTCATTCGCTCAAGCACCCAGTCATTCATTCAAGACACAAGGAAGAGAACCCGATGCCCCAGAAGCTCAAGATCGCCGTGAAGCCCACCTTCATCGCCCCCGTGGTGATGCGTGTGCCCGGTGACGGCCAGGTCGAGGAGGTGCGTTTCGACGCCGTCTTCAAGCGCCTGTCCAAGACCGACAACGAAACGCTGCAGGCGCGGCTGGACGCGCGCAGCCTCACCGACCGCGAACTGCTCGACATGGTGCTGGCCGACTGGAAGGGCCTGGAGGGCGAAGACAACGCGCCTTTCATCTGCACGCCCGACAACCGCGCCGCAGCCGCGGAGGACTGGCCGACCTTCGAGGCGGCCATTGCCTACAGCTACTTCGAGCACGCGTACCCGGCCGCCGTAAAAAACTGAGGGGCGCCGCGCGCTTCGTGCTCGGAGTCGCGCATCGCGTCCATGACGAGCTGGACGACGATCTCCGCAGCCAGTGCGCGTCGCTCGGGCTCGACCCGAAAAAGCTCGTCTCCTCGATGGCGAACGGGGACGGCCCGCCGCCATTCGAGCTGTGGCCGGAACACCAGGAAGCCTTCGAGGTGTTCCACGCCTGCCGCACGCAATGGCGAGTGGTCGCCGGTGCGGCAGGCGCGTGGTTCCAGGGGCTGGACTTCGGTGCGGTCGACGTGGCGATGCGGCGCCTGGGCATTCCGCGTGTGCGCCAGCGCGAGGTGTTCCTGCAACTGCAGGTGATGGAAGACGAAGGCATTGCGGTGCTGAACGTCTAGCAACAGCGCGGGCCGACGGCCATCGAAGGAGCTTGGGGCCGGCAGATGTCGGCCTTATTTTTTCTTTCTCTCAAACGGACCATACAGACATGGCTGCGACACAAAAAACGGCAATCCGGAAGACGATGGACGCGTCATCGATGAATACGAGCCTTTCCGAATTCGCCGACAAATTTTCAGAATATATCGACAGGATCTCGACCGAAGCGAGCCGGGCGGAAGAGGCCAAGGCCAAGGTCGAGACTTCAGCCAAAGAAGCGAAGGCGAGGGGCGATGCCGCTGCCAAGGACGTCTCTTCCTCGGTGAAGGAGGTTTCCTCCTCAGTTCAAAGCCTCTTTTCAAGTATCCAGAGTGGGAAGTCGCCCTTCACATCGTTGCTGAATGAAGGCGACAAGCTCGTCTCGACGCTCGGCGGCATGGGCCCTGCGACCGAGGCCCTGGGTGACTACCTTCTGAGTGCGTCCACACGGGTCAGTCTGGCGACCAAAGCGGTGACCCTGCTGACCGACGCGTATGTCGAAGGCAGCAAGGAAGCCGCGGCCTACGCCAACGCCAACACAATGACCGGCAACTACGTCGGCCTTACCAGCGATCAGCTCCAGACAACAGCCATCGAGATCGCCGGGACCAAGGGTACACAGGCCAGGGCCGCCGAAGCCGTGACCGCAGTGGTCAACACGGGCAGGATCGGCGGCGACGTCGTGAGCGAAGTGGCGGGCGCGACGGCGGAAATGAATCGGGTGCTCGGCACGTCGATCAATGAGGCCGTGAGCAATTTCGTCAAGCTGGCTGACGAGCCTTCCAAGGCATCAGCCAAGCTCAATGAGACCTACCACTACCTGAGCGCGAGCACCTACGAGCGCATCGTCGCGCTGGAGAAGCAAGGGAAGACGGAAGAAGCGGCTGCGCTCGCGCAGAAGACATTCGCCGTCGCGATGAAAGAACGTACCACCGAGGTTGTCGCCAATCTCGGCAGTCTGCAACGCGCCTGGCTGAATGTGACCGGATTCGCCCAGAGAGCCTGGGATGCCATGCTCAACGTTGGGCGCCCCGTCACGCTTCAAAAGCAGATCGAAGCGATCGACAAGGAGATCGCGCAGATCGATCTTCTCAAGCAAGGCAATGGCTTTGTCAGCAACGGCGAGGGGGCGGCTTTCGGCCGAGGCAAGGCTGGGGCGAGGCTGGACAAGGATCGAGAAGAGGCCGTCGCGAAGAGAGCGGTGTTGTTCGAGGGTTTGAGAGTCTCTTCATCAGTTGCGTTGAACAATGCGGACGATGCTCGTACTCAACGAGCAGGAATTGCCAAGATTGACGAAGCCAACGAGAAGAAAAAAGATGCCGGGCGACGAGTTGGAACAGGCGCTTCCGGCATTGACCGCGCCGAAGACGAAGCCCGTCGAGCAAGTCTCGAGGCCGTCCGCGAGGATTACAGCGCCAAGGCGCGACTCACCGCAGAAGGCTTCAAGAATATCGACAGCCTGCGCAAACGCGACCTGCTCGATGACTACGCAGTTGTGCGCCAGAAGCGGGATCTGCGCCTGAAGGACCTGAAGGACCAAGAAGACGAGATCCAGGCCGAACTGCGCTTGTTGGGTACCAAGAAGGGATCGGCCGCCGACAGGCAGAAGCTGGAGGTCCGTTCGAAAACTGTCGAGCAGCAACGCCGGTTTGTCAACGACGATGCCGAACGCTCGTATGCGGAGCTGGATGCAACGCCTCGAAACGCGGTACTCAAGACTTCGCAGCAAGCCACCGAAAAGGTCCGCGAACAGACGCGCGCCTTGGAAGAACAGAACGCCGTGCATGGCTTGTCAACGGAAGCGATCCAGCAGCGGACCATCGCGCAAACCGAGCGGCAGATCCAGGAGCTCGATGCAACCGAGAACGTCGATCCGGCCTACCTGAAGTCGCTGCAGGCTCGTCTTGTTGCCGAGAAGGAGCTGGCTGCGGCAACGCGGGACTCTGAACGCCTGAAAACCACCGACGAGAAGCAGAAGAAGGAGAAGGAAAAGGACGAAGAGAAGTCGAAGAAGATGGCCGGCGAAATCGGTGGCGTGTTTCGCGACGGCTTCGTGAATCTCCTGGAAGGCGGCGGTCGGGATGCCATAGACAAGATGGGCGAAGGGCTCAAGAAGAAGCTCGTGCAGTCGCTGGCCGATGCGTTCTACGACGCAACGCTGAAGGACGCGGTGGACGGCTTCGCCGGCTGGCTGACCCGTGCGCTCAAGGGGTCAATCTCGGGAGGCGGATCCAAACCCGATGGAGGCTCCTCTTCTTCGGGGCTCGGTGGAATCCTCAGCGCAGTTTCAGGCCTCTTCGGCGGGGGATGGACTTCCGCGACGGTAGGTATTTCCAACCTTCTGGGCGGTGACTCCCTCGGCACCTTGATCGGTCTGAATGGATGGACCAAGAGCGCCAACGGCAATGTCTTTTCGTCTCCTGGTCTGCACGCCTACGCCAACAGCGTGGTCGGCAAGCCCACCTTCTTCCCCTTCGCCAACGGCATCGGCCTCATGGGCGAGGCCGGGCCCGAAGCCATCATGCCTTTGCGCCGTGGCTCCGACGGACGTCTTGGCATCAGCGCTCAAGGTTCGGGTTCAGGTGGTGCCTTGCACTACGCGCCCTCCACCGTCTTCCACATCGATTCGAGGTCCGATCGCGGCGCCGTGATGGCCGATCTGGACCGTGCACTTCAAGCAAACAACCAAGGCCAAATGGAACAACTCAAGCGTATGCGGGTGGTGCCCCAATGAGCATCATCACCTTGCCCCCCACCTTGCCTGTCAAGCGGCAGGACTTTGGTATCCAGACCTTCGACCTGAGCTTCAGCAGTGGCGACACCGGCTCGTCGCAGGTCGCCGTGCTGGCACCGCCGCGACGCACCTGTGCGCTCGTGAGCGAAGAGCGTATTCCGCTGATGAACGAGGCCGCGATGTGGCGCAGCCTGGTGCATGCGCTGCGCGGCCAGGTCAACGTGCTCGCGGTCAGCGACATGTTGCAGCCGGCCCCGTGCGGTAGCGCGCGGGGCACATGGACGGCGCTGGCCGCTGCGGCGGGCGCGTCGTCGCTGTCGATCCAGATGGGTGCGGCGCAAGCCGGAAAGACCTTGCTGCAGGGCGACTGGATCGGTGTCAACCAGGGATCGATCCAGCGACAGCTGCTGCATGTGCAGGCCGATGCCGTGGCGAACGCGTCGGGGCTGATCGTGGTGTCGGTCGAGCCAGTGTTGCGCGTGGCCGTGGCCGCCGGCAGCGCCGTGGTCTGGGATCGTCCGACCTGCCTCATGCGCAAGGTCGATACCAAGAACAACTGGTCGTCGGAGTCGCGCACGCAGGGCGGCTTCAGCCTCGATCTCATGGAGTCCTGGGAATGACAGTCACCACCAACAGCGGCTTTCAGGCCACCGCCAACGCCGGCGCCTATGGCGAACTCGCACTGGTCGAACTGCAACTGCGCTCGGGCACGGCGCGCTTCACGAACTGGCCGCTCAGCGTCCAGGTCATGGGCGAGACCTGGCAGGGCGTGGGCAACCTCGGCTCCATCGGCGAGCTGCACGAGAGCGAAGACGGGGCGGCCGAGAAGCTCACGCTGACGCTCTCGCCAGTGGACATCGGCACACGTGCTTTGGCGCTTGGCGATCCCTCCGACTACCAGGACCGTCGTGTGCGCGTGTGGATCGCGATGCTCGATGCCAACACGCTGCAGATTACCGGCGCGCCCGTGCTGCGTTTCGTCGGCGTGATGGACCAGATGAAGATCGATCGCGACGGCAACAACGCCTCGATCAGCATGGACTGCCGCACGGCGAGCTACGACGTGCGCAGCAATCCCGCTGCACTGCGCATGAACAACGCGCAGCACCAGGCGCGGCATCCGGGCGAACTCGGCTTCTCCTACCTCACGGGCCTGATCGGCAATCCGTCGATCTGGGTCAGCAAGTGGTTGCAGGCCAATCTTCAATACCGGCAAACCCTGGGGGTTCACAGCAAATGAGCACCGACCTTGACGCCTTCATCGACGCGCGACGCCATACCGGCTTCGCCTATTTCAGGCACGACTGCGCAAGCATTGCCGCGGACTGGGTGCGCGAGCAGCGCGGTGTGGACCCGCTCGAGGCGCTGCGCGCGCCGGGCGGTGCATTGGCGCCCAAGAGGCTGCTGACGGCGCTGCGACATGTGCGTGCCTCGGGCGGTTTCGAGGCGGCGGCCTCCGCTCTCCTGGGGACCTCGCAGCCAGGGCGCATGGCGCAACGCGGCGATGTCGTGCTGGCTCGCAGCGGCCGTCGCATTGGCCGCGTTTCGGGCTACAGCTTCGGCATCTGCACGGGCTCACACATCGTGGCGCCCGGCACCGACCGATTGATTTTTCTTCCAATGACCGAGGGGGTGGCCGCATGGCGCATTTGATTCGACGGTTCTCCGTCCTGTTTGGTCTTCTTTGTTTTGCGGCGGTGGCGCATGCGGAGCCGACGTCCATCATCGGCGGGATCATTTCCGCTATCACGAGCTATGGAGCGGCAGTCGCTGCGGTCGTTTCGATCGTGAGTTCGGCCTACGCCTCATCGCAAGCCAAGAAGAAGGCGCGCCAGGCCGCGGCCCGCAAGTTCGCCGAAGACGTTGCCAACCTGCGTGACCGCACCGCCACGTTGGTCAGTTCGGAAGCTCCCTGGTCGACGGTCTACGGCGCACCTGCACGCGTGGGCGGCGCCATCGTTGCTGTGCTCGACAGCGGTGCGATGGCCCATTTCAAGCACATCGTGATCGTCTTCGCGGCGCACGAGTGCGAGGCCATCGACGAAATCTTCATTGACGGTACGTCGGTGGGACGACCTAACGCGGCCGGCTGGACCGATGGTGCCGAGTTCCAGATGCCGCCGCTGTTCAACGGATGGCCCTCGGAAGGTCCGTCGGTGAACGTGCAGTTTCACACCTCGCCCGGCGGCGTGGACACGGCCGATGGCTTCCTTCGCGCCAGCCTGCACGAGACATTCCCCAATGTCGACTTCTGGACCGAACAGCACAAGCTCAGCGGCTGCACCTATGCGGTCGTCACGCTCAACCTGCTGTTCGATCGTTTCCAGGGTGGCATTCCCGAGATCACCGCGAGGATTCGCGGCAAGAAGGTGCACGACCCGCGCACCGGTCAGACCGTCTACTCGCGCAACCCGGCACTGTGCCTGGCCGACTTCCTGCGCTCGGAGTCGGGTTACCTCGCGGCGGCCGATCAGATCGACGAGAACGCGCTCATCGCTGCCGCCAACGCTTGCGACGAGCAGGTCTACACCGCGGTGCAAGCAGGCGACGCGCTGAACTACGGCAACTCGCGCGCCCGGTACGTCTGCGACGGCATGTTCCGCTCCGACCAGGACCGCGAATCGACCCGTCAGCAGATCGAGGACGCGATGGCTGGCTTTAGCCTGGAGTCGGGCGGCGTCTGGCGCGTCCAGGCCGGCGCATGGAGCACGCCGGTGCTCAACCTCGACGACGACGACATGCTGGCACCCACGGCGGTGGCTCAGACCGCCCATCCCGGTGCGAGTCGCTTCAACGGCATGCGCGGCACGTATGTCAATGGCGCGCGCAACGGCGTCAGCGAGGACTTCTCGCCCTACCAGAACTCGAACTTCCGTGCACTCGATGCGAAGGACAAGTTCACCGACATGGCGCTGGCCTTCACGACCTCGCATGTGCGCTGCCACCAGATCGCCCGCGTGGTGGTCGAGCAAAGCCGCGGCGGCTTCGTGTTGCGCATCCATCCGAAGATGCTGGCCTGGCATCTGCAGCCCGGGGACCGCATCGTGCTCTCGAGCGCGCTGTACGGCTTTACCAACAAGACCTTCCGCGTCACCGACTGGACCTACGCGCGCAACGCACCGCTGTCGCTGCTCGTGATCGAGGACGTGCCGGCCTACTACGACCTGGCCGACGAGGTGCTGGCCGACGCGGCGCCGAACACCAACCTGCCGAGCCCGTTCCTGCAACCGCAGGCACCGTTCGACTTCAAGGTGGAAAGCGGCCCGTCGCAGATGTCTCTGCAGGACGGCGGCATGGTGGCGCGCGCCCGCGTCTCGTGGGCGAAATCGAACGAGCTCAACATCCTGAAGAGCGGCGCGGTCGAAGTGCAATGGCGCTCGCTGGCGCCGGTGAGCGACTGGCACTCGTCGCAACTGCCGGGCGATGCCACCGAGACCTTCCTGCTGGGCCTGTCGGTGCGCAGCCTCTACCAAGTGCGTGCGCGCTTTCGAACGCCCTACGCATCGAGCCCGTGGGCCACGGCCGAGCACACGCTGGTCGGCAAGGGCGGCGTGCCTGGCGACGTGGCGGGGCTCACACTCGACGTGACCGACGCCGGCATCGTCGCCACCTGGGGTCAGCCGATCGGGCTCGACCTGCTCGACTGGAGCACGACCCGCGTGCGCATCGGCGCCAGCTGGGAGCTGGCCGACGAGGTGTTCTCCGCCAAGGGCGTCGCGGCCAACCTCGGGTGGCTGCGCGCGGGCACCCAGCGTGTCTGGGCTTCGCACGGCAGCACGTCCAACCAATGGTCGGTGCCGGTCTCCGCGTCCATCGACATCGCGGCGCCTGCGCAGCCGCTCGTGAACGGCACCGTCTGGCGCAACGAGATCGACCTGGCCTGGCAGGACTGCAAGACCATGCAGCCGATCGCGTACTACGAGCTGCGCCGGGGCGCCACGCTCGAGACTTCCGAAGAGATCGGACGCACGGCTGAGCGGACCTTCGTTCGCACCGAAGCCACGGGCAGCTGGCGCTACTGGGTGCGCGCCGTCGATGCCGGCGGCAACGGCAGCGCGGCCGCGTATGTGCAGCTCACGGTGCTGCCCGGCATCGACGAAGCGCTGGAAGAACTCGAAAAGGGCCTGAACGAGGCCGTCGACGAGCTCAAGGCCGTCGATCAGGCGCAGGGCCAGGCGCTGGCGAAGGAAACGCAGGATCGCGCGCAGGCCCTGAGCGCCGAAGCGGCTGCGCGAACGGCCGCCCTGGCGGCAGAAACGGCCGCGCGCTCGGCGGCATTGGTGTCCGAGGCCCAGCAGCGAACGCAGCAGGTCACGCAGGTGACGAACGCGCTCACCGCCGAAGCCACCACCCGCGCTGCGGCCGACCAGGCCGAGATCACGGCACGTGTGGCAGCCGTCTCGCAGGAGGTGGCCGACCGGAAGGCTGCGGTGACGGCCGAGGCCAGCACCCGCGCCACGGCGATCACCGCCGAACAGAGCGCGCGGGCGGCGGCGCTGCTTGCCGAGACCAATGCCCGCAGCGCCGCGATTGCGGACGAGGCCACGGCGCGGCAGACCGCGGACGAGTCGCTGTCGTCACGCCTCACGACGCTGAACGCATCGTTGAGCACCGCGCAGGCGGCACTGCAGACCGAAGCCACGACGCGCGCCAGCGCCGATGCGGCGGAAGCATCGGCACGCCAGCAACTGGCCACGCAGCTGCAGGCCGCGGACGCGTCGCTGACTGCCGCCATCGGCAACGAAGCCTCGGCGCGCAGTGCCGCGGACGCGGCCGAGGCCCGCAGCCGCGAGTCGCTCACGGTCGCGCTGGTCGGCGCGACGGACCTCGCCGCCACCTTGGCCTACGTGGATGGCGCGTCGCTGGACATCGGGTTTGCCGAGCAGAGCTACGGCGTCTGGCAGGCACCGGCGTTGGGGCAGGTGGGCAGTGGCCTGATCGCCGAAGAACGCCAGGCTCGGGTGGCGGCCGACGCCGCCGAAGTCAGTGCGCGCGAGACACTGCAGGCGCAGCTCACCGGTGGCTACGGCGGGTCGGACCTGTCGCAGGTGGTCAGTGGCCTGATCTACCAGGAGCGCAGTGCGCGCGCCACGAGCGACGAAGCCCTGGCACAGCAGATCACGTTGATCTCGGCAGGCGTGGGCGAGCAGTTCGACTACGCAAAGATCTGGTACTTCGATTCCGGCCTGGAGGCCTGGACGGGCAATGGCACGCCCTCCGTGGCAGCGGGGTGGATCCGCCCCGCCAACCATGCGACCGATCCTTTCGTCGTGTCGCCTGTGGGGATTGCCGCGAACGGTTCGACCTACGGCCAGATCCGCATGCGTGTGCGCAAGGTCGGTGCGCCCGCATGGGACGGCGCGCTGTCCTGGCGCGCGGCGAGCGACAGTGGCTTCGATGCGTCGCGGCGTGTGACGATGACGGAGCCGACCTACGACGGCGCAGGCATCGGCATGGTCACGGTCAGCCCCGGCTGGGATGTGGCCATCGACCAGCTCCGGATCGAGCTGTCGGCGGCGCAGACTGCCACGGCGTACTTCGAGATCGACTGGGTCGCCATCGGACGCCCGTCACCGGGCGCCTCGAACGCTGCGCTGCAGACCGAGATCGCTGCGCGTGCGAGTGCGGATGCCGCCGAGGTCTCGGCGCGCGAGAACCTCGCGACGCAACTGCGCGGCGCCTACAACGGCAATGACATCGGCGCACTGAGCTCGGGCCTCCTGGCATCGGAGCGCGATGCACGGGTGAGCGCGGACAGCGCCGAGGTCACGGCCCGGCAGCAGCTGGCAGCCACGGTGGCCGGCAACAAGACGAACGCGGATGCCGCGCTCGTGGCGGAGCAGACGGCGCGCGCCAATGCCGATGCCGCCGAGGTCACGGCCCGCCAGGCACTGGCCGCGACCGTGGCCGGGAACCTGGCCACCGTCAATGCCGCGATCAACGCCGAACAGAGTGCGCGTGCCACGGCGGACACGGCGGAAGTCACGGCGCGCGAATCGCTGGCCACGCAGGTGCGCGGTGCCTACACCGGCACGGACGTGGGGGCTGTCAGCTCGGGCCTGGTCTACAGCGAACGCCAGGCACGCATCGCCGCCGACAACGCGGAGATCACGGCCCGCACGGCGCTGGCGGCCACGGTCGCGGGCAACAAGACCAGCGCCGATGCGGCGCTGGTGACTGAGCAGAGCGTGCGCGCCACCGCCGACACGGCCAATGCCAATGCGATCACCGCATTGCAGGCGACCGTCACCGGCAACGCCACGGCCGGCTCGGCAGCGCTGCAGGCCGAGGCGGTGGCGCGGGCGCAGGCGGACAGCGCAGAGGCGATCCAGCGGCAGGGCTTGTCGGTGGCGCTCACGGGCGTTCCCGATACCTCGGGCAGCCTGGACACGGTGATCGGGGCGTCGCTGGTCAACGACTTCGTGGGCAATGCCTTCGAAGTCTGGGAGAAGCCGACGGGCCCGACGCTCGCCAGCGGCCTGATCTACGAGGAGCGCCAGGCGCGCATCACGGCGGATGCGGCCGAGGTGTCTGCACGGCAAGCGCTCGAAGCGGTCGTCAACACGAACAAGGCAGATGCTGCTGCAGCCGTGACGGCCGAGCAGAGTGCCCGCGTCACCGCGGACACGGCGAACGCCAACGCGATCACGGCGCTGTCGGCCACCGTCAACCACACGACGAACGGCCTGCCGAGCAAGGCCAGCAACACGGCCCTGACCGCATTGACGACGCGCGTCACGAATGCGGAAGGCCTGATCACGTCGCAGGGCGATGCGATCACCAGCATCAACAGCGGGTTGGAGCTGGGACGTGCCGACTCGCAGGCCAGCCTGACGGCAGACGAGAGCCTGGCCAACGCAGCGGCCTGGCGCAGCCACTACGGCACCAACCTGGCGACGTACTTCGTCACGACCACGACCGGCAAGGTCGCCACGACGGTGTGCCGTTCGCCCGTGGGCGGCGCGAACTTCTGGAACTACTCGAAGAGCAAGGTAGTGATCGATCCGGCGCGGACCTACCGCCTCACGGCATGGGTCCGACGCGTGGATGCCAACGGCACGCACTATTGGACCTGGTGGCGCAACACGTTGGGCAACTACAGCAACAGTCCCATCGCGATCGGCAGCCTGCCCAACAACGTCTGGACCCTGATCTCGCTGGACCTCCTCGGCAGCGCCTTCGGTGATACCTCGGTCAGCCCCGGCTTCGCCCTGAACCACACGGGTGGCACGACAGGCTATTCAGAGATCCAGGGGTTCCGCTTCGAGGATGTCACGGACAGCCTGCGGATTACCAAGGCGGAGGCAACGAAGGCGGACGCCACCGCGGTCAATGCGCTCACGACGCGCGTGACGAGCGCGGAAGGCGCGATCACGAGCCAGGCGACGGCGCTGACCAATGTGACGGCCAAGGTCAATGGGAACACTGCGTCGATCACTGCGACGTCGAGTGCACTTGCGACGCTTGACGGGAAGGTCAAGTCGACGTGGAAGCTCAACGTCACGGCCAACAACCGGGTCGCCGGGATCCTGCTCGACAGTGACAACGTCGAGAGCAAGATGGTCGTGCTCGTCGACAAGTTCGCGATCGCCCAGACTGCCACGGGCGGAGAGACCAAGTACCCGTTCATCGTCGGTCCCGTGGACGGTGCCAGCACCATCGGCATGGATGGCAACTTGTTTGTCGACGGGTCCATCAAGGCCCGCTCGCTGGATGTGGAGCAGTTGACGGCCACGATCTCGAAGCTGAACTACATCAGTGCGGGTCAGATCACGATCAACGGGAACATGGCGGGAACGGACTGGGGCTACATCCGCTCCACCGACAAGTGGTACGGCGATGGCAGATGGGGCTGGATACTCGCCAAGGCACCGGATGGGGCCTCTTTTGTCGACTTCACCCAGGGGTCTTGCGGCCTGCAGATGCTGGGGACCCCCAACGGAGGGGATAGCTTCCGCTTGTGGGGGCCTGGCTTCAACCTGGATCGGGGAGGGCTGACGATCGGTCAGGCCGACGTGATCGGCACGCTCAACATTCGCGGCGAAGCGGTCACCGTTCCCAGATACGCAGTCTCGCCGGGGAATGTCTGCCAATTGCTCTACCGCAACAGCACGGGGCAGACGTTGGAGGTCTTCGCAATGGGGACTGTCTTTTTGATGATGACGGGATTTGTCTCGATCAAAGTGAACGGAAACCAGGTCTGGTTTGGTGCAGGCATTGCAGGTACCACTGTGACTGGTGGTGCAAATTTTCAATGTTGGCCAGGTGACTCCGTGATCGAAATCTCCTCTACATCGCCCTCCGGTCTCTCCGGCTCTTTCATCTATGCAATTGCCACACGTCGTTGAACATGATCGATTTCACTGTCTATAGAACCGCGACCGGAGAGGTCGTTCGCTCAGGCTATGCCGGCTCCGAGGACGAGTGCCTCAGTCAGGCCTTCGAAGGCGAGTCTGTCCATGTGGGAAAAGCCCGATTCGACCAATACATCGCGGATGGGAAGCCTGTCGACATGCCGTCGAAGCCAGACGAACACCACGTGTTCGATTGGACGCAACGCGCCTGGCTCGATCCGCGAACGATGGAGGACCGTCGTCGCTCACTGCGCGAGCGCGTCACCGAGCATCGATGGGAAATCGAAACCGGCGGCATCACATTGCAGAACGGCGTGCGTGTTCTCACGGGCAAGCCCGACCAGGACCGCATCACGGCGGTGATCGTCAACGCCGACATCGCGGGCATCGACGCCGTCGACTTCAAGGCCGACAGCGGATGGGCGCGCCTGACCATCGACGAACTTCGTGGTGTGGCCCGCGCGATCGGCCTGCATGTCCAGGCGTGCTTCAGTGCTGAGCGCACGCACCACGCCGCCATCGACCAACTCCGGACAGAGGCTGAGACCGAGGCCTATGACATCTCCGCGGGCTGGCCCCTCACCCACAACAGCATCGAAACGCAATGACCACCACGCTCACCGACAAGAATTTCACAGAGCTGTTCACCTACTCTGGTGGCACCAACGGCACCTGCGTCAACTCGCAGGGTTTCATTCAGCCCAGCCCCACGCCGCGCTTCGATTTCGATCCGATCACGAAAGCTTCGAAGGGGTTGCTGATCGAAAGCCCGCGGCAGAACCTGTTGTTGTTCTCGTCTCGCTTCGATAGATATCCAACGTGGACAAGGTCGAATGCCACGCCGGTGCCGGAAGCCGCTGTTGCGCCCAATGGGCGATGGGATGCATGCAAGCTGATTCTGAACAGCGGCGCCGCCGCAGGCCTCGGCCACGTCGTTCAGACTGTTGCCAAGGCTGCAACAGCGACCACCTACGCTTACTCCTTCTATGCGAAGGCGGGAGGCTCTTCGAGCGGCTGGATCTATGCGCGAGGCGCCTCTTCTGCTGACAGCATCAGCATTCCCTTCAATCTGACAACGATGACAGCCGCAGGTGTGGTGAACGGCGGATTTGTCGAGGTTTCGAAAAGGGTTGTCGATGCAGGCAATGGCTGGCGTCGTGTCGAATTGGTTTTCACGAGCGATGCTTCTGCCGCGCTTGTGGCCGCCATCTACCCCGGTTCTTCTGTTGGCACCAGTGGGTCGGGCGACGGTGTTGCCGGTATCTACATCTGGGGCGCGCAGCTTGAGACTGGCGCGTTCGCAAGCTCCTACATTCCCAGCGTCGATGCCGTCACGGCGCGCAGCTCCATCGGCAGCTACTACGACGTGAACGGCGTCCTGCGCTATGCGGCGGCGGGTGTTGCGCGCAACAGCCACGAGCCATCGAACCTGACCTTGCCCCCAGTGCTGATGGTCGAGGAGCAGCGCACCAACATCCTGCAGAAGAGCAGCGACATGCACCTGACGCCGTGGGCAACGAGCGGCCTCTTTCGAGCGTCGGGAAAGTTGGCTCCAGATGGAAGTCTTCGGGCTGTTGAGGTGTCGGGCGCGCCGACCGGGCCGTTCGCTCAAACAGGGCCAGCTGCGACTTCCACTGTCTTGACCTATTCCGTCTACGTTCGAAATGTCTCCCGAGCGGCTCCCATCTCACTCCTGCTGCGCAACAGTACGACGTCCACAAACTTCACCTTTGGCCTGTGCACGTTGTCGGGTGCCGCCCCCTCCATCTCAGGGGCCGGGTGGGAAATGCGGTCCGTAGGGAATGGGTGGTTTCGTTGCACCTACACACAGGCAACTGGCATCGGTGTCGGTGATGCGATGGCCTGCTATGCCGGATTCACCGATGCAGGTCCCGATAGCGGCGCTTTTCAGATCTGGGGCGCCCAGCTCGAAGCCGGTGCCTATGCGACCAGCTACATCCCGAGCACCGAGACCTTCACCGGCCGCGCATCCATCGGCACCTACTTCGACGCCATGGGTGTGATGAAGACCGCTGCGGCGGGCGCCGCGCGGATGACCTACAACCCCGCCGACCTGACCATCGCACCCTGGCTCATGCAAGAGGTGTCCAGCACCAACCTGTTGACCGAGAGCGAGTTTCGCAATGGGCTTGCGGATGTGCCCGTCAGGATCGGATGCGCGGCGGCGTCCTGGAGCGAGCTGGGGTTCACGACAGGCATCGCATTCCCTGCGCCGCCGCCAGCCGGCACGTTCGCGTCTTATGCCGCCAAGTCGCCTGTTCTTGCGCCGTCGACCACCTACGTGATTTCCTGTTTCGTGAAGATGGATGACGGCGGAGCGCCCAGCATGCCCGCGTCTGGCGGCGCGGCGGACTTCGCGCTCGTCATCGCGAACGCGCCAATCTCTCCCGCCGCCTGCACCATGACGCATGTCGGGGGCGGCGTGTACCGGCTCACGGGCACGCGGACCACCGATGCATCCGTTCCCAGCACTGTGTCGGGTATCTGGAAGTACGGCACCAACAGCGCCCGGGCTTTCAAGTTCACGGGCTTGCAGCTGGAACAGGCGTCGTCCGCGTCGAGCTATATCCCGACAACGACGGCGACAGTGACGCGTCTCGCTGACGGCGCCACTTCAGCAACGACAACCCGACAGGCAGACGCCGCTACCTCCGGGGCAACCACGAGAGCAGGTGATCTCGTCCTCGTCGACGCAAAGAAGGGCTGGTGCAATGCCGCTGAAGGCACCATCCTCATGGAGTTTGGACGGCCGAAAGAGGGAGACACAACGGCAAGGAATCTTGTCGAGATTGGCACAGCGGTCGGAAATCGCGTGGGCATCGGGTTCACTGCGTCGGCGCTCGCCTACGCCTACTCGGCTGTCAACGGTCCGTCGGGGCCGAACACGGTCTCGGTCGGACTCCAGGGAACACCTGTTGGGAGCCCGGTCAAGGTCGCCCTCAGCTATGGCGCCGATGGCCTTCGGTTCGCGTGCAACGGCCAACTCCTCAAGGCTGCCCTGCCAACGGTCCCGCCGTTCGCCAACCTTGGCGTTGGAAACCTGTCCTACGGCGGCAGCAATCAACCCTTTTTCCACGTCCGCGCGGTGCGCTACCAGCCGCAGAAGCTCACGGATGCGGAAGTGGTGGCACTGACGGCGTAAGGAAGTAACCCTGGCCGCAGGCCCAGCGCGAAAAGCGCAATCACACATCAGGCCCCTTCGGGGGCCTTTTTCATGCCTGCTCACGAACTCACGGCATCCCCAGGCAATCCTTCTTCGTACTGCCAAGCCCATCACCCATCCGTGCCTTCGCCCACGTCTCGGGGAATTCCCGGGTGCCCGGAACCTCCCGCCGATGGGATAGTTAGTTCGCCACTCAAACTAACTACCCCGGCCCACCGTTCTGAGGAGAGACATCGATGCAACTGACAACGAAACACACCCTGGCCGCCCTGGCGTTCGGTCTCACGGCCGTGGGCGCGATGGCGCAGACCGTGGTCGGCGTGAGCTGGTCCAACTTCCAGGAAGAACGCTGGAAGACCGACGAGGCCGCGATCAAGGCGCAGCTGGAAAAACTCGGCGCGAAATACATCAGCGCCGACGCGGGCGGCTCGCCCGAGAAGCAGCTGGGCGACATCGAGGGGCTGATGTCCAAGGGCGCGAAGGCGCTGATCGTGCTGGCGATGGACAAGGACGCGATCCTGCCCGCCGTGACGAAGGCCACGCGCCAGAAGGTGCCCGTGGTGGCGTACGACCGGCTGATCGAGGCGCCCGGCGTGTTCTACATCACCTTCGACAACGTCGAGGTCGGGCGCATGGAGGCGCGCGAGGTGCTCAAGGTCAAGCCCAAGGGCAACTACGTGATCATCAAGGGCTCGCCGAGCGACCCGAACGCCGACTTCCTGCGCGCCGGCCAGCAAGAGGTGCTGGACGCCGCGATCAAGAAGGGCGACATCAAGATCGTCGGCGACGAGTACACCGAAGGCTGGAAGCCCGAGGTCGCGCAGAAGAACATGGAGCAGATCCTCACCAAGAACGGCAACAAGGTCGATGCGGTGGTGGCGGCCAACGACGGCACCGCCGGCGGTGCGGTGGCGGCGCTCACGGCCAAGGGCCTGCGCGGCATTCCGGTGTCGGGCCAGGACGCCGACTTTGCCGCGCTGAACCGCGTGGCGCTGGGCACGCAGACCGCGACGATCTGGAAGGACTCGCGCGAACTCGGCCGCGAAGCCGCCACGGCCGCGGTATCGCTCGCAGCCGGCAAGCCGGTCGACAAGGCCGCACCCTGGGCCGGCGGTGCCAAGAAGATCTCGCTGTCCTCGCGCCTGCTGACGCCGGTGCCGATCACGCGCGACAACCTCGACGTGATCGTCAAGGCCGGCTGGATCAAGAAGGACGAACTCTGCAAGGGCGTCTCGGGCGCGAACGCGCCCGCGGCCTGCAAGTAACGCTGCAACCACCGGCGCGTTCAGCTTCCCGCTGAGCGCGCCGTTCCATCTCTTCGCAACATGGCTTCCGGCCGACCCGCAAGGGCCTGCCGGTGGGCGGTTGCGCACCTGTAGTCCGTCCTGAGGGGGCTTGAAAAAATGAGCGATCCAACACCCGGCTGGTGGCGCCGCACCGGCATCGACCTGCGCCTGCTCCTGATGTGCGTGCTGCTGGCCGCGATGGCGGTGGCGTTCAGCATCATGTCGGGCGGCGTGTTCCTCTCGCCCGAGAACCTCTACAACGTCGCGCAGCAGACGGCGGTGGTCGGCATCGTCTCCACGGTGATGGTGCTGATCATCGTGGCGCGCCACATCGACCTGTCGGTGGGTTCGGTGATGGGCTTCGTCGGCGTGCTCATCGCCTACCTGCAGTACACCTCGGGCTGGTCGTGGCCCACGGCCTGCCTCGCGGGGCTCGCGGTGGCGCTCCTGGTATCGATCTACCAGGGCTGGCTCACGGCGGTGCTGGGCGTGCCGTCGTTCGTGGTCACGCTGGGCGGGCTGATGTCGTTTCGCGGCGCGGCCTTCCTGGTGGCCGACGGCAAGACGCAGCCGGTGAACGACGAGTTCTTCCAGCGCCTGGGCGGCGGCTACGACGGCGGCATCGGCGTCACGGCCAGCTGGGTGCTCGCGGGGCTGGTGGCGCTGGTGCTGTTCGGGCGCATGGTGCAAAAGCGCCGCGCGCGCCAGCGCTACGACATGCCGACCGAGGCGCTGTGGCTCGACGTGCTGCTCACGGCGGTGCCGGTGGCGGTGGTGGTCGGCTTCGCCTGGGTGATGAACAGCTACCAGATCTCGTCCAAGAGCGAGCCGCAGGGCATTCCGATCCCGGTGCTGATCTGGGCGGCGGTGGCGATCGTGCTGTCGTTCATCGTGCACCGCACGCGCTTCGGCCGCTACGTGTTCGCGATGGGCGGCAACCCCGACGCGGCGGCGCTGGTGGGCATTCCGGTGCAGCGCGTCACGCTGATGCTGTTCGCGCTGCTGGCGGTGCTGGTGACGGTGGCGGCCATCGTGTCGATCGCGCGGCTCAACGCGGGCACCAACTCGCTGGGCACGGGCATGGAGCTGTACGTGATCGCGGCGGCCGTCATCGGCGGTACGGCGCTGGCGGGCGGCAGCGGCTCGATCTTCGGTTCGGTGCTGGGCGCGCTCATCATGCAGTCGCTGGACAGCGGCATGCTGTTGCTCGACGTGCCCATCGGCAAGCGCATGGTGATCATCGGCCAGGTGCTGATCGTCGCCGTCGTCTTCGACGTGCTGTACCGCCGCAAGTTCGGGGAAAACTGACATGGCCGACATCGACAAGACGAAACCGCTCGTCGAGCTGCGCGAGATCCGCAAGGCCTTCGGCGGCGTGAAGGCCGTGGACGGCGTGAGCATCAACCTCTACCCCGGCGAAGTGGTCGCGCTGCTGGGCCACAACGGCGCGGGCAAGTCCACGCTGATGAAGATGCTCGCGGGGGCCTACCCGATCGATTCGGGCGACACGCTCATCGCCGGCGAGAAGGTCCACATCCGCACGCCCGCCGAGGCGCAGGCCCAAGGCATCGAGACCATCTACCAGACGCTCGCGCTGGCCGACAACCTCGACTCGGTGGCCAATCTCTTTCTGGGCCGCGAGAAGATGACGGCGTGGAACACGCTGGACGACCACTTCATGGAAGTGCAGGCGCGCAAGGTGTTCCAGCGCCTGAACAAGAACTTCACCAACATCCGCATCCCGGTGCGGCGCCTGTCGGGCGGGCAGCGGCAGGTGGTGGCGATCTCGCGCGCGCTGTACTTCAACGCGCGCATCCTCATCATGGACGAGCCCTGCGCCGCGCTCGGCCCCGAAGAGACGGCGATGGTCGGGCGCCTCGTCAAGCAGCTGAAGGACGACGGCGTCGGCATCTTCCTCATCACGCACGACATGCCCGACGTGTTCTCGCTGAGCGACCGGCTCGCGGTGATGAAGAACGGCAAGCTCGTGGGCACCTACCGCACGGCCGACGTGACCGAGGACGAAGTGCTCGGGATGATCATCGCCGGCAAGCGGCCCGAGGGGCGCGAACAGGCGCACCACGCAGCCACCGCAGCGGCATGACATGAAGACCATCGGTGACCAGCAGCTCTTGAAGCGCCTGAACCGCAGCGTGCTGCTGCGGTTGCTGCGCGCGCAGCCGGGCTTGTCGCGTGCGCGGCTCGCGAGCGAAAGCGGGCTCACCAAGTCGACCGTGAGCCTGCTGGTGCGCGAGCTGCTCGACGAAGGCTGGCTCAGCGAATCGGGCGCGGCCGTGGCCGATGGGCTCGGGCGGCCGTCCACGCCGCTGCAGATCAACGTCGGCGTGCGCGCGCTGATGGGCGTGGAGATCGCCGTCGAAACGCTGCGCCTCGTGTGCGTCTCGCTGCAGGGCGAGGTGCTGCATGCGGAAGCCCAGCCGCTGGACGACGGTGAGCCCGCCCGCGTATGCGCACAGGTCGCGCGCATGGCGGCGGCGGCGCACGCGCAGCTCGACGAGCGCGGCCTGCGCCTGTCGAGCATCGGCGTGTGCGTGCCCGGCGCGGTGGACGACTGCACGGGCGTGGTCCGCTTCGCGCCGAACCTCGGCTGGCGCAACGTGAGCCTGTTGCCTGCGCTCGAGAAGGCGCTGGCCGCGGCCGGCCTGCCGGGCGTCACCGTGCAGCTGCAGAACGACGCCGATGCGGCAGCGCTCGGCGAGTACGAGTTCGCCGCGGGCGAGGGCGAAGACCCGCTGATCTTCGTCAACAGCGACGTGGGCGTGGGCGCGGGCGTGGTGCTGAACGACCGCCTCTTCACTGGCGCGCAAGGCATGGCCGGCGAGATCGGCCACACCATCCTGCAGCTGGACGGGCCGCTGTGCTCGTGCGGCCGGCGCGGCTGCGCCGAGGCTTTTTTCGGCTCGCGCGTGCTGGCGCGCGAGGGCGCGGACATGGCGCGCGCCGCCGCGTTCTTCGGCGTGCTGCTGCAGAACCTGTGGGTCACCTTCAACCCGCGCGCGATCGTGCTCGGGGGCAAGGTCTGCGCGGAACACCCGGAGTTCGCGCAGGCCGCGTTCGAAGGCGTGAAGGGCCACGCCGAGCGCGCCGGCATGCCCGCGCCGGAGCTGCGCACGGCGCGCTACGAAGCGCTTGCGCCTGCGGTGGGGGCGGCGGCGTTGGCGCTGCACGACTACCTGCGGCCGCTGCAGCCCGATGCGAAGGCGCGCCGCGCGCGTGCGTTGGCGCGCGCCGGCGCCTGAACCTTCGCTGTCCGTCAGTCCGCTGCGCTGCTGTCGTCGTTGTGCCAGCCGCGCAGCCGCCGGTACAGCGTGCCGCGCGACACGTTGAGCTGCCGCGCCGCCTGCGACACGTTGCCGCCGTGCGCCGCGAGCGTGTCCTCGATCAGCTTGCGACTGTGCTCGCGCAGGGTTTCGGTCGGTGGTGTCTCGCCGGCGGAGGCCAGCGCCACGGGCTGCTCCGCCTGCACGTCAATCGCCACCGGCGCATCGACCTGCGCGCTCGCCATGTCCGGCATCGCCACCGCATGCCGGAAGTCCGCACCGTCCGCGCCCTTGAGCTGCGCCTGCATCCACACGCCGAGCCCGCTGGCCAGCCGCAGCGGCTGCGCGGCCTCGCGCCGGCCCAGCCGCAGCAGGCTTGCGAGGTCGTGGCCCAGCAGGCATTCCACGTCGCGGTCGTCGGGCGCCTCGGGCAACCGCCCCAGCAGCCGCGCGCCGGCGTTGTTGAGCCACGCGATGGTGCCGTCGGGCGCGATGCCCGCGAGCGCCTCGAGCGGCGTGCCCAGCAGCGTGGGGCTGGCCTGGAAGCGCAGGATGAGGTGGTCGCGCGACTGCGCCTGCAGCAACCGGTTCTCGATGATGGTGGCGTGCAGCGCGACCATCGAGGCCGCGTCGAAGCCGAAGCGCCGCGCCTCCACCGTGAGGTCGAGCACGCCCGCGAGCTGGCCGCTCACGTCGCGGATCGGCGCCGCGGCGCACTGCATGTGGCACAGCACGTCGTAGTAGTGCTCGGCGCCGTCGACGGTGCAGGCCTGCCCGGTGCTGGCCACGATGCCCGGCGCCGTGGTGCCCACGACGCGCTCGGAGATGTTCACGCCCAGGCGCGCGGTCTGGCGCAGCACGGGCTGGTGCGTGCCGGCGGGCTGGCTCGTGACATGCACCACCACGCCGTCGCGGTCGGTGAGGATCACGCGGCAGTCGGTGCCCGCGAGCATGTGCTCCATCTGCGCGAGCTCGTGCCGCGCCACGTCCAGCAGCTCGCGGTTGCGCGCGAGCGTGGTGTGCAGCCGGCTGGGAGTGACCGCGTCGAAGGACACCACGCGCTGCCGGTCGGCGTGGGTGCGGCTGCAGCGCATCCACGACTGGATGACCGCCTCGCCGACCAGCCCCGAGGGGCGCACGCCTTCTTCGAAGAACTGCTGCCGCGCCAGCGCCACGCGCTGCGCCGGCGTGCTGGCAAAGAGTTGGCGCGGCGCATCCGCCGTGCCGAGCCTGTCGAGCGCCATGGGTTCGCCGCCTCTTCTGGATTCAGGGACCGTCTCGAATGTGTTCCGCAATGGAACAAGGCTGGACTGGGGAAATCCCGGGGGTGAAGGCTGGCGCCGTGCGAACGATCCTTGGGGCAGAACGACGAAGGAGACAGACCACGATGAAGACGACAACAAAGCCTCTTTCCGGGCGGCGCCTGCTTGCGGGCGCCTTGCTGTGCCTGGGCCTTGCGGCCCCGGCGCTGGCCCAGACCGCGGCCACCCCGCAGGACCGCGCCGGCGCGGCCGTCAAGCGCGTCGACGGCAACTTCGTGCGCGCCAACGCGGCGAAGAAGACGCCCGACTGGCCCAGCCACGGGCTCGACTACGCCGAGTCGCGCTTCAGCCGGCTCGACCAGGTCAACACCGGCAACGTGAAGCAGCTCGGGCTGGTCTGGTCGTACGACCTCGAATCGACACGCGGCGTGGAAGCCACGCCGCTGGTGGTCGACGGCATCATGTACGTCACGGCCTCGTGGAGCATCGTGCATGCGATCGACACGCGCACCGGCCAGAAGATCTGGACCTTCGATCCGCAGGTCGACCGCTCCAAGGGCTTCAAGGGCTGCTGCGACGTGGTCAACCGCGGCGTGGCGCTGTACGAGGGCCGCGTCTACGTGGCCGCCTACGACGGCCGGCTGATCGCACTCGACGCCGCCACCGGCCAGAAGGTGTGGGAGAAGAACACCATCGACGGCCAGAAGGGCAGCTACACCATCACCGGCGCGCCGCGCGTGTTCAAGGGCAAGGTCATCATCGGCAACGGCGGCGCCGAGTACGGCGTGCGCGGCTACGTCACCGCCTACGACGCGAAGACCGGCGACCAGAAATGGCGCTGGTTCGTGGTGCCCGGCGACCCGAGCAAGCCTTTCGAGGACGAGTCGATGGCGCGCGCCGCCAAGACCTGGGACCCGAGCGGCAAGTACTGGGAAGCCGGCGGCGGCGGCACGGCGTGGGACAGCTTCGCCTTCGACCCCGAGCTCAACCTGATGTACGTGGGCACCGGCAATGGCTCGCCCTGGGCGGCCAAGGCGCGCAGCCCCAAGGGCGGCGACAACCTGTACCTGGGCTCGGTGGTGGCGCTCGACCCCGACACCGGCAAGTACAAGTGGCACTACCAGGAGACGCCCGGCGACAACTGGGACTACACCTCCACCCAGTCGATGATCCTGGCCGACGTCAAGCTGGGCGGCAAGGCGCGCAAGGTGCTGCTGCACGCGCCGAAGAACGGCTTCTTCTTCGTCATCGACCGCACCAACGGCAAGTTCATCTCGGCGAAGAACTTCGTCGAGGTCAACTGGGCCACGGGCTACGACAAGAACGGCCGGCCGATCGAGATCGCCGCCGCGCGCCAGAACGAGAAACCGGGCGACAGCATCCCGGGCCCGTTCGGCGCGCACAACTGGCACCCGATGTCCTACAACCCGCAGACCGGCCTGGCCTACCTGCCCGCCCAGCACGTGCCGATCAACCTGATGGACGACAAGGCCTGGAAGTTCGACGAGAACGCGCCCGGCCGGCCGCACGCGGCGCTGGGCTGGAACCTGGGCAAGTTCGCCAACGTCGAGCCGCCCACGAGCAAGCCCTTCGGCCGCCTCGTGGCCTGGGACCCCATCAAGCAGAAGGAAGCCTGGGGCGTGGACTACGCCTCGCCATGGAACGGCGGCACGCTGACCACCGCCGGCGACCTCGTGTTCCAGGGCACGGCCGACGGGCGCCTGGTGGCCTACCACGCGAAGACCGGCGAGAAGCTCTGGGAAACGCCCACCGGCACCGGCGTGGTGGCGGCGCCCGCGACCTACATGGTGGACGGCAAGCAGTACGTGTCGGTGGCCGTGGGCTGGGGCGGCGTGTATGGCCTGGCGCAGCGCGCCACCGAGCGCCAGGGCCCGGGCACGGTCTACACCTTCGCGGTCGGCGGCACGGCCAAGATGCCCGCCTTCGTCGAGTACCGCATGGCCAAGCTCGTGCAGGGCGTGAAGTACGACCCCGCCAAGGTCCAGGCCGGCACCATGCTGTACGTGAGCAACTGCGTGTTCTGCCACGGCGTGCCGGGCGTGGACCGCGGCGGCAACATCCCGAACCTGGGCTACCTCGACCCGGCCTACATCGAGAACCTCGACAAGTTCGTGCTCAAGGGCCCGGCCATGTCGCGCGGCATGCCCGATTTCACGGGCAAGCTCTCGGGCGACGACATCGAGAGCATCAAGGCCTTCATCCAGGGCACGGCGGACGCGATCCGGCCGAAGTAGAGGCATCGCGGACTCAAACAGAAAAGGCGCCCTCGGCGCCTTTTCTTTTGGGCAGGGCGCTTGTCAGCCTGCGAGCCGCAGCTCGTGGATCAGCCCCGCCACGTTGCCCACCTGCAGCTTGTCGTAGATCGACTGGATGTGGTTGCGCACGGTGGCCGGCGAGCGGTTCAGGATGGCGGCCACTTCCTTGTGGGTGTCGCCGCGCGCCAGCAGCTCGGCGATGGTGTGCTCGCGCGGCGTGAGGCTGTCGGCGCGGCAGCGATGGCGGCACTTGAGGAACAGCAGGCGCTGCTCGACGCGGTGCGTGACCACGATCTCGCGCCCGTTGAAGCGCGCGTGGCCCTGCAGGAAGTGCTGCAGCAGCGCATCGGGCAGCGTGCGGCCGTGCCAGGCCGGCCACTCGGCCTTCAGCATGGCCTCGAACAGCCGGTCGGCGTGGTACAGCACGCCGCGCAGGTCGCCGATGGCCGAGCCGCCGGGCGACGCGCTGCCCGCCTCGAGGCGGTCCAGGTGCATCACGCGGTTCAGCGCCAGCGCCTGCATCACGTGCGGTGCGAGGCTCTCGAGCAGCTGCCGCTCGGCCTCCGACGGATGGGCCTGCGGGTCGGCGCGGAACAGGCTGAGCCAGTGCACGAAGTTCGTCTGCGGGTTCGCGTCCGAGCTGATGAAGAAGTTGGCCTGCTCGAAGCGCCGGCCGTGCTCGCGCAGCGCGGCCTGGTCGTCGCGGCAGAACCAGGCGTCGGCGTTGAAGGCGAGCGTCGACTTCGGCCGCCTGGCCACCTCGACGGCGGCCGTGTCTATGTGCTTGACCTGCTCGTAGGCCATGACCATCTCGACCGGCTGGTTGTGCAGGTGGATCGTGTGGATGTCGATGCCGTGGTCGGTGCGGGTGGCGGTGCCCCACATCGACGAGTCGAAGGGCAGCACGGGCTTGAGGAGGTCGAGCGCGGCGTCCTGGAAGGCGTCGATGGGCAGCTCGTGCGAGAGGCGGTACAGCCGCAACAGGAGGTCGCTGAAGTCGCGCGGGACACCGGCCGTGAAGGTCATGCGGGGAGTCTTCCAGCCCCGCCGCCGCATGCCCATCCCATGTTCCGGGGAAGCGTGCGGGGCTCGGCCGCACGGTTTCAAGAATGGTGCATTTGCATCATTTGATTTCCAAAAGCGAAAGCTATTGTTTGCAGCGCCCTCGGTTGCTGCCCAGGCCCTTTCCCTTTTCGAGAGACCCACGATGCCCCACCCCACCTCCAGAATTCCCCACGCCCTGTCCCTTGCCTCCCTGTTGATCCTCGGCGCCTGCGGCGGCGGTGGGGGTGGCGGCGGCGGCGGTGGTTTCGCGTTTCCCGTCGGCACGGGCAACGGCGGCACGCCGCCCGCCGCCGAATCGCCCGG
Source organism: Variovorax sp. GW821-FHT09A10 (assembly GCF_059418385.1). NCBI lineage: Bacteria > Pseudomonadati > Pseudomonadota > Betaproteobacteria > Burkholderiales > Comamonadaceae > Variovorax > Variovorax sp. GW821-FHT09A10. The sequence goes on from NZ_JBWKPT010000004.1 coordinate 608,796, forward strand.
CACGTTGAGCGGCACCGTGGCCACCGGCGCGGCCTTTGCCGGCGCCGCGCTCACCGTGTTCGACCAGACCGGCGCCAAGGTCTGCGAAGTGACCGTGCCGGCCGAAGGCACCTACAGCTGCGTGCTGCCCGCGGGCACCAAGGCGCCGCTGGTGATCCAGGCCGTGCGCGACGACCTCACGCTCTACAGCACCACCGCCAGCACCGCCACCGGCACCACCAACGTCACGCCGCTGACCACCGTGGTGGTGGCGCAGCTGTCGCCCAACGGCGACCCGTCCAAGCTGGCCGCCGCGGTGCAGGCCGACGCCGGCGCCGTCACCCCGGGCGCCATCAGCGACCAGGTGGCCAAGCTCGTGGCCGCGCTCAAGCCGCTGCTGGACGCGCTCAACACCCACATCGACCCGATGAGCGGCACCTTCCAGGCCAACGGCACGGGCCAGGACCGCGTGCTCGACACGCTGAACGTCTCGGTGCGCCCCGACGGCACGGCCGCCAACATCGAGATCACCGTCAAGGCGCAGCCCGCGAGCGAAGAGAGCGCGCCCGTGTCCATCGTCTTCCGCACCGGCGAGAGCAGCATCGCGCCGCTGCCCGCGGTCGATGCCGCGGCCCTCGTGCAGCCGCCCACGCCGGCGATGGTGAAAGACCTGCTGGACCGCCTCAACGCCTGCTACGCACTGCCGCTGAACGAACGCGTGGACAGCACCATCGGCTCCGACGGCAACGCTTTCGGCGAAGCCGTCAACGTCGTCGCGCCGGCCTGCCGCACGCTGTTCGTGGGCGACGACCCGGCCAGCTTCGTGACGGGCGGCCTGCACATCGGGCGCGCGTCGAGCGGTCCGCGCCGGCCCTTCGAAAGCCTGTTCCGCTTCGGCCCGACGAACCTGAAGCACGACCGCGGCAACTTCGAATACTTCCACCCGGGCGGCGACGTCGCGCTCACCTACCGCTGGACCGACAGCGTGGGCAACACCGACAACGACGTGTTCAACGCCAGGATCGTGAATGGCGCGCTCAAGCTCACTGGCAACAGCAACACCTACCGCGCCGCCGTGCGCCCGCACCAGGAGCTGAAGGACTACCTCAAGCACGCCAACCGCATGTACCACGCCACGGGCTACAACTTCGTGGTCGACAACGTGGTCGACGGCAGCGGCAACCCGGTCTTCTCGAAGGTGGTGGCCACCTCGCCCGCGCTGCCGGGCCGCGAGATCGTCCTGCTGCCCCGCGCCGGGATGAGCAGCCTGGTGCTCACCAACGACGGCACCGCCAGTGGTGACAAGCTGGGTTCGGCCGTCTGGCGCATGGTCGGTCGCTACGTCGATCCGGCGCAGACCGGCAACCCGGCCGATTTCGAAATCGGCAACCTCTTCGCATCGCCGCAGTTCGACGACACGCAGCTGCGTGCCATTCCCGACCAGACGGTGTGGAAGTTCGAGTTCTTCCTGGCGGCCGGCGGAACCAACCCCGTGCAGTACGCGCGCACCTTCGCGCGCGTGCCGACCGTCGCCGAGGCCGCGCAGCTGCCGACCGTGGAGATGACGCCGGCCCTGCGCGCCGAGCTGATGCCGGAAATCGACGGCGTTGCGCGCGGCATCGTGTTCGGCGCGCCGGTGCCCTCCGACCCCACCGCCAACAACATCGACTTCAGCGCCGAAGGCAACCAGGACGGCTGGTCGGTGCCCAGCGGCGCCTACGCCCCGACCACCTTCCTGGTGGCCGGCCGCGGTCCCAACAACAACCGCTTCACCGACTCGGTGACCGTGCGCACCTCGGCACGCAAGGCCGTCATCTCCTGCCAGCCCGTGAACTCGCCGAGCGACAACCACTGCACCAGCGTGGGCAGCAACGCCTGGCAGTACGCGCAGGGCTCGTCGGTCAGCAGCTTCATCTTCACGGCGCGCACCGCACGCCAGGTCGAGGTGCGCAAGAACTTCGAGGTGTGGACCGTCCCGACGCCCTGAGTCTTTCTCCTGCTGTCACCGCATGAAAAAAGCCGCCGACCCTTTCGGGTCGGTGGCTTTTTCATGCAGTTCCAGGAACACCGAGGAACCGGCTTTGCCGGGCCTCAGGTGTTGCCCCCGGTAGGGGGTTGGCGTAGCGACACGAAGTGCGCGCAGCCTGGGGGCGAGCAACAGTTCAGTCAGCGTACACGCCGGCGGCCTTGATGATCGGGCCCCACTTGGCGATTTCGGCGGCAACGAACTTCTTGTGTTCGGCCGGCTCGACGCGCTTGTCGGTGGTGATCACGGCGCCCAGGCCTTCTTCACGCTTGATGAACGCCGGGTCCTTCATGGCGGCCCGGATGGCTTCGTTGATCTTCTTCAGCACCGGTGCGGGCGTGCCCTTGGGGGCGTACACGCCGTGCCAGATCGACACTTCGAAGCCCTTCAGGCCCGACTCGTCGAGCGTGGGCAGGTCCTTCAGCGCGGGCGTCGTCAGGCGCTTGGCGGTGGTCACGGCGTAGGCCTTGACCTTCTTGGCTTCGATCTGCGACGTGGTGTTGGTGGTCTGGTCGCACAGCAGGTCGATCTGGCCGCCCAGCAGGTCGGCGATGGCCGGCGCGGTGCCCTTGTACGGCACGGGCGTCATTTCGACCTTGAGTGCGCTCTGGAACAGCAGGCCGCACAGGTGCGAGGCGGCGCCCAGGCCGGCGTTGCCCAGGTTGATCTTGCCCTTGTTGGCGTTGATCCAGGTCGCCAGTTCCTTGTAGTTGTTGGCGGGCAGGCCGGGCTTGCCGATGAGCGTCATGGGCACTTCATTGACCATGCCGAGGTATTCGAAGTCGTTCTCGACGCTGAACGGCAGCTTGCGGTACAGCGCCGGCATCGTCGACATGCCGATGTGGTTCAGCAGCAGCGTGTAGCCGTCGGGGTTGGCGCGCGCCACCTTGGCGGTGCCGATCGAGCTGCCGGCGCCGGCGGTGTTGTCCACGATGATCGTCGTGCCCAGCGTCTTCTGCAGCGATTCGGCCAGGTCGCGGGCCACGCGGTCGGTCGGGCCGCCGGCCGAGAAAGGCACCACCAGCGTCACGGGCTTGCCTGCGGGGAAGTCCTGGGCGTGTGCGCCGAAGGCGGCCGCGGCAATCGCCGCGAGGGCGAACAGTTTCTTCATGATGTCTCCGACGGAGTTTTTAAATGGAAAGGGTCGCGATCTTATCGGCTGACCGGGGGCTGACCCATACCGAATAGCCCTTAGGAATGTCACCGTTTTCGCCCCATGCTGGGGCATGATCACGCCCGTCCCGCGCACCCGTGCCGGGGTGACCACAACCACAAACAGGCCCGCCCGACGGGCGGCATCGAGGAGAAGAAACCAATGGATCCCTGGGTCTATCCGCGCGAGCGCTGGCTCGGCAAACTCACGCTCGTGCTGGGCCTGCTGGCCTGGGCGCTGATCATCGTGGGCACGCTGGGCATCGCGCTCGTCTACGTGCTGCTGGGCTTCATCGGCTACGTGTTCGCGCAGTCGGCGGTCATCGCCTGGATCAAGGGCACGGGCGTGAAGCTGTCGCCCCAGCAGCTGCCCGAGCTGCACGCGCGCTTCGTCGACTGCTGCACCCGCCTGGGCATCGCGCAGCCGCCCGAGGCCTACCTGCTGCACGGCGACGGCATGTTCAACGCCTTCGCCACGCGCTTCTTCGGGCGCAACTTCGTGGTGCTGCTGTCCGACGTGGTCGACGCCATGGAGGCGCAGCCCGACGGCATCCACTTCTACATGGGCCACGAGCTGGGCCACATCCGCCGCGGCCACCTCACGGGCCACATCTGGCGCGCGCCGGTGCTCTGGCTGCCGCTGCTGGGCGCGGCCTATGCGCGCGCCAAGGAATACACCTGCGACCTGCACGGCGCCGCCTGCTGCCGCGAGGTCGACTCCGCGCCGCGCGCGCTGGTGGCGCTGGCTGCCGGCGCGCAGCAGTGGCGCAACGTGAACCTGCAGCGCTACGCCGCCCAGTCGAGCGGCAACCGCGGCTTCTGGGGCTCGTTCCACGAACTCATCGGCGGCTACCCCTGGCTCACCAAGCGCGTCGCGCGCGCCATCGACCCGGGCGCCAAGCTGCCCGAGCGCAACCCGGTGGCCTACCTGCTCGCGCTCTTCGTGCCGTATGCCGGCCGGGCCGGCGGCGGCGCGGCGGGTGCGTTGATCGTGGTGGCTGTCATCGGCGTGCTGGCGGCCGTGGCCATCCCCGCCTACCAGGAGTACCAGACCCGCGCCGTCGTCGCGCAGGCCTGGGCCCAGGGCGCACCGGTGCGCAACGCGCTCACGCGCCACTATGAAGAAAAGGCCGAGATCCCCGACACCCTGGCCGCCGTCGGCCAGCCGGGCAACCTGCCCAACGGCGCGACCCTCACGCTCGACCCGGACAGCATGGTGGTGGAGGTGGCCACGCCCCAGGGCACGCTGCGCATGGAGCCGTCGTCGACGGACCGGGGCATCGCGTGGCATTGCAGCGCGGGTGAGGGGTTGAAGGAGAAGGCGTTGCCGGCGAGCTGTAAGAAGTAGCGAGAGGGAGCGAGGCGGGGGGCGATGGGTTCCGCCTTGCAATTTGAAAAATAACGGGGAGCATTTGGTGAGCAACCGCAAACAGTCGCGGCAACCGGCCGCATCAGGAGAGGCGGACGCAAGTCAGGCACCAACGCCACAGACGCAGAAAGCCGCAGAAAGTACTGGAGGAGGGACCGTCTTCAGCGTTGCGAGCCTTCTGGCGACAGTCTCATTTCTGGGGGTCTTGCTCGCGCTGCTCGGCTACGGGGTTGCGCTTGCTGCAGAAGGGAGGTTCGGAATGCCTCGGGCGCAGTTGATCGACTCGACGATGGACATGCTCGATTTGTCGACATGGGCTGTGCTTCGACTTGTTTCAACAGGGTTCGCCGCCTTCGCCAGTCTGACCCTCTACTACAAGCTGTTGATCGCGATGATCCCTTCGGCGATCCTTCTCGTTCTGGGTTGGCTTTGTGCTGCAGGGCTTCTCTCCTGGCGTAGCAAACGCAGACAAAAAGCCGCGTCGGCTCCACCTTCCGTTTCAAAGCCCAATGACAAGGCTTTCAGTTTTTGGGTGGCATTGGGGCGAACCTGGTGGATACCAGCGAGCATCATCGTTACCCCAATCCTGACGTTGCTCGGGTTGGCTGCCCTCATCGGAGCTGTGACAGTCTTGGCGATCGTCCCTGTTCTAGGGATGTCTGCTGGCGAAGCACACATCGACGAGTACGTCGTCGGGCCGGAGCGTTGTGTCTCTGTCAAAAATCAAGCCGAGCGCAAAGCTGCACTGCTTCAATCCGATGACACGTCAAAGAAGGAACAGACGGCGGGCGCGCAGTGTGTCTCCATCAAGTTCACGGAAGGCGATACCGAAATACGCGGGCGAGTCGTTTTCGCGTTGAGCAAGGCCGTGATCCTGTATGACCCAAAGACAGGGTCCGTGAAGCGCGTGCCAACGGAGAGCGCCATCGTGGAGGTGATCTCTTCGCTTTGAGAAAAGCCAAGGATCCAAAGGGCCGTGTGCAAGAGGGCCATGTGAACGCCCCTTGCAACCCGCCCGCGCGACGCCCCTACTTGTAGCTGCGCGCGTCCTCGATCACCTTGCCGTCGTTCGGCAGGCTGCCCGGCGCCACCAGCTCGATGGTGCCGCGCAGCTTGGTCACTTCGCGCACCGCGTCGGCAATGCGTGCATCGAGCCCGGCCGGAGCGCTGGCGCATTCCAGCTTGAAGGTCATCTGGTCGTCGCCCATCTCGCCCGACACCACGAGCCGCGCGCGCACGATCTCGGGAAAGCGCCGCACGACCTCGGCGACCTGCGAGGGGTGCACGAACATGCCGCGCACCTTGGTGGTCTGGTCGGCGCGGCCGAGCCAGCCCTTGATGCGCTTGTTGGTGCGGCCCGTGGGGCAGGTGCCCGCGAGCACGGCCGAGAGGTCGCCGGTGCCGAAGCGCACCAGCGGGTAGTCGGGGTTGAAGGTGGTGACGACGATCTCGCCCACCTCGCCGTCGGGCACCGGGTCGCCGGTGCCGGGGCGCACGATCTCGACCAGCACGCCCTCGTCGATCACCAGGCCCTGGCGCGCGCTGGTTTCGTAAGCGATGAGGCCCAGGTCGGCGGTCGCGTAGCACTGGATGCCCTGCACGCCGTGCGCGGCAATCCAGTCGTGCAGGCTGGGCGGAAAGGCCTCGCCGGACACGAGCGCCTTGGTGAACCACGGCAGCTTCTGGCCTTTTTCTTCGGCCTTCTCCAGCAGGATCTTCAGGAAGCTCGGCGTGCCCGCGTAGCCGTCGGGCTTGAGGTCGACGATGGCTTCGAGCTGCTGCTCGGTCTGACCCGTGCCGCCCGCGAAGATGGTGCAGCCCATGGCGTGCGCGCCGCTTTCCATGATCGAGCCGGCCGGCGTCATGTGGTAGCTGAAGCTGTTGTGGATCAGCTCGCCGCTGCGAAAGCCCGCCGCATGCAGCGCCCGTGCAGTGCGCCAGTAGTCGCGCGCCTCGCCCTCGGGCTCGTAGATGGTGCCGGGGCTCGCGAAGATGCGCGGCATGCGCGGCCCGCGCACGATCGACGCAAAGCCGCCGAAGGGGTCGTCGGCGCGGCGTGCCTTCTGCAGCTCGAGCAGTTCCGACTTGCGGGTGACGGGCAGCTTCGCGAGGGCTTCGCGCGAGGTGACGTCGCCGGGCTTCACGCCGTCGAGGATCTTCGTGAAGGCGGACGTTGCAGTCTGTGCCTGCGCGATCTGCCGGGGCAGCGCGGCCAGCAGGTCACGTTCGCGTTCGGCGGGGTCGCGGATTTCCAGTTGGTCGTAGTGGTCGTTCATGTCCGTACCCTTCGTCTATCGATTCGGTCGCTCTGGGGTGGGTACTTCAGGCCAGCCAACGCTTGCGGCGTTTGTAGCTTTTGACATCGCGGAAGCTCTTGCGGTCCGCGCCGCCCACGCCGAGGTAGAACTCCTTCACGTCCTCGTTCTCGCGCAGGCTCTTGGCCTCGCCGTCCATCACGATGCGGCCGTTCTCCAGGATGTAGCCGTAGTCGGCGTAGCGCAGCGCCATGTTGGTGTTCTGCTCGGCCAGCAGGAAGGTCACTTTTTCCTTGGTGTTCAGGTCTTTCACGATCTCGAACACCTCTTCCACGATCTGCGGCGCCAGGCCCATCGAGGGCTCGTCCAGCAGCACCATGGTCGGGTTGGCCATCAGCGCGCGGCCGATGGCGCACATCTGCTGCTCGCCGCCCGAGGTGTAGGCCGCCTGCGAGGTGCGGCGCGTCTTCAGGCGCGGGAAATACGCGTAGACCTTCTCCAGCGTCTCCTGCACCGAGGCCTTGCCGTCGGTGCGCGTGTAGGCGCCGGTCATCAGGTTCTCTTCGATCGTCAGGTGGGCGAAGCAGTGGCGGCCTTCCATCACCTGGATCAGCCCGCGCTTGACAAGCTCGGCCGGCGACAGCGCCTCGATGCGCTCGCCGCGCAGCTCGATGGTGCCCTTGGTCACGGCGCCGCGTTCGCCCGCGAGCAGGTTGCTCACGGCGCGCAGCGTGGTCGTCTTGCCGGCGCCGTTGCCGCCGAGCAGAGCGACGATGCCGCTTTCGGGCACGGTCAGTGACACGCCCTTGAGCACGAGGATCACGTGGTTGTAGATGACCTCGATGCCGTTAACGTTGAGAAGGATCTTGGGTTCGCTCATGGTGTGGTCCGAAGCATTCGCAAGAACGGCACATCGCCGTCCTTGCGAATGGCGGCTCTTGCGAGCCGCCACGGCACTCAGTGCATCAGGATTGGCAGTCGGCCGCTTCGCGGCGGGTGAGCTTCTTCTCGCTCGCGTACTTGTCGGCAGCGGCCTTCACCATCGGCTTGATGATCTGGCTGTCGGCCTCGTACCAGTCGGACATGCCGCCCCACTTGGCGCCGTCCCAGGTATGGACGCGCGCCCAGGTCGAGCCCATGTGGTCCTGGCACGAGGTGCTCACCGGACGCATCACGCCCGAGAAGCCCAATGCGTCCAGCTTCTTCTGGTCGAGCGCGAGGTTCTCCATGCCCCAGCGCACCTGCTCGCCGGTCATGACCTTGCCCTTGCCGAAGCGCTCCTGCGCGCGCTTGACGGCCTCGATGGTCAGCATCTGGATGATCACGCCGCGCGTGTAGAGCACCGAGCCCACTTCGTCCTTCGGACCCGTGCCCTGGCCCTTGTCGTGCACCTGCTTGAGGATGTCCTGGATCACCTTCGGCTGCGTGCCCGAGGTGTTCAGCGCCAGCGCGTTGTAGCCCTTGGCGTTGGCACCCACGTCCTTCACGTCGGGTTCGGCGCCGGCCCACCACACGCCGTACATCTTCTCGCGCGGGTAGCCCGTGGCCACGGCTTCCTTCAGGGCGGTGGAGTTCATCACGCCCCAGCCCCACAGCAGCACGAAGTCAGGACGCGACTGGCGCACCTGCAGCCAGGCCGACTTCTGTTCCACACCGGGTGCGGTCACGGGGATCAGCGACAGCTCGAAGCCGTTCTGCTTGGCGCGCTCCTGCAGCAGCGGGATCGGCTCCTTGCCGAACGGCGAGTCGTGGTACACGAGGGCGATCTTCTTGCCCTTGAGCTTGTCCATGCCGCCTTCTTTTTTGCCGATGTGCTGGATCAGGATGTCGGCCGCGGTCCAGTAGGAGCCCATGAGCGGGAAGTTCCACTTGAACACGCCGCCGTCCTGCGAGGCCGACAGGCCGTAGCCCAGCGTGATGAGCGGGATCTTGTCGGTGGGCACCTTGTCGGTCAGCGCGAAGGTGATGCCAGTGGCTTGCGGATCGAACAGCGCAACGCCCGGGCGGCCCTTCAGGCGCTCATAGCACTCCACGCCCTTGTCGGTGGCGTAGCCGGTTTCGCATTCTTCGTACGAGATCTTCACGCCGTTCATGCCGCCGGTGGCGTTGACGAGCTTGATGTAGTCCTGCTTGCCGTTGGCCCACGGCGTGCCGTTGGGTGCGTAGGGGCCGGTGCGGTACACCAGCAGCGGGAAGAACTGTTCCTTGGCCTGGGCCTGCGCGAGCGAAGGCGCCAGGGCGGTGCCGAGGGTGCTGGCCACCAGGGCGGCGGTCAGAGCGAGCGATTTCAGTGTCATGCCTGTCTCCTTTTGTGGGCACCTCGGTGCCGGGTTTTTACGAACGAACAACAACGAACAAGAACCTGTCAGTGCGGGAAGGGCCACAGCCGCAGCTTTTCCTTGGCCGTGGACCACAGCCGTGCCAGGCCGTGGGGCTCCACGATCAGGAAGAACACGATCAGCGCGCCGAAGATCATGGTCTCCAGGTGCGAGGCCAATGCGGTCGAGATCGAGAAGCCCAGCCACCCCGGCAGCTGGTTCAGGAAGAGCGGCAGCAGCACGATGAAGGCGGCGCCGAAGAAGCTGCCCATGATCGAGCCGAGCCCGCCGATGATCACCATGAACAGCAGCTGGAACGAGCGGTCGATGCTGAACGCCGCCGGCTCCCACGCACCGAGGTGGATGAAGCCCCACAGCGCGCCGGCCACGCCGACGATGAAGCTGCTCACCGCAAAGGCCGTGAGCTTGGCGTACACCGGGCGGATGCCGATCACCGCGGCGGCCACGTCCATGTCGCGCATCGCCATCCACTCGCGGCCGATGGCGCTGCGCACCAGGTTCTTGGCGAGCAGGGCGAACACCACCACGAAGATCAGGCAGAACAAATACTTCTGCACCGGCGACTCGATCGGCACGCCGAACACGTTCAGGCCTGCCACGCTCACCGAACCCGAGGACGAGTTGTTGGTGAACCACTGGATGCGCAGGAACGCCCAGTCGGTGAAGAACTGCGCGGCCAGCGTGGCCACCGCCAGGTACAGGCCCTTGATGCGCAGGCTCGGAATGCCGAACAGCACGCCGATCACCGTCGCGCACAGACCGCCCAGCAGCAGCGAGGCAATGAGCGGCATGCCGTCGATGCGCACCTGGAAGTTGTAGGCCGCGTACGCGCCCACCGCCATGAAGGCGCCCGTGCCCAGCGAGATCTGGCCGCAGTAGCCGACCAGGATGTTCAGGCCCAGCGCCGCCAGCGACAGGATCAGGAAGGGCGTGAGGATGGCGCGCATCCAGTAGTCGGACACGCCCATCGGCACCACGACGAACGCCACGAGCAGCAGCACCAGGATCGCCAGGCGGTCCTGCGCGATCGGGAAGATCTGTTGGTCGGCGCGGTAGCTCGACTTGAACTGGCCGTTTTCTCTGTAGAACATGTCAGTCAGACCCGATCGATGATTTTTTCGCCGAACAGGCCTTGCGGGCGAACCAGCAAGAAGACCAGTGCCAGCACGTAGGCAAACCAGATCTCGATGCCGCCACCGAGCATGGGGCCGAGATAGATTTCAGACAGCTTCTCGCCGACACCGATCAACAGGCCGCCGATGATGGCGCCGGGGATCGAGGTCAGCCCGCCGAGGATCACCACCGGCAGCGCCTTCAGCGCCACCAGCGAGAGCGAGAACTGCACGCCGAGCTTGGAGCCCCAGATGATCCCGGCCACCAGCGCCGAGAAACCGGCCACCGACCACACGATCACCCAGATGCGCGACAGCGGAATGCCGATCGATTGCGCGGCCTGGTGGTCGTCGGCCACCGCGCGCAGTGCGCGGCCCGTGGCGGTCTTCTGGAAGAAGATGGCCAGCACCACCACCAGCGCGGCCGACACCGCCGCGGCCACCAGGTCTTCCTGGCTCAGCAGCAGGCCGCCCTCGAAGGTGCCCTGCAGCACCATCAGCGGCTCCTTGGGCATGCCGACATCGATCTTGTAGATGTCGTTGCCGAAGATCGTCTGGCCCACGCCGTCCAGGAAGTACGCGATGCCCAGCGTGGCCATCAGCAGCGTGATGCCTTCCTGGTTCACCAGCTTGCTCAGGGCGAGCCGCTCGATGAGCCAGGCCACGACGATCATCACCGCCATCGCGGCGATGAAGGCCAGGATGTTCGCGAGGATCTGGCTCTGGAAGCCGAACCACTGCGGGAACCACTCGGCGAAGCGCGCCATGGCCAGCGCCGCGAACAGCACCATCGCGCCCTGCGCGAAGTTGAAGACGCCCGAGGCCTTGTAGATCAGCACGAAGCCGATTGCGATCAGCGAATACAGCATGCCGACCATGAGGCCGCCGAAAAGGGTTTCGAGGAAAAATCCCATGGTCAATGCTCCACGCCGAGGTATGCCCGGATCACGTCTTCGTTGTTCCGAACTTCATCCGGCGTGCCGTCGCCGATCTTCTTGCCGTAGTCCAGCACCACCACGCGGTCGGAGATGTCCATCACCACGCCCATGTCGTGCTCGATGAGCACGATGGTCGCGCCGAACTCGTCGTTCACGTCGAGGATGAAGCGGCTCATGTCCTGCTTTTCTTCCACGTTCATGCCGGCCATGGGCTCGTCGAGCAGCAGCACCTGCGGCTCCATCGCAAGCGCGCGGCCGAGGTCGACGCGCTTTTGCAGACCGTAGGGCAGGCGGCCCACCGGCGTCTTGCGGTGCGCCTGGATCTCGAGAAAGTCGATGATGTGCTCGACGAACTCGCGGTGCTGCAGCTCTTCGCGTTCGGCCGGGCCCCAGCGCAGTGCCTGGGCGAGCAGGCCGCTCTTCATCTTGAGGTTGCGGCCCGTCATGATGTTGTCGAGCACGCTCATGCCCTTGAACAGCGCGAGGTTCTGGAAGGTGCGCGCCACGCCCATCTCGGCCACCTGGCGCGAGTTCATGTGCTTGAAGGTCTGGCCGCGGAAGGTGATGGAGCCCTGCTGCGGCCAGTACACGCCGTTGATGCAGTTCAGCATCGAGCTCTTGCCCGCGCCGTTGGGGCCGATGATGGCCCGCACCTCGTGCTCGCGCACGTTGAAGCTGATGTCGGTCAGCGCCTTCACGCCGCCGAAGCTCAGGCTGATGTTCTGGACGTCGAGGATGACGTCGCCAATCTTTCGGTTGCTCATGCAGCGGCCTTCACGATGGGGAAGGTCTTGGCGTCGTTGATCTTCAGCGTGGCGCTGACAACCCCCGTGCGTCCGTCCTCGAACTTGACCTGGGTCTCGATGTACTGCGCGGTCTTGCCGCCGTAGAGCGCATCGACCAGCACGGCGTATTTCTCGGCGATGAAGCCGCGGCGCACCTTGCGCGTGCGGGTCAGCTCGTCGTCGTCGGGGTCGAGTTCCTTGTGCAGCACGAGGAAGCGCGCGATCTGCGTCTCGCCCATGCCGTCCTCGGCCGCGAGGTCGGCGTTGACCTTGGCGATGCACTCGGCCACCAGCGTCAGCACCTCGGGCTTGCCGGCCAGGTCCACATAGCCGCCATAAGCCAGGCCGCGGCGCTCGGCCCAGTTGCCGACGGCCTCGAAGTCGATGTTGATGAAGGCGCAGACCTCGTCGCGCGCATTGCCGAAGCACACGGCTTCCTTGATCTGCGGGAAGAACTTGAGCTTGTTCTCGATGTAGTTGGGCGCAAAGATCGCGCCGCCCACGAGCCGGCCCACATCCTTCGCGCGGTCGATGATGCGCAGGTGCCCTTCGCTGTCGAGCACGCCCGCGTCGCCGGTGTGGAAGTAGCCGTTGGCATCGAGCACCTCGGCCGTGGCGTCGGGGCGCTTGTAGTACTCCTTGAGCACCGACACGCCGCGCACCAGCACCTCGCCGTCTTCCGCGATCTTCAGCTCGATCCCCGGCGCGGCGGTGCCGACCGTCTGCAGCTTGACCTTGCCGTCCTGCTGCAGGCACACATACGCGCAGGTCTCGGTCTGGCCATAGAACTGCTTGAGGTTGACGCCGATGGAGCGGTAGAAGCGGAACAGGTCGGGCCCGATGGCCGCGCCGGCCGTGTAGGCCACGCGGATGCGGCTCATGCCCAGCACGTTGCGCAGCGGGCCGTAGATCAGCAGGTTGCCCAGGCTGTACATGACCCGGTCGCCCGTGCTCACGGGTGCGCCGTTCAGGATGTCGGCGCCCACGCGCTGCGCCAGCGCCATGAACTTCGCATACAGCCAGCGCTTGGGCGCGGCCGCGTCTTCCATGCGGATCGACACGGCCGTGAGCAGGCCTTCGAAGGTGCGCGGCGGGCCGAAGTAGTAGCTCGGGCCGATCTCGCGCATGTCGTTCATCACCGTCTCGGCCGACTCGGGGCAGTTGAGCGTGAAGCCGCCCACCAGCCACTGTGCCACCGAGAACAGGTGGTCGCCCACCCACGCCATCGGCAGGTAGCTCATGATGTTGTCGCCGGGGCCGAGCTTGTCGGTCTCGACGCCGCCGCGCCCCGCCGCGATGAAGCTGGCGTGCGTCTGGCACACGCCCTTGGGGCGGCCGGTGGTGCCCGAGGTGTAGAGGATCACACCGACATCGGTGGCCTCGCCGCTGGCCACGGCGCGGTCGTAGTAGCCGGCGTTGGCCTTGTCGAAGGCCCGGCCCAGCTCGCGCAGCTGCTCGTAGCTCATGAGCCCCGGCTGGTCGTAGTGGCGCAGGCCCTTGGGGTCGTCGTAGATGATGTGGCGGATGCCCTGCTGCTGGCCCTCCTGGCCTTGCTGCAGCTCGCGGCATTCGAGCAGCTTGTCGACCTGCTCCTGGTCTTCGACGATCACGAACTCGATGCCCGCGTCGTTCAGCATGAAGACCATCTCGCTGGCGACCGCGTCCTGGTACAGCGGCACGGGCACGCCGCGCAGGCTTTGCGCGGCGAGCACGGCCATGTACAGGTGCGGCCGGTTGGCACCGACGATCGCGAGGTTGTCGAAGGCCTTGAAGCCAAGGCTTGCCAGACCGCAGGCCATCTCGCGCACTTCCTGCGCCACGGCGTTCCAGGTCCAGGTTTGCCAGATGCCAAGGTCTTTTTCGCGCACGGCAGGAGCCTCGGGACGGGCCTCGGCATGCGCGAGCAGCAGACGGGGGAAGGTGGGGGCGGTGGTTTGCACAGTGGCCGGATCGTAGGTCTCACTTTGACGCCCGGTTGTCGTTCCAACGACAATCCTAGGGACACTACTCCCCGGAGTTTCCCGATGCCTCCTGGCAACCTCAACCCACAGAACGTGCTCGGCGGTTCCATCAAGGACCGCGTGCGCCCCGCCAATGCCGCTGAACTCGACGGCATTCCGTGGTTGCCCACGCTCACGCCCGCCGAGCGCCGCCGCGCCGAGGCCACGCTCGTGGTGGGCGAGGCCGAGCCCGGCGACCTAGTGTGCCGCGTCGGGCGTTCGCCCACCTACTGGTTCGGCGTGGTCGAGGGCTTGCTGAAGATGAGCAACGACAACGCCGACGGCGGCTCGGTCACCTACACCGGCGTGCCGCCCGGCGGCTGGTTCGGCGAGGGCACGGTGATGAAGCGCGAGCCCTACCGCTACAACATCCAGGCGCTGCGCCGCAGCCTCGTGGCGGGGCTGCCGATCGAGAGCTTCCACTGGCTGCTGGACCACTCCATCGGCTTCAACCGCTTCGTGATGAACCAGCTCAACGAGCGGCTGGGCCAGTTCATCGCGGCGCTGGAGATCGACCGCCTGAACAACCCCGACGCGCGCGTGGCGCGCAACCTGGTGTCGCTGTTCAACCCGGTGCTGTACCCCGGCGTGGGCGAGGTCTTGCGCATCACGCAACAGGAACTGGCGTACCTTGTCGGCCTGTCGCGCCAGCGCGTGAACGAGGCGCTCAATGCGCTGTCGGCGCAGGGGCTGATCCGCGTGGAGTACGGTGGCCTGCGCGTGCTCGACCTGCCGGGCCTGCGCGCCACCGCGATGTCCAGCCGCAAGAACAACAGCACCTCGAACTGAAAGAAGATAAAAACATGGCCCTCTCCGACCACCTGCAGATCGTGCCCGCCGACACCCAGGCGAGCTTTCTGCCGCCGCAGCAGCAACAGGCCACGCAGGCCCGCAACGAGGAAGACGACGGCCCGACGCTCGAAGAGGCCATCGACCGCAACGAGGCCCTGAGCGAGCAGATCGACGCGCTCAACGAGATCCTGGCGCGACCGCTGAAAGACATCCTCGCCGACCGAGAAAAGTCGGAAGAAGCCGCGCTGGCCTGGGACCGCTTCGGTGCGATGTGGATGCTGTCGCAGCGCGCCATGCGCCGCGTCGCGCTCGACCTGGCGGCGCAGCTCGGCGTGAGCGAGGAAGAGGTCGTGGCCCGCGCCATGGCGAACGCCAATGCGGTGCTCAACGGCGCGGACGAAGTCGACCTCGGAGGTTCCGTCGCACCCGCGCAGCTGCAGCACATCGCCCGCCACCGCAACTTCCTGCGCGCCCAGTTCCGTACCGGCTGACGCGCGCGGCCTTTCGATATCCCTTAGCCTTGCGGCCTTCTCCTGCCTCCACACCACCATGACCACCTCCGCCTCTTCCCACCTCACCGTCATCACCGGCGCCTCGCGCGGCCTGGGCCGTGCCATGGCCGAACAGCTGCTGCAGGCCGGCCACACGGTGCTCGGCATCGCGCGCAAGTCCTCGCCCGAACTGGCCGACGCCCCCAAGGCCGGCGGCGCCGCACTGACGCAATGGGAGCAGGACCTGTCCGACCCGGTGGCCGCCGCGGCGCGCCTGTCGGACTGGCTGCGCACGCTGGACGGCCAGCGCTTCGACAGCGTCACGCTCATCAACAACGCCGGCACCGTCGGCAACCCCGCGCCGCTGTCGCGCGCCGTGCCGGCCGAACTGGCCCAGGCGCTGCGCATCGGGCTCGAAGCGCCGATGCTGCTCACGGCCGCTTTCCTGGGCGGCACGCGCGAATGGCGCGGCGCGCGCAAGGTGCTGAACATCTCGTCGGGCCTGGGCCGCAACGCCCTGGGCAGCCAGGCGCCGTACTGCGCGGCCAAGGCCGGCATGGACCATTTCTCGCGCGCCGTGGCGCTCGAGGAGGTGCATGCGCCGAACGGCGCACGCATCGTGTCGCTGGCGCCCGGCATCATCGACACCGACATGCAGGTGCAGCTGCGCGGCGCGTCGGCCGAACAGTTCCCGGACCGCACGCGCTTCGTGAGCATGAAGGAAGAAGGTCGGCTCGACAGCCCTCAGAGCGCCGCGGCCAAGGTGCTCGCCTACCTGGCGCGCGCGGACTTCGGCAGCAACCCCGTGGCCGACGTGCGCGACCCGGCCTGAACGCGACGACCACATCATGGCCACCGCAAAGTCCATCGACACCGTCGAATACAAGCTCTTCCCGTCACCGAGGAACGTGCACCGCATCGTCTTCGAGCACCAGGTGTTCGTGCCCTACCCGTACGCGCTGATCGTGATGGACGAGTTCTATTTCAAGGGCCGCTACAGCCTGTTCTCGGCCTGCCGCATGAGCGACGGGAAGATGGGGCAGGTGGCGACGTTCGAGGATGCGGCGGACGTGGAGATCTTCAATACGAAGTTCGTGCCGGATTGAGCCTTGCTTGGGCTTCCTTCGGATGCCTGCGGCCTCTTACGCATCTAGATCGATGACTCTTCGTCGTCCTCCGTGAGTAGGAGGTCGATCTGCGCTTTCAACCTCTTCTTATCTGCTTCAAAGAAGACCTGCGGGATCACGAGCCATGCTCGCCGTCCCCCACTCAGGCGTACGGGGATTCGGTCACTCGCGCCCTCGTCCTCGATCACGTGACGGGGGCGCATAGGGTCTGTCTGTGGCGAGCGGACCGGGTCAGGTTCGGGCTCTTCTGAGAAGCTGACTGTTGATTGCCGCCGAAAATTGACCCAGCTAACGCAGTAATTTCCGTCTAAGACTGACCCACGTAAAACCCTACCC
>NZ_JBWKPT010000005.1:0-288571 GCF_059418385.1 Variovorax sp. GW821-FHT09A10
TCGCCTTTCTTTTGCCTACGTTTCTTTGGCGAAGCAAAGAAAAGTAGGTCGCCTGCCGGGGCGAGACCCGGCCTCGGAACTCAAGAAGATCAACGCGCGTGCGTAACGCCCCCGTCCACCACCAACGTAGACCCCGTCACATAGTCCCCAGCCCGCGACGCCAGAAAAATAGCCGCCCCAGCCATATCCTCGGGAGTACCGATACGCCCAGCAGGAATGCGCCCCTTCACCTCATCCCCGTGATCCCGCGCATCCTTGTTCATATCCGAAGCAAACGCCCCAGGAGCAATCGCACTCACCACGATCCGATCCTGCGCCAACCTCAGCGCCATCCGCCGCGTCAACTGAATCAACCCAGCCTTGCTAGCCGCATACGAGTAAGTCTCTTGAGGATTCACAGAAATCCCGTCAATAGAAGCAATGTTGATCACCTTCGCCAGATGATCCGTAGCCGCCTTCTTGAGCATCGGCGTCAACGCCTTGGTCAAAAAGAACGGCGTCTTCAAGTTCAGGTCGACCACCTTGTCCCACCCACTCTCAGGAAACTCCTCATACGGCGCCCCCCAAGCAGCCCCAGCGTTGTTGACCAGGATATCCAGCGACCCTTCATGCTTCGCATAAGCATCGACCAGCGCCTGAGCCCCTTCCACAGTAGACACATCAGCAGGCAGCGACACGCAATGCCCAAAAGCCGACAGCTCCTTCGCCGTCTGATCGCAAGCCGCAGCCTTGCGCGCCGAGATGTACACGCGCGCGCCCTGCGCCAGGAAGCCCTCGGCAATCATGCGGCCGATGCCGCGCGAGCCGCCGGTGATCAAGGCGCTGCGGCCCTTCAGCGAGAAGAGTTGGGTGGTGTCCATGTGCGTTTGTCTCCTGAGTGGTGGAAGAGAGGAAGTTCAATTCCCGTCAGGAGAAAGCTTAGTCCGCGCCGCGCCCGCGCCGCGTCACCTAGGCGGCAGCAGGAGCAGAAGGCAGCGCCAGCCGGCGCGGGCTCTCGAAGGTGCGCAAGGCGCCGCTCAGCGGGTCGACAAAAGCCAGCGACCGCGCCAGCAGCTGCAGCGGCCTGTCGAAGTCGTCGTTCCCCGCGGGCTGCAGCGTGGGATAGAACGGATCGTTCACGATCGGCAAACCCAGCGCCTGGCAGTGCACCCGCAGCTGGTGCTTGCGGCCGGTGACGGGCGAGAGTTCCAGCAGCGCATGGCCGTCGCGCGCCTCGCGCAGCACGATGCGGGTTTCGGAATTCGGCTCGCCAGGCGCTTCGCGCATCCGCATGAAATGGTCGTCGTCCACCAGCCGGCTGCGGTACACGGCGGGCACCGACGACACGCCCTCGTGCCACGGCACGACGGCCTCGTAGTGCTTGTCGATGCGCCGCTCGGGAAACATCGCCTGGTAGGCACCGCGCGTCTCGCGGCGCACCGAGAACAGCACCAGCCCCGAGGTGTTGCGGTCGATGCGGTGCAGCGGCACGAGGTCGTCCAGCCCGAGCTTGCGCTTCAGGCGCACCAGCAGGCTCTGCTGCACGTACTTACCGGTGGGCGTGACGGGCACGAAGGGCGGCTTGTCGACCACCACGAGGTTGTCGTCCTGGTGCAGCACCAACTCTTCGAAGGGGATGGGCGTCTCGGCATCGAGCGCGCGGTAGTAGTACACGCGCAGCGGCGATTCATAACGGCGCGTGGCGGTGATGGGTACGCCGTGCTCGTCGCACACGTCGTTCGCTTCAATGCGCGAGAGCCAGGCCTCGCGCGAGATGGCGGGAAAACGCTCGACCAGAAACTCGGCGATGGTGGACCAGGGGCCGTGCGACAGCGCCACGCAACTCGGGCTCACGCCGTCGCGCGTGGGCATGGGGACGACGAAGCGGGGGCGCGTCATGGCGCGGAGGCGTCCAGCACCGACAGCACCTCGGCGAACGACGGCCGCGCCGCCACTTCGGGCTGCAGGCAGCGCGCCGCGAGCGCGGCCAAGGGCGACGAAGAAGCGGAAGCCGCATCGTCACAGCGCTCGGCCAGCTCTTCGAGCAGGCAACCGAAGGCGCGCATCTCCACGCCCTGCAGGGCCTTCGCCAGTGCCGGGTCGAGCGCGCCGGTCATCCAGCCCGCGCCGAAGTCGCCGAGCCGTCCGCCGTCCTGCGCGTGCCAGAGGATGTTGTGGGCGTACAGGTCGCCATGCAGCAGGCCGCGCGCATGCAGGTGCACCATGGCCGCCGCGATGTCGCGCGCGATGCGCAGCGCGGTGCGGGTCGTCCAGCGCGCGTCGTCGGCGTAGACGTCGCGGGTGCACGAGGCCAGGCTCGGCGGGCCGGCCAGGGTGCGGAACGAGGGCGGCACCAGCGCCATCACCAGGCCTTCGGTGCCGTCGGGGTGGCCGTCGATGCGGCCCTGCGCGGCGATCAGCGTCGGGTGCGCGCCGGCCGCGATGCAGGCCGCCATCTCGCTGTGCGGCCAGCCGTCGCTGGTGACGGCGCCCTTGAACAGCTTCACCGCCACGGGCAGCGCGGCGTTGTCCGGCGTGGCCAGCGTGGCGCGGTAGATCACGCCCGAGGCGCCTTCGCCGAGCTTCGGGCCGAGCGTCAGGTCGCGCCAGTCGACGTGCGGCACGGTGGGCGCATCGATGGCGGCGTCTTCGGCCGGGGTGTCGAACGGGTTGCCCGCGCAGGCCAGCCAGGCCAGGCGCGGCAACGTGTGCAGCCACGCGGGCAGCACCTCGAAGCGGTTGGCCGACAGGCGCAGCAGTTCGAGCTGCCGGCAGCGGGCCACCGACGGCGGCAGGGCGCGCAGGCGGTTGCCGGCCAGCATCAGCTTCTGCATGCGGGTGCAGTCGCCGAGGGTGTCGGGCAATTCTTCGATCGCGTTGTCGGTCAGGATCAGCCAGCGCAGCGAGGGCGGCAGCGCCTCGGCGGGCACGTGGGCGATGCGGTTGGCCTTGAAGCCCACGATGTCGAGCTGGCGGCACTGGCCGATGGACGCCGGCAGTTCCGTGAAGCGGTTGTCGGAGCAGAACAGCACACGCAGCCGGTGCAGCCGGCCGAGGTCGTCGGGCAGCGCGCTGAGCGCATTGCCCGTGAGGTTCAGCGTTTCGAGGGTGTCGGCGAGCGCAAAGATCTCGCGCGGGAACTCGGTGAGTCCGCACGAGAGGTCCAGTCGTCGTGCGCCAGCCAGCCGGCCGGCGCGCAGCTCAGCCAGCGTGTCCATGCGGGAAGTCTACCCAGCCGACGCTACCTGGCGCCAAAGCGATAGATGCCGTCGGCATCGAGCGTGCGCTTCACCTGTCCCGAGAACCACAGCAGGTGCAGGTGGGCCACGGTCTCGCCCATGGCGAAGGTGATCTGGTGCAGGTCGAGCTCGCGCTTGAACAGGATCGGCAGGCCCTCCGACGCCGTGATCGGGCGCGCGAGGCAGGCCTCGAGCAGCTCGGCCAGGCGGTCGCGGTGGTGCTCCTGCAGCTGGTCGACGCGGCGGTGGATGCCGGTGAAGGGCTTGCCGTGCGAGGGCAGGCCCAGCGTGTCGGCCGGCAGGGCCTTGAACTTGTCGATGCTGTCCAGGAACAGGCGCAGCGAGTTCGCCTCGGGCTCGCCCGCGTGCACGCTCACATTGGTCGAGATGCGCGGCAGCATCATGTCGCCGCCCAGCAGAAGCTTCGGCTCGGCGCAGTACAGCGCGATGTGTTCGGGCGCGTGGCCGTAGCCGCTGATGCAGCGCCAGTCGCGTCCGCCGATGCGGACGATGTCGCCGTCCATCATGCGCACGTAGCGGGCGGGCACGCTGGGCACCATGTTCGTGTAGTAGCTGGTGCGCGCGCGGATCTTGGCGATCGACTCGGGGTTGGTGAGGCCGTGCGAGGCGAAGAAGTCGGCCGCCGCGTCGCCGCCCGCGAGCGTGTCGCCGGCGCTGCACAGCACGCGCGCCACGTGGTAGTCGGTGGCGCTGATCCACAGCGGCGCGTTCCAGCGCTGGCACAGCCAGTCGGCCAGGCCGATGTGGTCGGGGTGCATGTGGGTGACGATCACGCGCAGGATCGGCAGGCCCTGCAGCTGGGTCTCGAAGATCTGCTCCCACTGCGCGCGGGCCTCGTCGTGCGCGATGCAGCAGTCGACCACCGTCCAGCCCTCGACGCCGTCGATCGTGTCGCGCAGCAGCCAGAGGTTGATGTGGTCCAGCGCAAAGGGCAGCCGCATGCGGATCCAGCGCACGCCGGGCGCGACTTCCAGTGCTTCGCCGGCGGCGGGCAGGGTGTCGCCCAGGGGGTAGTGGAGTTCGCGTTCGAGGAGGTTCATGTATGATTGACGTTTACGTAAACGTCATGGGTTGAGGCAACATTGTAGAGAATGCGCCGCCAACCTGCTGTCGCCCCCGCAACCCTTGCCGCCCATGCCCGCGCAGACCTTCACCATCAGCCAGCTCGCCAAGGAGTTCGACCTCACGACGCGCGCCATCCGCTTCTATGAAGACATGGGCCTGCTGTCGCCGGAGCGGGCCGGCCTGCAGCGCGTGTACAGCGCGCGCGACCGGGCGCGGCTCACGCTCACGTTGCGCGCCAAGCGCCTGGGCCTGACGCTGGTCGAGGCGAAAGACATCCTCGACATGTACGACAGCCCGCGCGACACCGTGCCGCAGCTGGAAAAATTCCTGGGCGTGCTCGGTACCCACCGCGCGCAGCTCGAGGCGCAGCTGGCCGAGCTGCAGGCCAACCTGGCCGAAGTGCGAGAACACGAGAAGAAAGGCCGCGCCACCCTGGTCAGGGCGCAGAAGGCCGCCAAGGGAGGGCCGAGCGCCCTGGGTACCGAGCCCGCAACCACTCACCGACAATAGATCACCATGTCCTCAGACAACCTCGACGACCTCTTTGCCCACAACCGTGCCTGGTCCGCCCAGATGGAGCGTGACCGGCCCGGCTTCTTCACCGGACTTGTCAAGCAGCAGACGCCGCGCTACATGTGGATCGGCTGTTCCGACAGCCGCGTGCCCGCCAACCAGATCACCGGCCTGGAGCCGGGTGAAGTGTTCGTGCACCGCAACGTCGCCAACATCGTGGTGCACTCCGACCTCAACGCGCTCTCGGCGATCCAGTTCGCGGTCGAGCACCTGAAGGTCGAGCACATCATGGTGGTCGGCCACTACGGCTGCGCCGGCGTGAAGGCCGCGCTCAGCGGCAAGCGCATCGGCCTGGCCGACAACTGGATCCGCCACATCCAGGACGTGCGCGACCGCCACAGCGTGATGCTCGACAGTCTGCCCGAAGACGTGCGCGTCGACGCGCTGTGCGAACTCAACGTGGCCGAGCAGGTGGTCAACGTGGCTGTCAGCACCGTCATGGTCGACGCCTGGGCGCGCGGCCAGAAGGTGCGCATCCACGGCTGGACCTTCGGCGTGCACGACGGCCTGCTGCAAGACCTCGGCCTGAGCGCCGACGGCGACAAGCCGCTGGACGCCATCTACAAGGCCGCTGTGCAGCGCATCCGCTACAAGTGGAGCAAGCCGGCCGGCGTTTCGCCGTCGGCGCAGGCAGGTGCCGACGGCACCGAAGGCACCGAGATCCCGCCAGCCGCCTGAGCGAACCCGTCGCTGCCATCGCCGGTACTGTCGCCATGTTCCCGCAGCGCCTCGATTCCCCGCTGGCCTACGACATCGCGAAGGCGATGATCGACGGGTTCAACCGGCACTACCGGCTGTTCCGGGCCGAATCGGCGCGCGCCAAGCACCGCTTCGAGACCGCCGACTGGCACGGCCAGCAGCGGGCGCAGCGCGAGCGCATCGAGTTCTACGACCTGCGCGTGAACGAGGCCGTGGCCCGGCTCGAAAAGGAGTTCAAGGCCGGCGACCAGCCCATGGAGGTCTGGCACCAGGTCAAGCTGCACTTCATCGGCCTGCTGGTGAACCACCACCAGCCCGAGCTGGCCGAGAGCTTCTTCAACTCGGTCACCACGAAGATCCTGCACCGGGCCTACTTCCAGAACGACTTCATCTTCGTGCGCCCGGCCATCAGCACCGAGTACATCGAGCCGCGCGGCGCACCCACCTACCGGCCGTACTACCCGTCGCAGGCCACGCTGCCCGACATCATCGAGCAGATGCTCGACGACTTCGCGCTGCAGGGCAGCTACGCCAACAAGCGGCGCGACGCCGAGCGCGTGGCGCACGTCATCCTGAACCGCTTTCACCAGGTCAAGCTGCGCGCCAACTTCCAGCTGCAGGTGCTGTCGGGCCTGTTCTACCGGAACAAGGGCGCCTACGTGGTCGGCAAGATCATGAACGGCTTCACCGAGATCCCGTTCTCGCTGCCCCTCCTGCACGACACCCACGGCAAGTTCTACATCGACGCGGCGCTGTTCGGCGAGGACGACCTGCAGATGCTGTTCAGCTTTGCGCGCGCCTACTTCATGGTCGACATGGAAGTGCCTTCGGCCTGGGTGCAGTTTTTGCGCTCGCTCATGCCGCGCAAGCCGCGCGCCGAAATCTACAACGCGCTCGGCCTGGCCAAGCAGGGCAAGACGCTGTTCTACCGCGACTTTTTGTCGCACCTGAACTACTCGAGCGACCGCTTTCGCATCGCGCCCGGCATCAAGGGCATGGTCATGCTGGTGTTCGACCTGCCCTCGTTCCCCTTCGTGTTCAAGGTCATCAAGGACTTTTATCCGCCGCAGAAGGACACCACGCGCGAGCAGATCAAGGGCAAGTACATGCTCGTGAAGCAGCACGACCGCGTGGGCCGCATGGCCGACACGCTCGAGTACAGCAACGTGGGCTTTCCGCTCGACCGCTTCGAGCCCGAGCTCATCGAGGAGATCCGCAAGTTCGCGCCCAGCCAGCTCGAGATCGGCGACCGCGACGGCAACGGGGAGATGGAGGTCGTGCTCAAGCACGTCTACATCGAGCGCCGCATGATCCCGCTGAACATCTACCTGCAGGAAGCCTTCGACACGCTGGCCCATCCCGAGAGCCCGGCCCAGGCCCGGCGCGCCAAGGACCAGCTGGAGCACGCGGTCATCGAGTACGGCAACGCCATCAAGGACATGGTGGCCGCCAACATCTTTCCCGGCGACATGCTGTGGAAGAACTTCGGCGTCACGCGCGGCGGCAAGGTCGTGTTCTACGATTACGACGAAATCGAATACGTCACCGACTGCAAGTTCCGCAAGGTGCCCACGCCGCGCAACGAAGAAGACGAGATGAGCGGCGAGGTCTGGTATTCGGTCGGCCCGAAGGACGTGTTCCCCGAGACCTTCGAGCCCTTTCTGCTGGGCAACAAGGACGTGCGCGCCGCCTTCATGGCGCACCACGCCGACCTGCTCGACGCCGCCTTCTGGCAGCACCACAAGGAACGCATCCAGGCCGGCCAGATGCTCGATGTGTTCCCGTACGAAGAATCGCAACGCTTCCAGCACGAAGGCCACGCGACGCATTTCTGACCGCCCGTTTCCCGATTCCATTTTCGTTTTGTCTTTGATTTCACTTTCACATTCCTGAAGGAGACCTCCATGTCCGAATCCATCGTCATCGTCGGCGCCGCCCGCACCCCCATGGGTGGCTTCCAGGGCGATTTTTCGTCCCTCTCCGCGCACGACCTGGGCGGCGCGGCCATCAAGGCGGCCGTCGAGCGCGCCGGCATCGCGCCCGAGAGCGTGGGTGAAGTGCTGTTCGGCAACTGCCTCATGGCCGGCCAGGGCCAGGCCCCGGCGCGCCAGGCGGCCTACAAGGGCGGCCTGCCCGACAGCGCGGGCGCCGTCACGCTCAGCAAGATGTGCGGCTCGGCCATGAAGGCCGCGATGCTCGCGCACGACCTGCTGCTGGCCGGCACGCACGACGTCATCGTGGCGGGCGGCATGGAAAGCATGACCAACGCGCCCTACCTCATGCTCAAGGGCCGCGGCGGCTACCGCATGGGCCACGACAAGATCTATGACCACATGATGCTCGACGGCCTCGAAGACGCCTACCAGCCGGGCCGCTCCATGGGCACCTTCGGCGAAGACTGCGCCGCCAAGTACAACTTCACGCGCGAGCAGCAGGACGCCTTTGCCATCGCCAGCGTGCAGCGCGCCAAGGCCGCCACCGAATCGGGCGCCTTCAAGGACGAGATCACGCCCGTCACCGTCAAGGGCCGCGGCGGCGACACCGTCATCTCCATCGACGAAGGCCCGGGCAAGGTCAAGCTCGACAAGATCCCCACGCTCAAGCCCGCGTTCAAGAAAGAAAACGGCACCATCACCGCCGCCTCGAGCTCGTCGATCAACGACGGCGCCGCCGCGCTGGTCATGATGACCGAGTCGCATGCGAAGAAGATCGGCGCCAAGCCGCTGGCGCGCATCGTCGGCCACGCCACGCACGCGCAGCAGCCCGAGTGGTTCTCCACCGCCCCGGTCGGCGCCGTGCAGAAGCTCTTCGCCAAGACCGGCTGGAGCGTGAAGGACGTCGACCTGTGGGAAGTGAACGAGGCCTTCGCCGTCGTGCCCATGGCCCTCATGCACGAGCTCGACGTGTCGCACGACATCGTCAACGTGAACGGCGGCGCCTGCGCGCTGGGCCACCCCATCGGCGCCAGCGGCGCGCGCATCATGGTCACGCTGCTGCACGCGCTGAAGGCGCGCGGCAAGAAGCGCGGCGTCGCCACGCTGTGCATCGGCGGCGGCGAAGGCACCGCCGTCGCGCTCGAATTGCTATAACGCCAGGAGCCGCCGGCGCCCGGGAGAGGGCGCCGGCCGGTTTCCACCCCGGACAGTTCAAACAAAACCATGCGTAGAGCAGGAGATTTCATGCGCCCATCCCTTCACCGTACCGCCGTTGCCGCCGTGCTCGCTACCGCCTTCGTGGCAGGTGGCGCCTGGGCCCAGAAGCGCGACAACGTGCTGTTCCAGGCCGCCACCGACGAGCAGCCGGCGGTGATCAAGACGCTCGAGAAGCTCGTCAACATCGAGACCGGCACCGGTGACGCCGAAGGCATGGCCGCCGCCGGCGCGTACCTCGAAGGCGAACTGAAGAACCTCGGCTTCACCGTCACGCGCAGCAAGTCGGCTGGCCTCGTGGTCGGCGACAACATCGTCGGCAAGCTCAAGGGCCGCGGCGGCAAGAACCTGCTGCTCATGTCGCACATGGACACCGTGTACACCAAGGGCACGCTCGCCAAGGCGCCGTTCCGCATCGAAGGCGACAAGGCCTACGGCCCCGGGATCGCCGACGACAAGGGCGGCAATGCCGTCATCCTGCACACGCTCAAGCTGCTGAAAGACTATGGCGTGCGCGACTACGGCACCATCACCGTGCTGTTCAACACCGACGAAGAAAAAGGCTCCTTCGGCTCGCGCGACCTGATCCAGGAAGAAGCCAAGCTGGCCGACTACGTGCTCTCGTTCGAGCCCACCAGCGCTGGCGACGAAAAGATGTCGCTCGGCACCTCGGGCATCGCCTACGTGCAGGTCAACATCACCGGCAAGGCCTCGCACGCGGGCGCCGCGCCCGAGTTGGGCGTGAATGCATTGGTCGAGGCCTCTGACCTCGTGCTGCGCACCATGAGCATCGACGACAAGTCGAAGAACCTGCGCTTCAACTGGACCATCGCCAAAGCCGGCAACGTGTCGAACATCATCCCGGCCAGCGCCACGCTGAACGCCGACGTGCGCTACGCACGCAACGAAGACTTCGACGCCGCCATGAAGACCCTCGAAGAAAAGGCGCAGCAGAAAAAACTGCCCGAGGCCGACGTCAAGGTGCTCGTCACGCGCGGCCGTCCGGCCTTCAACGCGGGCGAGGGCGGCAAGAAGCTGGTCGACAAGGCCGTGGTCTTCTACAAGGAAGCCGGCGGCAGCGTGGGCGTTGAAGAGCGCACTGGCGGCGGCACCGACGCGGCCTACGCAGCGCTCTCGGGCAAGCCCGTGATCGAAAGCCTGGGCCTGCCCGGCTTCGGCTACCACAGTGACAAGGCCGAGTACGTCGACATCAGCGCCATTCCGCGCCGCCTGTACATGGCCGCGCGTCTCATCATGGACCTGGGCGCCGGCAAGTAAGCCGCGCACCCACCGACAAGAAAGAACTGGAGACAACGCCATGCTGCTCAGCGCAGACCAGGAAGCCATCCGCGACGCCGTGCGCGATTTTTCGCAAGCCGAGTTGTGGCCCAACGCCCCCCAGTGGGACCGTGAGCACAGCTTTCCGAAGGAAGTGCACCAGGGCCTCGCCGCACTGGGCGCCTACGGCATCTGCGTGCCCGAGGAGCATGGCGGCGCAGGCCTCGACTACCTCACGCTCGCGCTCGTGCTCGAAGAGATTGCGGCCGGCGACGGCGGCACCAGCACCGCCATCAGCGTGACCAACTGCCCCGTCAACGCCATCCTCATGCGCTACGGCAACGCGCAACAGAAAAAGAAATGGCTCGAGCCGCTGGCCCAGGGCCAGATGCTCGGCGCCTTCTGCCTCACCGAGCCGCAGGCCGGCAGCGACGCCTCGAGCCTGCGCACCACCGCGCGCAAGGACGGCGACGGCTACGTGATCGACGGCGTCAAGCAGTTCATCACCAGCGGCAAGAACGGCCAGGTCGCCATCGTCATCGCGGTGACCGACAAGGGCGCCGGCAAGCGCGGCATGAGCGCGTTCATCGTGCCCACCGACGCGCCCGGCTACAACGTCGCGCGCTTGGAAGACAAGCTCGGCCAGCACAGCAGCGACACCGCGCAGATCAACTTCGACAGCTGCCGCATCCCGGCCGAGAACCTCATCGGCGCCGAAGGCGAGGGCTACAAGATCGCGCTCGGCGCACTCGAGGGTGGGCGCATCGGCATCGCCGCGCAGAGCGTGGGCATGGCCCGCAGCGCCTTCGACGTGGCCGTGGCCTACGCCAAGGAACGCCAGGCCTTCGGCGGCGCCATCTTCGACCAGCAGGCCGTCGGCTTTCGCCTCGCCGAATGCGCCACGCAGATCGAAGCCGCGCGCCAGCTCATCTGGCACGCCGCCAGCCTGCGCGACGCCGGTCGGCCCTGCCTGAAAGAAGCCGCCATGGCCAAGCTCTTCGCCAGCGAGATGGCCGAGCGCGTGTGCAGCGCCGCCATCCAGACCCTGGGCGGCTATGGCTACGTGAACGACTTTCCGCTGGAGCGCATCTACCGCGACGTGCGCGTGTGCCAGATCTATGAAGGCACGTCGGACATCCAGAAGCTGTTGATTCAACGCGCGCTCGCCTGATCGATCACGTGAGCCGGCACCGCGGCCGACCCTGGGGCTCGATCGCCGCGGCACTCGTGCTCGCGGCGCTGGCCGCCTGGAGCGTCGTCATCGAGCCGCGCTGGGTGGCCGCGCGTGTCGAGCCCCTGGGCTCGGCGCAGTGGCAGCCGCCGGCCGGCCTCAAGGTCGCCGTGGCCAGCGACTGGCACCTCAGCACGCGCTCGCTGTGGCGCGTGACCAGCGCCGGCCGCGCCGCGGCCATCGTCGACCAGATCAACGCGGCGCAGCCCGACGTGATCCTGCTGCCCGGCGACTTTCTTGCGGGCTCCGGCGACGACGAAGACTTGTCCATCGAAGCCATGGCCGCCGTGCTCGGCCGCCTGAAGGCACCGCAGGGCGTGTACGCGGTGCTCGGCAACCACGACTGGTGGCACGACGGCGAACGCACCGCCAAGGCCCTGTCCGCGCAGGGCATCCGCGTGCTGGAGAACGCCTCGGTGCGCCTGCCCGGACACGAGATCTGGGTGGTCGGCATCGGCGACGACTCCACCGGCCACGCACAGCCCGACAAGGCCCTGGCCGGCGTGCCACCCGGCGCCGCCACGCTGGTCATGATGCACGACCCCTTCAGCTTCGCCGGCATGCCGCGCACGCAGGGGCTCGTGGTGGCGGGGCACACGCACGGCGGGCAGATCAGCGTGCCGGGCTATGGCGCACTCGTGGTGCCTGGGCGCGCGCCGCGTGAATGGGCCTATGGCTGGATCGCGCACAAGGACCACAGGCGCATGTACGTGACCAGCGGGCTCGGGGTGAGCATCTTGCCAGTGCGGTTCAACATGCGGCCTGAGTGGGTGATGTTTCGGTAGGGTGGTGCGTACCGGTCGCCGGCGCGTGACGGGCGTCGTGGAGGCCGCGAACATTGCCGTCGCCTTGTGATGTGCAAGGCCGGGTTTAGCAGCCCGCTGACATCCTGCGCAGCAATCCTTGGAGGCCTATGGCCAATGCTTCAAGCGCAGTCACCGACGCCGGTTGTTCCTGTGCGTCTTCCCGTTCCAACGCTCAATTCACACCCTTCGAATGGGTGCAAGGCGAACGGCTCCCGCCTTCACTGCAAAGCCACGCGGCGTTTCTCAACGAGGCGCGCGATGTGGTGCAGGGTGCGCAGACGCTGGTTCAGTTGCTCGAGTGGGATGAGGATCGGCGCGACGCCGCTTCTCTTGATGCAGATGCAGCTCCGCTTTTCGATGCAGGCCAGCGCAGTTCGCTGCAGCGGTTTCTTGCTGTTTCGCTGGGGCTTCTGCATGCGCGGATTGAGGCGCAGTGTGAGGCGTTAACTGGGTAGAGCGCGACGTCAGGGCTTCTGTGGCCCTTTCCGTCGAGGCGATCACCAGCAGGTACGGCAAAATTTGGACCCATGTAGACAATCCCGAATCGTCGGCAATCATTCGTTAAACCGAGGAAAACATGCAGCCTCTAATCGTGGACTTCATGAAGAATTTTTACGGCTATGGAAACCTCAACGGCTCGTACTGGTTCGTCGGGATGGAGGAGGGTTGCGGGCCTGACTGGAATTTGGATGCCAGACCCCGCTTCGAACGCTGGCAAGCTCGAGGACGACGGCAAACAGAAGATCTGCGTGGCTTCCACTTTGACATTGGTATTCGGAAGCATTGGGAGGCGACCAACGGCAAGCCGGTCAAGATTCAGTTTACTTGGAGGCGTCTTATCGAAACGATTCTGGCTGTTGAGGGAGAGGTCGCCACAGACGAGAAAATTGCCAGATACCAAGCCCAGTATCTCGGCACTCCTGACGGTGAAACTTGCCTGCTGGAGCTTCTTCCTCTGCCCTCGCGAAGGGTGAGCGAATTCGGATACGAGCATTTAGCAAACGAGGTGTATCCTTTTTTTGGCAAGCGCGCTGCATATCGCAAGCACGTCCTGGGTGCGCGCATTGCTCACCTCCAGTGTTTGATTGCCCAATACAAGCCGCGTCATGTCGTGCTCTACGGAAAGTCATATCGGAAAGCTTGGGAGATGCTGGTGAGGAACACGCCGTGGGCAACCGTTGACGGTTGGATCGGGCGCTGCCAATTCTCCGGATCCCAGGTTTGGCTCGCCCCTCATCCCGCAGCGCACAAGATCCCTCGAAATCTTTTCACGTCCCTGGGCGAAAAAATCAGAGAGGTAGACCCACCAAGTGCAAACCCAAGCCGTAGAGTTCAAGTATGAATTCCCTGCATATCGAAGAAGCACGCGCAATAAACCATCCGTTTCTTCGCGAGCGAGAGGAAAAATGGAAACGTCCTGGAACCAGGGGGTTCCTCGCCTTGATCGATGGCGTGGAGGTGGGGCTTCTCATCTTCGAGCATTTCCCCAGCACTTCTACGGGTTTCGTGCACGAGATTTACGTGTTGCCGGAGTTCCGAGCAAAGGGCGTTGGCAATCAGCTTCTTTTACACGCAGAGGCCGTAGCGATTGATTCTGCGCACCAGACACTTCGTCTCTTTGCGCGCTCTCTCGACCAAGAGTTCATCAACGATGAAGGTCTGGTGTCTTGGTATGGCCGCAAAGGGTTTGTTCGAGAGGTCAGTCCTTCCGATGGAATGCGGAAGATGCTCGCAAACCTATCCGCGACAGGCGCTGACTGAGGCCAGAAAACCTACTGCGTTTGAACTCTAAATCCCAAGTAGAGAAAAAACGCCACAACCGCCCCGACGATGGCAAGCCCAATCGACCACGGAATGTCCATGTCACTGCGCTCGCGACGCGAGACGCCATCCATACGGGTCAGCATCGTGCGTCGCTGGTCCGGCGTGTTGATGAGGAACTTGACGACGCCTGCAATGCCGCAAAGGGCAACAGCGCCCCCGATGATCATCAATCCCCACACTTCCAGATTGAACGTGATGGGAAATGCACCATCGACGGCTGCGACAAAGGGTTCGCGTCCCCTTCGCGTGACAACGATTTGTCCGGCGCGCCATGCGTTGAATCCGTGCAGAAAGGCGAAGGCGCCCAAGGAGAGGGTCGCAGCGAGCAGGAAGAACAGCTTGAGGAATCGCAAAAGCATGCTTTGGTGTTCAGCTTGAAGGAACGAAACGCCGGACGACTTTAGCGGCACAAGCCATTGGCGCAAGAGGCCCCGGCGCCTTTGGCCCCGGCAGGTCCTCGCAAAGCGGGCATGCCCCGAAGCCTCCCACACCCCACCTTCAGCCCCCGCCGCGCCAAGTGTTCCAATAGAGCCCTTCATGAGCGCCACCGACCCCACTCCCGGCCCCTGCCCCTGCGGCCGCACCGACCGTCGCGACAAGCCCATTGGCTACGCCCTGTGCTGTGGGCGCTACCTCGACGATTTCGAGAACACGCCGGCGCCCGACGCCGAATCGCTGATGCGTTCGCGCTACTCGGCCTTCGTGCTGGCTCGCGCCGACTACCTGCTCGCCACTTGGCATGCGTCGAAGCGGCCGGCCTCGGTCGAGTTCGAGCCGGGCGTCAAATGGCTGGGGCTGGACATCCGCTCGCGCTCGGTGCTCGACGCCGACCACGCCGAGGTCGAGTTCGTCGCCCGCCAGCGCGGCGCGACGGGCGTGGCGTTCCGCCTGCACGAGCGCAGCCGCTTCGTGCGCGAGGACGAGCGCTGGTTCTACGTCGACGGCGACCTGCACCAGCCCCCGGGTTGACGGCGGCGGGCTTCGGCCCGCACAATCGGCCCCGCTCCGGGGTGCACGCATGTGGCGTGCTGAGATGGCAAAGCTGCCGACCCGCGAACTTGATCCGGGTCATACCGGCGTAAGAAGAGCTGCACTCCCTGACTTCGGTCCGTCACTCCCTTTTCTGGTGGCGGGCCTCCCGAGGTCCACTGAGCGATTGCGGAGCACCCTTTCCCTCAACAAGGAGTGCCTCCGATGAATGCCCCCGACAAGTTCACCTCGCTGCTGTCGCTGACGCGCGAACCCTTTCCCGCCTCGCACAAGTGCGTCATTCCGGGCAGCCGGCCCGACCTGTTCGTGCCCGTGCGCGACGTGGCGCTGACCAACGGCGAAACCGTCTCCCTGTACGACACCTCGGGCCCCTACACCGACCCGAAGGTCGAGATCGACGTGCGCCGCGGCCTGCCCGACGTGCGCAGCGCCTGGGTCATCGAGCGCGGCGACACCGAGAGCTACGAAGGCCGCACGCACCACGCGCTGGACGACGGCGCCAAGAACGAAGACCGCGACGCGCAGCGCCTGGCCGAGCTGCGCGCCGGTGCCTCGGCACTGCAGCGCACGCCGCGCCGCGCCAAGTCGGGCGCCAACGTCACGCAGATGCACTACGCGCGCCGCGGCATCGTCACGCCCGAAATGGAATACGTGGCGCTGCGCGAGAACGGCAAGCGCGAGTGGATGGCCGAGTACCTGGCCAACGAGGAGCGCGCCAAGCGCGTGGCGGGCAACCCGATGGGCGCGAGCATTCCGCGCATCATCACGCCCGAGTTCGTGCGCGACGAAGTGGCCCGTGGCCGCGCGATCATTCCCGCGAACATCAACCACCCCGAGGTTGAGCCGATGGCCATCGGGCGCAACTTCAAGGTGAAGATCAACGCCAACATCGGCAACTCGGCCGTCACCTCGAGCATCGAGGAAGAGGTCGAGAAGCTCGTGTGGGCGATCCGCTGGGGCGCCGACAACGTCATGGACCTGTCGACCGGCAAGAACATCCACACCACGCGTGACTGGATCGTGCGCAACTCGCCGGTGCCCATCGGCACGGTGCCGATCTACCAGGCGCTCGAAAAGGTGGGCGGCGTGGCCGAAGACCTGACCTGGGAGATCTACCGCGACACGCTCATCGAGCAGGCGGAGCAGGGTGTCGACTACTTCACCATCCACGCGGGCCTGCGCCTGCCGTTCATCCACCTCACGGCGGACCGCATGACGGGCATCGTGTCGCGCGGCGGCTCGATCATGGCCAAGTGGTGCATCGCACACCACAAGGAGAGCTTCCTCTACACGCACTTCGAGGACATCTGCGACATCATGAAGGCCTACGACGTGAGCTTCTCGCTCGGCGACGGCCTGCGCCCCGGTTCGGGCGCCGATGCGAACGACGAGGCCCAGTTCGCCGAGCTGCGCACGCTGGGCGAGCTCACGCAGATCGCCTGGAAGCACGACGTGCAGACCATGATCGAAGGCCCGGGCCACGTGCCGATGCACATGATCCAAGCCAACATGGACGAGCAGATCAAGCACTGCCACGAAGCGCCGTTCTACACGCTCGGCCCGCTGACCATCGACATCGCGCCGGGCTACGACCACATCTCCAGCGCCATCGGCGCCGCCATGATCGGTTGGGCCGGCACGGCGATGCTCTGCTACGTGACGCCCAAGGAGCACCTGGGCCTGCCCGACCGCGACGACGTGAAGCAGGGGATCATTGCCTACAAGATCGCCGCGCACGCGGCCGACGTGGCCAAGGGTCACCCGGGTGCGCGCTCGCGCGACGACGCCCTGAGCAAGGCGCGCTTCGAGTTCCGCTGGCAAGACCAGTTCAACCTGGGCCTGGACCCCGACACGGCGCGCGAATTCCACGACGAGACGCTGCCGAAAGACTCGAGCAAGGTGGCGCACTTCTGCTCGATGTGCGGCCCCAAGTTCTGCTCGATGAAGATCACGCAGGAAGTGCGCGAGTACGCGGCCAAGAAGGGCGTGGCCGAGGCGGCTGCCATGGCCGAGGGCATGGAAGAGAAGTCGAAAGAATTCATGGCCGGCGGCGGCGAGATCTACATTCCGATCCGCCCAGTCGTTTGAGATGACCCGATAGCCTGAGTCTGCCCGTGCGGAAAGGGTGCGTTGCTACCATGGGGCCAGACCCCTGAACTCCAGCCTCGCAATGACCCCTTTCCCCTTTTCCGCCGTTCTCTTCGATTGCGACGGCGTGCTCGTCGATTCCGAACCCATCACCAACCGCGTGCTTGCCGACATGCTCGGCGAGCTCGGCTGGCAGCTCACGGCCGAGGAATCGATGAACATCTTCACCGGCAAGGCCGTGAAGGACGAGACGGCGCTCATCGAGGCCAAGACGGGCTTCAAGATCACCGACGACTGGCTGCGCGGCTTCCGCGCCCGCCGCAACGAGGCGCTGGACCGCGACCTCGTCGCCATTCCCCATGCGCCCGCCGCCATCCGCGAGATCCATGCGCGCCTCAAGGGCCGCATCGCCTGCGCGTCGGGCGCCGACCGCCACAAGGTCGAGCTGCAGCTGGCCAAGGTCGGCCTGCTCGACTGTTTCGAGGGTCGCATCTTCAGCGGCCACGAGATGCCGCGCTCCAAGCCGCATCCCGACGTGTACCTGGCCGCGGCGGAAGCGCTCGGTGTCGATCCGAGGCGCTGCGCGGTGGTCGAAGACACGGTCACCGGCGCGATGGCCGGCGTGGCCGCGGGCGCCACGGTGTTCGGCTACAGCACGGGTGAGTCGGGCCACAGCGGCCCGGGCGCGCTGCGCGCCGCGGGCGCCGTGGCCGTGTTCAGCGACATGACCGGACTGCCCGCGTTGCTGGCCGGCTACGGCCTGCAGGCGGCCTGAGTTTCTGGTGCAATGACGCCCGTCAGCGTGTGGCGCGCCCGTCGCCTTCACGCGCTCCTTCCCTCGAATTCGCAAGGACCCCGCCCATGACCTCCGAGTACCAGACCGAGCAACCCGACCGCAGCGAGATCGACGCGCTCCAGGGCCCGGCCGTGGTGGAGTTCGGCACCAACTGGTGCGGCATCTGCAAGGCCGCGCAACCGAACATTGCAGAGGCCTTTGCCCAGTACCCGAACGTGCGCCGCATCAAGGTGGAAGACGGCAGCGGCCGCCCGCTGGGCCGCTCGTTCAACGTGCGGCTGTGGCCCACGCTGGTGTTCCTGCGTGAAGGGCAACAGGTCGCGAAGCTGGTGCGGCCGGAAGACAGCCAGTCGATCGCCGATGCGCTGGCGTTGATCGACAAGCCGGCCTGAGGCCGCGCACCCGCCCTGTCGCACAGGCGCAGCGAACCATGAACACCGAACTGCACCGGCTTGCCCAGGAGGCTGACCTGGAGGCGCAGGCCCAGGCCTCCTTGCGTCTGCGCTTCGGCCTGGCCTGCGCCCGGCGCGTGCGGCATCTACTGGAGTCGCCGGAAGCCATCGAAGGCCTCGACACGCTCGAGGCCTTTCTGGACGGCCGGGCCGGCACGGATGCACTGGCGCAGGCCGTGCAGCAGATGGCCGTGGTAGCCGGCAGCCACCCGGGATCGCGCTCCCTGGACGGGGCGGCCCATGCGGCGGTGTCCGCGACCTATGCGGTGTCCCAGGCGGTGGCCGGCCGTGCGCTGCAGGCGGCGGCGTACGCGGCCTACGCCACGGTCTACGCCTACGGCGGTTATGCGGTCACCGATCCCGAGGCCTTCGCGGAAGAGTTCGCGTGGCAGGTCTCGGCGTTCCGCGCGCTGCGCGACGATGGGGCGGGGCTGGTCGCGCCAGCGGGTTGATCCCGAGCCTCGGCAGGCCATGTAGCGCCCGCGCGGGCGCAGAATTTCCGCGGCCTGCGCGTGCAAGCCCGCCGGTGCGGTCAACTTGACTCTGCAAGTCGAATGCATGGACATGCGCAGTCGTGTTGCAGGCGAACGATGATCTCCTTTCGACGACGCGGCAAGATCTCTCAAAAAGTAAGCACATCATGGAACGCTCATTCCTGCCTCTATCTAGGGGAACGCCGCCTGAGGAATTCACGCTCCGTGTTTACTGTTCCCCAGCGATGCAACTCTCCATTCAACCCAGTGGAGAGACACTCGGGTTTACCGCAGCGGGGAGGTTTGTAGATGTTTCGATCGATGGCAACGGCGCTTTGGTATTGATCGCGAGAGGTTTTCCGGCGGCGGATGCCGCAAGGAGTTTTTTCCCAGTGCTCCAACGAGCGGTTGCGTTAGCGGGGGTGAATGGGCGGTTGGCTGTCAACATGCCCCTAGAGATTTCTGAGACCAAAGTGTCTGACTTTGGTTTTTGGGAAGGACAAGAGGACGTCGTAGAGCACGGGTGGCCAGCAACGCAGCTACCCAATCCCCTTGTTATTTACAACGAGGGGGCATGGATTTATCCGGAGCATGAGTATGTTGCTCTGGCAAAGAGCTTTCGCATCGTTCCCACCTTTCTTACCGACATCGTGCAAATTACGAAAGAGCTGACGGATGCTTCCACACAGCTACCGCAGCAAGAAAGACCGGTAGGTCGGGAGGTTTTGATCGCCGCGTCGTTTCTTGCACATGGAAGTCGATCGACATTGCACGTGTGGAGATTTCTGATCGCAGTCACTGGACTGGAGATGCTTGCGGATCGACAGCAAGCGGGAGACAAAACCAAGCAGGCCATTGAACTCCTGCGGGAAGAGATCGATGCGAAGTACGCGCAGACGCCATCGGTTCAAGTCGACTGGTTGAAGAATGCGATTAAAGGCGCAAAAGAACAATCCATCGGCGCCGCTGTAAGGGACTTGGTCGTCAACTGGTGCGCTCCGGGCAAGGCGAAGAATCCAATGCATCAGTTTTTCGCCGACGAGGGCGACTGCAAGAAAAAGGTGTCGGCACTTTACGCGCTGCGATCTCAATATGTGCATAGCGGTCGAGTGACACAGGAAAAGGATCTCAAGCGCTATTCCTTTTTCGAACTCGCAAGCGTAGCGACCGCTTCTTTGCATCACATCCTCAACGAAATGCTGCGCGGGTAGCCGAACTTGCTCAAGTGGGAGGTCGGAGCAATCTTCCTTTGCTCGCCGCGCAGGAGCTCGGCCCCGAGGCTGATGTCGCCGCTGGCGATGAATTCGGCGCTGATCCAGTTTCGCCTGCTGATGGCGCAGGCCGTAGGCGCGGCCGAGGTCCAGGGTGCGCCCTACAACCCCAGCTGCCGAAAGTCCCGGGGCGCGTGCCCCGTCCACTGCAGGAACGCACGCGAAAAACTCTTCTCGTTGCGGAACCCCACCGCCAGCGCCACCTGCTTGATCGGCCGCGTGGTCCGGCGCAGTTGCTCCACCGCCAGCTCGTGCCGCACCTCGTTCTTCAGCACCTGCAGCGAGGTGCCTTCCTCATGCAGCTGCCGGTGCAGCGTGCGCCCCGACACATTCAGCAGCCCCGCCAGCGCCTCCGCCGTGGTGGCCTCGCCGGCGCGCGCGCGCAGCAGTTCGCGCACGCGCTGGCCCAGCAGGCGGTCGCGGCGGTACTGCAGCACCGTGAGCGGCAGGGCGCGCTTGAGCATGGTGCGCAGCGCGCGTTCGTCGCGCAGCAGCGGCAGCGCGAGGTAGCGCTCGTCGAAGCTGATGCTGGCCTGCGGTGCGTCGAAGTGCACGTCGGGCGTGAACATCAGCGGGTAGGCGTCGCGGTGCGGCGGCGCCGCGAACGGAAAGGTGGCCTGGCGCAGCGAGATGCGCGAGTCGATCGCCCAGCACACATACCCGTGCATGAAGCGCAGGCTGGTCACCAGGCAGAACTCGCGGAACGCGGGGTCGAGCGGGCGGTTCTCGGTGATGCGCAGCGTGGCCACGCCGCCCGCCACGTCCAGCGCGAGCGTGATGTCCTCGGTCAGCAGGCGGTGGTGGCGGCACCAGCGCTTGATGGCCACGCCCAGGTCGG
Organism: Variovorax sp. GW821-FHT09A10; assembly: GCF_059418385.1. Lineage (NCBI taxonomy): Bacteria > Pseudomonadati > Pseudomonadota > Betaproteobacteria > Burkholderiales > Comamonadaceae > Variovorax > Variovorax sp. GW821-FHT09A10. The sequence goes on from NZ_JBWKPT010000005.1 coordinate 20,773, forward strand.
GCGAGGTGAGCGAGGCGCGGCACAGCATGCCGTAGCTGCCCCAGGGCAGGCGGCGCGAGAACCAGCCCAGCGCCTCGTCGTCCAGTTCCTGCATCGCGTGGCCCGACAGCGCCTCGAACTGCGCAGCCGTCACCCGCGCGCCGGGGCGGGCCAGCTCGCGCGGCGCGATCTGTGCCGCCTGCAGGGCCTGCGCCGGGTCCTTGCCGTAGCGGGCATACCCTTGCACGATGGCTCGCACGAAGGCCATCGGCGTGACGGCGCGGGCGGGTCGCAGGAAGGCGGGGGACGACGTGGTGGAGGGCATCGGTCGTGGCGCAATTTGCAACCATTGTGGCGCCAATTGCGGCGCCACGAGGCGTAAGCTGCGTTTTTTCAAGCGCCATCCGCGCGGGCAGCCCTGCGCGCCGACCCCTTCAGAGGAGACAAGACTCATGCACGATTTCGGCCTCAACTTCGACCTGGGCGACGACATCGACGCGCTGCGCAGCGCGATCCAGGACTTCGCCGCCAACGAAATCGCGCCCCGCGCCGCCGAGATCGACCGCGACAACCTGTTCCCGCACGACCTGTGGCAAAAGCTCGGCGAACTGGGCCTGCACGGCATGACGGTGAAGGAAGAATTCGGCGGCACCGAGCTGGGCTACCTGGCCCACATCGTGGCCATGGAAGAAGTCTCGCGCGCCTCGGCCTCGGTGGGCCTGTCGTACGGCGCGCACTCCAACCTGTGCGTGAACCAGATCCACCGCAACGGCAGCGAAGCGCAGAAGAAGAAATACCTGCCCAAGCTGGTGAGCGGCGAGCACGTGGGCGCGCTGGCCATGAGCGAGCCCAACGCCGGCTCCGACGTGGTGAGCATGAAGCTCAAGGCCGACAAGAAGGACGGCTACTACGTGCTCAACGGCGGCAAGATGTGGATCACCAACGGCGGCGACGCCGACACGCTGGTCATCTACGCCAAGACCGAACCCGAAATGGGCGCGCGCGGCATGACCGCCTTCATCGTCGAGAAGAACTTCAAGGGCTTTTCCGCCGGCACCAAGCTGGACAAGCTCGGCATGCGCGGCTCCAACACCTTCCCGCTGTTTTTCGACAACTGCGAAGTGCCCGAAGAGAACGTGCTCGGCGGCGAAGGCATGGGCGCCAAGGTGCTGATGAGCGGCCTGGACTACGAGCGCGCCGTGCTCTCGGGCGGCCCGCTGGGCATCATGGCCGCCTGCATGGACGCCGTGATCCCCTACATCCACGAGCGCCAGCAGTTCGGCCAGAGCATCGGCGAGTTCCAGCTGATGCAGGGCAAGATCGCCGACATGTACTCGACCTGGCAGGCCACCCGCGCCTACGTGTACGCCGTGGGCAAGGCCTGCGACCGCAACGACCATGCGCGCACCTTCCGCAAGGACGCGGCCGGCGCCATCCTGTACTCGGCCGAGAAGGCGACCTGGATGGCCGGCGAGGCGATCCAGACGCTGGGCGGCGTGGGCTACACCAAGGACTTCCCGGTCGAGCGGCTGTGGCGCGACGCCAAGCTGTACGAGATCGGTGCGGGCACGAGCGAAGTGCGCCGCATGCTGATCGGTCGCGAGCTGTTCAGCGAAACGGCATAAGCCGCGCTTCATCCAGCGCTGCTCACCCTCACCCCCACCCTCTCCCCGCAGGGAGAGGGCGCCAGACAAGGAGACAAGACGATGCCACTGACGCAGAGCCTGGCCCAAGGCGCCACGGACGTCCCCCTCATCGAGCAAGCCATCGGCGACTTCTTCGACGACATGGTTGCCAGGCAGCCCGACCGCGAAGCCCTTGTCAGCCGCCACGAAGGCCAGCGCTTCACCTACCGCGAACTGCAGACCGCGTCGAACAAGCTGGCGAGCGCGCTGCTGAACCTGGGGCTCGTGCCCGGCGACCGCGTGGGCATCTGGTCGCACAACAACGTGCCCTGGGTGCTGATGCAGATCGCGACCGCCAAGGTCGGCCTGATCCTCGTGAACATCAACCCCGCCTACCGCACCTCCGAGCTCGAGTACGCGCTCAACAAGGTCGGCTGCAAGGCGCTGGTGACGATGGCGCAGTTCAAGACCAGCGACTACCTGGGCATGCTGCGCGAGCTGGGCCCGGCCAAGCTGCCGCTGCTGCAGCACACCTTCTGGATCGACAAGCCCGGCCAGGGCGACGAGCAGCCCGGCATGCGCCGCTTCAGCGAGCTGCTGGCCGGCGGCGATGCGGCCGATGCGCGCGTGGCCGCCACGCAGAAGACGCTGAAGGCCACCGACCCGATCAACATCCAGTTCACCAGCGGCACCACGGGCTTTCCCAAGGGCGCGACGCTCACGCACCGCAACATCCTGAACAACGGCTTCTTCATCGGCGAATGCATGAAGCTCACGCCGGCCGACCGCCTGTGCATTCCGGTGCCGCTGTACCACTGCTTCGGCATGGTGCTGGGCAACCTGGCCTGCCTCACGCACGGCTCGGCCATCGTGTATCCGAACGACGGTTTCGATCCGCTCACCGTGCTCGAGACCGTGCAAGCCGAGAAGTGCACGGGCCTGCACGGCGTGCCCACGATGTTCATCGCCGAGCTGGACCATCCGCGCTTCAAGGAGTTCGATCTGTCCACGCTGCGCACCGGCATCATGGCCGGCTCGCCGTGCCCCATCGAGGTGATGAAGCGCGTGGTCAACGAGATGCACCTGGGCGAGATCACCATCGCCTACGGCATGACCGAGACCAGCCCCGTGAGCTGCCAGAGCAGCACCGACACGCCGCTGGACCGACGCGTGTCCACCGTGGGCACGGTGCAGCCACACCTCGAGGTGAAGATCATCGACCCTGAGACCGGCGCCATCATGCCGCCGGGCCAGTCGGGCGAGCTGTGCACGCGCGGCTACTCGGTGATGCACGGTTACTGGGAAGACGAGCCCAAGACCCGCGAAGCCATCGACGCCGAGCGCTGGATGCACACCGGCGACCTCGCCACCATGGACGCCGAGGGCTACGTGAACATCGTCGGGCGCATCAAGGACCTCGTGATCCGCGGCGGCGAGAACATCTACCCGCGCGAGATCGAAGAGTTCCTGTACCGCCACCCGAAGGTGCAGGACGTGCAGGTGGTCGGCCTGCCCGACAAGAAGTACGGCGAAGAGCTGTGCGCCTGGATCATCGTCAAGCCCGGCCAGAGCGCCACCGACGCCGAGATTCGCGACTTCTGCAAGGGCCAGATCGCGCACTACAAGGTGCCCAAGTACATCCAGTTCGTCTCCGAGTTCCCGATGACGGTGACCGGCAAGATCCAGAAATTCAAGATCCGTGACGCCATGACCGAGCAGCTCGGTCTCAGCCAAGAAAAGACAGCATGAGCAAACTCGAAACCAAACTCAACGCACGGTCGGCCGACTTCCAGGCCAATGCGGCCGCGATGCGCGCGCTGGTCGACGACCTGCAGCAGCAGTTCGCGAAAGTGGAGCAGGGCGGCGGCGAGGCCGCGCGCGCCAAGCACACGGCACGCGGCAAGCTGCTGCCGCGCGACCGCGTGGCCGAGCTGCTCGACCCGGGCACGCCCTTCCTCGAAATCGCGCCGCTGGCCGCGCATGCGATGTACCTCGACGGCAAGGGGGCCGAGTCGGCACCGGGCGCCGGCATCATCACCGGCATCGGCCGCGTGAACGGTGTCGACTGCATGATCGTGTGCAACGACGCGACCGTGAAGGGCGGCACCTACTACCCGCTGACCGTCAAGAAGCACCTGCGCGCGCAAGAGATCGCCGAACAGAACCGCCTGCCCTGCATCTACCTCGTGGACTCGGGCGGCGCCAACCTGCCGAACCAGGACGAGGTGTTTCCCGACCGCGACCACTTCGGTCGCATCTTCTACAACCAGGCCAACATGAGCGCCCAGGGCATCCCGCAGATCGCGGTGGTCATGGGCTCGTGCACGGCCGGCGGCGCGTACGTGCCGGCGATGAGCGACGAATCGATCATCGTGAAGAACCAGGGCACCATCTTCCTGGGCGGCCCGCCGCTCGTGAAGGCCGCCACCGGCGAGGTCGTGTCGGCCGAAGACCTGGGCGGCGGCGACGTGCACACGCGCCTGTCGGGCGTGGTCGACCACCTGGCACAGAACGACCTGCACGCGCTGGCGCTGGCGCGCTCGGCGGTGGCCAACCTGAATGCCAAGGCGGCAGAAAAGCCGGACGGCGCCGCGGTGCGCGCGCCCGACTTCCCGCGCGAAGAGCTGTACGGCGTGATCCCCACCGACACCCGCAAGCCCTTCGACGTGCGCGAGATCATTGCGCGCATCGTCGACGGCAGCGAGTTCCACGAGTTCAAGGCCCGCTTCGGCGCCACGCTGGTCTGCGGCTTTGCCGAGATCGAGGGCATGCCGGTCGGCATCATCGCCAACAACGGCATCCTGTTCAGCGAGTCGGCGCAGAAGGGCGCGCACTTCATCGAGCTGTGCTGCCAGCGCAAGATCCCGCTGGTGTTCCTGCAGAACATCACCGGCTTCATGGTGGGCCGCAAGTACGAGAACGAAGGCATCGCGCGCCACGGCGCCAAGATGGTGACGGCCGTGGCCACCGCCAACGTGCCCAAGTTCACGATCATCATCGGCGGCAGCTTCGGCGCCGGCAACTACGGCATGTGCGGCCGCGCGTACAGCCCGCGCTTCCTCTGGATGTGGCCCAACGCACGCATCAGCGTGATGGGCGGCGAGCAGGCCGCGAGCGTGCTGGCCACGGTGAAGCGCGACGGCATCGAGGGCAAGGGCGGCAGCTGGAGCGCCGACGAAGAAGAAGCCTTCAAGGCCCCGATCCGCCAGCAGTACGAAGACCAGGGCCACCCCTACTACGCCACCGCGCGCCTGTGGGACGACGGCATCATCGATCCGGCCGACACGCGCCGCGTGCTCGCACTGGGCCTGGCCGCATCGCGCAACGCGCCGATCCCCGAACCCAAGTTCGGCATCTTCCGCATGTGACCAGGGGCACCGCATGAGCAGCACCTTCACCAAGCTGAACCTCGCCATCGACGGCGCGGTCGCGCGCATCTGGCTCGACCAGCCCGACGCGCGCAACGCCTTCGACGACGTCGTGATCGCCGAGCTGACGCAGGCCTTTCTCGAAGCCGGCGCCGCGCCGCAGGTCAAGGCCGTCGTGCTCGGCGCGAACGGCCCGGCCTTCTGCGCGGGCGCGAACCTGAACTGGATGCGCCGCATGGCCGACTACACGCGGGGCGAGAACCTCGCCGACGCGGGCAAGCTGGCCGACATGCTGCGCACCATCGCCGAGTGCCCCAAGCCCACCATCGCGCGCGTGCAGGGCGACGTGTACGCGGGCGGCATGGGGCTCGTGGCCGCGTGTGATATGGCCGTGAGCGTGGACACCGCGTGGTACTGCCTGAGCGAAGTGAAGATCGGCCTCGTGCCCGCGACCATCAGTCCGTACGTGCTGCGTGCCATGGGCCCGCGCGCGTCGCAGCGCTACTTCCTCACGGCCGAGCGCTTCACTGCCGCCGAGGCGCACCGCATCGGCTTCGTGCATGAAGTGGTGGCCGCCGACGCGCTCGACGCCAAGGTCGACGAGCTGCTGAAGGCCCTCACCGGCGCCAGCCCCGCCGCCGTACGCGCCTGCAAGCAGCTGATCGCCGACGTGGCCGGCCGCGAGATCGACAGCGCGCTCATCGCCAAGACGGTTGAAGGCATCGCCGACATCCGCGCGAGCGACGAAGGCCGCGAGGGCGTGCAGGCCTTCCTGCAGAAGCGCAAGCCGTCCTGGCTCGCCGGCTGACAGCCAACCAGGGACCGCCATGAACGCACTCGACATGCCCCAACTGCTCGCACTGGCCGCCGCCATCGGCTGGGCCAGCGGCGTGCGCCTGTACCTCGTCGTGCTGCTGACCGGCCTGGTCGGCTACTTCGGCTGGGTGCCGCTGCCTTCGGGGCTGCAGATGCTCGCGCATCCGATCGTGCTCGCGGTCAGCGGGTTCATGGTGTTCGTCGAGTTCTTCGCCGACAAGATCCCGGGCCTCGATTCGCTGTGGGACGTGGTGCACACCGCCATCCGCATCCCCGCCGGCGCGGCGCTCGCGGCCAGCGTGTTCGGCGCGGACCACGGCGCCATGGCCGTCGTTGCGGCGCTGCTGGGCGGCGGCTTCGCGGCCACGGCGCATGCGGCCAAGGCCACCACGCGCGCGGCCATCAACACCTCGCCTGAGCCGTTTTCGAACGTCGGTGCGTCGCTGGTCGAAGACTCGATGGTGCCGGCCGGGCTGTGGCTCGCGGTGGCGCATCCGCTGGTCTTTCTGGTGCTGTTCGTCTTCGTGCTCGTGCTCAGCGTGTGGCTCATCCGCAAGAGCTGGCGTTTTCTGCGCGCGCTGTTCAGCCGCGTGGCACGCATCTTCAGTGGCCGGCCCGATCCGGGCGTCACGTCCGCCTTTCAACTGAAAAAGAATCCTCCGGGAGACACTCCGAATGTTTAAGAAGATCCTGATCGCCAATCGCGGTGAAATTGCTTGCCGTGTCGCGGCCACTGCACGCCGCATGGCGGTTCGCACCGTCGCCGTGTACTCCGATGCCGACGCGCACGCCAACCATGTGCGCGCCTGCGACGAGTCGGTGTACCTCGGCGGCAGCGCCCCGAAGGACAGCTACCTGCGCTGGGAAAAGATCCTCGAGGCCGCCAAGGCCACGGGCGCCGAAGCCGTGCACCCGGGCTACGGCTTCCTCAGCGAGAACGAAGAGTTCGCGCAGGCCTGCGCCGACGCCGGCCTGGCCTTCATCGGCCCGCCGCCCTCGGCGATCAAGGCCATGGGCCTGAAGGCCGAGTCGAAGCAGCTGATGGAAAAGGCCGGCGTGCCGCTGGTGCCCGGCTACCACGGTGCCGACCAGGACCCGGCGCTGCTGCAGCGCGAGGCCGACCGCATCGGCTATCCGGTGCTCATCAAGGCCAGCGCCGGCGGCGGCGGCAAGGGCATGCGCGCGGTCGACAAGGCCGCCGACTTCGAGGCCGCGCTGGCCTCGTGCAAGCGCGAAGCCATCAACAGCTTCGGCGACGACGCGGTGCTGATCGAGAAGTACGTGCAGCGTCCGCGGCACATCGAGATCCAGGTGTTCGGCGACACCCAGGGCAACTACGTCTACCTGTTCGAGCGCGACTGCTCGGTGCAGCGGCGCCACCAGAAGGTGCTCGAGGAAGCGCCCGCGCCCGGCATGACCGAGGCGATGCGCAAGCAGATGGGCGATGCGGCCGTGGCTGCCGCGCGTGCCGTGAACTACGTGGGCGCGGGCACGGTGGAGTTCATCGTCGAGCAGCGCGAAGGCGGCGAGATGAACTTCTTCTTCATGGAGATGAACACGCGCCTGCAGGTCGAACACCCCGTGACGGAAGCCATCACCGGCCTCGACCTGGTCGAGTGGCAACTGCGCGTGGCCTCGGGCGAGCCGCTGCCCGCCAAGCAATCGGAACTGCAGATCCACGGCCACGCCATCGAGGCGCGCATCTGCGCCGAGAACCCCGACAACAACTTCCTGCCCGCCACCGGCACCTTGCGCGTCTACCGCAAGCCGCAGGCCACCGCCTTCCAGCGCAGCCGCGTGCGCATCGACGACGGCGTGCGCGAGGGCGGCGAGATCTCGCCCTTCTACGACTCGATGATCGCCAAGCTCATCGTGCACGGCAGCACGCGCGCCGAGGCGCTGGCCCGGCTCGACGCCGCGCTGGCCCAGGTGCAGATCGTGGGCGTGTCGACCAACGTGCAGTTCCTGCGCGGCATCCTGGCGACCGAGTCGTTCTCGAAAGCCAACCTCGACACCGCGCTCATCGAGCGAGAGCGCGCCGTGCTGTTCGACCGCGAGCCGCTGGGCCTGCCGCTGGCCGCGGCCGCCGCCATCACGCGCACGCTGGTCACCGAAGCACCGGTCGGCGTGCCCGACCCCTTCGAGCGCCGCGACGGTTGGCGCGCGCACGGCGAGTACAAGCGCCGCTTCGACTTCGAGTTCCGCGGCACCGAGCACAGCGCGCTGCTGACCTACCGCCGCGATGGCGGCCTGAACCTCGAAGTGGGCGGTGTCGAAGGCCCGCTCACCATCGGGCGCTTTCCCACGGGCGAGTTCGAGCTCGAGTTCGCCGGCACGCGCCAGACCCTCGACGTGCACCTGGACGGCGCCACCGCCCACGTGTTCGCGGCGAAGGGCGCCACGCGCCTCACGGCCATCGACCGCCTCGCCCACGCGGGCGACACCCACGCCGAAGGCGGCCGCCTCACGGCGCCGATGCCCGGCAAGGTCGTGTCCTTCGCGGTCAAGGCCGGCGACAAGGTCAGCCGCGGCCAGCCGCTGGCCGTGATGGAAGCCATGAAGATGGAGCACACCATCGCCGCGCCGGCGGACGGCACGGTGGAGGAACTGATGTTCTCGCCGGGCGAGCAGGTGGCGGAGGGCGACGAATTGTTGCGAATGGCGGCTGCCGCTTAACCCCGATCCGGGCGCTCGCCCGTATCAGCGGTGGTAGTCATTCTTTTCAAGGAGTCCTGATGATCCGCCGCACCCTTTCCATGTCGACACCCCGCGCCGCCGTGCGCCACCGCGCGGGCGCTGTCCTGCTGGCCCTGGCGGCTGCCCTGTCGCTGGCCGGCTGCGGCCGCGAGCGCGGCGCCGAGTCGGTCGCGCCGGCCTCCGCGCCTGCGCCCATGCAGGCGCCGCCGATGGGCTATGGCGGCGGTATGGCCATGAAGGAGCAGCAGCGGGCACGCGCGCCGCAGGCCGAGATCGCCGCTTCGCAGTCCGACGAGGCGCGGCAGGGCAGCGGCGAGACCGCGCTGCAGCGCTTCCTGGCCGTGCGCCAGGACCTGAACGTCGAAGTGCCGGCCGAACAGCTGGCCGACGCCTGGGGCAAGGTGCGCGACCTGTGCGGCACGCTGAAGTGCGAACTGCTGTCCTCTTCGCTGCTGCGCGAGACGCCGCAGCAGCCGGGCAACGCCCTGCTCGAGATGCGTGTGGAACCCGCCGACGTCGACAAGCTGCTCGGCGGCCTGGCCGGCGTGGCGAACGTGGTCTCGCACACCACCACCAGCGAGGACAAGACCTCCGAGGTGATCGACGTCGAGGCCCGCATCAAGAACCGCACCGAGTTCCGCGACAGCCTGCGCGTCATGCTGCGCGACACCGTCACCAAGCGCACCATGGCCGACCTGCTGGCGATCCAGCGCACGCTGTCGGACACCCAGGCCGAGCTCGACGCCATCGCCACCCAGCGCAAGGTGCTGGCGCAGCAGACCAGCAAGCAGCACATCCAGATCCAGTTCACGCCCAAGCGCGCGCTGGTCAGCGGCAGCGACGGCTACAGCCCGATGGCGCACGCGCTGCGCAACGCCGGCGACGTGCTGGCCGAAAGCGTGGGCGCGCTCATCACCTTCGTGGCCGCGGCGCTGCCGTGGCTGCTGCTGGTGGTGCTGCCCGTGGGGTGGCTGGTGCGGGTGCTGTGGCGTCGTCGCCGCCCTAAGATCGCGTAAGGGCCGCAACCGGGTCCGCCGCCATCCCCAGGAGCCTTCCGCGATGCAAGACCCGATACGCCTGTACGTCGACGCCCAGTTCGCCAGCCCCTACGCCATGTCCGTGTTCGTGGCGCTGCATGAAAAGCAGCTGGACTTCGAGATGACACCGCTCGACCTCGCCGCCCGGGAGAACCGGGCCGCCGGCTTCTCGCAGCTGTCGCTCACGCAGCGCGTGCCGACGCTGGTGCACGGCGACTTCGCGCTGTCGGAGTCGTCCGCGATCACCGAGTACCTCGACGAGGTGTTTCCGGGAACGCCGCTGTATCCCAGGGATGCGCGCAGCAAGGCCCGGGCCCGCCAGGTGCAGGCCTGGCTGCGCAGCGACTTGATGCCGATCCGGCAGGAGCGCTCGACCGAGGTGGTGTTCTACGGGTCCACACACGCGCCGTTGTCCGCGGCGGCGCAGGCGTCGGCGCGGTCGCTGTTCGATGCGGTCGAGGCACTGCTGCCCGTGGGGGCGGAATACCTGTTCGGGGCTTGCTCGATCGCCGATGTGGACCTGGCGCTGATGCTGAACCGGCTGGTGCTGAACGGGGATGCGGTGCCGCCGCGGCTGGTGGCCTATGCGGGCCAGCAGTGGCAGCGGCCTTCGGTCGAGCGCTGGGTGAAGCTGATGCGGCCGGCGCTCTGACATGCTGCATACGCCAAACCGGCGCGTTGCCATAGCTGCGATGGCCGGCTCGCTGGTGTCCGTGCCGGCACTCGGCAGCGAGCCGATGCGGGCTGTCGAGCGAGAGGTCATCGCGGCCTACCTGAACAGCCTTGAGCCGGACAAGCCGTCTGCGAAGAAGCTGGTGATCGAGCAGACCACTGCGATCACCGACGAGGCGTTCGGGACTATCGGCCTTGCTAATGGCCGTGACCAGCTCGCGAAGGATTTGCCTCAGGCCTCGAGGAGGGGACTCGACGATTTCCTGCGGGTGCTGGCCAAGCCTTCGCCGTTGTGGATACCCAGCCAACTCGTACGCCCGAACCTTCGATTGCAAATGGTCCGCGCGAGCGACGTTGATCGCCTGTTCGACGCAGACAAGCTCGGCGCAGCCTGGGAGTGTTTCTACAAAGCCTATCCAGATGCCATTGGCCTTGTGCGCATCTCCCGCGTGGGCATCGACGAGCAGACGAGCCAGGCACTTTTCTACATGTCGCTCCGACAGGGCGGCTTGCGAGGCTCGGGCCACTTCATGTTGTTGCACCGGCCTCTGGGCATATGGCGTGTTCTCGCCACTGCGCAAGCCTGGGTCAGCTGACGTCCGTCAGCCCACCACCACTTCACTGATCTGCATCACCGGCGCGATGTCGGTGTAGTTCTTCACGTCGCCCATGATCTCCTTCATGTGCGGGCCGAAGGCCTTCTGGAAGGACTCGACCGATTCGGCGAACACGTGGCACATGCCGACATACGTGGGCGGCGAGCCCGGTGCGCCGCCGCCCAGGCCCTTGTCGATGGTGTACGAGAGGCAGGCGTCGCCCATGCGGGCCTTGAGCATCGGCATGTGCTGGTCGCGGTAGTAGTCGTGGTCGAACCGCGCGCCGGGGGTGTGGGGGTACATCACGCTGACTTTGATCATGGAAGGTGTCTCCTGGGTGGCTGAATGCGGTCGAGCATAGGAGATGGCGCGCGACGCAACAAGCCGGTGCCTTCTAAGATGGCGCCCATGCGAATCTCCGTCTACCTCACCGACAACCGTCCCGATCCCTGGATCGATGGCCTGAAGGCCGAACTCCCCGAAGCCACCATCGAAGCCTGGACGCCCGGCGCGCCGCAGGCCGACCATGGCGTGGTGTGGGCACCGCCCCAGCAGTTCCTCGACGAGCAGCCCGACCTGCGCGGCCTGTTCAACATCGGCGCGGGCGTCGATGCGCTGCTCAAGCTCAAGGTGCCGGCGCACACGCGCATCGTGCGCCTGGACGACGCGGGCATGTCGGTGCAGATGGCCGAGTACGTGTGCCACACGCTCATCCGCCACTTCCGCGAATTCGACGTGTACGAGGCCGATGCGCGCGAGGGCAAGTGGAGCTACCGCAAGCCGAAGCTGCGGCGCGACTTCCCGGTCGGCATCATGGGCCTGGGCGTGCTCGGCGAGCGCGTGGCCAAGGCGGTGGCGCAGTTCGAATTTCCGGTGCTCGGCTGGAGCCGTTCGCCCAAGGCGCTCGACGGCGTGCAGGTGTTCAGCGGCGAGGCGCAGTTCGACGAGTTCCTGGCCTCCACGCGCGTGCTGGTCAACCTGCTGCCGCTGACCGAGTCCACGCGCGGCATCCTGAACCGCACCACGCTGGGCAAGCTCAAGCCCGAGGGCTACCTCATCAGCATCGCGCGCGGCGGCCACCTGGTCGAAGACGACCTGATCCCGATGCTCGACGCCGGCCAGCTCGCGGGCGCCACGCTCGACGTGTTCCAGGTCGAGCCGCTGCCGGCCGACCACGCCTTCTGGCGGCACCCGAAGATCACCGTGACGCCGCACGGCTCGGCGCGCACGCTGCGCGAGGAGTCCATCGCCCAGATCGCCGGGAAGATCCGCGCGATGGAGCAGGGGCTGCCGATCGCCGGCATCGTCGATCCCGTCCGCGGCTACTGACGCCCCTGCGCCGACGACGACGGTCCGGCCGACACGCGGCCGGCGGGGGAAAACCCCGACGCTTTTGTTTTTCACATACGAGAAAATTTCTTCATGGTTGTGAAAACAGCGTTCCGCGTGATCGAGATCGTCGAGCTCTTTGCCCGGGAGAAGCAGCCGCTGGCCCTGTCCGAGATGGCGCGGCTGCTCGACATGCCGGTGTCCAGCTGCCTGGGCCTGATCCGCACGCTCGAAGAGCAGGGCTACATGTACGAGACCGGCCGCCGCCAGGGCTACTACCCCACGGGCCGGCTGCTGGCCATGGCGCAGGTCATCGCCGCGCACGACCCGGTGCTCGACCGGGTGAAGGCCACGCTCGAGGAACTGCGCGATGCCGCCTGCGAAACGGTGGTGTTCGGCAAGTTCCGCGACGCGGAGCACGTCGTCTACCTCGACGTGCTGAGCGCGCCGCAGCGCATCCGCTACACGGCCGAGTCGGGCGAAACGCGCCCCGCGTACGCCAACTCGCTGGGCCGCGCGCTGCTGTCCACGCTGGCGCCCGAAGCGCGCCGCAAGCTGCTCGAGGGCATGACGCTCGCGCCGCTGACCGACGCGACGCTCACCACCGCCGATGCCATCGAGGCCGAGCTGCAGCGCGGCGTCGCGCGCGGCTGGTACGGCAACCTCGGCGAAAGCATTCCCGACCTGATCGGCCTGGCCTGGCCGCTGCGCATCGGCGGCGAGGCCTACGCGATCTCGGTGGCCGGCCCGCGCTACCGCATGGAGCCGCGCATCGAGGAGATCGCGGCGATGCTGCGCTCGGCGTGCCTCGCGATCGAACCCAAGACAGAAAGCCCCCGATGACTGCCACCGCTGCGCGCTACTTCGTCCGCGAGGACGAGATCACCGGCTACCACCCCGCCAACCACACCGGCACGCTGAACAAGCGGCTGATCGGTCCCGAGACGGTGGGTGCGAAGCAGCTCGAGGTGCTGGTGGGCCACATCCAGAAGGGCAAGGGCGCGCTGCCGCATGCGCACCCGGGCATCGAACAAGTTTGCTACATGCTCGAAGGCCGCGCGGTCGCCGAGGTGGGTGGCCAGCGGCAGGAGCTGCATCCTGGCGACAGCTGCTTTTTTCCGGCCGACGCGATGCACACCTTCACGGTGGTGAGCGACGAGCCGGTGCGCGTGCTGGTGATCTACAGCCCGCCGTACGAGGAATCGCCGGAGCGCGTGATCCGGCCCTGAACGACAACCCCCGGAGACACAACCATGCAGACGAAGAACGCGACAGAAACAGTCGCGGTGGAAAGCCGCCGCCGTTTCATTTCCATCGGCGCTGCGGCGGGCCTCGTGGGCGCCGCGCCCTGGGCCTTCGCGCAGGACGGCGGCTACCCGAAGCAGCCGATCAAGCTCGTCGTGCCCTTCGCCGCCGGCAGCGGCACCGACGCGGTGGCGCGCATCACCGCGCAGATGCTGGGCGAGGCGCTCAAGGCCTCGGTGATCGTCGACAACCGGGCCGGCGCCAGCGGCGTGATCGCGGCCGAGCTGGTGGCCAAGGCGCCGCCCGACGGCTACACGCTCTTCATGACGACCAACACCACGCATTCGGCCAACCCGAGCCTGATGAAGTCGCTGCCCTACGACCCGGTGAAAGACTTCGCGCCCGTCAGCCGAATGGGCAACCTGCCGTTCATGCTGGTGGTGAACAACGACCTGCCCGTGAAGAGCGTGGCCGAGCTGCTGGCCTGGGGCCGCGCACATCCGGGCAAGCTGACCTACGCCAGCGGCAACAGCACCGGCATCGTGAGCGGCGCCACGCTGTCGCGCATGAGCGGCATCCCGATGCTGCACGTGCCCTACAAGAGCACGCCGCCGGCCATCGCTGACCTCATCGGCGGACAGGTGTCGATGATGGTGGTCGACCTCGCCGCGGGGCTCGCCACGGTCAAGGCCGGCAAGATGCGCGCGATTGCCGTCACCACGCAGGAGCGCACCAAGCTCTTTCCCGAACTGCCGCCGCTGGCCGACACGCCCGAACTCAAGGGCTTCGACATCACCTCGTGGAACGGCGTGTTCGCGCCGGCCGGCACGCCGCGCGATGTCGTGCTGAAACTCAACAAGGCGCTCGCGGAGATGGCGAATGGTGCGGTGTTTCGCGAGCGCGTGAGCCGGCTGGGCTTCGACGCGTTCGGCAGCACGCCGGAAGAACTCGGGGCGTTCACCATGTCCGAGCTGGCGAAGTGGAAGAAGCTGATCCAGGCCGCGGGCATTCAACCGGAATGAGCGACGCGACCGGCCCCCTCGAAGGCATCCGCATCCTCGACCTCACGGCCGTGGTGATGGGCCCCTACGCCACGCAGACGCTCGGCGACCTCGGCGCCGACGTCATCAAGGTCGAGCCGCCGTCGGGCGACAACCTGCGCGCCGTCGGCCCGATGCGCCATGCGGGCATGGGCGCGATGGCGATGCACCTGAACCGCAACAAGCGCTCCATCGTGCTCGACCTCAAGCAGCCCGAAGGCCGCGAGGCCTGCCTGCGGCTTGCGGCGGGCTGCGATGCGCTCATCTACAACACGCGCCCGCAGGCGATGGCGCGGCTGGGGCTCGGCTACGAGGCCGTGGCCGCGGTCAATCCGAAGATCGTCTACCTCGGTGCCTTCGGCTACGGCGAAGAAGGCCCGTACGCCGGCAAGCCTGCGTACGACGACCTGATCCAGGGCGCGGCCGGCGTCGCCTCGCTCTTCGCGCAGCAAAGCGGCGGTGCGCCGCGCTACGCGCCCGTCACGCTGGCCGACCGCGCCGTGGGGCTGCAGGCCGCCATCGCGCTGCTCGCCGCCGTGCTCAGTGCGCAGCGCACCGGCAAAGGCCAGGCGGTGGAAGTGCCGATGTTCGAGGCGCTCTCGCAGTTCGTCATGGGCGACCACCTCGGCGGCCACAGCTTCGAGCCGCCGCTCGGGCCCACCGGCTACGCGCGCCTGCTCGCGGAGCACCGCAAGCCCTACGCCACGGCCGACGGTTATCTCGGCGTGCTCATCTACAACGACAAGCACTGGCAGGCCTTCTTCGACGTGATCGGCCGGCCGGAGTTGCGCAGCTCGCCGATGTTCGGCACGCACACGGCGCGCGCCGCGAACATCGGCGCGGTCTACGCGTTCGTGGCCGAGGTGATGGCCACGCGCGGCAGCGACGAATGGATGGCGCTGCTGGAAGCCGCCGACATCCCCGTCGCGCGCCTGCACACCACCGAGAGCCTGCTCGACGACCCGCACCTGCGCGCCGTCGATTTCTTCCCCGAGTTCGACCACCCGAGCGAAGGCCGCATCCGCACGCTCGCGCCCGTCGGCCGCTACAGCGCCACGCCCGCGGCCATCCGCCGGCCCGCGCCGCGCATCGGCGAGCAGAGCGTCGAGCTGCTGCGCGAAGCGGGTTACGCGGACGACGCCATCGACCGCCTGCTCGCGCGCGGCGTCACGCTGCAGCCGGAACCCATGAAAGACAGCAGCAAATGAATTTCTCTCTGAACGAAGACCAGCGCTCGCTCGTCGCCGCCATCGAGCGCCTGTGCGAAGACTTCCCCGTCGACTACTGGCGCGACCACGACGACCGTGCCGTGTTCCCGCACGAATTCCACCGCGCCGTCGCCGAGAGCGGCTGGCTCGGCATCGCGATGCCCGAGGCGCAGGGCGGCGCGGGGCTGGGCATCACCGAGGCGGCGCTGATGATGCGTGCCATCAGCGCGTCGGGCGCGGGCATGTCGGGTGCGTCGTCGGTGCACATGAACATCTTCGGCCTCAACCCGGTGGTGGTGTTCGGCACCGAGGCGCAGCGCCAGCGCTTCTTGCCGCCGCTGATCGCGGGCACCGAGAAAGCCTGCTTCGCCGTGACCGAGCCCGATGCGGGGCTCGACACCACGAGCCTCAAGACGCAGGCGGTGCGCCAGCCGAACGGCAGTTATGTACTGCACGGCCGCAAGATCTGGATCTCGACCGCGCAGGTGGCCGACCGCATGCTGATCCTCACACGCACCACGCCGCTGGACCAGGTGAAGAAGCCCACGCAGGGCCTCACGCTGTTCTACACGGCGCTGGACCGCAGCAAGGTCGAGGTGCGCGAGATCCACAAGCTGGGCCGTGCGGCGGTCGACTCCAACATGCTCTTCATCGACGGGCTCGAAGTGCCCGAAGAAGACCGCATCGGCGAGGAGGGCCGGGGCTTCGAATACATCCTGCACGGCCTGAATCCCGAGCGCATATTGATCGCGGCGGAAGCCATCGGCATCGGCCGCGCGGCGCTGCGCATCGCCTCGCAGTACGCGCAGGAGCGCGTGGTCTTCGGTCGCCCCATCGGCCAGAACCAGGGCGTGGCGCATCCGCTCGCGCGCGCCTGGGCCAACCTGGAGGCGGCCGACCTGATGATGCTCAAGGCCGCGACGCTGTACGACGCGGGCGAGCCCTGCGGCATCGAGGCCAACGCCGCCAAGTACCTCGCGGCCGAGGCGGCGCACGACGCCTGCCAGAACGCCGTGCTCACACTGGGTGGCATGGGTTACGCGAAGGAATACCATGTCGAGCGCCTGCTGCGCGAGAGCTACATCCCGCGCATCGCGCCGGTGAGCCCGCAGATGATCCTGAACTTCATCGCCGAAAAAGCATTGGGGCTGCCGAAGTCGTACTGACCACTGCCCATGAACCCACACGCCACCATCACCCGCCATCTCGTCGTCCACGGCCTCGTGCAGGGCGTGGGCTATCGCTGGTCGATGGTGCAGGCCGCGCAGCGGCTCGGCGTGCGCGGCTGGGTGCGCAACCGGCGCGACGGCAAGGTCGAAGCGCTCGTGGCCGGCGAGGCCGATGCGGTCGAGGCGCTGGTGCACTGGGCGCGCCAGGGGCCGGCCGGTGCGCGCGTGGCGGCGGTCGATGTGAACGAGGCCGAAGCCCCGAGCGATCTGCCCGACGGCTTCGCGCAGCGCGAGACCGTCTAGCGGCTGTTTTCCTGCAGGGCCGACCGGTTGGCACCATTTGCAACCCCGCAGGCGCGCATTGCTACCTTCCGCGACTTGTGTACCCAGCAGGGCATTGCCATGTGTCGGACAATCGAAGCCGGTTTTTCATCCTTCCGCGACAGCGACACAAGAGACACCCCATGAAACTCCCCACCCAGGTCAAGCTCGTCGACGTCGGTCCGCGCGACGGCCTCCAGAACGAAAAGCAACCTGTCTCCGCCGAGGTCAAGATCGGCCTCGTGCACCGCCTGCAGGACGCCGGCCTGAAGGAGATCGAGGTCACCAGCTTCGTTTCGCCCAAGTGGGTGCCGCAGATGGCCGACAACGCCGAAGTGATGCACGGCATCGTGCGCAAGCCGGGCGTTCTCTACTCGGTGCTCACGCCCAACATGAAGGGCTTCGAGGCCGCCATTGCCGCGCCGCGCGAAGAGTGGCCCGACGAGATCGTGGTGTTCGGCGCCGCGAGCGAGGCCTTCAGCCAGAAGAACATCAACTGCTCGATCGCCGAGAGCATCGAGCGCTTCGCGCCCGTGGTCGAGGCGGCGCGCGCCAAGGGCATCGCCGTGCGCGGCGCCATGTCGTGCACCGTGGGCTGCCCCTATGAAGGCGAGATCGCGCCGGCCAAGGTCGGCTACCTCGCGCAACTGATGAAGGGCATCGGCGTGCAGCGCGTGGACGTGGCCGACACCATCGGCGTGGGCACGCCGCGCAAGGTGCAGGCGGCCATGGAGGCCACGCTGGCGCACTTCGGTGTCGACGCCATCTCCGGCCACTTCCACGACACCTACGGGCAGGCGCTGGTCAACACGCTGGCGGCGCTCGAGCTGGGCGTGTGGAACTTCCAGTCGTCCTCGGCCGGCCTGGGCGGCTGCCCCTACGCCAAGGGCGCGACGGGCAACGTCGCGACCGAGGACGTTGTCTACATGCTGCACGGCATGGGCATCGAAACCGGCATCGACCTGGACAAGCTGATCGACGCGGGCGTGTACATCAGCGAAGCATTGGGCCGCGAACCGAACTCGCGCGCCTCGAAGGCCATCCGCACCAAGCGGGCCGGCTGAAACACACACCCACACAGGCGTTTTCATGGACCTGCATCTCTGGCTCGCGTTTCTGGTGGCCAGTTGCGTCATCGCGGTGTCGCCCGGTTCGGGCGCGGTGCTCAGCATGAGCCACGGCCTCAGCTATGGCGTGCGGCGCACCACGGCGACCATCGTCGGCCTACAGCTGGGGCTGGCCGTGATCCTGCTGGTGGCGGGCCTGGGCGTGGGCGCGGTGCTCACCGCCTCGGCCACCGCGTTCACGGCGATCAAGGTGGTGGGCGCGTGCTACCTGCTGTGGCTGGGCTGGCGCCAGTGGCGCGCGCCGGTTGCCAGGGTCGAGGGCGACCCATCGGCATCCGCCGGCGAACCCGACCTCACGGCGTCGCAGCGCGTGCTGCGTGGCTTCCTCACCAACGTGACCAACCCCAAGGGCATCGTCTTCATGGCCGCCGTGCTGCCGCAGTTCATCCAGCCGACGCGCCCGCTGTGGCTGCAGCTGCTGGTGCTGCTGGCCACGACGGTGGCGGTCGACGTGACCGTGATGCACGGCTACGCCTGGCTGGCCGCGCGGCTGCAGGGCGTGCTGCGCAGCGTGCGTGCGCGTCGCGCGCAGAACCGCGTCTTCGGCGGCGTGCTGATGGCGATGGGCGCGTTCCTGTTCATGTTCAAGCGCAACGCCTGACGGGCGCGCGGCCCGCGGCCTGATAGATTCGAACGCATGTGCGGTTCCGAACTCCATTCCCTCCCTGAAGGTGTCCAGCGCGTCTCCCGCGTGCTCCAGGACGCCGGCCATCCCCATGCACCCCGCATGCTCGACGACGCCTGTCGCACCGCGCAGCAGGCCGCCGACGCGCTCGGCATCTCGGTCGGCCAGATCGCCAAGAGCATCATCTTCCGGCGCAAGAGCGACGAGGCGGCGGTGCTGGTCATCACCTCGGGCGACAAGCGCGTCGACGAGAAGAAGGTCGATGCCATCGTCGGCAAGACTGGCCGCGCCGACGCCGACTTCGTGAAGGCGCGCACCGGCTTCACCATCGGCGGCGTGTCGCCGGTGGGCCATGTGACCAAGCCCGTGGTGCTGATCGACCGCGAGCTGTTCCGCTTCGAGGAGATCTGGGCCGCCGCGGGCCACCCGCACGCCGTGTTCCAGCTGCACCCGAGCGATCTCGAAAAGCTCACCGGCGCGCCGGTGGCCGACGTGGTGTGAACTTCGACGAAGCGCAGGCGCTCGCCGAGCGTGCCACCGCCGTGCAGCGCACGGACGGCGAGGTGCCTTCGCCGTGCTCGTCGGTGTGCCGCATGGACCGCCTGAGCGGCTTCTGCGAAGGCTGCCTGCGCACCATCCCCGAGATCGCGGGCTGGAGCAAGATGGAAGACGACAGCCGCCGCCAGGTGTGGCGCGCGATCGAACTGCGCGCCCAGGCCGGTATCTGGCGCGTGCCCGAAGCCACCACCGGAGACCACGACGCATGAAGCACATCGACTTTTATCTCGACTTCATTTCGCCCTACGCGCACCTCGCGTTCGAGCACCTGCCCGAGGCGCTCGAAGGCCTGAG
This sequence comes from Variovorax sp. GW821-FHT09A10, assembly GCF_059418385.1. Classification (NCBI taxonomy): domain Bacteria; kingdom Pseudomonadati; phylum Pseudomonadota; class Betaproteobacteria; order Burkholderiales; family Comamonadaceae; genus Variovorax; species Variovorax sp. GW821-FHT09A10. Next base: position 40,479 of record NZ_JBWKPT010000005.1, read on the forward strand.
CGTGAGCGTGGCCTACAAGCCGGTGCTGCTGGGCGCGCTGCTCAAGCACCACGGCCAGCTCGGCCCGGCCGAGATTCCTTCCAAGCGCAGCTGGACCTACCGCCACGTGCTGTGGCTGGGCCAGGCGCACGGCATCCCCATCGAGATGCCGGCCTCGCACCCCTACAACCCGCTGCCGCACCTGCGCCTGGCCGTGGCCACGGGCGACGACGGCAGCATCAATCGCCTCGCGGCCGAAACCCTCTTTCGCCACGTGTGGCGCGGCGGCGAAGAAGCGGGCGACGCCACGCGGCTGGCCGCGCTCACGGCGCAGCTGCCACCGAAGCGCGACGTGAACGGCGACGAGAACAAGGCCCTGCTCAAGCGCAACACCGACGAGGCCGTGGCGCAGGGCGTGTTCGGCGTGCCGTGCTACGTGGTCGACGGGCGCCTGTTCTGGGGCTTCGACGGCCTCGCGATGCTGCGCGCCTACCTGCAGGGCGATGCCTGGTTCGACGGTCCGCAATGGACCGGTGCCGACCAGCGCCCCTCCTTGCTGCGCAGCAGCAAGAGCTGAGGTCTTTTGCTGCCTTGCAGCAAGGACCGAGGACAAACCCGCACAGGGTCCTTGTTTCTTACAAGCTGAAACGTGCGGCGCGGGTTTCACCTTAAACCGTAAGCGCCCGTTCAGTTTCGCGAAAGCCTCGGGTCAGTCGCGCCTCCAAGAATGCCTCCACGGTCCCGAATGCCGGGCACCGATGGACGCATACATACACACCAGGAGACGACGATGGCAGCCACGCTAGATTCAAGGGGAGTGCCGCATCCGGCCCCCCGGCCCATGTCCGCGGAGGAGAAGAAGGTCATCTTCGCCTCCTCGCTAGGCACCGTGTTCGAGTGGTACGACTTCTATCTGTACGGTTCGCTCGCCGCGATCATCGCGAAGCAGTTCTTCAGCGGCCTGGATGCGGGCGCGGCCTTCATCTTCGCGCTGCTGGCGTTTGCCGCCGGCTTCCTGGTGCGTCCGTTCGGCGCCATCGTGTTCGGCCGCCTGGGCGACATGATCGGTCGCAAGTACACCTTCCTGGTGACCATCCTGATCATGGGCCTGTCGACCTTCATCGTCGGCCTGCTGCCCAGCTACGCGACCATCGGCGTCGCGGCGCCGGTGATCCTGATCGCGCTGCGCATGCTGCAGGGCCTGGCGCTCGGCGGCGAGTACGGCGGTGCCGCCACCTACGTGGCCGAGCACTCGCCGCACGGCAAGCGCGGTGCGTACACCTCGTGGATCCAGACCACGGCCACGCTCGGCCTGTTCCTGAGCCTGATCGTGATCCTGGGCGTGCGCACCTGGCTCGGTGAGCAGGCGTTCGGCGAGTGGGGCTGGCGCATTCCGTTCCTGGTCTCCATCCTGCTGCTGGGCATCTCGGTGTGGATCCGCCTGACGCTGTCGGAGTCGCCGGCCTTCCAGAAGATGAAGGCCGAGGGCAAGACCTCGAAGGCGCCGCTGGCCGAGTCGTTCGGCCAGTGGAAGAACCTGAAGATCGTGATCCTGGCGCTGATCGGCCTCACGGCCGGCCAGGCCGTGGTCTGGTACTCGGGCCAGTTCTATGCACTGTTCTTCCTGACGCAGCAGCTCAAGGTCGATGCGACCGCGGCCAACCTGATGATCGCCGCCGCGCTGCTGCTCGGTACACCCTTCTTCGTGATCTTCGGGACGCTGTCCGACAAGATCGGCCGCAAGCCGATCATCATGGCCGGCTGCCTGCTGGCCGTGGTCACCTACTTCCCGGTCTTCAAGATGCTGACCGAAGCCGCCAACCCCGACCTGGCCCGTGCACAAGCCACGGCCGGCGTCACCGTGACGGCCGACCCGAAGACCTGCTCGTTCCAGGGCAACCCGGTGGCCCGCGAGATCGACTTCAAGAGCTCGTGCGACATCGCCAAGCGCTACCTCGTGCAGAACTCGGTGAGCTATGAGAACGTGGCCGGCGCGCCGGGCTCTGCCGCCGTCGTGAAGATCGGCGACAAGACCGTGGAAGCGCCCACCGGCGTGGTTGCGAACTCCAAGTTCGACGAAGCCAGCGTCAAGGCCATTGCCGCCTTCAAGAAGGGCGTGGCCGAAGACCTGAAGATCGCGGGCTACCCGGCCAAGGCCGACCCCGCCAAGATCAACAAGGTGCTGACCATCGTGCTGCTGTTCTGGCTGGTGCTGCTGGTGACCATGGTTTATGGCCCGATCGCCGCGATGCTGGTCGAGATGTTCCCCACGCGCATCCGCTACACCTCGATGAGCCTGCCGTACCACATCGGCAACGGCTGGTTCGGCGGCCTGCTGCCGACCACCGCCTTCGCCATCGTGGCCTCGACCGGCAACATGTACAACGGCCTGTGGTACCCGATCATCATCGCGGGCGTCACGCTGGTGATCGGCACGCTGTTCATCCGCGAGACCAAGGACGTGGACATCTACGCCAACGACTGATCGGCGGCATCTGGAGGGGGCCGCGCGGCGGCTGCCCTCCGTTCAACAAAGAGGCTTCATGCCCCGCGGCATGAGGCCTTTTTCTTGAACCCTTCCTTGCCTCTTCCTCACCTTTTCAGGAGACAGTCCCCATGTGGAAAATCGTTGTCGGCTTCGTCATCTTCGCCGCCATTGCCCTGTATGTGATTTCGATGGGCGGCGACAAGATCGACATGTCCGGCGAGAAGCACGGCGGCGACACGACGCACGCCCCCGCACCGGCGGCCACGCCGGCGCCTGGCGCGTCGGCACCGGCCGCCGCGGCCTCCGCCGCGAAGTAACGCAACGGGGCGCGCGTCAGCGCTTGAAGCGGCCTTCGCTGATGATCGCGAGGTCCGCGAAGTCGATGCCGCTGTGGTCCTGCGGCGAGTAGCTCACCTCGAGCCCGCCGCCCAGGTCGTAGCCCTTGAGGCTTTCGAGCGCCGCGAGCACCTTGGCGCGCGTGGGCTTGGGGCCCGCGCGGCGCAAGGCCTCCACCAGCACCTTGGCCGAGGCGAAGCCTTCGAGCGCAGCCGGTGACAGCTCGGCCTGGCCCTTGGCGCGGGCCAGCGTCAGCGCCTCCTTCACCATCGGCTGGCCCATCGAGCGCTCGCTGGGGAACACCTGCGTCACGATCACGCCGCGGCTGGCGTCGCCCAGCTGCTTGATGAAGCCCGACGAGGCGTTGTTCGACAGCGTGACCACCTGCGCCGCCGAGCCCGCGGCGCGCAGCGCCTTGATGCCGTCGACCACCGCCACGCCCGAGCCGATCCACACCACCGCCTGCGCGTCGGCCTTCATGATGGCGGGCACGATGGTCTTGTAGTCGGGCTTCTCGCGGTCGGCCGGCACGGTGGCGATCGGCTGGGCCTTGCCCTTGGTGAAGCCGTTCATCGCGCCCTGCAGCGCGTCGGCGCCGAACGAATCGGTCACGTGGACCACGGCGATGCGCGTGAGGCCGATGGTCAGCAGGTGCTGCACCGCCTTCTCGGCCTCGCGCTGGTAGGTGGCGCGCACGTTGAACACGTGCTTTTGCAGCGGCTTGTGCAGCACCATCGCGCCGGTCGAGGGGCCGATCAGCGCCACCTCGTTCTTGTCCAGGTACGGGATGATGGCCTGCGAGTGCGGCGTGCCGCGGCTCATGAAGAGCGCGAGCACTTTCTTGTCTTCGATCAGCGCGCGCGCGTTATCGCCGGCGCGCTTGACGTCGAAGGCGTCGTCCATGCGGATCACCTCGATCTTCTCGCCGTGGATGCCGCCCTGGGCATTGGCCGCGTCGATCACCAGCTGCGCGCCGCCGATGGTCTCGTTCACGCTGGCGGCCACCGAGCCGGTCATGCCGGCGGTCTGGCCGATCACGATTTGGGCGGAGGCGCCCATCGCGCACAGCGCCAGCAGGGCGGCCACGCCGAGCGCGTGCCGTGAACCTGCCACTTTCTTCTTCGTCATGAAAGCCTTTCGGAGCCTTCGGGAGACTCGCTGAATAATTGTGAAAACAAATGTCGCATTTGTTTCATAAAGTGTCTTTGAATGCATCCAGACAAACCCCTGCGCGGGCGCCGCCCATGCGTCGGGGCGGGCCGGAGCGTCACGAAGCTCTCCCTAGAATGTTTGCCCCACCCCTCAAGGCATCCATGACACAGGGCTCCATCCGGATTCGCGGCGCGCGCCAGCACAACCTCCAGAACCTCGACCTCGACATCCGCACCGGCGAGATGACCGTGGTCACCGGGCCCAGCGGCTCGGGCAAGTCGAGCCTCGTGTTCGACACCCTCTACGCCGAAGGCCAGCGCCGCTACGTGGAGACCTTTTCCGCCTACGCGCGCCAGTTCCTGGACCGCATGGACAAGCCGGCCGTCGACAAGGTGGAGGGCGTGCCGCCCGCCATCGCCATCGACCAGACCAACCCGGTGCGCTCCTCGCGTTCCACGGTCGGCACGATGACCGAGCTGAACGACCACCTGAAGCTGCTCTACGCGCGCGCGGCCCAGCTGTTCGACCGCGAGACCGCGCTGCCGGTGCGCCACGACTCGCCCGACAGCATCTACGCACAGATCGCCGAGCGGGCGGCCGCCGCGGGCGATCCGCGCATCGTCATCACCTTCCCGGTCGAGCTGCCGGCCGGCACCACGGCGGACGAAGTGACGCAGTGGCTGTCCGCCAGCGGCTTCACGCGCGTGCAGGCCGAGCGCGAGGTGGCCACGCCCACCGGCCCGCGCAAGGTGCTCGACGTGGTGGCCGACCGCTTCCGCATCTCGAGCGCCGAGCGCGCGCGCGTGGTCGAGGCGATCGAGGTGGCGCTCAAGCGCGGCAGCGGGCGCGTCACCGTGCATGCGACCGGCGCCGAGGAAAACGCACCGACCGACGTGTGGAAGTTCTCGACCGGCCTGCATTGCCCCGAGAGCGACATCCGCTACACCGACCCCATCCCGTCGATGTTCTCGTTCAACTCGGCGGTGGGCGCCTGCGACACCTGCCGCGGCTTCGGCCGCGTGATCGGCGTCGACCTGGGGCTCGTGATCCCGAACGACAAGCTCACGCTGCGCGCCGGCGCCATCAAGACCATCCAGACGCCCGCGTGGAAAGAGGCGCAGGACGACCTCATGCGCCACGCCGAGGCCGCCGGCATTCCGCGCGACACGCCGTGGAACAAGCTCACCGAGGAGCAGAAGCACTGGGTGATCGAGGGCACGCCCAACTACAAGGAAGGCAACTGGAACAAGCAGTGGTACGGCGTGCGCCGCTTCTTCGGCTACCTGGAGAGCAAGGCCTACAAGATGCACATCCGCGTGCTCTTGTCGAAGTACCGCAGCTACACGCCATGCCCTGTGTGCAGCGGCGCGCGCCTGAAGCTCGACCCGCTGCTGTGGCGCATCGGCAGCAAGGACGACGCCGACGCGGTGCTGCCGCCTGAAAAGCGCTTCCTGCCCACCGGCGCGAAGTGGAGCCGCGCGCAGCTCGAGGCGCTGCCCGGCCTGTGCCTGCACGACCTGATGCTGCTGCCCATCGAGCGGCTGCGCAGGTTCTTCGACCGCGTGGAGCACCACGGCAACGGCAGCCCCGCCAGCGAAGGCGAGGCGCAGGCGCTGAAGCTGCTGTTCGAGGAGATCACCACGCGCCTGCGCTACCTGCACGACGTGGGCATCGGCTACCTCACGCTCGACCGCCAGAGCCGCACGCTCAGCGGCGGCGAGGTGCAGCGCATCAACCTCACGACGGCGCTGGGCACTTCGCTGGTGAACACGCTGTTCGTGCTCGACGAGCCCAGCATCGGCCTGCACCCGCGCGACATGAACCGCATCACCGAGGCCATGCTGCGCCTGCGCGATGCCGGCAACACGCTGGTGGTGGTGGAGCACGACCCGGCCGTGATGCTCGCAGCCGACCGCGTGATCGACATGGGCCCCGGCCCCGGCGTGCGCGGCGGGCAGATCGTGTTCGACGGCGGCACCGACCAGCTGCGCGACGCCGACACGCTCACCGGCCAGTACCTGGGCGGGCGCAAGAAGATCGGCATGGGCTTCAAGCGGCTCGTGAGCGAGAACACGCACCGGCTCATCCTCGAAGGCGTGCGCGAGCACAACCTGAAGAACATCACGGTCGACTTTCCGCTCGCGCGCCTCGTGTGCGTGACCGGCGTGAGCGGCTCGGGCAAGTCCACGCTCATCCAGGACGTGCTGGCGCCCGCGCTCATGCGCCACTTCGGCAAGGCCACCGAGACGCCGGGCGCGCACGACCGCATGCTCGGTGCCGATCACCTGGGCGACGTGGTCTTCGTCGACCAGTCGCCCATCGGCAAGACCGCGCGTTCCAACCCCGCGAGCTACGTGGGCGCGTGGGACGCCATCCGCGAAATCTTTGCCACCGCGGCACTGTCGCGCCAGCGCGGCTACACCGCGAGCAAGTTCAGCTTCAACTCCGGCGACGGGCGCTGCCCCACCTGCGGCGGCTCGGGCTTCGAGCACGTCGAGATGCAGTTCCTGTCGGACGTGTACCTGCGCTGCCCCGACTGCGACGGCAAGCGCTACCGCCCCGAGATCCTCGAAGTGAAGATCGAGCGCAAGGGCCGCGGCTACAACGTGGCCGACATCCTGGAGCTCACCGTGGCCGAGGCCGCGGCGCTGTTCGACACCGACCGCGACGTGCTGCGCGTGCTGCAACCCATCGTCGACGTGGGCCTGGACTACGTGAAGCTCGGCCAGCCCGTGCCCACGCTCTCGGGCGGCGAGGCGCAGCGCCTGAAGCTCGCGGGCTTCCTGGCCGAGGCCGTCAAGAGCGCGACCGCGAGCCGCCAGATGGTGGCGCGCAAGGGCACGCTGTTCCTGTTCGATGAGCCGACCACCGGCCTGCACTTCGACGACATCGCGCGGCTCATGCGCGCGCTGCGCAAGCTGCTCGATGCCGGCCATTCGCTGATCATCATCGAGCACAACCTGGACGTGATCCGCGCCAGCGACTGGCTGATCGACCTCGGCCCCGAAGGCGGCGAGGGCGGCGGCCAGGTGGTGGCCGAAGGCACGCCCGAGCAACTGCGCGAGAACCGCGCCTCGCTCACGGGCGCGGCGCTGGCCGACTACGAACTCGCCATCGGTCCCGGTGCCTACAAGGTGGCCGAGCGCGCCGCGCGCCGCTACATCGCCAACGCGAAGACGGCGCCGGGCAGCAACGCCATCGAGATCGTCAACGCGCGCGAGCACAACCTGAAGAACCTCAGCGTGGACATTCCGCGCGGCAAGTTCAGCGTGGTGACGGGCGTGAGCGGCTCGGGCAAGTCGACGCTGGCGTTCGACATCCTGTTCAACGAAGGCCAGCGCCGCTACCTCGAATCGCTCAACGCCTATGCGCGCAGCATCGTGCAGCCCGCGGGCCGGCCCGAGGTGGACGCGGTGTACGGCATTCCGCCCACGGTGGCCATCGAGCAGCGCCTGTCGCGCGGTGGCCGCAAGAGCACGGTGGGCACCACCACCGAGGTGTGGCACTTCCTGCGCCTGCTGTACGTGAAGCTGGGCATCCAGCACTGCGTGCACGACGGCGCGGCCGTGCAGCCCCAGACGCCCGACAGCATCGCCGCGCAGCTCATGCGCAACTTCAAGGGCCAGCACATCGGCCTGCTCGCGCCGCTGGTGAGCAACCGCAAGGGCGTGTACACCGAGCTGGCCGACTGGGCGCGTCCGCGCGGCTTCACGCACCTGCGCGTGGACGGCGACTTTTTGCCGACCACGGGCTTTCCGCGCATCGACCGCTTCAAGGAACACAGCATCGAACTGCCCGTGGCCAGCCTCGACGTGCTGCCCTCGCAGGAGAACGAGCTGCGCGCGGCGCTCACCAAGGCACTCGAGCACGGCAAGGGCGTGGTCCATGTGCTGAGCGAACTCGACGGCCTGCGCGCCGCCATGATGGCCGGCGTGTCCGCCGTGGGCATCGGCCGCGTGCAGGTGTTCTCCACGCTGCGCGCCTGCCCGGTGTGCAGCACCAGCTACGCCGAGCTCGATCCGCGCCTGTTCAGCTACAACAGCAAGCACGGCTGGTGCCCCGACTGCGTGGGCACGGGCGTGAAGCTCAGCAAGGACCAGCGCAAGGTCTTCGACGATTCGATCCGCGACGACGACAGCAAGGGCCGCGAACAGACCTTCGCCGAGCCCGAGGTGGAAGACCTCGCCGACGTGGCGTGCCCGACCTGCGAAGGCACGCGCCTGAACGCCACCGCGCGCGCCGTGGGCTTCGGCACCGCGGCCGACGGCTCGGGCGGCATCGGCATCACGCAGCTCGCGCGCATGAGCGTGACCGAGGTGCGCCAGTGGTTCGAAGGGCTGGTGCTCAACGGCCGCGAAGCCGAGATCGCACGCGACCTCGTGCCCGAGATCAAGAGCCGCCTCGAATTCCTCGAAGAAGTGGGCCTGGGCTACCTCACGCTCGACCGTGGCGCGCCCACGCTCTCGGGCGGCGAGGCGCAGCGCATCCGCCTGGCGGCGCAGCTGGGCAGCAACCTGCAGGGCGTGTGCTACGTGCTCGACGAGCCGACCATCGGCCTGCATGCGCGCGACAACCAGATCCTGCTGAACGCGCTGCACAAGCTCGGCGAGAAGGGCAACACGCTGGTGGTGGTGGAGCACGACGAAGACACCATCCGCCGCGCCGACCACATCATCGACATCGGCCCCAGCGCCGGCAAGCGCGGCGGCCGCCTCGTGGCCGAGGGCACGGTGGCCGACATCCAGAAGGCCGGCGATTCGCAGACCGGCCGCTACCTGCGCGACGCCATCAAGCACCCGCTGCAGGCGCGCCGCCTCATTCCCTCGCCCGATCCGAAGGCGGAAGACAGCGGCAACTGGCTCACCGTGCATGGCGCCGACCTGCACAACCTGCAGGACGTGACCGCCACGCTGCCGCTGCACCGCCTCGTGGTGGTCACCGGGGTCAGCGGCTCGGGCAAGTCGACGCTCGCGCGCGACGTGCTGCTGGCCAGCGTGCAGGGCATCGTGGTGCAGCGCATGACCAAGGCCGGCCGCGACGCCGATGCCGCGGGCAAGCGCCCGGCCTGGGTCGGCTGCCGCGGCGTCGACGGCTACGAGGTCATCGACCGCGTGCTCGAGGTCGACCAGACCCCCATCGGCAAGACGCCGCGCAGCTGCCCCGCCACCTACATCGGTTTCTGGGACACCATCCGCAAGCTCTTTGCCGACACGCTCGAAGCCAAGGCGCGCGGCTACGGCCCGGCGCGCTTCAGCTTCAACACCGGCGAAGGCCGCTGCCCGGGCTGCGACGGCGCGGGCGTGCGCACCATCGAGATGAGCTTCCTGCCCGACGTGAAGGTGCCCTGCGAGGTCTGCCACGGCGCGCGCTTCAACCCCGAGACGCTGGCCGTGAGCTGGCGCGGCAAGAGCATCGGCGACGTGCTGAAGATGGAGGTCGACGAGGCGGTCGAGTTCTTCGCCAGCATGCCCAACATCGCGCACCCGCTGCAGCTGCTGAAGGACGTGGGCCTGGGCTACCTCACGCTGGGGCAGCCGTCGCCCACGCTGTCGGGCGGCGAGGCGCAGCGCATCAAGCTGGTGACCGAACTGAGCAAGGTGCGCGACGACATCACCCGCCGCGGCCAGAAGGCGCCGCACACGCTGTACGTGCTCGACGAGCCGACCGTGGGCCTGCACATGGCCGACGTCGAGAAGCTGATCCACGTGCTGCACCGGCTGGTGAACGGCGGCCACAGCGTGGTGGTGATCGAGCACGACCTCGACCTGATCGCCGAAGCCGACTGGATTCTCGACCTCGGACCCGAGGGCGGCAACGCCGGCGGACGCATCGTGGCGGCGGCGCCGCCGGAGGAGGTGGTGCGATTGGGTACGCACACTGGCGTAGCTCTAAAGGCCGTGTTGGCACGTTGACGCGCACAGGCGCACAATGGCTTGAACCCTTGGCGCAGGCGCATCCTGAATCAGCCATGGTGGAGACCGTGTGAACGGATGAAGCGCCGTGCCGGGGGCTACGCAAGGAGCCGCGCCATGACCCGCTTCATCGATGTGCACAGCCTGGTTCGCCTGGTGGATGAGACCGGCGTCCCGGAATTTCTCGTCACGCTGGCCGACGCGCTGCGCGACGACTTCCTGCGCTGGCGCGAGTTCGACAAGAAGGCGCGCGTGGCCAGCCATTCGCACCTGGGCGTGATCGAGCTCATGCCCGTGGCCGACGACGGCGCCTATGCCTTCAAGTACGTCAACGGCCACCCGCACAACACGCAGGTCGGCCTGCCCACGGTCATGGCCTTCGGCGTGCTGGCCGAGGTCGACACGGGCTACCCCGTGCTGCTGTCCGAGCTCACGCTCACCACCGCGCTGCGCACGGCCGCCACCTCGGCCATGGCCGCCAAGGCGCTGGCGCGGCCCGACGCGCGCAGCCTGGCGCTCATCGGCAACGGCTCGCAGAGCGAATTCCAGGCGCTGGCCTTCCATGCGCTGCTGGGCATCGAGCAGGTGCGCGTGTTCGACATCGACCCGCGCGCGACCGACAAGCTGGTACGCCACCTCGCGGCCTGCACGCCGATGGAGATCGTGCGCGCCGACTCCACCGCCGAGGCGGTGCGCGGCGCCGACATCGTGACCACCATCACCGCCTACCAGGGCCACGCGACCGTGCTCACGCCCGACATGATCGAGCCCGGCATGCACATCAACGCCGTGGGCGGCGATTCGCCCGGCAAGACCGAGCTGCATCCCGACGTGCTGCGCGGCGCGCGCGTGTTCGTCGAGTACGAGCCGCAGACCCGCATCGAGGGCGAGATCCAGCAGCTGGCGCCCGATTTCCCGGTGCACGAGCTGTGGCGCGTGCTGCTGGGCGAAGTGCCGGGCCGCGAGCGGCCGGAGCAGGTGACGGTGTTCGACTCGGTCGGCTTCGCGCTGGAGGACTACACGGCGCTGCGCTGCATCCAGCAGCTGGCGCTGGAGCGCGGCGTGGGCCGGCAGATCGCGCTGGTGCCCGAGCTCGACGACCCGAAGGACCTGTTCGGCCTCACCGCCTCGGGGCGGCGCCGGGCGGTGCTGCGGCGTGCGGCATGATGGCAGGCCCTGTCGTCACGCCCTTCGCCGCTTCATGCTCACCATCTACAACGACCAGCACGCACTGCACCAAGGCAAAGTCGAAATGTTCCGGGGCGAGCTGGTGCCCTGCTTCGAGGTGCCCGCCCGCGTCGACCATGTGAGGCACGAACTCGAGCGCCGCAGCCTCGGCCCGCTGCAGGCGCCCGATGCGTTCGATGACGCGCTGCTGGCGAAGGTGCACGCACCGCGTTACCTCGACTTCATCGCCCATGCCTGGGACGAGTGGGTGGCGCTCGACGACGCCAACGCCGCGCGCGACGCGCTGCCTTCGTACTGGCCCACGCGCGGCATGCGCACCGATGTGTTGCCGAAGAGCTTTCCCGCGCGCCTGGGCCTCTTTGCGTTCGACGCCGGCACGCCGCTGATGGCCGGCAGCTGGGCCGCCGCGCGCCACGGCGCCGCCTGCGCGTGGACCGCGACGCAGCGCGTCGTCGCCGGCCAGCGCAGCGCCTTCGCGCTCACGCGCCCGCCGGGCCACCATGCGGGCGCCGACTTCTTCGGCGGCTACTGCTTCGTCAACAACGCCGCCGTCGCCGCGCAGGCGCTGCGCGATGCGGGCGTCGAACGCGTGGCCGTGCTCGATGTCGACTACCACCACGGCAACGGCACACAGGCCATCTTCTACGAACGCAGCGACGTGCACTTCGCCAGCCTGCACGGCGACCCGCTGACCGACTACCCGTATTACCTGGGCCATGCCGACGAGCGCGGCGCGGGCAAAGGCGAGGGCTTCAACCACAACCTGCCGCTGCCGCGCGGCACCGACTTCACGGCCTGGCGCGCGGCGCTCAAGACGGCGCTCGACGGCATCGCGAAGGTCAAGGCCGGCGCGCTCGTGGTCTCGCTCGGTGTCGACACCTTCGAGGGCGACCCGATCTCGGGCTTCAAGCTGAAGAGCGACGACTACCTGCGCATGGGTGCAGACCTTGCGCGCGCGGGCCTGCCCACCGTGTTCGTGTTCGAGGGCGGCTATGCGGTCGCCGAGGTGGGTGTGAACGCGGTCAACGTTCTCGAAGGCTTCGCGCAGGCCGCGGGCTGAGGGGCGAGTAGCCCCGGCGACAGCAGTCGGGTGAGCCCCGATTGCTGCACCGGACGGGGCAAGGCCCAATGCGCGGCTCGATCCACGCTTCAGGAGCCTTCCGTCATGTTTCGCCGTTCCCTTCTCCGTGCCGCCACGCTGGCCGCCTGCGGCCTCGCCGCGCCGCTGGCGGTGCTTGCACAGGCCTTTCCCGCGAAGCCCATCAAGCTCGTGATCGCCTTTCCCGCGGGCGGCCCGACCGACATCACCATGCGCCAGCTGGCCGACAACGCCAGCAAGATCCTGGGCCAGCCCGTGATCATCGACAACAAGCCCGGCGCCGGCGGCACGCTCCCCGCGCAGGCGCTGCAGACCGCGCAGCCCGACGGCTACACCGTCGCGCAGATTCCGCTGGGCGTGTTCCGCCTGGGCTACACCACCAAGATCAACTGGGACCCGCTCAAGGACATCAGCTACGTGCTGAACGTCACCGGCTATGCCTTCGGCATCGTCGTGCCGGCCGACAGCCCCTTCAAGACCTGGGCCGACTTCGTCGCCTACGCCAAGGCCAACCCCGGCAAGCTCACCTACGGCTCGACCGGCAACCTGACCAGCCCGCACCTCACGACCGAGATCGTGGCGCAGAAGGCCGGCATCCAGCTGCAGCACGTGCCCTACAAGGGCAGCGCCGACCTGATGCTGGCCGTGGTCAGCGGCCAGCTCATGGCGGCGGCCGACAGCACCGGCTTCGCGCCGCAGGTCGAGGCCGGCAAGCTGCGCGTGCTCAACACCTGGGGCGAGAAGCGCCTGGCCAAGTTCCCCGACGCGCCCACGCTGAAAGAGCTGGGCTACGACGTGGTGCAGAACTCGCCCTTCGGCATCGGCGCGCCCAAGGGCACCTCGCCCGAGGTCGTGAAGAAGCTGCACGACGCCTTCAAGCAGGCGATGGAAGAACCGAGCTACGTGGCCTCGCTCGGCCGCTACGACATGCTGCCCAACTACATGAGCTCGGCCACGTACACCAAGTTCGCGCAGGACACGGTGGTGCGTGAGAAGGTGATCATCGACAAGCTGGGGTTGGCCAAGGAGAAGTAAGAGCGCCGGCCAGAGGAGGGGGTGCGAGCGGGGCTACCCCGATCCGCGATCGATGTCCTGAACTCACCCCCTAAGCCCCTTCGTAATTTAGGTGTTAACCCTATGTAATCCCTTTGTCTTCCAGCGCAGGAAAACTCGGACCCAGTCTCGCGGCAACAAGGCCCGGACGTCCCAAAGTCGCGCCCGGTTTCGGCGCAGCGACATCCCCCTCCTGGAGTGACATAAATGAAAAAATCCCTGCTTGTTCTGGCTGCCATCGCAGCCTGCGGCGCCGCGTCGGCGCAATCGACCGTGACCCTGTTCGGCGTGGTCGATGCCGCCTACCGCAACGTAGCGAACAAGAGCGTTTCGACCACCCCCTTCGGTCCCGCCTACAGCGTGAAGGCCAGCCGCACCGAGCTGGCGAATTCGGGCCTGAGCTCGAGCCGCCTCGGCTTTCGCGGCGTGGAAGACCTGGGCGGCGGCCTGTCGGCCAGCTTCTGGCTCGAAGCCCCGATCACGAATGACGACGGCGCCACCGGCGTGTCGAACTTCACCCGCCGCTCGACCGTGAGCCTGGCAGGCAGCTTCGGCGAACTGCGCCTGGGCCGCGACAAGACCGCCACGGTGATGAACGAAGAACAGTTCGATCCGTTCGGCGACACCGGCATCGGCGGCTCGCTGATCATCGACGCCAACGAAGCCAGCGTGCCGGGCAGCGGCTACGGCAGCAACGGCACCTACAAGCGCGCCAGCAACATGGTGCAGTACTTCCTGCCGCGCCTGGGCGGCTTCTACGGCAACGTGGCCTACGGCCTGGCCGAGCAGACGCGCCTGTCGCCCGACACCGCCGCCAGCACCAACACCGGCCGTCACATCGGCGGTCGCCTGGGCTACACGACGGGCCCGTTCGACATCGCCGCCAGCTACGCGCAGAACGACACCAGCTTCACGACCGGCAGCGGCGCCGCCGCCGTGGCGCGCCCGGGCAAGGTCAAGACCTTCAACCTCGGCGCGACCTACGACTTCGGCGTGGCCAAGCTGTTCGGCGAAATCTCGCGTTCGAAGGACGAGCGCAACGCGCTGAACATCTTCACGCCCGGCCAGGACGTGGACCTCACCGGCTACCTGCTGGGCGTGACCGTGCCGGTCGGCCCGGGCGTGATCCGCGCGTCGTATTCGCAGGTCAAGTACGACTTCAACCGCGTGCCCGTGTTCGGCGTGAACAACGCCGATCCGAAGGCCAACAAGCTCGCGCTGGGCTACGTGCACAACCTGTCCAAGCGCACCGCGCTGTACGGCACGGTCGCGCGCGTCAGCAACAAGAACGGCGCAGGGCTCACGGTGGGTGCAGGCCCGTCGTACGCCACCACGTTCAACCGCACCGCGCTGCAGGCCAAGAGCTCGATGGGCTACGAGTTCGGCATCCGCCACACGTTCTGATGTCCTGAAGGGTCGCGCATTGCGCGACCCTCACCCCTGCAAGTTTCTCCAAGGGTCGTTCAACCGGTCCATTCGGCCCGCCCTGCGCGGGCCTTTTTTTCGTGCGCGACGCCCGCGCGGTGCGCTTGGGTCAGCGCGCCAACAGCACCGCCTGCGCGGCCTGCGCGAACCCCGCGCCGCGCTCGCCCTGCGTCACGTAGCGCGGCAGGTGCTCCAGCTGCGGCACGAAGCGCGCGACGTTCGCCACGCCGATGCTGTGCGCGAAGCTGCGGAACATCAGCTGGTCGTTGGTGGAGTCGCCCACATAGGCCCAGCGGTCCATCTCGTCGTCGAGCGTGCGGCCCCACAGCTCGCGCACGATCCAGCGCGCGCCCTCGAGCTTGTCGTTGTCGCCGTACCAGCCGTTGATGTGGATGCTGCTCACGGTGGCGTGCATGCCCTCGCCGCGCATCAGCGCGACGACGCGCGCGATGGTGTCGTCGTCGAGCGTCACGAACTCGCTGTGGTCGATGGCGATGTCGGTCTCGCGCCCCGGCGAGTCGGTGGCGCGGCCGGCGCCCGGAATCTCGCGCTCGATGCGCGCCAGCACGGCCTGCATGCGCGCGAAGTTGGCGGCGCGCGTGGCGGCGTCCTGCTGGTAGCGCTTCTCGACGCCGCCATCGGCCGCAGGGCGCAGCGCCACCGCGCCGTTCTCGGCCACGATGGCATCGACCGGCCAGCTGTTCACGAAAGGCAGGCTCCAGCCCACGGGCCGGCCGGTGATGGCGACCACCGCCAGGCCCGCGGCCTTCAGGTCGGCCAGCGCCTTCAAAGCATCTGGCGTGATCGCGCCGTCGGTGGTGAGCGTGTCGTCGATGTCGGTGAACACGCCGGTCAGCGCCGCGCGCGCGTCGGCGGGCCAGCGCGTGAGCGGCAACAGGTGGTGGGGCGAGGCGGGCAGGGGAGGCGAAGACATGGACAGGATTCTCGAAAGGGCCCGTGATCGTACCGGCTGCTTTCGTGTAGCATCCCGCCCCCGCCGGGCTTTCAGGCCGGCGCGGCCCCTTCCACCATGCCTCACATCCTCGTCGACAACCTGCGCAAGACCTACCGTGTGTCCGAGCGCGACCCCGGCCTGCGCGGCGCGTTGCGCGGCCTGCTGCAGCGCCGCCACCGCACGGTGGAGGCGCTGTCGGGCGTGTCGTTCGCGCTGGAGCGCGGCGAGCTGCTGGGTTTCATCGGGCCCAACGGCGCGGGCAAGTCGACCACCATCAAGATCCTCTCGGGCATCCTGCGGCCCGACGGCGGGCGCGTGGAAGTCGACGGCCGCGACCCCTTTGCCGACCGCGAGCGGCACGTGGCGCGCATCGGCGTGGTCTTCGGCCAGCGCACGCAGCTGTGGTGGGACCTGCCCGTGGGCGACGGCTTCGACCTGCTGCGCGACATCTACCGCGTCGACCCGCAACGCTACCGCCGCACGCGCGACGAGCTGGTCGCGCTGCTGCACCTGGAGCGCGTGCTCGACCAGCCGGTGCGCCAGCTCTCGCTGGGCCAGCGCATGCGCGCGGAGATCGCGGCGGCGCTGCTGCACGAGCCCGACATCCTGTTCCTCGACGAGCCGACCATCGGCCTCGATGCGCCTTCGAAGCTCGCCGTGCGCGACTTCGTGCGCCGCGCCAACCGCGAGCGCGGCACCACCGTGCTGCTGACCACGCACGACATGCACGACATCGAGGCCCTGGCCCAGCGCGTGATCGTGATCGGCCATGGCCGCGTGCTGGCCGACAGCCCCGTCGAGGCGCTGCGCGCGCAGGTGATGGCCGAGCGCCGGCTGGTGGTCGACTTTGCACAGGACGCCACGCTGCCTGCGCAGGTCGACGGCGCCACCGTGCATTCGCGCGACGGCCAGACGCTGGTGCTCGACTTCGACCCCAAGCAGACCCCCGCGCCCGCGCTCATCGCGCGCATCGCCGGCGCGCACGCCGTGGAAGACATCCGCCTCGAAGGCCTCGCGATCGAAGCCGTGATCGCGCGCTTCTACGCCATGCACGGAGCGGCCGAGGCGTGAGGCCGGCCATGGGCCCGCGCGACCTCGCCCGGCCGTATGTCGCGGCGTTCGTCTCGCGCTTCCTGCAGATGCTGCAGTACCGCACGGCGGCGCTCGCGGGCTTTGCCACGCAGTGCTGGTGGGGCGGCATCAAGGTGATGGTGTTCGCCGCGTTCTACAGCGGCAGCGCCATCGCGGGCGCGGCCTTGTCGATGTCGCTGGCCCAGGCCATCACCTACACCTGGCTCGCCCAAGGTTTGCTGGTGCTCATGCCCTGGCTCGGCGACCCCGAAGTGGCGCAGGCCGCGCGCACCGGCGCCGTCGCCTACGACCGGCTGCGCCCGGTGGACGCCTACGCGCTGTGGTTCGCACGCACGGCCGGCTGGATCGCGGCGCGCCTGCTGCCGCGCGTGGCGCTGATGGCGGCCTTCGCGGCGGTCGCATTGCCGCTGGTGGGGCTGGGCGACTGGGCCTGGCAACTGCCTGCGAGCGCGATGGCTGGCGCGGCGTTCCTGCTGTCGGTGGTGCTGGGCCTGTTGCTTTCGACCGCGATGGTGATGCTGCTCAACGTGGCGACCACGGCGGCGCTCAACGAGCGCGGCATCCAGGCGGTGGCGACGCCCGTGGTCATCGTGTTCTCGGGCAACCTGCTGCCGCTGGCGCTGCTGCCCGACGCCTGGCAGACCGCGCTGCTGGTGCAGCCGCTGGCGGGGCTGTTCGACATTCCGGCGCGGCTGTACTTCGGACAGCTGAGCGGCGCGCATGCGCTGGGCGCGTTGGGGCTGCAGTGCTTCTGGATCGTCGCGCTGGTTGCGTTCGGGCGGGTGGCGATGGGGCGGACGATGCGCAGCCTGCAGGTGCAGGGGGGCTAGGGCGCGCATGGGGTCGCTCTCTCTTTTCTTCCGCCTCATGGCTGCTTCGGTGAGCGGCCAGGCCAGGTACCCCGCATCCGCGCTGCTGCTGACCCTGGGCCAGTTCCTGGGCACTGGCATCGAGGTGGTCGCCGTCTGGGCGCTGTTCCATCGCTTCGGCGAGGTGCAGGGCTGGGGCATCGGCGAGGTCGCGCTGTTCTACGGCCTCGTGAACTGCATGTTTGCTCTCGCCGATGCACTGGGCCGCGGCTTCGACGTGCTGGGCACCGAGTTCCTGCGCACCGGCACCTTCGACCGGCTGCTGCTGCGCCCACGTCCGCTCGCGTTGCAGCTCATGGGCCACGACGTGCGCGTCAGCCGCCTGGGCCGCCTGCTGCAGGGCCTGCTCGTGCTGGCCTTCGCGACCGTGCAGGCCGACATCGCATGGACCCCCAGCGCCGTGGCCATCGCCATGTTCGCCATGGCCGGCGGCATCGCGCTGTTCCTCGGCATCCTCGTGCTGCAGGGCACGCTGTCGTTCTGGACCGTCGAAAGCCTGGAGATCGCCAACGTGCTCACCTACGGCGGCGTGCAGGCGGCGCAGTACCCGCTGGCGCTCTATGCGCAGTGGTTCCGCCGCGTGCTGACCTTCATCGTGCCGCTGGCCTGCGTGGCGTATTACCCGGTGCTGGCGATCCTGGGCAAGCCCGATCCGCTGGGCGCGCCGGCCTGGGTGGGGTGGGTGTCGCCGCTCGCGGGCTTCGTGTTCCTCGCGGCGGCGTTCGGTGCGTGGCGCCTCGGGCTGCGCCACTACACCTCGTCGGGCAGCTGATCAGCCGGCGCTCTGCAGCGCCAGGCCCGCGTGCTCGCGCAGCGGATGGAAGTGGATCTTCGGAAAACGCTCCTGCGCCAGCCGCACGTCGTACGGCGAGGTGCACAAAAAGGCCAGCGTGTCGGCCGCGTCCTTGGCCATGCGCACCGGGTAGGCGTGAACGAACTCGCGCAGCTCGGCCGGGGTGTCGGCCGTGATCCAGCGCGCGCCCGTGTACTGGCAGCCTTCGAGCCGCACGTCGGCGTCGTACTCGGCCTTCAGGCGGTGCTGCACCACTTCGAACTGCAGCTGGCCGACCGCGCCCAGGAGCATCGGGCCGCCGACCTCGGGGCGGAAGACCTGGATCGCGCCTTCCTCGCCCAGCTGGGCCAGGCCCTGCTGCAGCTGCTTGGTGCGCAGCGGGTTCTTCAAAATCACCGTCATGAACAGCTCGGGCGCGAAGAAGGGCAGCCCGGTGAACTGCAGGTTCGCGCCGTCGGTGATGGTGTCACCCAGCTGCACGCCGCCGTGCGTGGTGAAGCCCACGATGTCGCCGGCATAGGCCTCTTCCACCGCCTCGCGGCGCTGGCTCATGAAGGTCACGACGCTGGTGGGGCGCAGCTCCTTCGCGGTGCGCTGCACCTTCAGCTTCATGCCCGGCGTGTACTTGCCCGAGGCCATGCGCACGAAGGCGATGCGGTCGCGGTGGTTGGCGTCCATGTTGGCCTGCACCTTGAAGACCACGCCCGCGAAGTCCTTGTCCTCGGGTTGAATTTCCTTCACCACCGGCTGGCGGTTGACCAGCGTGGTGCTGGTGCGCGACTGCGGCGAGGGGGCCAGGTCGACCAGCGCGTCGAGCACTTCCATCACGCCGAAGTTGTTCACGCCGGAGCCGAAGAACACGGGCGTCTGCTTGCCGGCCAGGAAGGCCTCGCGGTCCCAGGTGGGCGAGGCGCCGGTGGCCAGTTCCATGCTTTCCATGGCGTGCTCGAAGTCGGCGCCGAAACGCTTGACGAGCGCGTCGCGTTCGCTCAGCGGAATGGTCTCGAAGTCGTGCGGCAGCCGCTCGCTGCCCGACTCGAACACCGTCATCGCCTGCGTGCGCAGGTTCATGATGCCGCGGAAGCTCTTGCCCTGGCCCACGGGCCAGGTCATGGGCACGCAGGGCATGCCGAGCTCGCGCTCCACCTCGTCCAGGATGTCCAGCGGCTCGCGCACTTCACGGTCCATCTTGTTGACGAAGGTGATGATGGGCGTGTCGCGCTGGCGGCAGACCTCGATCAGCCGGCGCGTCTGCGCTTCCACGCCGTTGGCGGCGTCGATCACCATCAGCGCCGAGTCGACGGCGGTGAGCACGCGGTAGGTGTCTTCCGAGAAGTCCTTGTGGCCGGGCGTGTCGAGCAGGTTGATCACGTGCTCGCGGTACACCATCTGCATCACCGACGAGGCCACCGAGATGCCGCGCTGCTTCTCGATTTCCATCCAGTCGGAGGTGGCGTGGCGCGAGGCCTTGCGGGCCTTCACCGAGCCGGCGATCTGGATCGCGCCCGAGAACAGCAGCAGTTTTTCGGTCAGCGTGGTCTTGCCGGCGTCAGGGTGGGAAATGATCGCGAAGGTGCGACGGCGGCGGGTTTCGGCGAGAAAAGACAAGGTGGGCAATCTGCAGGGGAATCCCCCGATTTTAGGAGGCCGTGCCGGCAACCCCCTCAATCCCCCGCCGATGGGCCTAAAACGCCTCCGTCACCCCGTACGCCCGCATCTGCGCCTCGACCTGCGCCGCGTCCTGGCTCAGCACCACGAGGTCGTGCGCCTTGCCCTCGCGGTCCTTCACGTGGCGCGTGAGCAGGGCCTCGGGCCGGAAGCCCAGGGCCTGGAAGACGGCGATGGCGCCGCGCTGGTCGACGGTCATCTGGGCGACGATCTTTTCCTGCCCGTGCGCGAAGGCCAGCGCGCAGCCCTCCTGCGCCAGCTGCTGGCCCAGGCCGCCGCCGCGCAGCGCGGGCGACACCAGCACGCGCAGCTCGGCCACGTGGCCCGACCATGAGTGCGGGTCGCGGATGACGGCGGCGCAGCCCAGCACGGTGCCGTCGCGCACGGCGAGCACGCTGTCGATGTCGCCGCGCTCGATGGCGCGGACCCAGGCAGCCATCACCTTGGGCTCGGTGATGTCGCGCGGCAGGAAGAGCAGGTCGTGCGCCGGCAGCGCCTGCGCGAAGGCCAGCACGGCGGGGGCGTCGGCACCGGTCATCAGGCGCAGGGCGATCTCGCCGTCCGCGTGGGCGACGGTGCGCGGGTAGGTGCGGGAAGAAGATGCGGTCATGGGAAGGTGTTCGATGGTTGTCTTCGTCAGGTGGAGCGCACGCCCAGCCACTCGTCGAGCTTGGGCCACAGCCGCCGCACGGCGTTGGTGCCGGCCGCCAGGCTCACGTGGCCGCCCTTGAGCACCACCTCTTCCTTGTCGGTGGAGCCGATGCCGGCGATCAGCGGCTGCCCCGCCTCGTAGGGCACGATGTGGTCGTGCTGCGCCAGCGCGTGCAGCACCGGCACGGTGATGTTCTTCAGCAGCACGGGGCGCCCGCCGAGCACCAGCTCGCCCTTGTGCAGCTTGTTGTCCCACATGAGCTCCTTCACGGTCTGGCGGAAGTACTCGCCGGCCAGCGGCAGCATCTCGGCGCCCCAGCGGTCGAACATGCGGTACGACTTGACGAACTCGTCGTTGGCCATGTTGTCCCACAGCTGCACCAGCCCGGCGCCGCGCCCGGCGGGGCGCAGCATGTCGAAGGAGGCGAACAGCATCTCGGGCGGCACGTTGCCCACGGTGTCGATGAGGCGGTCGACGTCGAAGTAGCGCCGGTCGGACCACGCGTGGAACAGCTTCATGCGGCTGAAGTCGATCGGCGTGGTGAAGAGCGCGAGGTTCTTCATCGGCCCGCCGGGGTGCAGCGCCGCATACAGCGTGGAGAGCACGCCGCCCATGCAGTAGCCGGCGATGGTCACGTCTTCTTCGCCCGAGTCTTCCTGCACGCGGCGGATCGAATCGGGGATGAAGTCGAGCACGTAGTCCTCGATGCGCAGGCGCTTCTCGTCGGGGCGCGGTGCGTTCCAGTCCATCACGTAGACGTCGTAGCCCTTGAGCAGCAGGTACTCGACCATGCTCTGGCCCGGCGCGAGGTCGAAGATGTAGGCGCGGTTGGTGGTGGCCATCACCATGAGCACCGGCACGCGGTAGATCTCGTCGACCATCGGGCGGTAGTGGTACAGGCTCAGCGTGCCGCGCCGGTGGATCTCGTCCTTGGGCGTGAGGCCGACGGCGGGCGCGGTCGAGGTCAGGAAGTCCAGCCCCTTGATGTTGCGCTGGATCGTGCGCTCGATCTCGCCGCGGATGTCGGGCAGCTGGAAGGTGTCGGGCGGCGCACTCATGGGCGGCGCTTTCCGGCGGGGCGTTTCTTCGCGGCGGTGACGGCCTTGGCTGCCGGTGCAGGCGCTGCCGCCGCCGTGGGCGGTTGCTTGGTGCGACGCGGCCGAGGCGGGGCGGTGGCCGCGTCGGCGGTCCGCGCGGCAGGCCTGGCCCCGCCTTCCAGCGCGCGGCGGATGCCCGCCAGGTGGTCGTCGATGCGGTGCAGCTGCTCGCCCAGCGCCTGCAGGTCGCCGCGTGTGGGCAGGTTCAGCAGCGTGAGGTAGCGCGCCATCAGGTCGCCCACCGCCTTCTGCGCGGTGAGCGAGGCGTTCATGCCGCCGTGCATGCCCTGGCGGAACGGGTCCGAGGCCATGGTTTCGTTGGCGAATTCGTTGGTGCTTTTTTCCCACTGGGCCGTGAGCTCGCGCCACAGGGCCATGGGATCGAGGGACGGAAACTGGTTCATCAAAACACCTCCGTCTGGGTTCGTTGTTGTGTCTTTATTTCTTCAGTGATCGTCGCGCCGCGCCGCCCGTGCGGTGTGCGCGGCGATGGCCTCGATGATCTGCGGCCACATCGCGATCGGCAGCGCATGGCCCATGCGCGGAATGCGCAGCAGCGTCGCGCCCGGAATGGCCTCGGCCACGTCGATGCCGCAGGCCACGGGCACCAGCGGATCGACATCGCCGTGGATCACCAGCGTGGGCACCTGCACCGCGCGCAGCGCCGGCTTGCGGTTGCCCGACGCGAACACGGCCGCCAGCTGCCGCGCCACGCCGCCCGGGTTGAGGCCGCGCAGGAAGGCCAGTTGCGCGCGCTCGGCGTCGCGCGCCTCGTCGAGCGGAAAGGCGTCGGGCCCGCGCAGCACGCGCCACAGCTTGGCGTGGTGCGGCAGGTAGGCCTCGAAGCTGGTCGGTGCGGGCGCGAACAGCACCGCCAGCGCCTCGGGCGTGGGCGGCGGCAGGGCCGGGTCGCCGGTGCTCGACATGATGCTGGTGAGCGAGCGCATCCGCCCCGGGTGATGGATGGCCATCTCCTGCCCGATGGCGCCGCCCATCGACGCGCCCACGACGTGGGCGCGCGCGATGCCAAGCGCGTCGAGCAGGCCGGCGCAGTCGTCGGCCATGTCGCGCAGCGTGTAGGGCACCTGCAGCGGGCGCCCGGCCATGGCCTGCAGCATCAGCGCCTGGATGTCAGGCACGCCGGCGTGCGGCAGGTGGGTGGAGTGGCCGATGTCACGGTTGTCGAAGCGGATCACGTGGTGCCCGCCGGCCTGCGCCAGGGCGGCGCAGAACGCGTCGTCCCAGGCGACCATCTGGGCGCCGAGGCCCATGACCAGCAACAGCGGCGGCGCCTCGGGGTCGCCGAAGCTGTCCCAGGCCAGTTCGATGCCGTTGGCGCGGGTGCGCCGTTCGGTGCGGGGCGCGACGGCGGTCATGCGGGCCTTTCTTTGCTTCTTGTTACTTGCGCTGCAGCAGCTTCGTGACTTCGTCCACGTTGGACTGGATGCGCTGGCGCACCACGTCGAAGGCGTCGGCCTGCGATTTGGCGGCCAGGGTGGCCAGTTCCTTGATGTCGTCGACGGCGCGCTGGAACGACTGGCGGCCCAGCTCGTCGAGCTTGGCCAGGTTTTCCTTCGGGTCCTTGCCCGGCATCGCCTTGGCGGCGGTCTGCCATTCGGCGATGGCCGTCTTGATCATCTCGGTCTGTCGCTGCACCACGGTCTGCAGGCCCTGGTAGGACTTCTCGTTGGCCTGCATCAGCGCCTGCAGGTCCTTGCGGCCGCTGTCGAGCAGCTTGCCGGCGCCGCCGGTCAGGTTCAGGTTCTGCAGGCGCTCGGCCATGCCCTTGAGGTTCTTCATCGGATCGAGCATGTCCGCGGCGGACGGCGCCGCCTGCTTCGCGCCGGCGCTGCTGGCGGTGGTTTTTTTCGCGGCGGCTTTCTTGGCAGTGGCCATGGTGCGGAATCTCCTGTGTCGGGTGATGAAAACAATCGAACGGGTGGATGCAGGCAGCGGCCGGGCGGCCGGGGCCCGCCGCCACGATACGCCGGGCCGGCGCGGCTCAGGGCGCTCCAAGCGCGGATTTGCCTGCGGAGTTTCCCGGGGTGGCCCGCGCCGTCCGGCCCGGCCTGGCGGGCGCCGGCGCTTTCCGTGATGTGGGATGCCCCGGTCGATTGGCGGGCCGGGCGGGCGCGACTACAATCCGGCGCTCCGAGGAGCGTTGCAGCGCCGTCAGGCGTGAGGCTCGGACCACATCGCAACCACGCTCACCCGCTGTTCTCGCGGTGAGTTTTTCTTCCCCGTACGCAGTGGCATCTTTCAAACCAGTTTTGGAGTTCTCATGAGCGCTGTACTCAAGCCCACCCCCGTCTCGACCGCCGACCAGGCGATTGCCGACCTGTCCCTTGCCGCCTGGGGCCGCAAGGAAATCCGCATCGCCGAAACCGAGATGCCCGGCCTCATGGCCATCCGTGAAGAGTTCTCGAAGGGCCAGGCCCTGAAGGGCGCGCGCATCACGGGCTCGCTGCACATGACCATCCAGACGGCCGTGCTCATCGAGACGCTGCAAGCCCTGGGCGCCGAAGTGCGCTGGGCCTCGTGCAACATCTTCTCGACGCAGGACCACGCCGCCGCCGCCATCGCCGCCGCCGGCACGCCGGTGTTCGCCATCAAGGGCGAGTCGCTGAAGGACTACTGGGACTACACCCACGCCATCTTCGATTTCGGTCCCAAGGGCTCGAAGGGCGAAGGCCCGAACATGATCCTGGACGACGGCGGCGACGCCACGCTGCTCATGCACCTGGGCCAGCGCGCCGAAAAGGACCTGGGCGTGCTCGCCAACCCGACCAGCGAAGAAGAACGCATTCTTTACGCCGCCATCAAGGCCAAGCTGGCTGTCGACGACACCTGGTACACCCGCAAGTCGGCCGAGATCATCGGCGTGACCGAAGAGACGACCACCGGCGTGCACCGCCTGAACGAGATGAGCGCCAAGGGCACGCTGCTGTTCCGCGCCATCAACGTGAACGACTCGGTCACCAAGAGCAAGTTCGACAACCTGTACGGCTGCCGCGAATCGCTGGTCGACGGCATCAAGCGCGCGACCGACGTGATGATCGCCGGCAAGGTGGCCTGCGTGGCCGGGTACGGCGACGTGGGCAAGGGCTCGGCCCAGGCGCTGCGTGCCCTGAGCGCCCAGGTGTGGGTGACTGAAATCGACCCGATCAACGCCCTGCAGGCGGCCATGGAAGGCTACAAGGTCGTGACCATGGAGTACGCCGCCGACAAGGCCGACATCTTCGTGACCACCACCGGCAACAAGGACGTCATCACGCACGACACCATGGTCAAGATGAAGGACCAGGCCATCGTCTGCAACATCGGCCACTTCGACAACGAGATCGACGTCGCGTCGATCGAGAAGTACGAGTGGGAAGAGATCAAGCCGCAGGTGGACCACATCACCTTCCCGGACGGCAAGAAGATCATCCTGCTGGCCAAGGGCCGCCTCGTGAACCTGGGCTGCGGCACGGGCCACCCGAGCTTCGTGATGTCGTCGTCGTTCGCCAACCAGACCATTGCCCAGATCGAGCTGTTCACCAAGCCCGATGCGTATCAAGCCGGCAAGGTCTACGTGCTGCCCAAGCACCTGGACGAGAAGGTCGCGCGCCTGCACCTGAAGAAGGTCGGCGCCATGCTCACCGAGCTGACCGACGCCCAGGCCGCCTACATCGGCGTGAGCAAGAACGGCCCTTACAAGCCGGACACCTACCGCTACTGATCCGCGTGCGCGCCGATCAACTGTTGGTAGAGCGCGGCATGGCCGCCTCGCGTTCGCAAGCTGTCCGGCTCATCGCCGGCGGCATGCGTTGGCGTGACGCGGGCACGAGCGACGCGTGGCGCAATGTCGTCAAGAACAAGGACGAAGTGCCCGAGTCGGCCGAGCTCGAGCTCGCCGATGCCGCCGAGGCACGCTACGTGTCGCGCGGCGGCCTCAAGCTCGAAGGTGCGCTGGCGGTCAGCGGCGTGGACCCGACGGGCAAGCTCTGCCTGGACGTCGGCCAGTCGACCGGCGGCTTCACCGACTGCCTGTTGCAGCACGGTGCCGCCAAGGTGGTGGGCATCGATGTGGGCCACGGGCAGCTGCATCCGCGCATGCGCGAGGACGCACGCGTGGTCGCCATCGAAGGCGTCAATGCGCGGGCGTTGTCGCCGGCCGATTTGCAGGTGGACGATGAGGAAGGCGCAGAAACTGGCGAGGCGGTCGAAGTTGTCGAAGCCCCGCCTGAACCGCGCTTCGACCTCATCGTCGGCGACCTGTCGTTCATCTCGCTCACGCTGGTGCTGCCGGCCGTGGTGCAGTTCCTGGCCGACGACGGCCAGTTGCTGATGCTGGTCAAGCCGCAGTTCGAGCTGCAGCCCGGCCAGGTCGGCAAGGGCGGCATCGTGCGCGACGAGGCGATGTACCCTGTGGTCGAGAAGCGCCTGCACGACGCCTGCGCGGCGCTCGAGCTGAAGGTGCTGCGCTGGTTCGACAGCCCGATCGCCGGGGGCGACGGCAACCGCGAGTTTTTCATTCACGCCGTTCGTGCTGCCAAGGCCGGCGACGGTTCCTAAGGAGACGCAGGTGCGCCTTCCGCTGAGTTTCGAATTCTTCCCGACCAAGACGCCCGAAGGCGCGGTCAAGCTGCGCGCCGTGCGCCAGCAGCTGTATGTGCGCAAGCCGCAGTTCTGCTCCGTCACCTACGGCGCGGGCGGCTCCACGCACCAGGGCACCTTCGGTGCGGTGCAGGAGATCCTGGCCGAGGGCGTGGACGCCGCCAGCCACTTCTCGTGCATCGGCGCCACGCGCGCCACTGTGCGCGAGCAGCTGGCCGAGCTGAAGGCCATGGGCGTCAAGCGCCTCGTCGCGCTGCGCGGCGACCTGCCCAGCGGCTACGGCATCGGCGGCGAGTTCCAGTACGCGAGCGACCTGGTCGCCTTCATCCGCGAGGAGACCGGCCGCGACTTCCACATCGAGGTGGCCTGCTACCCCGAAGTGCATCCGCAGGCGCGCTCGCCCGAAGCCGACCTGCAGGCCTTCGCGACCAAGGTGAAGGCCGGGGCCGACTCGGCCATCACGCAGTATTTCTTCAGCCCCGAGGCCTACTTCCGCTTCGTCGACGACGCGCGCAAGCTGGGGCTCGACACGCCGATCGTGCCGGGCATCATGCCCATCACGAGCTCGACGCAGCTCATGCGCTTCTCGGACGCCTGCGGCGCCGAGATTCCGCGCTGGATCCGCCTGCGCCTTCAAGGCTTCGGCGACGACACAGCCTCGATCAAGGCCTTCGGCCTGGACGTGGTGACCGACCTGTGCGAGCGCCTGCAAAAGGGCGGCGCACCCGCGATCCACTTCTACACGATGAACCAGTCGGCGGCCACGCTGGCCATCCTGGAGCGCCTGGATTGAGAGGGCTGCGCGCGGTCGCCGTCGCGGTCTCCTGCGTGCTCGCAGGGTGCACCATGCCGCCTGCCACGCAGGAGAAAGACGCGGACACCGCCGCCACGCCGGCAGCGTCCGGCAAGCGGCTGCAGCCGCTGGGACGCGGCCTGGCCGTGCCGCCCGGCGCCGCCCCGCGCTCGGCCGTGCCGTCGGTGCGCTACGACCTCGCGGTGTCCGGCACCGGCGAGGCGCTCGACGACGGCGTGCCTGGCGATGAGCCGCGCGAGATCTTCGAGCGCGGCGGGGCCTCGTGGTACGGCATCCAGTTCCATCAGCGCAAGACCGCCAACGGCGAGCGCTTCGACATGGGCGCCATGACGGCGGCCCACAAGACGCTGCCCTTCAACACGCGCGTGTGCGTGCGCAGCCTGGTCAATGGCAGCGAGGTGCTGGTGCGCGTCAACGACCGCGGGCCCTTCACGCCGGGCCGCATCATCGACCTGAGCCGCGCCGCGGCCGACCGCATCGGCCTCACGGGGCTGGGCATCAAGCAGGTGGCGCTGTCGGTCATCGACCGCGAAGGCATGCGCTGCGGCGGTGAGGCCGTGGCCGCGGGCGACCTGCAGGCTGCGCCGGAAGCGCCGACGTCGCGCGTGCGTGCGCCGGCCCCTGCGCGCAAGCGGGTGATCGTGCCGCCGCGCAAGCGCCGCTGAACGGCCTCAGCCGCCGCTCTCGAGCGAGTAGGCGGCGTTGCGGTCTTGTGCCAGGCGCTCGGCCAGCTGGGGCAGTGCCTCGGCCAGTTGCGCCTTCAGCGTGTAGGGCGGGTTGATCAGGAACATCCCGCTGGCCGGCAGGCCCGGGCGCTGCGTTTCGCCCGAGGCGGCATCCTTCGTGATCTTGCTCGACTTGACGGTCAGCGTGGCGTGCAGCCACGACTTGCCGGCCTTGGTCGCCATCGTCTTCAGGCGGCGCGGCAGGTCGTGCGCCTCGGGGCGCGGAATGATCGGGTACCAGACGGCGTAGGTGCCGGTGGCGAAGCGCTTGAGCGCCTCGGCCGCGAAGTCGAGCACGCGGCCGTAGTCGGTCTTCATTTCGTAGCTCGGGTCCATCAGCACCAGCGCGCGGCGCGAGGGCGGCGGCAGGAACTTGGTGGCGCTGCCGAAGCCGTCTTCGGTCAACACGGCGATCTGCCGGCCGGCTTCGAGCTGCGCGATGTTGGCGCCGAGCGTGCGCGAATCGGTCGGGTGCAGCTCGAACAGCTTGAGCTTGTCGTGGTCGCGCAGCAGGTGCTGCACGATGAACGGCGAGCCGGGGTAGACGCGGGCGCCGCCCTTGGGGTTGAAGTCGTGGATCACGCTGAGGTAGCGGGCGATGGCTTCTGCGACCGGCTTGTCTTCGGCGGGGGCTGCCGCTTTCTTGCCAGCCGTTTTCGCGGCCGGCGCGGGCGTTTCGGCCGCTTTTGTCGGCGCGGGGAAGAAGCGCAGCACGCCGTCGGCCGCTTCGCCGCTGGTGCCGGCGTAGTCGCCGTCGAGCCGGTACAGGCCGGCGCCGGCGTGGGTGTCGACGACGGTCAGCGCGGCGTCTTTTTCAAGCAGGTGGTCGAGGGTGGCAATCAGGACCGTGTGCTTGAGCACGTCGGCGTGGTTGCCGGCATGGAACGCGTGGCGGTAACTGAACATGGAATGAAGCCTGAAAAAGTGAAAAAGGGAGCGCTAGACTCGCGCGGCGCTACATTGATTTACAAAACACAACGAGGGGCAGCAATGCGAGGAGCCGGATGGCGATTTTGGGGCCTGTGCGTCGGCGCGGGTGTTTTGTCTATTTTGACGGGCTGCGCCTCGGTCACCCACGGGACGACCCAGAACGTGAAGATCGAGACCCTGTCGCCCGAGGGCAAGGTGGTCGACGGCGCCCGCTGCCGGGTTTCGAACGATCGCAATGACGCGGTGGTGCGCTCCGGCCTGACCCTGCCGGTGCGGCGCTCGGGCGAGAACCTGAGCATCGAATGCACCCAGGCCGGCCAGCCGCCGGCCCGCGGCCAGGCGATCTCGCGCGTCAACGCGGGCCTGGTCGGCAACGTGATGCTCGGCGGGCTGGTCGGCGTGGCGATCGACACCGGCACCGGGGCGGGCTTCAACTACCCGAGCTGGATCCGGCTGATCTTCGGCGAGGTGCGCAGCTTCGACCGCAGCGCGCAGACCGGCGACGAGGCGACCGTCGGCATGAAGATCGGCACGACCGAGATGGCGGCCGCGCCGGCGCCGAAGACCACCGCGGCGCCTGTGCCTGCGCCCGCGCCGGCCGTGGTGGCTTCTCCGCCTCCTCCTTCTCCTCCCGTGGCGGTCGCACCGGCCGCTCCAGTGCGCCCCGCACCAGCAGCGCCGCCCGCCGCGCCTGACGCCCGGGTCTCGATGGACGACCTGCGCGGCCTGCTGCCTGCCAAGCCGTGAAGCCGGTCTGGACGAACCCCGCGCCGTGGCTGTGTGCCGCAGGCGCCTTGCTGGCCGCCGGCCCCGCCGCCGCGCTGGAGCCCGATGCCCTGTTCGCCAAGCTGACGGGCAGCGTCTGGGCCGTGCGCACCTTCGACGCGCAGGAGCGCCCGCTGCGCGCCGGCAGCGCCGTGGTGATCGCTCCCGGCCGCCTCGTCACCAACTGCCACGTGCTCGCCAAGGCCAGCAATTTCGTGGTCAAGCGCGACAACGTCACCTACGGCGCCACGCTCGAATACCCGGACCCGGGGCGCGACCTGTGCCAGATCAAGGTCGCCAACTTCACGGCAACCCCGGTGACCCTGGCGCCCGCCGGCGGTGCGCGCGTGGGCCAGCGTGTGTACGCCATCGGCAACCCGCGCGGGCTGGAAAACACGCTCAGCGAAGGCCTGTTGTCGGGCCTGCGCGGCGGCGACGGCGAGGCGCGGCTGCTGCAGACCACGGCCGCCATCGCCCCCGGGTCGAGCGGCGGCGGGCTGTTCGACAGCGACGGCCGCCTGCTGGGCATCACCACCTTCGCCGCCCGCGACGGCGGCAACCTGAACTTCGCCATGCCGGCCGAGTTCCTGGCGGAACTGCCGGCCCGCGCCCAGGTGCAGCTGGCGGCGCGGACCCGGGAGCCTGCGGGCGCTGCCGCCCGCCGGGTGGCCGACGCCGGTGGGGCGGGCATCCCGCTGACCGAGCCGCTGCGCGCCGGCGACGCGCTCGAGTACGTGCGCACGGACCGGCTGACGGGAAACCGGGCGCCGGTGATCTACCGGGTGGACCGGGTCAGCGGCGACGAGGTGTCGTTCAATGCCGGCAGCCGGATCGAGAAGACCAACGGGCAGGTGGTCTCCATCACGTCGCCAGCCGGCGGCCTGTTCGACACCGCGTCGCCGCCGGGCGGCTGGGCATTGCGAAAGGACGACATCCAGCCCGGCATGCGCTGGCAGCTCGACTACGTGACGACCACCGGCGACCGGCTGCGGCATGAACTCACCGCCTCGGTGGGCGGCGAGCAGACGATGCGTGTGGACGGGGTGGAGTTGAACGTGATGCGCATCGGCTACGAGGGCTGGATCTTCGCCTCCAGCACCACCAGCTTGCCGCTGACCGGCGCCAGCACGCGCTTTCGGGGCGCCGCCTGGTACAGCCCCGAACTGGGCCGGGTCGTCCGTTTCGAGGGCGAATACCAGCGCGGGGTCTCCTCGGGGGCCAACGAGAGCCTGGAGCTGGTCCGCATCCAGCGCTGAGGCCCCCGGAAGCCCGGAAATTGGCCGTTTGGCCATTTCTTCATATAATCGCGGGCTTCGCAGCGTTTTTGTAGCCCCGCGGCGAAGGCATGTTCACCTGCTCATCACTGGGCAGGCAGGCGTGAAAACCCACCTAAGAGATTCCCAGCAGAGGAACGCCGACCGTGGAAAAGGGCTCGCCAAACCCTCTTTCAAGAGAAAAACTCATGACCAAAACGTTCAGCGCCAAGCCCGCTGACGTGACGCACGAGTGGTTTGTGATTGACGCGACCGACAAGGTCCTCGGACGAGTAGCCAGCGAAGTTGCTCTCCGTTTGCGCGGCAAACACAAGGCCATTTACACGCCTCACGTCGATACCGGTGACTACATCGTCATCATCAACGCCGCGCAACTGCGCGTCACCGGCGCCAAGTCGATCGACAAGGTGTACTACCGTCACTCGGGCTACCCGGGCGGTATCACGGCGACGAACTTCCGCGACATGCAGAACAAGTTCCCGGGCCGTGCCCTGGAAAAGGCTGTCAAGGGCATGCTGCCCAAGGGCCCGCTTGGTTACGCGATGATCAAGAAACTCAAGGTGTACGGTGGTGCTGAGCACCCGCATACCGCCCAACAGCCCAAAGTGCTGGAACTGTAAGGAGCCTTGAGAATGATTGGTGAATGGAACAATGGCACCGGCCGTCGCAAATCCAGCGTCGCCCGTGTGTTTCTGAAAAAAGGCACCGGCAAGATCACGGTCAACGGCAAGGACATCCAAGCGTTCTTCGGCCGTGAAACCTCGATCATGATCGCCAAGCAGCCCCTGGCGCTGACCAACAACCTCGAAGCTTTCGACGTGATGGTCAACGTGAACGGCGGCGGCGAATCGGGTCAAGCCGGCGCTACGCGCCACGGCATCACCCGTGCCCTGATCGACTACGACGCTTCGCTGAAGCCCGTCCTGAGCCAAGCCGGCTTCGTGACGCGTGACGCACGTGAAGTCGAACGTAAGAAGGTCGGTCTGCACTCCGCCCGTCGCCGCAAGCAGTTCAGCAAGCGCTGATCCCCTGCGCGTTGCGAGACAAGAAGCCGCCCTCGGGCGGCTTTTTCGTGGCCGCGTCCCCAGGTGCTCTTGGCGGATGCGGCGCCCGACCCCACTTGCGATGGGTGCTCGCCACAGTCGGCCTGCCGAGATTGCGGCATTGCAGTAGCATCCGTCCCATTGGCCGCCCAAGCGGCCCCCCAAGGAGTTTCACCCCATGAGCGCTGTTGCCGAAAACATCCAGACCCAGATGCCCGAGCCGATCGTCTTCACCGACAGCGCGGCCGCCAAGGTCGCCGACCTGATCGCCGAAGAGGGCAATCCCGACCTGAAGCTGCGCGTGTTCGTGCAGGGCGGCGGGTGCTCGGGCTTCCAGTACGGTTTCACCTTCGACGAGATCACCAACGAAGACGACACCACCATGACCAAGAACGGTGTGTCGCTGCTGATCGACGCCATGAGCTACCAGTACCTGCTCGGCGCCGAGATCGACTACAAGGAAGACCTGCAGGGCGCCCAGTTCGTGATCAAGAACCCGAACGCCACCAGCACCTGCGGCTGCGGTTCCAGCTTCTCGGCCTGATGCCTGGATGCTGCTGACCAGCCCCCTCGAAAAAGCCGCCTCCGGGCGGCTTTTTGCTGCCTGTCGTTTTTCCTTCTGAATCCGCGCCTTCCCGATGAGCCCCGAAACCGCCGCCCCCGTCGATCCCTCCCGCAAGAGCCTGTTGTGGCTCGTGGCCGTGGGCTTCTTCATGCAGACGCTGGACGCCACCATCATCAACACGGCGCTGCCCGCGATGGCTGCCAGCCTGGGCGAGAGCCCGCTGCGCATGCAGTCGGTGGTGGTGGCCTATGCGCTCACGATGGCGATGCTGATCCCGGCCTCGGGCTGGATCGCCGACCGCTTCGGCACGCGGCGCATCTTCTTCTGCGCCATCGTGCTGTTTGCCGCCGGCTCGGTGCTGTGCGCGCTCTCGCAGGGGCTGGGGCAGCTCGTGGCGGCGCGGGTGGTGCAGGGCCTGGGCGGGGCGCTGCTGCTGCCTGTGGGGCGCCTGGCGCTGCTGCGCACGGTGCCGCGCGGCGAGTTCCTGCAGGCGATGAGCTTCGTGGCCATTCCGGGGCTCATCGGGCCGCTGCTGGGGCCCACGCTGGGCGGCTGGCTGGTGCAGTACGCCTCCTGGCACTGGATCTTCCTGATCAACGTGCCGGTGGGGCTGGCGGGCTGCATCGCAACGCTGCGCTACATGCCCGACCTGCGCGGTGCGATCCAGAAGCGTTTCGACAGCGTGGGCTACGCGCTGCTGGCCTTCGGCATGGTGGCGATCTCGCTGGCGGTCGACGGCGTGTCGGGGCTCGGGCTGCGCCAGGGCGGGGTGATGGCGGTGCTGATCTTCGGCTTCGCCGCCGTGGTCGCCTACTGGCTGCGCGCAGCACGCACGCCGGAGCCGCTGTTCTCGCCCGCGCTGTTCGGCATTCCGACGCTGAGCATCGGCCTGCTGGGCAACCTGTTCTCGCGCCTGGGCAGCAGCTGCATGCCCTTCCTGGTGCCGCTGCTGCTGCAGGTGTCGATGGGCTATTCGCCGGTGCGTGCCGGGCTGATGATGCTGCCGGTGGCGCTGGCCGGCATGGCGATGAAGCGCTTTGCCACGCCGCTGATCACGCGCCACGGCTACCGCCGCGTGCTGGTCGCCAACACGGTGCTGGTGGGCTGCACCATGGCCAGCTTCGGCCTCACGGCGCCGGGGCAGCCGGTGGCGCTGCACCTGCTGCAGCTGCTGGTGTTCGGCGCGGTCAATTCGCTGCAGTTCACGGCGATGAACACGATCACCCTGAAGGACCTCGACGGCGGCATGGCCAGCAGCGGCAACAGCCTGCTGTCGATGGTGCAGATGCTGGCGATGAGCCTGGGCGTGGCCGCGGCCGGCGCGGTGCTGGCGGGCTACAACGGCGTGTTCGGTACCACGACGGCGGTGCAGACGCTCGATGCGTTCCAGGCCACGTTCGCGACCATGGGACTCATCACGGTGGCTTCTGCATTGATCTTCTGGCATTTGCCCGCAGAAGTGCGGGCGGCGCAGCCTGCGCAGCCGGAGGTTTCCGGCCAGGGCTGACGCAATTCAGGCGGGGTAGATCGCCCCGAGCACCCGCGCCCCGCGCGCGCCGGTCACGCTCGCGAGGTTGCCGGGTTCGCGCCGCACGGTCCGCCGAGCCAGCCATGCGAAGGCGGCCGCCTCGACCTGCTGGGGCGGCAGGCCGTGTTCCGACGACGCCTGCACCTGCACGCCGGGCAGCAGGGCGCGCAGGCGCGCTATGAGGTGGTCGTTGAGCGCACCGCCGCCGCAGACGATCAGCAAGGCGCTCTCTTTTTGATAGCTTTGCAGTGCTGTCGCGCAGGTGCTGGCGGTCAGTTCGGCCAGCGTGGCCTGCACATCGGCAGGCGCCCAGGCGGCCGCGCCCAGGTGGCCGGCCAGCCAGTCCGGATGGAATAAATCGCGCCCCGTGCTCTTCGGCGGCGCCTTGGCGAAATACGGTTCGGCCTGCAGCCGGGCCAGCAGTTCGGGCAGCACGCGCCCGCTGGCGGCCCACTGGCCGCCTTGGTCGAAGGGCTGGCCGAGGTGGCGCTGGCACCAGTGGTCCATCAGCGCATTGGCGGGGCCGCAATCGAAGCCCAGCAGGGGCGCGGTGCCCGCCGGCGCGCTCGTGGCGGGCAGCAGGCTCAGGTTGGAGATGCCGCCGAGGTTCAGCACCGCGACGGGGGCATCAGGCCGGGCGAACAGGGCCTGGTGGAAGGCCGGCACCAACGGGGCGCCCTGGCCGCCGGCCGCGAGGTCGCGGCTGCGGAAGTCGGCGACCACGTCGATGCCGCTCAGTTCGGCCAGCAGCGAGGGGTTGTTGACCTGCAGCGTGTAGCCCGTGCCGTCGAATTCGAGCGGCCGGTGGCGCACGGTCTGGCCGTGGGCGCCGATGGCGGTGACGGCGTGCGGGGCGGTGCCGGTGCTGACCAGCAGCTGCGCGACCACGTCGGCATACGCCCGCGCCAGGCCGTTGCCGGCCAGGGCCGCGCGGTGCAGTTCGTTGTCGCCGGGGGTGTTGAGCGCCATCAGCTCGGCGCGCAGCGGGGCGGGAAAGTCGGCGCTGGCGTGGCCGATCACCGCGAGGTGGCCGTCGTCGGAGAAATCGGCAATGACGCCGTCGACCCCGTCGAGCGAGGTGCCCGACATCAGGCCGATGAAGCGTTGCTGCGGCGGCTGCGGTGCGGCGGCCATGCCTTGGGGCGCGAGGCTCAGTCGGCGCTGGCCTGGATCACCGAGAAGGCGGCAGCCAGCTCGGTGCGGGCGCCCACGGCGATGCGTTCGAAGGCCGGACGCAGGGCGGCGGTGATCGGTGCGCCACCTTCTTGCGCGATCGTGGTCGGGTCCTGGTAGGCCCCGGCGACGCGGTATTCGAAATGCAGGTGCGGGCCGGTGGCCCAGCCGGTCGAGCCGACGGCGCCGATGGTCTGACCCTGGCTCACGCTCTCGCCGGCCTTCACGTTGATGCGGCTCAGGTGGGCGTAGGCCGTCTGCTGGTTGTTGCGGTGGTTGATGATGACGATGTTGCCGTAGCCGCTTTGCGTACCGGCGAAATCGACCGTGCCATCACCGACCGTGCGCACCGCGGTGCCCGTGGGCGCCGCGTAGTCGATGCCGTTGTGCTGGCGCCAGCTGTTCAGGATCGGGTGCATGCGCATCGCGAAGCCGCTGGACACGCGCGAGAACTCGACCGGCGTGGCCAGGTAGGCCTTGCGCAGGCTGTCGCCGTTCGGGCGGTAGTAGCTGCCCTTCTGGCCCGCGCCCGGGGGCTGGAACCAGACCGCCTGGTGGACCTTGCCGTTGTTCTCGAACTCGGCCGAGAGCACGCGGCCGCTGCGCAGCGCCTGGCCGTCGGCTTCGAAGGTCTCGTAGACCACGGCGAAGCGGTCGCCCTTGCGCAGCGAGCGCACGTCGACGTCGCCCGCGAAGATGTCGGCCAGCTGGCTGGCCACGGCGTCCGGAATGCGCGAGTCGTCGGTGGCGGCGAACAGCGAGCTGCGGATGGTGCCGCTGGCCAGGCGCGTGCCCGGCGTCAGCATGTCGCGCTCGGTGCGAGCCACGAAGCCGGTGGGCGTGCGCTCGACGACGAAACGCTTGAAGCCGCCGTCGGCGTCGGGAATCCAGCGGGCGCTCAGTTTTTGCAGCTGGTTTTCCTGCGTGGCTTCGGCCGTCACGGTGCGGCCCACGCGCGCGAACAGCGCCATGCGCGCTTCGGCGTTGCCGCGCACGAAGGCGGTGGCGGCGGGGTCGGAAATGCCCAGGCGCTTCATCAGCGTGTCGGCCGTGTCGCTCGAACGCGAGACGTCGGTGCGGAACAGCGTGAAGCTGAAGTTCTCGAGCGACGCCGACTGGTCGGCGAAAGACACCGGTGCGGTGGCTTCGAGCACTTGCTGGATGGGGAGGTCGGACGCGTCGGGACCGAGCGAGGCGACCGCGAGGGTGCCGGCGCTGAGCAGCATCGCAGCGATCGCTGCGGTGATCTGCTTGGGGTACGTCCGGAATGTGTAGGCCACGCGGGAAGCGAGAAGCTCCTCGGCGGCGAGAATGCCGTTGATCAAACTGTGGATTCCAACTCAGGTTCTGCAGGTCCGTGCTGCAAGGCCCAGTGCGTTCAGGGCGGCAGGAGACGGTGCGGAAAAAAGCGCCGCTTAGAATCCGGCGCTTGAAAAGTCGGGCTGAGTATAGCTTCGGCCACCGGAAAAACCGCCAAAAAAGCCCATGAACGCCGAATCTGTTACATCCACCAGCCTCTCCGATGGTGTAAGACAAGCCCTCGAAATCTCCCTCCGCGGCGCTGACGAGCTGCTGCCGCAGGACGAGTGGGTCAAGAAGCTCCAGAAGGCGGAAGCCAGCGGCAAACCGCTGCGCATCAAGCTGGGCCTGGACCCGACCGCACCGGATATTCATATCGGACACACGGTGGTGCTCAACAAGATGCGCCAGCTCCAGGACCTGGGGCACCGCGTGATCTTCCTGATCGGCGACTTCACCTCCCTGATCGGCGACCCCTCGGGCCGCAACAGCACCCGCCCGCCGCTCACGGCCGAACAGATCCGCGCCAACGCCGAGACCTACTTCGCCCAGGCCAAGCTGGTGCTGGACGAGTCGAAGACCGAGATCCGCTACAACTCCGAGTGGAGCGACCCGCTGGGCGCGCGCGGCATGATCCAGCTGGCGGCCAAGTACACGGTGGCGCGCATGATGGAGCGCGACGACTTCAACAAGCGCTTCAAGGCCGGCCAGTCGATCTCGGTGCACGAGTTCCTGTACCCGCTGATGCAGGGCTACGACTCGGTGGCGCTCGAAAGCGACCTGGAACTGGGCGGCACGGACCAGAAATTCAACCTGCTCGTCGGCCGTCACCTCCAGCAGGAATACGGCCAGGAGCCGCAGTGCATACTTACTATGCCGCTGCTCGAAGGGCTCGACGGCGTCGAGAAGATGTCCAAGAGCAAGGGCAACTACATCGGCATCAGCGAGGACGCCAACAGCATGTTCGCCAAGGTGCTGTCGATCTCCGACACGCTGATGTGGCGCTGGTACACGCTGCTGAGCTTCCAGTCGGTGGCGCAGATCGAGGCGCTGAAGGCCGAGATCGCCGGTGGCCGCAACCCGAAGGACGCCAAGGTCGCGCTGGCCAAGGAAATCACCGCGCGCTTCCACAGCGCGGCGGCGGCCGATGCGGCGGAGCAGGATTTCATCAACCGCAGCAAGGGCGGCGTGCCCGACGAGATTCCCGAGGTGGCGCTCAGCGGTGCCCCGCTGGGCATCGGCCAGCTGCTCAAGCAGGCCAACCTGGCGTCGTCGTCCGGGGAGGGCAACCGCCTGATCGACGGCGGCGGCGTGCGCATCGATTCGGTCGTGGTGTCCGACAAGGGCCTGAAGCTGCCCGCGGGCAGCTACGTGGTGCAGGTCGGCAAGCGCAAGTTTGCGCGGGTGACCCTGAGCTGATCGACGAAAAAGGCCCCTCGGGGCCTTTTTCAATGGGCGTCGGCGCGGGGGATCAGCGGACCTCGATGGTCACGCGCCGGTTGCGCGGCTCGTCCACCTCGTCGGCGGTCGGTACGGCCAGGTCGCGTTCGCCGCGGCCCACGGCCTCGATGCGGGCGGCCGGGAACTGGCGCTCCACGAAGAGCTGGGCCACTTCCTGTGCGCGGCGGCGCGACAGCTGGTCGTTCTGCTCGCCGGCACCCTTGGTGTCGGTGTGGCCGGTCACCACGATGTCGCCGCCGCTGCGGGCCAGCGCTGCGGTCAATGCCTCGGTCATGATCTGCTGCGACGCCGCCGTCAGCGTGGTGGTGCCCACTTCGAAGAACACCGTGTAGCGCTGCGGAAGCGGCGGGCGCATGTCGAACAGGGGCTTGTTCTCGGCCTGGACCTTGGCCGCGTCGGCCTGGTCGATCACCGGTGCGCCGCTCGCGCCTACGGCGGCCGTGGCGCGCTGGTAGGGCTTGGAAAGAACTTCTTCACCGTCCTTGGCGCGCACGACCACGGCGGAGGGCGTGCCGTCAGCCTGGGGCAGCAGCACCACGCGCGTGCCCGGCGAGGAGCAGGCGGCCAGGAGCAGGGCGACCGTGGTCGCGAGAAGAAGGGAGGAGCGGCGTAACAGTGTCTGCATCTTTTCAGGGTTGGCCGTCGGTCTGCACGATGAAGTCCGTGCCCCGAATGCCGATGGTGGCGGTCTGGGTTTCGACGCGCACGGCGTCGGGGTTGGTCTTGCCGATGAGGCCGGTGATCATGCGCATCGAGCCGCGCAGCAGCGACACCAGCATGCCGCCGTCGCGGGTGGTGCCGTCGAAGTGGAATTCCTTGAGGTCCATGCGCGAGGACGGGCCGACCATCAGCGTGGTGTTGTCGCGCAGCACGACGGCGGCGGAAGAGTCGGGACCGGTCACGATGCGATCGACCGCCCCCAGCGCGTCGCCGGGGGCCGCGTTGCGCGTGGCGCCGGCGGCGTCGAGCAGCTGGACGCTGCCGCGCACCGACTTCACGAACCCGGCCTGCGGGGGCGTTGCCGGGGCTGCCGCAGCGGGTGCCTGGGCTTGGGCCAGGGTGGCGGCGCCGACGATGGCGAGCCCGAGGGCGGCGGTCAAAAATTTCTTCATCATTTGCCTCTCTGTGACTGATTGCTTCGCAATGAGCGCAAATATTAAGCCGAAGGCGTTACATATGGTCACGCGGCTGATAATTCAGTCGATTCCTGCGACGTAATGCCCGCGCGCAGAGGCCCTTTTTACCTGATCTTGTTCTTTCTGCATGACGTTGACCCCTAAAACGCTGCTTCGCGTCTCCGTCGCGGTGGCCCTGCTCACCATCCTCCTGAAGGGATGGGCCGGCTACCTGACGAACTCGATGGGCCTGATTTCGGACGCGATGGAGTCGTGCGTCAACCTCGCGAGCGCCATGTTCGCGCTGGCGATGGTCACCATCGCCGAGCGCCCGGCCGACGAGGACCACCCCTACGGCCATCACAAGGCCGAGTACTTCTCGTCCGGCTTCGAGGGCCTGCTGATCGTGGCCGCCGCCATCGCCATCCTGTGGGTGTCGGTGCTGCGGCTGATGGCGCCGCAGCCGCTCGAGCAACTGGGCTGGGGCCTGGCGCTGTCGGTGATCAGCTCGGGCTTCAACGCGGCGCTGGCGTTCGTGCTGTTCCGGGCGGCGCGCGCGCACCGCTCCATTGCGCTGGAGGCCGACGGGCGCCACCTGATGACCGACGTGTGGACCTCGGTCGGCGTGCTGGTCGGCATCGTGGCCGTGCATTTCAGCGGCTGGCTCTGGCTCGACCCGCTGATCGCCATCGGCGTGGCGCTCAACATCGTGCGCGAAGGCTTCAAGCTCGTGTGGCGCTCCTCGCAGGGCCTGATGGACGAGGCGCTCGACGCCGAGACGCTCGCCACCGTGCGCGCCACGCTCGACGCCTTCGCCGCCAACCATGCCGAAGGCGACCGGCTGCGCTTCGACGACATGGTGACGCGCGGCGCCGGCCAGCGCCGCTTTGCCGACCTGCACATGCACGTGCCCGGCGACTGGACCCTGCAGCGCGCCGCCCACCTGCGCGACGAACTGGAGCAGGCCCTGATGGACGCCGTGCCCGGCCTGCGCGTGACCATTCAACTGCTGCCGCTCACCATGGAAGCGCGCGCCACCCGACTCGAGGACCACCATTCATGAAAGCCGTGCTCCAGCGCGTCGCCCACGCCCGCGTCGACATCGCAGGCCAGACCGTCGGCGCCATCGAGGCCGGCCTGCTGGTGCTGCTGTGCGCCGAACGCGGCGACGCCGACAGCGTGGCCGACCGCCTGCTTGCCAAGATCCTCAAGCTGCGCATCTTCTCGGACGACGCCGGCAAGATGAACCGCAGCGTGCAGGACATCGGCGGCGGCCTGCTGGTCGTGAGCCAGTTCACGCTGGCCGCCGATGTGAGCGGCGGCAACCGCCCCAGCTTCACGCTCGCGGCGCCGCCCGACGAAGGCCGCCGGCTCTACGAGTACTTCGTGGCGCAGGCGCGCGGCGCGCATCCGGTGGTGGCGACCGGCGAGTTCGGTGCCGACATGCAGGTGCACCTGCTGAACGACGGGCCGGTCACGATCCCGCTGCAGATGACTGCGTGAACGGCACAGGCCGAAGCACCGCCTCCCACGCCACCTTCGGTTCGTCGTAGCGCAGCACGCGCACTTCTTCGAGGTGCTGCAGCTGCCAGCCGTCGGCAAACAGCCGCTCGACCGCGGCGCGGTCGAAGAAGCGCTTGGGGAAGCCGTCCACCGTGTAGAAAAAATCCTCGTCCCGCCCGCTGGCCGACGGGCCGCGCGCGCCGTGGTGCAGGTCGTTGACCGAATTGAGGCGGCACAGCAGCACGCCACCCGGCCGCAGCACGTGGTGGATGCGCCGCACCAGCGCCAGCGTTTCGTCCCACGCGAAGTAGTGCAGCGACAGGCTCGCGAGCACGGCGCCGACCGTGGCGCCCTGCGCCAGCGGCCACGCGTCGCGGAAATCGCCGCAGTGAAACTCGGCGCCTGCGGGCACGCGTTGCCGCGCCTGCGCCAGGGCGTCGGACGACAGCTCGACCGCCACCACCCGCAGCCCGGCGTCGACCAGCGTGGCGGTGTCGCGACCGGCCGCGCAGCCCAGTTCGAGCACCGGCCCGTCGCCGGCACATGCGCGCAGCAGCGGCAGCCAGCGCGGCAGCCAGGGATCGGTGTCCGACGCCATCGCGGCCTGCGCTCAGCGCCCGTACGGGCTGCGGATGCCCAGGCCCGCGAGGATCTCGATTTCGTACGCTTCCATCTCGTCCGCGTCGGCGTCGCTGGTCTCGTGGTCCCAGCCCTGCGCGTGCAGCGTGCCGTGCACCAGCAGGTGCGCGTAGTGCGCGGCGAGGGTCTTGCGGTTTTCCTTCGCCTCGCGCGCCACCACGGGCGCGCACAGCACCAGGTCGGCCATCACGACCGGGCCCTGCGCATAGTCGAAGGTGAGCACGTTGGTCGCGTAGTCCTTGCCGCGGAACTCGCGGTTCAGGCGCTGGCCCTCGTCGGCATCGACGATGCGCACGGTGATCTCGCCGTCGATGTCCAGTGCATGGCGAATCCAGCGCGTCACGCTGTGGCGCGGCAGTGCGGCGCGGTGGCGCTCCACGCCCTTGAAGCGCCCGAACTGCAGCGACAGCGACAGGGCCGGAAGCAACGAGGCCGCCATCTCAGTGGCCTCCCGAGCGCTTGCGCTGGCCGTCGTAGGCATCGACGATCTTCGCCACCAGCGGGTGGCGCACCACGTCGGCGCTCGTGAAGTGCGTGGTCGCGATGCCGGCCACGCGCTTGAGCACGCGCTCGGCGTCGATCAGGCCGCTGAGCTGCTGCTTGGGCAGGTCGATCTGGCTCACGTCGCCCGTCACCACCGCCTTGGCGCCGAAGCCGATGCGCGTGAGGAACATCTTCATCTGCTCCACCGAGGTGTTCTGCGCCTCGTCGAGGATCACGAAGGCGTTGTTCAGCGTGCGTCCGCGCATGAAGGCCAGCGGCGCAATCTCGAGCACGTTGCGCTCGAAGGCCTTCTGCACCTTCTCGTAGCCCATGAGGTCGTACAGCGCGTCGTACAGCGGGCGCAGGTAGGGGTCGACCTTCTGCGTCAGGTCGCCCGGCAGGAAGCCCAGGCGCTCGCCGGCCTCGACGGCCGGGCGCGTGAGCACGATGCGCTGCACCGCCGCGCGCTCCAGTGCATCGACCGCGCAGGCCACCGCCAGGTAGGTCTTGCCGGTGCCGGCCGGGCCGATGCCGAAGGTGATGTCGTGCTTGGCGATGTTGTCCAGGTACAGCGCCTGCGTGGGCGTGCGCGCGCGCAGGTCGGCGCGGCGCGTGACGAGCATGGCCGCGTCCTCGTCGCTCATCGAGCCGTCGCCGGCCAGCGTGAGCTGCACCACGGCCGGGTCGATGGCGCGCTGGGCGATCTCGTACAGCGCCTGCAGCACCTCCATGGCGCGCTGCGCCGGGGCCTTGGGGCCGTCGACCTTGAACTGCTCGTGGCGGTGCGCGATCTTCACGCCCAGGGCGTCCTCGATGCGGCGCAGGTGCGCATCCAGCGGGCCGCACAGGTGGCCGAGGCGCGAATTGTTCAGGGGGGTAAAGGTGTGTCGCAGAATCACGCGGTATCCATTTCCATCTAATTGGCAGCCCATGCAAGACCAGCCACGCTCGAAAAAACGCAATCCAAGGCGGGTAACACCGCGGAACCGGCTTTGCCGGGCCGCCGGTGTTGCCCCCTTGAGGGGGGAAGCGGCTACACGAAGTGAGCAAGCAACGGGGGGGAGCCAATGATAGGCAAACTGACCGGCACGCTCGCAGAGCGCAACCCCCCGCAGGTGGTGGTGGACTGCAACGGCGTCGGCTACGAGGTCGACGTGCCGATGAGCACGTTCTACAACCTGCCCAACGTCGGCGCGAAGGTGTCGCTGCTCACGCACTTCGTCGTGCGCGAGGACGCGCAGATTCTCTACGGCTTCGGCACCGCCGAGGAGCGCGCGGCCTTCCGCCAGCTCATCAAGATCACCGGCGTGGGCCCGCGCACCGCGCTGGGCCTGCTCTCGGGCATGAGCGTGGGCGAGCTGGCGCAGGCCATCACCACGCAGGAGCTGGGCCGGCTCGTGAAGATCCCGGGCATCGGCAAGAAGACGGCCGAGCGGCTGCTGCTGGAGCTCAAGGGCAAGCTGGGCGCCGACATCGGCCTGCCGGCGCATGCCGCGTCCGACGCGCAGGCCGACATCCTGCAGGCGCTGGTGGCGCTGGGCTACAGCGACAAGGAAGCCGCGCTGGCGCTGAAGGCGCTGCCGAAGGACGCGAGCGTGAGCGACGGCATCAAGATGGCACTGAAAGCCCTGGCGAAGTAACCGCAGGCCACCGAAGGCAGGCACGACATGCCGAACTGCGACTTCTACGCCACGCCCGAAG
This sequence comes from Variovorax sp. GW821-FHT09A10, assembly GCF_059418385.1. Taxonomy (NCBI): domain Bacteria; kingdom Pseudomonadati; phylum Pseudomonadota; class Betaproteobacteria; order Burkholderiales; family Comamonadaceae; genus Variovorax; species Variovorax sp. GW821-FHT09A10. Next base: position 83,854 of record NZ_JBWKPT010000005.1, read on the forward strand.
ACCATGAGGGCCTGCTCACGTGGCTGCTGGCCGAAGGCAGCTGCGAGGTCCATGAACTGGGCTCCGACTTCGGCCAGCCCCTGAAACGCTTCCATACGGCCGCCGAAGTGCTGGCGCAGTTCGAGCGGCGCTACCCCAATGGCAGGAAGTGGCGCGCTGTGCACTTGCAGCTCTACGTGCTGGGGGCCGGGCCGCCCTTCGTGCCTCGTCGCGTGGCGCTCGACCCGAAGGCCTGCGATGGCGCCACCTTCCGCTACAGCGCCGACGGCTGGGGCCTGGTGCAGCTGTACCTGAGCGCGCTGTCCGAGGGCGACGCGCGGCTCGAGGATTCCCACACCAACCACAACACGCTCAAGCGTGCCCAGGCCTGGTCGGGCACGGTGAGCGAGATGGGCGACGTCGGCGCCTGGGACTTCGGCAAGATCACCGCCTTCTCGTCGCGCCTGAACCGCGAGATCCGCAAGCAGGGCGTGGCAAAGGCCGGCAGCCGCGCCATACTGCCGGGCGCGCTCAAGCTGTGGAAGTCCGGGGTGGCCCTGGGCCCCTGGAAGCCCGGCGAACATGCGTTGCAAGGAGACACCTCGTGAGCGCTTCCTCTTTCGCCCCCCTGTCTGCAAGCATGACCGGTGGCCCATTGACGCCGCGGATGCGCGCCGAGATGCCGTTCGAGCTCGTCGGCCCGCGCCTGCAGGCCGTGTGCGGCAACTTCACGCCCGTGCCCATGCCGCGCCAGCAGACCGTCTCGGGCGGCATCGAGGTGCGGCGTGCTGGCGGGGTCGACGTGGCGCTCATCGGCCAGAACCTGCAGCGCGTGCACCGCGACGCGCAGGCCATCCGGCGCGACGACCGCGAACATTTCTTCCTCGTGTTCCAGGACCATGGCGGCGCGCTCATGTGCCAGGGCGCGCAGCAGATCGCGGTGCAGGCTGGCGACATCGTGCTGATCGATTCGGCGCGGCCCTCGGAGTTCGTCTACGACGGCGCCAGCTCGCAGCAGGTGTCGGTGCACCTGCCGCGCGCCGACATGCTCGCGCGCTTCGGCCCCGCGCTGCAGGGCGGCGTGTGCGTGCGGCGCGGCGACGCGCTGGGCTTCGCGATGCGCGCCATCCTCGCGCGCCTGCTCGACAGCGGACAGTCCGACGACGCGCACCTGGTCGAGGCCTTTCTCGGCGTGTTCGGCTCGGTGCTGGTCGAGCGTGCGCGGCAGGCGCCGGCGCTGCTGTCGCGCAACGCCGGCGAGGGCGTGCTGCGTCGCGCGATGGACCACGTGGCGCTGCAGTTCCACGACCCGGCCTTCCACGCGGGCGAACTGGCGCGGCACCTGGGCGTGTCACCGCGGCTGCTGCAGCGGGCCTTCGAGGCACTGGGCGTTTCGCCGAGCCGCCACATCCTCGACACGCGGCTGGCGGCGGCGCGCGCCGCGCTCGATGCGGCGGCCCGGCAGGGCGGCCCCGCGCCGGCCATCGCGGTCGTCGCCTATGACTGCGGCTTCAACGACCTGTCGTTCTTCTACCGCGAGTTCCGCAAGCGCTACGGCGTGCCACCGGGGCGCCTGGCACTTGGACCCCTGACGCACTGACTGACGCCTGAGTCCATTCGCTGACGCCTGGCTCCAAGACGCCGGCCCCTGCTTTTCCTACAGTGACCTGGCGCGCCCGCCCTGCGGCGGCGCGCGCCAGCGTCAACCCAACCAGGACAAAGCAATGCAAGAGACAAGAATGACGATCGGCGGTCGCGCGGTGCCAGGCACGGCCTCCTTCGAAGTGCGCAACCCCGCCAACGGCCAGGTGATCGGCACCGCGCCGAACGGTTCGCGCGACGACCTCGCCGCCGCCGTGGCCGCCGCGCAAAAGGCCTTCACGAGCTGGTCGCGAAAGTCCGACGACGAACTGGCCGCGGCCTGCCGCGCCGTGACCGAGAAGATCGGCGCGCACGCCGAAGAGCTGGCGCGCCTGCTCACGCTGGAGCAGGGCAAGCCGCTCAACGGCCTGGGTTCGCGCTGGGAGCTGGGCGGCGCGGCGGCCTGGGCCGGCGCCACCGCGGCGCTGTCGCTGCCGCCGCGCGTGCTGCAGGACAACGCGCAGGGCCATGTCGAGATCTTCCGCAAGCCCGTGGGCGTGGTCGGCTCGATCACGCCGTGGAACTTCCCCGTGCTGATCGCCGTGTGGCACGTGCTGCCGGCGCTGCGCACGGGCAACACGGTCGTCATCAAGCCCTCGCCCTACACGCCGCTGGCCACGCTGCGCTTCGTGGAGTTGCTCAACGAGGTGCTGCCCGAAGGCGTGGTCAACAGCGTGAGCTGCGACGACCGCACCTCCAACCTCGGCGCCGACATGGCGAGCGACCCCGTCATCCGCAAGATCGTGTTCACCGGCTCCTGCGCCACCGGCAAGAAGGTGATGCAGTCGGCCGCCAGCACCATGAAGCGCCTCACGCTCGAGCTCGGCGGCAACGACGCCGGCATCGTGCTGCCCGACGCCGACCCCAAGGCCATTGCCGAAGGCCTGTTCTGGGGCGCGTTCCTCAACAACGGCCAGACCTGCGCGGCCATGAAGCGGCTGTACGTGCACGCCAGCATCCACGACGAGGTGTGCGAGCACCTCGCGGCCTTTGCCAAGCAGGTGCCGATGGGCGACGGCATGGACGAGAAGAACGTGCTCGGCCCGGTGCAGAACCGCATGCAGTTCGACAAGGTCGCGCGGCTCGTGGCCGACGCGAAAAAGAAGGGCCAGGTGCTCACGGGCGGCGAGCCGGGCGAGGGCCTGTTCTTCCCCGCGACCATCGTCGCGGGCCTGAAGAACGGCGACGCGCTGGTCGACGAAGAACAGTTCGGGCCCGCGCTGCCCGTCATCCGCTACACCGATGTCGAAGAGGCCATCCGCGCAGCCAACGACAGCGAGAACGGCCTCGGCGGTTCCGTGTGGTCGAAGGACATCGAGCACGCGAAGCGCGTCGCGTCGCGCCTGGAGTGCGGCTCGGTGTGGATCAACAAGCACGGCGCCATCCAGCCCAACGCGCCCTTCGGCGGCGTGAAGGCCTCGGGGCTCGGCGTGGAGTTCGCGGAAGAAGGGCTGAAGGAGTACACCGACGCGCAGGTGATCTTCTCCTGACGCGTTGCAGAGCGTGGCGTGCGCCACGCTCTGTTCAGGTGCGCAGCGCGGTGGTCAATGCGCCGAGCAGCGCATCGGTCTCGACCAGGCTCGGCGGATGGATCGGCGCCGGCCACGTGCTGTGGATCGCGACCACGAGCCGTTCCTTCGGGTGGATGTAGACCTGCTGGCCGAAGATGCCGAGCGCGGCGAACAGGCCGCCGTCGAGTTCGGGCAGCGCCTTCGCGCCGGTCGGGAAGGTCCACCACTGGTAGCCGTACCCCATCGGCTCGAAGCCCGCGAGCGTGCCGGGCGCGAGGTGGCTCGATGCATCGACGCGTGTGGCATCGGCCACCCAGCCGTCGGGCAGCACCTTGTGGCCGCCGGCCATGCCGCCGCCGAGCACGAACAGGCCGAAGCGCCCGAAGTCGCGCAGCGTGGCATTCACGCCGCTGCCGGTGAACTCCTGGCCATCGACCGCATCGAGCTGCCAGTACGCATCGGCCTCCATGCCGAAGGGTGCCCAGATTTTTTCCGAGAGGTAGTCGCTGATCGGCCGGCGGATCGCGCTGGCCAGGATCTCGCCGACCAGGCAGGTCTCGCCGGTGCTGTAGCTGAAGCGCGTGCCCGCCGGTGCCACGCGCGGGCGCTGCGCCATGAACTTCAGCACCGCGCCCTTTTCGCGCGTGAGCTGCACGCGCATCAGCTGGCGCCGGTCGGAGTCGGCGTCGAGGTAGTCCTCGTTCCAGGCCACGCCCGAGCTCATCTGCAGCACCTGCTTCACCGTCACGTCGTCATACGCAGAGCCACTCAGCGCGGGCAGGTAGCGCACCACCGGGTCGTCGAGGCTGGCGATGTGGCCATCTTTCACGGCTGCGCCGACCAGCGTGGAGGTCAGCGACTTCGCGACCGAGAACGACAGCCACTTCGTCGCCGCGTCGTTGCCCATGGCGTAGCGCTCGAGCACGACGTGGCCGTCCTTGATCACCAGCAGCCCGGCCGTGTGGTTGCGTGCCATGAACTCGCTGATGCCGAAGCGCTGCGCATCGACCGGCGTGCCCTCGGGCAGCGGATGCACCTGCGTGCCGCGCCGGATCGCGCGCGTCGCATAGAGCCGGTTCATCTGGCGGTAGGTCGGCGCCTGCAGCGCGGGCGCCAGCGTCATCAGGTCTTCGTAGCGGCCGATGGCCTCGTCGGACGCACTCATTTCGCAGCAGGCCGGTTCAGCCCCAGCGTCGGCGTTTCGTCGAAGAAGTTCCAGGGCTTGAGCAGCGCATGCACCCACTCGGTGGGCATGATCGGCCACTCTTCGGCGCGCGCGACGTGCGTGGTGCCGGTGGTGAGCCACACCACGTTGTCGGTGTTCACGATCTCCTGGTTGTCGGCCGTGAACTGGCCCAGGCCTGTGTCCTTGTTGGAGCGGTTCGGGTACTTGCCTTCGGGGAACAGCTCCTCGGGGTCGTAGCGCGTCACCCAGAGCTGGCGGTCCATGAAGCTCAGGCGGTGGTTGATCCACTCGTCCTTTGCGAAGTTGGCGCCCTTGGCAATCGGGTGCGTGCCGCCCGCGTACGGAATGAGCTGGTAGGACACCGGGTTGCCGACCTTGTTGTTCTTCGCCGGGTTGCTCAGCAGGCGGATGGTCGAGGGGTCGAACTTCTGCGCCGCCTGCTGCTCGGTGCGCACCGTGCGCTGCACCGTCTGCATGGTGCTGGTGCGCGGGCCGCCGCGCGTGTTGGGCAGCACCACGGGGTCGACCTCGGTGAGCGTGTTCTGCTCGCCGTCCACATCGAGGTCGAGGCGGAAGTTGTAGATGTGCTGGTGCGTGGTGCCGACGATGTGGTGGTCCAGCAGCGTGCCGTAGCGCGTGTCCTCGGCGGCCGTGGGGTCCTGCATGGTGCGCGACTTCACACCCTTCACGGCCTCGATGCCGGTGGCGCCGGCGTGGATGCCGATGGTGCCGTTCTCGGCGAAGACCCAGTCGAACAGGTAGTCGTAGTTGCCCACCGTGCTGATCCAGCGCACCACCAGCTCGCGCCGCTCGGTGCTGATGTTCGGCTTGCCCATTTCCTGGTGCTTGAACTCGGGGTCGGCATAGCGCTCGAAGACGGCGATGGCGCGCGGCACCTTGGTGGGCGCGCCGGTGTAGTCGGCCAGCGTCGCGTCCAGCAGCACCGCGTTCTGCGGCGCGTCCTTGTTCGGCTCGATGGGCGAGGTGAGCGTGCCCATGCCGTACTCGCCCGAGTCGAGATACGCCTTGAAGTACCAGCCGGTGTCGGGGTCGCCGTAGGGCACGATCATGCCGCCCAGCGAGCCTTCGTACATCACCTTGCGCTTGGTGCCCTTGTCGTTGTACGTGACGGTGGAGAGCACCAGGCCCACGCGCGAGTCGAGCCGCACGTGGAAGTCCCAGTTGCGCCAGTGCATCGTGTGGCCGGTGATCGTGTAGTTCTTGCCCTCGGGCTCGGTGATCTCCAGCGGCTTGGGCGCGGGCGTGGCCGCGCGGTCGCGCCCGTCGTAGGGCGTGGGCTTGAGCGGCACGGGCACCAGGCCGCCGTCCTCGATCTTGATGACCTTCTTCTGCTCCAGGTCGACCACCGCCACCAGGCCCTCGATGGGGTGCGCCCAGTAGTTGCCGTCGCCCACGTCCAGGTAGCTCACCACCTTCAGCAGGCGGTCTTCCTGGCGCAGCGAATCCTTGCCGTCGAAGTAGCCCACGGTGAGCGGCGTGGCCACCACCTTCTTCACGTCGGCGATGCCGCGCGTGGCGAGCGCCTTGGCGTAGTCGGGGCTGGCCTCGATGGCGCTCTGCACGCTGGCGAAGTCGTCCAGCAGCACCATGCCGTGCGCGCCCTCGATGGGCTTCCATGCGGTGAGCGTGCGCGCCGCGAGGTCGACCGTGCCCTCGATGACCTTCTTGCCGTCCAGCGCCACGAAGGCCGCCTGGCGCGGCGCGCGCACGGGCTGGCCGGTGAGCGCGAAGTTCCAGACCTCGTCCTTGGGCGGGCGCTTCAGGCTGATCTCGGTGAAGCGCAGGCCGGCCTTGTGGCGCCCCGAGGCCTTCAGCACCTCGAGCGTGGCCTGGATCTCGGCCTCGGTGAGCGGGTTCAGCGGGTTGGGCACGCGCTCGACCACGAAGGTCTTGTCCAGGCTGGACTGGAACACCTGGTTCACGAAATCGTGCGGCACGTAGGCCGCGCCCTTGCGCATGACCACGGGCACGTCCAGCTGCATCGGCTGGCCGTTGACCAGCGCCGTCTTCGAGCCGGGCTTCAGGCGCACCAGCGTGCCGTTGCGCGCCACGGTGAACACGTTGGCAAAGCTGTCCCAGCGCAGCGTGCCGCCGAAGTCTTCCACCGTCTTCTTCAGCGGCACCATGTGGGCCGCGCCGCCGTGGGCCCGGGCCGGCTCAGTGCTCAGGGAGCCGAGGGCGAGCGCCAGGGCAGAGGCCAGGGCGGTGCCCAGGAGGCGCCGTGCGGCGCCGCGGCCGGGCGTTCGGTGGTAGCTGCTGCGCATGGCTGCATCCTTCTTCGCATGTTGTGTGAAACAACCGCGAAGGTAAGAGCGCCGCCGGCGCGGGCGTTATCAAGATTTGGCAAACCACCGTGCGCGCGTGGCGGACGGCAGCTCGCCGAACAGGCGCGCGTAGTCGATGGCAAAGCGCGACAGGTGCCAGAAGCCCCAGCGCGCGGCGATGTCGCCGATGGTGTCGTCGCGGCAGGCCTGCATCTCGCAACGCACGCGGTTCAGGCGCATCACGCGCAGGTAGGTGACGGGGCTCAGGTGCAGCACGTCCTCGAAGGCGTACTGCAGCGAGCGGCGCGACACGCCGGTGGCCGCGCACAGGTCGGGCACGCTGATGGGTTCGTCGGCGTGCGCCTGCATGTACTCGCGCGCCTTGGCCACGATGTGGCGGCGCGCCGCCGAACTGGCGGGCAGCCGGGCCTCGAAGGCCTCGGAGCCCATGCACTGCAGCACCGCGTCGGCCAGCGACAGCGACAGCATGTGGCGCGCGGCCGGCTGCTCCAGCTGCGCAAGGTTGTCGCGCGCCAGCGACAGGGCGGCGCCCAGCAGGCGGGTGAAGGCGGTTTCGTCGAAACCGGGGTGCTGCACCGGCGCGGGCGCCGGCATGCGCAGCGCGAAGTCGGGGCCGAACAGGGTGGTGGCCAGCTTCGCCAGCGGGTCGGTGTCGACGCACACGGCCATCAGGTCCATGCCGGCGCCGGCCAGCAGCTCGAACTCGCGCTGCGGCGACAGCGCGATCAGCCGCCGCCCGTCGAGGTCGTGGCCGCAGTACCAGCTGCCGGGGGCCGTCACGTCGATCACGGCCAGGCACAGGGCGCCCGGGCGGCCGTGGCCGTGCTGCAGCACCGTCTGGTTGGCGTGTTCGTGGAACACCTGCACGAAATCCAGGTGCAGGTCTTCGGACAGCCCCTCGAAGCGGCCGTTCGACAGCTGCTCGTAGTGCTGCTTCCAGGTGCCCACGCCCGAGGCTTGGGCCTGGGCTTCGGCGGTGAGTTGTCGGCTGAAGTGAAGAAGCTCGGTCATGGTGCGCGCTGGCGCAGTTGCCATCGCCCCTCCGATGAGCAGAAACCGTGCCTGTCACGGCGCAGTGTGTGGGAAGCGCCGCCGGCCGACCATGTTGCTTACCCTTGGTCAGGGCCGCTCAGGCGCTCATTCGAGCGTCAGGCCGATGTCCTTCACCAGCGCGCCCCAGTCGCGCAGGTCGCTGCGGATGGTGGCGGTGAACTGCTCGGGCGTGTTCTGCGGCAGGTCGTTGAAGTTCAGCTCGTACATGCGGCGCACCACCGCGGGGTCGCGCAGCACCTGGTTCACGGCCTCGTTGAGCTTCTTCACGATCGCCGGCGGCGTCTTGGCCGGCGCCATCAGGCCGTACCAGGCGTAGGTGGTGAAGGGGTAGCCGCTCTCGGTCATGGTCGGCACGTCGGGCAGCATCGGGATGCGCGAGGGGCCGCTGTTGGCCAGCGCCCGGATGCGGCCGGCGCGCACGATCTCCACGGTCGAGGAGATGTCGGCGAAGGCCGCATCGACCTGGCCGCCCACGAGGTCCTGCACGCAGGGGCCGCTGCCCTTGTAGGGCACGTGCGTCATGACGAGGCCGGCCTGCTTCTTCAGGCTTTCCATCGCCAGGTGGCCGCCCGAGCCGTTGCCCCACGAGCAGTAGCTGAGCTTGTCGGGGCGCGCCTTGGCGTAGGCGACGAACTCCTGGATCGTCTTCACCGGCAAGTCCTTGCGCACCAGCAGCAGGTTGCCGCCACGCCCGACCTGGGCGACGGGCATGAAGTCCTTCAGCGGGTCGTAGGGCAGCTTCTTGTAGAGGCTGGGGTTCACCACCATCGTCGCGGCGTAGGTGAACAGCAGCCGGTAGCCGTCGGGCGTGGAACGCGCCACCACCTCGCTGCCGAGGATGCCGTTGGCGCCCGGGCGGTTGTCGACCACGAAGGGCTGCTTCAGGATCTTGCCGAGGCCGTCGCCGATGATCCGCGCCATGGTGTCGGTGCCGCCGGCCGGTGCGGTGGGCACGACCAGCGTCACGGGCTTGTCGGGGTAGCTGCTGTCGCCCTGCGCGTGGCTGGCAACGGCCAGCGTGGCCAGGGAACAGGCGACCAGCATGCGCAGGCCGAAGCGGAATGGTGTTGTGGTTGTCATGGTCCGTGTCTCCGATGGAAAGGCCTCAGCGGATGCCGAAGCGCGCCTGCGTGCCTTGTTCGATCATGTCCGCGCCCACGCGATACAGGTTGCGCGAGACGTAACTGGGCACTTCGCGCGCCCGCTCGCGCAGCCATTCGGCCTTGAGCGAGCGCGCCTCGGCGATCTCGAGCGCCTCGCCCTCGGCGGTGGCCAGCAGGTCGATCACATGCAGCGCGAGCTGCCACTGCGTGGCCGCAGCCAGCGCACGTGCCTGGTCGATCACGCCGCGCTTGTCGGTGATGGCGTCGGCCACCGCGCGGCCGATGGCCTCGGGCGCGGCCGGGTGCAGCGAGGTCGGGTTGCGGTCCCACCAGCCGTTCTCCGAGCGGTAGATGTCGCGCACGATGTAGCCGGGGTCGCCGTAGGTGGGCTTCATCCACTCGACCGCGAACAGCTCGTCGGGGAAGCGGATGCGCGCCAGGATGTCGCGCTCGTTGAGCCCTTCGTTCATGAGCCGCACCACCTCGGCGCGCACCCAGCGCAGCGCGCGGGCCGTGTGCACGAGCACGTGCTGCACCTGGTCTTCGCCCTCGAGCGTGGCGCCGAATTCGCGCACCGCCTTGCGCGGCTTCAATGCCGCCAGCGCCTCCAGCGTGTCGGCCCAGCGCACCGTGTCGCGCATCGTGCGAAAGGGTGTGCCGATGTTGGGAATGGAGTCGATCAGCGCCGCGCCGCCGTACAGCACGCGCTGCGCCGGGCTCCACAGCGCGATCGCGTCGTCGGTTTCCGAGGGCGCCCAGCGCAGCTCGATGCGGCGCTCGCCGCTGCCGATCTGCAGCACGTCGTCGAAGGTCTCGGTGGGCGGGTGCGTCACCAGCCGGTGGTCGAAGAAGCCGGCGGGGCGGTTGAACTGGATCTCGGCCATGCGGTGCTGCAGGGCCAGCGTCTCGCGGTAGCGCGCCTGGCGGCGCGGCACGTTGCGGTGCGCAATGATGCGCGGCGGCGCATCGCCGCGCGCGGCGGCATGGGCCAGCCACATCGGCACGCCGGCGTTGTAGCCGATGTGGCCGTGGCTGAAGCACAGCGCATGCACCGGCGCGTCGCTGAGCTGGCGCAGCGCGTCGATCATGCCCTGCGTCACCGAGCCGCCCGGGCCGGCGTCGATCACGACCAGGCCCACGTTGGTCTCGGCCACGAACGATTGGCCCTGCCCGCGCAGGATGTGCAGGCCCGGCGCGACGGTCTCGGTGCCGGTGCCGACGATGAGGAAGGGCTTTTCTTCTTCTGCGGCCTGGGGTTTTTCAGCGGTGGCGCTCATGCGGAATCCTTGGTGACGGTGAGGGGCGGCAGCTGGTAGCGGCCGTCGAGCAGTTCGGCGCGCGGCACGTAGGCGCGCAGGCACAGGTAGAAGCTGCCTTCGGGCGCCGGCAGCCAGTTGGCGAATGCGGCCTCGCCGTCGGGGCGCGTGTGCTGGATGTGCAGCGTGAGCCCGCCGTCCGCATCGCGCCGCAGTCCCGGCGTGCGGTCGCCGACGGCGTAGCGGTCGATCGGGTTGTCCACCAGCATGTAGTCGCGCGTGTCGTACATCGTGAGCGACCAGAAGGCGTCGACCGGCGGCAGCGCGTCGGGCGCGAAGCGCAGCGTGTAGCGGCGCTGGCCGGTGAGGGCCTCGCCTGCGGCGTCGTGCCAGGCCATCGGGTAGGTGGCCTCGCGGCTTTCGAGCATGCCGATGTACTTGAGCGCGATCAGCGCGCGTGCCAGGTGGTCGTCGCCGAAGGAGCCTTCCACGAGCGGCATCTGCACCCAGCCCGAGGCCGTGGTGCGGCCCGACTGCGCCTCGCGCAGCCGGGGCAGCACGGTGTCGAGCGCGGCCTGCAGCGCGGCACGCTGACTGTCGTCGAGTGCACCCGTGCCGGGCCCGATACCGAGCGCCGCATAGCGCGCGAGCTGCGCAGCATCGCCAGCGGGCGGTGCGTTGTCGCGCAGCGCCGCATTCACCTGCGCAGCGAAGTGCGCGGCCGTGAGCGGCGCCTTCGGGTCGCAGGTCGGGTCGAAGGCGCGCGGCGCCGAGGCGCGGCCAGCCTCCCAGTCGGCCAGCGTGCGCACGAGAAAGCCGTCCTGCAGCGCGTTGACGGCGGGCACGTCCTGCGGGCCGTCGACCAGCAGGCGCCCGATGATCCACAGCCAGCGCGTGGGCGCCTCGATGCGCGCGCCCGGCGCATCGAAGGCCGCGGGCAGCGTGCCGCGCCATCCCGGCGGCGTGACCACGAAGGCGCGCGCCGCCGTGCCCGTGAGGCGCTGGCCCAGGTGGGCGAAGGGGTTGGTGAAGAAGTCGAGCAGGCCCAGCACGTAGTAGCGCCCGGCCGTGTCGGGCACGTCGATCACGAGCGGGCCCTCGCCCAGGTCGAGCCAGGCGTTGGTGTAGAGCGTGTCGTTGTTCGGCGTGACGACGCGGCTCTTGCCCGCGCCCAGCAGCTGGCGCGCGTGCGTGAACACGTTGCACCAGCGCAGCGGCTTGGGCGCCTCGCCGGCGGCGTCGGTGCGCTGCGGCGAGGTGGCTGCGCGCATGCGGCACATCTCGTACAGCGGGTAGGCGTAGACCACGGCCTCTTCGGCCAGGGCGTGAAGGGAGTCGGTGTGCGGTTGCATCGTGCTCAGCCCTGTTGTGCCTGCAGCGCCGGGATGCGCCAGGTCTGCACGCCCTCGCGCGGGTAGTACATGCGCAGGATCAGGTAGAAGCGCCCGGCCGGCGCGGGCAGCCAGTTGGCGGCGTCGGCGGGGCGCGCGTGGCCCACCACCAGTTCGAGGCTGCCGTCGGCGTTGCGCTTCAGCCCGGGCGTGCGGTCGCCGATGGCGTGGCGGCGGATGTCGTTGGGGTAGAGAAAACGGTCGCTGTCGTACAGCGTGACCGACCAGAAGGCGTCCGCGGGCGGCAGGTCGCCGGCCTCGAAGCGCATCGTGTAGCGGCGTTGGCCGTCCAGCGGTTCCTGCGTGGCGTCGTGGTGCGCGGCGGCGTACACCGCCTCGCTAGTGGCCAGCGCGCCCAGGCCCAGGTAGGCGGTGCGCGCGCGGCCGAGGAACTCGTTGCCGTAGCGGCCGGTGGCCGGCGTCATCGACCAGGGCTTGGGCCGGCGGTTGCGGCCCACGGCGCCGACCAGCTGCACGCCCTCGGCGAAGCCTTCGATGAGGCCTTCGCGCAGCGGTGCTTCGAGCGCGTCCCACGAGAACGCGGCGTTCGCCAGCAGCCCGCCCTGGCCGAACCACGCGACGAGCGCGCGGTCTTCCACGCGGCCCGGCGCTTCGGCCAGCGCATGGCACACGTTGGTGAAGAAGCGCGGCGCCACGTCTGCAGCGGGCTCGCCGTGCTCGAAGGCGGCGGCCATGGCGTCTTCGTGCGGGCCGGCCCACTGTTCGATGGCGGCCGGGCGGCCTTGCAGCACGGTGCCGGGCGCGGGCTTCAGCTGGATCTCCGACTGCAGCGCGCGCGCGGCCGGCCAGTCGCTCTCGTCGCCCACCAGGATGCGGCCGATGAGCCAGACCAGGTCGGTCGGGCAGCGCACCACGCGGTGGGCGGCTGCGAGCGATTCCGGCACCGTGCCGCCGGGGCCCACGAGCACCACGGTCTCGCCCTCGGGGTTGCAGTTGCGCGGGCCCAGGTTCTCGAAGTTCTCGGTGTAGGCGTCGTACAGCGGCAGCACGAAGTAGCGCCCCGGATGCCGCGCCGACGCGGGCACCGTGAGCAGCATCGGCCCGTGCGCCAGGTGCAGCCAGGCCATGGTGTAGAGCAGGTCGTTGGCGGGCGTGACCACGTCGCGGTCTTCGTGGGTGGACGGGCGCGGCGCGTGGTGCAGCGTGTTCAGCGGCGCGCGCACGTCGGAGCCGGCCGAGGCACCGCTGCGGCGTTCGGCGCGCGGCGCGGTCTGCATGGCGCAGGTGCGGTAAGTCTCGGTGAGCGGATAGCCGTAGACGAAGGCGGCCAGGCCGATGGAACGGGCGAGTGCCTTGCGGGCGGCGGCGATGTCGGGCACGGGAGCGGGAGCGTTCATGGGAAGGACCTCGGGGTTCGAAAAAAAGGGGAGAGGGGGAAGGCGGTTCAGTCGAGCTTCACGCCCGTGGCCTGCGTGAGCTTCAGCGTCACGGGCAGGAAGGCCTTGTAGGCCGCGGCGGCCTCGGGCGGCAGGTTGCCCACGGGCTCGGCGCCGAGCTCCTCGATGCGCCGGCTCACCTCGGGCTGGCGCACCACCGCGCTGACCTCGCGGCCCAGGCGCTCGACGATGGCGTCGGGCGTCTTGGCCGGCGCCATCAGCGAGGTCGGGCCGGTCATGGCGTAGACCTCGTCGGCGTAGCCCTGCTCGGCGAAGGTGGGCACGTCGGGCAGCGCGCGGGCGCGCCGCGGGCCGGCCACGGCCAGCGGGCGCAGCTTGCCGGCCTTGATGTACGGCTGCAGCGTGGTGACCGAGCCCACGGTCATCTGGATCACGCCGCCGATCAGGTCGATCGCCATCGGGCTCTCGCCCTTGTAGGGCACGTGCATCGTCTGCAGGCCGTAGGCCTTGTCCATGTAGACCTGCACCTGGTGCGGCTGCGTGCCCGGGCCCCACGATCCCATCGAGTACTTGCCGGGCGCGGCCTTGGCGGCGGCGATCAGGCTCTTGAAGTCGGTCGCCGGCACCGAAGGATGCACCGCCAGCACGGTGCGCGTGGTGGCGATGTCCGACACCATGCGCAGGTCGGTGCGCGGGTCGTAGGGCAGCTTGCTGTAGAGCACCAGGTTCGCCGTGACGGGGCCCGGCACCGTGAGCAGCAGCGTGTGGCCGTCGGGCGGGCTCTTGGCGACGTAGTCGGTGCCGATGATGCCGCCCGCGCCGCTGCGGTTCTCGACCACCACCGGCTGGCCCAGCCGTTTGGACAGGCCCTCGGCCACGAGCCGCGCGAGGATGTCGGTCGAGCCGCCCGCCTGGTACTGCACGATGATGCGCACGGGCTTGGAGGGGAAGGGCGCCTCCGTGGCTGCCGCCGCGCTTGCGGCGAGCACCAGTGCCGCGCCCGCGCCGAGTGCGCGCCCGAGTCCGTTCTTCGATGTCGTCATGCGATGTCTCCGGTGGTTGTTGTGCTTCAGGGCGCGCGGCCGACGACCAGCGCGTCGACCGCCACGCAGCCGCCCTCGGCCCGCGGGCGTGCGATCAGCGGGTTGATCTCGGCGCTGTCGAGCGAGTCGCCTGCGCGCTGCGCGAAGTCGGCCAGCGCGCACAGCGCGTCGGCGATCGAACCGAGGTCGACCGGCAGGCGGCCGCGTGCGCCGTTCAGGATCGCGAAGGCGCGCAGTTCGCGCACCATGGCCAGCGCGTCGTCGCGCGCGATCGGCAGCGCGCGCAGCGACACGTCGCGCAGCGTCTCGACGTGGATGCCGCCCAGTCCGAACATCAGCACCGGCCCGAACACCGGGTCGCGGTGCACGCCCGCGATGCATTCGACGCCGCCGCTCAGCATGCGCGCCACCAAGGCGCCGTCGAGCCGCGCCTCGGGCCGTGCGGTGCGCGCGAGGTCGCGCGTGCGCTCGAAGGCCGCGCGCGCCTGCGCCGCACCGCGCAGCCCGAGCGCCACGCCGCCGACGTCCGACTTGTGCGGGATGTCGGCGCTGACGATCTTCACCACCACCGCCTCGCCGAGCGCCTCGGCGGCGGCTGCGGCTTCGTCGGCGCTGCGCACCACGCGGTGCGCGACCACCGGCACGCCGGCGTCGGCCAGCAGTGCGAGCGCGTCGGGCTCGGACATCGTGCCGGGCGCGAGCGTCAACGGCGCCTGGATCGACGCGGGCGCCGCAACCGCTGCCGCCGCAGGCTTCAGCCCTGCCAGCGCGGCGATCGTGCGGATGCCATCCGACGGGTCGGCGAACACCAGGCAGCGCATCGCTTCGAGCTCGGCGCGACGTTCGGGCGACAGCAGCGTGCTCACCGCCAGCAGCGTGTCGGGATAGGCCTCGCGCAGCGAGCTCACCAAGGAGCGCAGCACCGGCCAGAACGCGTCCGACGCGCCCGCGGCGGCCAGGAAGCCCATCCACGAGGCGAAGCCCTGGTCGTCCAGCATCACGCGCGCCGTGCGATCGATCAGCGTCATGTCGTTGGTGACCTGGCCCGTGATGTCGACCGGGTTGCGCGGCGCCGCGAAGGGCACCCAGCGGCGCAGCGTGTCCTGCGCGGCCTCGCTCAGCGGCCGGGCGTCCAGGCCCTGGGCCGAGGCCTCGTCGGCCATCAGCGCGCCGACGCCGCCCGAGAGCGTGAACAGTCCGATCGAGCGGTCGCGCGGGCGGCCCGCCACGGCCGCGCTGTGGGCCAAGTCGAAGAACTCCGTGAGGTTGCGCGCGCGCAGCACGCCGTACTGGCGGAACACGGCGTCGTACACCGCGTCGTCGCCCGCCAGCGCGGCGGTGTGCGAGGCCGCGGCCTCGGCGCCCAGCGCGGTGCGCCCGACCTTGACCATCACCACGGGCTTGCCGTTGGCCTGCGCCAGGGCCAGCGCGGCGCGCAGGCGGGGGCCGTCGCGGCAGCCTTCCATGTAGGCCATGATCACGTCGGTGTCGGGGTCCTGCGCGAGCCAGGCCAGGCAGTCGGCGACCTGCACGTCGGCCTCGTTGCCGGTGGTGGCCCACAGCGACAGGCCGACGCCGCGCGCCCGCGCCATCGCGTAGGCATAGGCGCCGAACGCGCCCGACTGGCTCACCAGCCCGATGCGCCCCGGCATCACGCGGCCCACGCCGGGCGCCGGCGAGAAGGTGGCGTACACGTGGCGCGCGATGTTCATGAAGCCCAGGCAGTTGGGGCCGACCAGCCGCACGCCCGCGGCACGCGCCTTGTCGCCCAGCCGCGCCTGCGCCGCCGCGCCCTCGGCGCCCACTTCGGCGAAGCCCGAGGAGAACAGCACCACGCCCTTCACACCCGCCGCAATGGCGTCGTCGAGCGCGCCGTCGACCAGCGCCGAGGGCACCGCGAGGATGGCCAGGTCCACCGGCTGGCCGATGGCGCGCAGGCTCGGGTAGGCCGGCAGGTCCTGGATGCGGTCGGCGTTCGGGTTGACCGGGTACAGCGCGCCCTCGAAGCCGAAGCGGCGCTGGTAGTCGACGGGAATGCCGCCGATCTTCTGCGCGTTGGACGAGGCGCCGACCACCGCGATGGCACGCGGCGCGAACAGCGCCGAGAGGGATTCGGCTTGCGAAGAGAAGAAGTCCATGGGCATGGCGAAGGGTTCGGAAGTCAGAAGTTGTGGCGGATGCCGGTGGCCAGCACGCGCACGTCGTTGCCGCTGTTGGCCACCACCGGGATGGTCGCGAGCGAGGCCGAGGCGCCGTGCCGGTTCAGCAGGCGCAGCCAGCGCGCGTAGACCACGGTGCGCTTGCTCAGGTAGTAGTCGTAGCCCAGCGTCCAGGCCAGCTGCGAGCGTTCGCTCTCGGCCACCTTGCGCTGCGTGGCGCCGAAGATCAGGTTCGAGGCCGGCGTCACGTTGTAGGTGGCGCCCAGGTTCACGAGCTTCGCGGTCGGCACGTGGGGCAGGCTCGAGGCGTTGCGCACGTAGCTGGCGTACAGCTGCAGGCCGATCGAGGGCAGCTCGTAGGAGCCGGTCAGCGCCTGGTAGGTCGTGGTGCTGGGCGAGGCCACCGGCGCCGCACCGGTGCCCGAGCGCGCGCGCTGGAAGGCATAGGCGATGTAGTACGGCTTGCGCGCCCAGCCGATGTTGCCGCCGTAGACGTTGCCGCTCTGGTGGCTCGGCGCGCTCGATTCGCCGGGCGCGTAGGCCAGGTCGGCGAAGAACTCCATGCTGGCCGGCGTGCGGTAGCGCACCATGTTGCTGGCGCGGGCCGCGAAGGGCGTGAGGCCCGGTTGCGCGTCGGTGGCGGCCACCAGGTTGATGGGCGAGAACACCGAGTTCAGGCCGTAGGGGTCGGCCTTGAACAGCGCGTAGAACATCGGCGTGTACATGCGGCCTGCGTCGATCTGCCCCCACGGCGCCGAGAACCCGACGAAGGACTGCCGGCTGAACGACATCGCGGGGCCGGGCAGCGTGCCGTTGCCGGTGTCGGGCGCAAAGCCGCTCTCCAGCGTGAAGTGCGCGCCCAGGCCGCCGCCCAGGTCCTCGGTGCCGCGAAAGCCGATGCGCGAGGCGGTCTGGCCGCCGTCCTCCAGCCGCATGGAGGAGGCGGGGCCCGACCTGGCGTGCGCCACGTACAGGTCGAGCGTGCCGTAGACGCTCACGGTGCTTTGCGCGGACGCAAGGGCGCAGGCCGCGAGCGCGAGGGCCGCGGTGGCTGTCTTCTTCATTTGGGTTGTCTCCGGTGTGGCGAGCCGCTAGGCGGTGCCGCCTGTGTGCTTGTCGATGTCCGGGGCTTACGATAGAAATGAAGGGCCCCCGAATCTGTCAACGCTTTGACAGATTCGTGAACACCAGGGCAGGGAGAACCCGCTGACCCGACCACCTGCAACCCCCCCTCCCGACGCCGAAGACAGCGCCGAGCTGCTCGACCGCGCGCTGCGCTGGAACGAGCTGTTTTCCCAATGGCCCGACGCGCGCCGTGCCGAGCTCATGAAGTCGGCGCGGCTGGTGCGCTACCGCCGCCGCACGCAGGTGCTGGCGCGCGACCGCCACAAGCGCGAGCTGCTGGCGGTGGTGTCAGGCTGCCTGGAGATCAGCAGCATGAGCCCGCAGGGGCGCAAGTACGTCAACGCGCTGCTCGGCCCCGGCCAGGTGGCGCCGCTGGTGCGCCTGCTCGAGGACGTGCCGCTGCCCTACGACTACCACGCGCACGAAGACTCGGTGATCGTCCACCTGCCCAGCGACGCCGTGATCGCGGTGCTCGACGCCGAGCCCGCGCTGTGGCGCGGCGTGGCCCGGCTGGGCCTGAAGCGCCAGCGGCTGAGCGTGGTGCTGCTGCAGAACCAGATGCTGAACTCGGTGCGCGGGCGCGTGGCCGCCACGCTGATGAGCGTGATCCACTTCTACGGCATGCAGGTGGAGGCCGCCGCGAGCCTGCCGGTGCGGCTGTCGCAGAACGACCTCGCAGCGATGCTGGGGCTGTCGCGCCAGACCATCAACAAGGAGCTGGGGCGGCTGGTCGCGGAAGGCGTGATCGACATGAGCTACAAGCGCATCCGCATCGTGGACCCCGACCAGCTCGCGGTCATCGCGACGGGCACCGGGCCGCAGTGAGCGGCGGGCACCCCTGCGCGCAGGCTCAGGGGTGGATCTTCTCGCCCTTGGCGAGCATCTCGACGAACTGCGCGATGCGCCGGGCGCGCGTCTCGGGCTTCTTCGCGCCCTGCGTGCGGAACAGCACGGCGAAGCGGTTGCGCGCATCGAGCGTGGCGAAGAAGGCCTTGGCGGTGCGGTTGGCGTCGAGCGCGGCCTGCAGGTCGGGCGGCACGGTGGCCACGCTCGGGGCGTCGTAGGCCGCCTCCCAGCGGCCGTCGGCGCGGGCACGCTCCACCTCGGCCAGGCCACCGGGCTGCATGCGGCCCTCGTCGATGAGCTTCAGGGCCTTGTCGCGGTTGATCTTCGACCAGATGCTGCGCGCGGTGCGCGGCGTGAAGCGCTGCAGGAAGAACTGCGCGTCCTGGCTCTTGCGCTGGCCGTCGATCCAGCCGAAGCACAGCGCGATCTCCAGCGCCTCGGGGTGGTCGACCGAGGCGATGCCGCTGGCCTTCTTCGCGATGCGCAGCCAGACGCCGGCGTGTGTGGCGTGGTGTTTCTTGTACCAACGCAGCAGCGCGGCGGCGTCGGCGCATTCCAGCGGCGTGTCGTCGACGATGCGGTCAACTTTGACCGCGGTCTTCTTCGCCGCCGGGCTCACGGCACCCACCAGTAGCGCAATGCGTGGAAGTAGATCGGCGCCGCGAAGATCACCGAGTCGAGCCGGTCGAGCATGCCGCCGTGGCCTTCGATCATGGAGCCCCAGTCCTTCACGCCGCGGTCGCGCTTGATGGCCGACATCACCAGCCCGCCGAAGAAGCCCAGGAGGCAGATCATGAAGGCCATGAGCGCCGCCTGCCACGGGTTGAAGGGCGTGGCCCAGTACAGTGCCGCGCCCATCGCGGTGGCGCTGGCCACGCCGCCGATCAGGCCTTCCCAGGTCTTCGACGGCGAGAGCTCGGGCGCCACCTTGCGTTTGCCGAAGAGCTTGCCCCACACGTACTGCAGCACGTCGCTGCCCTGCACCACGATGACCAGGAAGGCGATCAGCAGCAGGTTGCGGCCCTCGAAGCCCGGGATCTGCAACGTGAGCAGCGCCGGCACGTGGCTGATGCAGAACACGCACACCATCAGGCCCCACTGGATCTTCGAGGTGCGCTCCAGGAAGCGCTGCGTGTCGCCGCCCACGGCCGCCAGGATGGGCAGCAGCAGGAAGGCGTAGACCGGGATGTAGATCGAATACAGCCCGTACCAGTCGATCCAGATCAGGAAGTACTGGCCCGGCAGCGCCACGAAGAAGGCCAGCGCGATCGCGCCGTGGTCGCCGCGCCGCGTGTAGGCCAGGCTGATGAACTCGCGCAGCGCATAGAACGAGATCAGGTAGAACAGAACGATCACGCCGCCCTTGCCGAAGGCAAAGGCCAGGCCGATCACCGCCACCATCACCCACCACGCGTTGACGCGCGAGTTGAGGTTGTCGATCACCGAGTGCGGCTGGCCGTTCGCCACGCGCCACTTGAGCAGCGCGCCGATGGTCGAGGCCAGCACGAGCACGCCGAAGACGCCGCCGAAGAGCTTGAAGGTGGTCCAGGCGAAGGGGGACATTTCGATCACGAGGCGGTCCCTCCGTTTTGTTCGATGCGGTCGTACTCCGGGCGCAGATCGAGCATGGCCGTGCGTGCGCGGGCAAGGAAGGCGACCTTGTCTTCGCCTTCCTCGAGCCGGATCGGCGCGCCGAAGCGCACCGTGCAGGCCAGCGGGATCGGCACCAGCGTGCCCTTGGGCAGCACGCGCTTCAAGTTCTCGATCCACACCGGCACCAGCCGCACGGTGGGGCAGGCGCGCGCCAGGTGGAAGAGGCCGCTTTTCAGCGGCAGCAGGATGTCGTCGCCCGTGTTGCGCGTGCCCTCGGGGAACATGATGAGCGAGTCGCCGCCTTCCAGCGCCTCCTTCATCTGGTCGACCGGGTTGCCGCCCTGGCCCGAGCCGTCGCGGCGGATCATGAGCGCGTTGAACACGTCCTTGCCGATGAAGTTGCGCAGCTTCGAGGCCTCCCAGTAGTCCTGGCCGGCCACGGGCCGCGTGAGCGCGCGCAGGTCGGAGGGCAGCGTGGCCCACAGCAGCACGAAGTCGCCGTGGCTCGTGTGGTTGGCGAAGTACAGCGTCTGCTCGGCCTTGGGCGTGGTGCCCGCCCAGATGGCGCGCACGCCGGTCAAGAGGCCGGCCGCGCCGATGATGAGCTGGCCCGCCACCACCGCGAGCCCGCGGCGCACGATGGCGCTTGGCCGGGCGCTGTCGTCGCTGCTGCTGCTGTCGTTCTTGTTGTTGCCGTTGTCGTTGTTCAAGCGAGTTCCTGTGTCATGAGGGCGAGCAGGAAGAGCGCGTTCTGGCAGGCGATCACGATGGCGTGGCGCTGCATCAGTTGGCGGGTTCCCTGCACGCGGTCGGCGAGCGCGCGGGCGTTGGGCTGCGGCGGCGGGTCGCGCAGCCCGAGCACCGACAGGGCGTTGTCCATCGCGCCCAGCGAAGCGATCTGGCCGTTGGCCAGGCCTTCGAACAGCGCCTGGTCCAGCCGCAGCCGGAAGGCGAAGTAGCGTTCGAGCACGCCCAGCACCATCACCGCGGCAAAGGCCAGGATGGCGGTGTTCGAGAGCCCGCGCAGCGTGAGCGCCAGCACCAGTGCAGAGATGCAGGTGAGCGCGAGGCCCAGGAAGGCGAGCACGGCCGCCGCGCGCAGCAGGCCGGCCAGGGTGGTGCAGGTGGCGCGTTCGTTGTCAGTCATGGCGCGAAGGTGTTCCAAGGGGTTCGAGCGCGGCACGCCAGGCGGCGCGCAGCACGATCTGCGGGCGGGCGCGGCGCACGGCGTCTTCGGCCTGCGCCAGGCCATGGTCGCGGCCCAGCCAGGCGATCACGGCGGCGGCGCTGCGCGAGAAGCCCAGCGCGCAGCAGACCCACACGGCCGAACCGTCGGCCGCCGCGGCACGGCGCTGGCCTTCGATGACGGCCGCGGCGCGGCGCAGGCGCACGGGCGGCGGCACCACGAGGTCGAGCAGCGGCACGCAGCGCGCACGGGCGGGCGGCACGCCGGCCGGCAGCTGCAGCTCGGCGCACAGGCTCACGAGCCGGGGCTGGCCGGCGGCGAGCCATTCGGCCTGCGTGGGGCGACGGCCCAGGCGCAGGCCGGGCACCACCTCGACCGAGGCGGGCAGCTTGCGCGTCCAGAGCCAGGCGTTCAGGGCCGCGCCCAGGCGGTAGGGCGCGAACAGCCAGCGCGCCGCCCAGCCCATGCGGCCGTGGCCGTCCATCTGGAAGCCGCGCGCGCCGAAGCCGAGGTAATTGAGCGCCACCAGCGCGAGCGCCGCCGCCGGCCAGGCCAGCCACAGCGCCACGCCGCCGGTCGCCAGCGCCGCGAACAGGCACAGCGCGGCGCCCACGGTGTAGCAGCCCGCGAGCTTCATCCGCTGCGGATCGCGTGCCAGGCGCCAGGCGCGCAGCATCGACACCCGGCGCGCCATCGGCCACAGCCACACGCAGAAGATGCCCAGCAGCGCGCCGGTCGGGATGTCGATGAAGTGGTGCTGCCAGGTCGTGAGCACCGAGGCGCAGATCGCGAAGGCCCACACGTGCAGCACGAGCCGCGCCCACAGCGGCCGGATGAAGCGCCGGTACCAGTCCCACAGGATCACGGCCAGCGCGATGTGCAGCGAGGGCGCCTGGTTGTAGGGCTGGTCGAAGCCGCGCAGCGCGTTGAACAGGAAGGCCGGCGCGCCTTCCACCGGCGGCTGGCCGAAGCTGAAGTGCAGCGGCCAGAGGATGAAGCAGGTGCAGGCGATGAGCGTGGCGCTCACCAGCCGCAGCGCATGCCGGTCGAGCGTGTGGCGGTCGCGCGCCAGGAACAGCGACAGCGCGTAGAAGACGTTGATGGTCCAGTACGGAAAGATCGTCCAGGCCCAGAAAGGCACCTGCCGCTCCCAGTCGAAGGCCATCGAGGGCACGCTGGCGCGCGTGGTGGCCCACCAGTTGGCGAAGCCATAAGTCGCGTAGAACAGCGGCCCCAGAAACACCAGCCACGCGGCGGCGCGTTTCCACGGCCGGGGCGCGCGCCGGGCGGTCATTGCGCGACGCGCACCGCCAGCGACACCGTGAAGATCCCCCACTCGTCGACGCGCTGGTCGATCTTGCGGAAGCCCGCCTCTTCGACCAGCTGGTCCATCTCGGCCTGCGTGCGCCGGCGCATCACCCAGGCTTCGCCCTGGCGGTGGCTGGTGAGCGCGCGGGCGATCATTTCGAGCTGCGGGTGCCAGGGCTGGCCGGTGTAGACCAGGTAGCCCCGGTCTTCCACCGCGTCGCCCACGCCCGCGAGCGAGCGGCGCACCATCTCGTTGTCGGGGAACAGCTCGTACAGGCCCGAGACCACGGCCAGCGTGGGCCGCGGCGTCACGCTCGCCAGGCTGATGCGGTCGAAGGCGTCGGCCTGCACGAACTGGGCGACGTCTTCCAGGCCCTTCTCGGCGATGAGGGCCGTGCCGTCGCGCACGTTGATGTCGCTGTAGTCGCGCAGCAGGACCGAGCTGGCCTTCACCGGGCTGGCCAGCACCGCGTCGAGCACGTAGCGGCCGTGGCCGGCCGCGATGTCCATGAGCCGCACCTCGCGGTGCATCTCGACCAGCCGCTCCATCGCGATGCGCAGCAGCTCTTCCACATGAATCTTGCGCTGGCGGATGCCGCGCCAGCCGATGGAGTCCAGGTAGGTGCGGTCGACCGAGCGGCCCAGTGCGCCCTTGCCCTGCGGCTGGTTGCGGTAGACGTAGTCGAGCGTGCTGCCCGAGTCGAAGCCCGTGGCGTGGCCCAGCGCGATGCCGCTGGACAGCGCGCCGCCCACGCGCAGCCCGCCGCGCGTGATCGCCCAGTAGGCGCCGCGCGGCGACAGCGGTGACAGCGGTTCGGCCAACGCGCGCGACTCGTCGGCGGTGTTGCCGCGCAGGTGCGCCTCGCGCAGGTCGACCGGCACGGCCGGCTCGTCGAAGCGCTGCAGGATGAATTCGCGGATCGACGCCACCGCGGGCGCCCGGTCTTTTTCGCCCAGCGTGTCGTGGAAGAAGCCCGGCAGCACCGTCTTCGTCTTCACGGCGCTGCCCAGCCGCTCGAAGAACTGGTGCTGCGGCTTGTGGTGCACCACCCAGTCGGCGCCCGAGATGAGCAGCTGCACCGGCAGCGTGATCGCGTTGGCGTCGGCCACCACGCGGTCGGCCGCCTCGTACAGGCCCAGCAGGATGTTGACGGCGATCGGGCGCGAGATCAGCGGGTCGTTCTTGTAGCTCTCGATGCGCGCGGGGTCGTGCGTGAGGAACTTCGGCTTCACGTAGCTGTTCACGAAGAACAGCCCGCGCAGCTTGTGCATCAGCGCCAGCCCCGGCCGCGCGAACGGCACGTAGAGCTTGACCTTGAAGGCCGGCGAGGCCAGCGTGAGGCCGCGCACCTTGGGGGCGTAGTCGTGCGCCCAGGTGGCGATCAGCACCGCGCCCACGCTCTGCGCCACCACGTGGATGTCGTGCTCGGGCACGCCGTGGGCGGCGGCGATGTGCTGCACGAAGGTCTGCACGTCGCGCACCGAGGTGCCGAAGCTGGGGCTGTAGCCGCGCTGGCCCGGCGACAGGCCGTGGCCGCGCGCGTCCCAGGCGAAGAAGTCGAAGTCGGGCAGGTCCAGCTCGTCCACCAGGTGCGCCATGCGCGCGCCGTGCTCGTGGCCGCGGTGGAACAGCAGCACGGCACCGCGCCGCGCGGCGCCCGTGGCCGGCCAGTGGCGGTAGAACAGCGATTCGCCGTCGTGCGTGCGGAAGTGGTGTTCGGCGGCGACGCGGGGTGTGGAAAGGGTCATGAAGAAGGGTCTTCTTTACTTATTTGTATGGGGGTGTTTCAGGCGGCGGGCGCTTCAGCCTCGGCCAGGGCGCGGCGGATGCGGTTGACGACCGTCCAGGCCACCAGTGCGGCCACAAGCGGCATCAGCAGGGCGGTCCAGCCCGGCAGCGGCCCGCCGAGGGCGACATACAACCCGAGCGCGCCGAACACGAAGGCCCGGTCGCTCTTGCCCATCGGCCCGTCGTAGCGGCGCGAGGCGCCCACCGTGGGGCCCAGCGCGCCGGCGAATTCGCTCAGCCCGGCCAGCACGATGACCGTGCCGACCCAGAACGGCGCGAACGGCGCCACCAGCACGAAGGGCAGGTAGAGCGCAGCGTCGGAGACCACGTCGGTGAGTTCGTTGAGGAAGGCGCCCAGCTTGCTCTGCTGGTGGTGCTCGCGCGCCAGCATGCCGTCGATGGCGTTGAAGGCCATGCGCAGGAACATCCAGGCGGGGATCAGTCCGAAGGCCGCCAGCGAGGGCGCGGCGAAGAACAGCCAGAGCCCGAGCACGACCGACACCGCGCAGGCCGCCAGCGTCACCTGGTTGGCGGTCACGCCCATCGCATGCAGCCGGACCACGAGCGGTCGCAGCAAGGCCTGGAAACGCGGTTTCAGTTCGTAGATGGACACGTTCTGACTTCCCTCTCTTGTTATGTTCTACAAGCATTCTGCCAGTGTGGCCAGGGACTAAACTCATCGCCGAAGACCCACCTCCAATGACCATCCAGACCGACGATTTCGCCCCCGCCCCGCAACGCGTGGTGTCCGCCGCCCCCGCCTCGCCCAACGAGGAGGCGATCGAGCGGGCGCTGCGGCCCAAGCTGCTCGACGAGTACGTCGGCCAGGCCAAGGTGCGCGAGCAGCTCGAGATCTTCATCGGCGCGGCGCGCAAGCGCAAAGAGGCGCTCGACCACGTGCTGCTGTTCGGCCCGCCGGGCCTGGGCAAGACCACGCTGTCGCACATCATTGCGGCCGAACTGGGCGTCAACCTGCGCCAGACCTCGGGCCCCGTGCTCGAAAAGCCCAAGGACCTGGCGGCGCTGCTGACCAACCTCGAGCCGAACGACGTGCTCTTCATCGACGAGATTCACCGCCTGAGCCCGGTCGTCGAGGAAATCCTGTACCCCGCGCTGGAGGACTACCAGATCGACATCATGATCGGCGAGGGCCCCGCGGCGCGCAGCATCAAGCTCGACCTGCAGCCCTTCACGCTGGTGGGCGCCACCACCCGCGCCGGCATGCTGACCAACCCGCTGCGCGACCGCTTCGGCATCGTGGCGCGGCTGGAGTTCTACACGCCCGAAGAACTGGCGCTCATCGTGCGCCGCAGCGCGGGCCTGCTCAAGGTCGAGACCGACGCCGCCGGTGGCTTCGAGATCGCGCGCCGTTCGCGCGGCACGCCCCGCATCGCCAACCGCCTGCTGCGCCGCGTGCGCGACTACGCCGAGGTCAAGGGCAACGGCCGCATCACCGAGGACATCGCACACAAGGCGCTGGCCATGCTCGACGTCGACCCGCAGGGTTTCGACCTCATGGACCGCAAGCTGCTCGAGGCCGTCATCCACCGCTTCGACGGCGGCCCGGTCGGCCTGGACAACGTGGCCGCCAGCATCGGCGAAGAGCGCGACACCATCGAGGATGTGATCGAGCCCTACCTCATCCAGCAGGGCTACCTGCAACGCACGCCGCGCGGTCGCATCGCCACGCTCGCGGCCTACCGCCACCTGGGCGTGGTGCCGCCCTCGGGCCGCGCCGACGGCCCGGACCTGTTCGGCGCCTGAAGAGAAAACCATGCACACCCATGACCTGAGCGCCTGGCAGCACGACCACCATTTCGGCGCCGGTAATGCCGCCGCCGAACGCAGCACCCGCCTCGTGATGTGGATCACCGCCGCCATGATGGTGGTCGAGATCGGCGCCGGCTGGTGGTTCAACTCCATGGCGCTTTTGGCCGACGGCTGGCACATGAGCTCGCACGCGCTGGCCATCGGCCTGAGCGCCTTCGCCTACGCCGCCGCGCGCCGCTACGCCCGCGACCCGCGCTTTGCCTTCGGCACCTGGAAGATCGAGGTGCTCGGCGGCTTCGCGAGCGCGCTGCTGCTGCTTGGCGTCGCCGCGCTCATGGTGATCGGCTCGTTGGAGCGGCTGTGGTCGCCCGTGGCCATCCATTACCCCGAAGCCATCTCGATCGCGGTGCTGGGGCTGGTGGTGAACCTGGTCTGCGCGCGGCTCTTGGGGCATTCGCACGACCATCACGGCCATGACCACGGGCACGGTCATGACCACCACCACGATCACGATCACGCGCATGGCCACGACCTCAACCTGCGCTCCGCCTACCTGCACGTGGTGGCCGACGCCGCAACCTCGGTGCTGGCCATCGCGGCGCTGCTGGGCGGCTGGTTCTACGGCTGGTCCTGGCTCGATCCGGCCATGGGCATCGTCGGCGCCGTGCTCGTCGCCGTCTGGGCCAAGGGCCTGCTGAAGGAAACCGGCAAGGTCCTGCTCGACCGCGAGATGGACCACCCCGTCACCGCCGAAATCCGCGAAGGTGTCGAGACGATGCTGGCCGACTCCGAAACCCGCGTGGCCGACCTGCACGTCTGGCGCGTCGGCCGCGATGCGTACGCCTGCGCGCTCACGGTGGTGACGCATTCGGCATCGCTCACCGCAGATCAGGTGCGGGCGTGCTTCTCGATGCATGAGGAGATCCGGCACTCGACGGTCGAAATCCAGCGCTGCGCGGACTGAGACGCCGGGCTGCGCTGTCGAACCAAGGCTGGAGTCCATGACCCTCGATCCGTCCCCCGAAGCCGTGGTGCAGCGCCAGCTGGCCGCCTACAACGCCAAGGACCTCGACGCGTGGTTGGCCACCTACGCCGAGGACGCCAGGCAATTCGAACTGGCAGGCAAGCTGCTGGCGGCCGGGCATGCCGAGTTGCGCGCCCGGACCGCGATTCGCTTTGCCGAGCCTGACCTGCATGCACGCCTGTTGCAGCGCTCAGTCATGGGGCATGTCGTTGTCGATCACGAGGTGGTGACGCGCAACTTCCCGGAGGGGATCGGCACCGTGGAGATGGTGTGCGTCTACGTGGTCCGCCAGGGCCTCATCCAGACGGCATCGTTCGAGATCGGCCCGCCGACGATGGGGCGCCCGGCCGACTAGCAGGCCGGGCTGCGTCTTCAGCAGCAAGTCAGGGCGTCGACCGCCGGACGTGCCGCACGATCAACATCTGCGCCGTGTAGTACGTAGTCAGCACCCACAGCGACGCCAGCGGCAGCGGCGACACGAACCGGTTGATCGCCAGCAGCGCGTCGCTCAGCATGAAGAAGCAGGCGCCCACCGCCACCCACAGCGCGGCCGGGTCGCTGGAACGCAGCACCGCCGCCCGCCCGATGGCCTGCGCCGCCATGCAGGCAATCACCACCACGTAGAACCCGACCGGAATGCGCAGCGCCACCGGCAGGCCGCCCTGCCACAGGAAGGCGTACATGCCCGCGCCGATCAGCAGCGTGGCCGCCAGCGCGCGGGGTCGCGGGAACAGCCCGACGCCGATGCGGAACAGCGCGATGTACATCAGGTGCGCGAGCAGGAAGCACACGAGCCCGGGCACGAAGAGGTTCGCCGGCCCCATCAGCAGCACGTCGCCTGCAAGCGAGAAGACCAGGCCGGTCAGCAGCAGCGCATCGAAGCGCGTCATGCCGCCGGGCTGGCGTTGCGCGCGGCGGGCCGCGAAGGCGATCGCGATGGCCAGCGCCAATGGCTTGAAGAGGAGGTGCAGCCAGCCGATGCCCAGGGCTGCACTCGCCGTGGCCAGCGCGGCGGCCTCGACCAGCAGCACCTCGGTGACCGACAGCCGGCCCTGCAGCACCGCGCCCACGGCCCACAGCCCGGCCGTCAGCGCGGCCAGCCAGACTGCGGCCTGCGGCAGCGGCACGGCGTCGGAGTACCAGAGGAACACCGTCACGCCGGCCAGCAGCGCCAGGAACTGCAGGCCCGCGAACCATTGCACGCCGCGGCTCACCGGGGGCTCGTAGCGCGTGACCTTTGCGATGTCGAAAGCAGGCTTGGGGTAGCGCGCCGCCACGTCGGCCGGGCGCCAGCCGGGCGGCTTGAACCACACGCGCAGCTTGTCGGACCAGCGGCGCGCATGCCATGAATCCTTCGCGAGCGCCCAGTAGACCTCGGCGTTGGCCCACAGCGGGTCCCAGCTTTTCAGCTCGCCGCGCGTGCCGTACACGCAGCGCTCGTCTTCTTCGCGGAAGGTGCCGAAGAGGCGGTCCCACACGATCAGCACGCCGCCGTAGTTGCGGTCCAGATACGTGTCGTTCACCGCGTGGTGCACGCGGTGGTTCGAGGGCGAGCAGAACCAGCGGTCGAACCAGCCGAGCTTGCCGACCTGTTCGGTGTGGACCCAGAACTGGTAGAGCAGGTCGATGAGCGACACCACCACGAACACCAGCGGCGGCACGCCGGCCACGGCCATCGGCAGGTAGAAGATCCAGCCCAGCAGCGCGCCGCTCGAGGTCTGGCGCAGCGCGGTCGACAGGTTGTAGTGCTGGCTCTGGTGGTGCACCACGTGCGCGGCCCACAGCACGGCCGACTCGTGGCCCATGCGGTGCAGCCAGTAGTAGCAGAAGTCGTAGAACACCAGCGCCAGCAGCCAGCCGTACCAGGTGGTCCAGAACTCGCCCGCCGCCTCTTGCGGAAAGAGCGCCACCGCCGAGTACACGGCGGTGTAGATGCCGACGCGCAAAAGCCCCGTGAGCACTGCGCTGATCTGGCTCAGCATGCCCAGCCCGATGCTGTTCACGGCGTCGGCCAGGCGGTAGGTGTCCTGCCCGGTGCCGCGCCGGGCGCGTGCGCGGCCGACCGCGAACTCGATCGCGATCAGCAGAAAGAACACGGGGGACACGAGAACGATGATCTGGCCAGAGCGCATCGTCCGATTGTGGCGTTGCCCCGGTGCCACGCGTCACCGGGATGTCACGGAGTCGCCATCGCGCGGTCATGCGCGGCTGCGAACCTGCCGGACCATGCAACGCGACGACGCTTTCCTTCGCGCCTGGCGCGACACCGCGATCCAGCCTCCCGAGCCGGAGGACGACGATGCGGCGCGTCCGGCGCTGCGCTATCGCACCCTCTGGATCTCCGACCTGCACCTGGGCACGCCCGGCTGCCAGGCCCGGGCGCTGCTCGATTTTCTCAAGCACACCGAGTGCGAGACCCTGTTCCTGGTCGGCGACATCATCGACGGCTGGCAGCTCAAGCGCCACTGGTACTGGCCGCAGGCGCACAACGACGTGATCCAGAAGCTGCTGCGCAAGGCGCGCAAGGGCACGCGCGTGATCTTCATTCCGGGCAACCACGACGAGTTCGCCCGCAAGTACCTGAACCACAACTTCGGCGGCATCGACGTGGCCGACGAGTGGATTCATGAGACGGCCGACGGCCGCAAGCTGTGGATCATCCACGGCGACCTGTTCGACGGCGTGATCCAGTGCGCCAAGTGGCTGGCTTACGTGGGCGACTCGCTCTACGAGTTCACGCTCAAGCTCAACCGGCACCTCAACTCGCTGCGCGCGCGCATGGGGCTGCCGTACTGGTCGCTCTCGAAGTACCTCAAGGGCAAGGTCAAGCGCGCCGTGAGCTACGTGGGCGACTTCGAGAACGCCGTGGCCCGCGAGGCCCGCAACCGCGGCGCGCAGGGCGTGGTGTGCGGCCACATCCACCACGCCGAGATGCGCGACATCGACGGCATCCTGTACTGCAACGATGGCGACTGGGTGGAAAGCCTCACCGCGCTGGCCGAGCATGCCGACGGCACGCTCGAGATCATCGACTGGGCGCAGCACATGCCCGTCGGGACGCAAGCGGTGCCGGCGCGCGAAGCGGTCGCCGCCTGAACGTCCGGCCCTGCACGGGCCCCGACGGAAGAACTGAAGAAAAAAGCGCTCACCGCCGAGGCGGGGCGCCCACGTTCGTCCGATCCGACGATGCCGTGCCGGCGCGCGCGCCGCACACTTGCCGGGTGTGAACCCTGTGAGACAACACCATGGCCTGGACCCTCAGCGCGGCGGAGACCGCGTTTCGCGACGAGGTTCGCGACTTTCTCGCGCGCGAGCTGACGCCTGAGCTGCGCGCCGCAGGGCGTCGCTGCTCCGGCATCTTCACCGACTATGCCGACGGCAACCGCTGGCACCGCGTGCTGGCCCGGCGGGGCTGGAGCGTGCCGCACTGGCCGGTGGAACACGGCGGCACCGGCTGGACGCCGATGCAGCACTACCTCTTCGCGAGCGAGCTGGCTGCGGCCGACGCGCCGCCGCGCGCGCCCATGGGCCCCGGCATGGTCGCGCCGGTGATCATCGCCTTCGGCACCGAGGCGCAGAAGCAGGCCTGGCTGCCGGGCATCCGCTCGGGCGAGGACTACTGGTGCCAGGGCTACTCCGAGCCGCAGTCGGGCTCCGACCTGGCGTCGCTGCAGTGCAAGGCGGTGCGTGACGGCGACGACTACGTCATCAACGGCACCAAGATCTGGACCACCCACGCGCAGTACGCCAACCGCATGTTCTGCCTCGTGCGCACGGCCTCGGGCGGCAAGGCGCAGCAGGGCATCAGCTTCCTGTGCTTCGACATCCCCCAGGTCGGCCTGACCATCCGCCCGATCATCAGCATCTCGGGCGACCACGAGCTCAACCAGGTGTTCTTCGACGACGTGCGCGTGCCCGCCTGCGGCCTCATCGGCGAGGAGAACCAGGGCTGGACGGTGGCCAAGTACCTGCTGCAGCACGAGCGCGGCGGGGCCTGGGCGCCGATGCTGCGCGCGCGCCTGCGCCGGCTGCGCGCCGCGGCCGACAGCGCCTTCGCGGCTGCAGGCGAGTCCGCTGCCGACGAGGCGCGCGAGATGGTGCTGCGCCTGGCCGAGATGGACTGCGCCATCGATGCGGTCGAGGCCACCGAGCTGCAGTCGCTGCGCGCCCAGGCGCGCGGCGAGCCGCACGGCATCCGGCCCTCGATGGGCAAGGTGATGGGCTCCGAGCTGCGCCAGCGCCTGACCGAACTCGGCGTGGAGATCGCAGCCCACTACGCCGCGGCCGATTTGCCACTGGACGACAGCCTGCAAGGCGCGCTGGCCGTGCCCGAGGAGGCGGTGTTCTCGATGTCGGCCTACCTCAACGACCGCGCCGCATCGATCTACGCGGGCTCCAACGAAGTGCAGCGCAACATCATCGCGGCGCAGCTCCTGCAATCCCGCTGAGGCCCGCTTGCCATGACCACCCTCACCGACCAAGACGACACCCTCGCGATGCTGCGCGACAGCCTCGCGCGCTACCTCGACGACCAGCACGGCTTCGAGCAACGCCTGCAGGCGCTGGCCGCCGCCGACGATGCACCGCCGCCGTTCTGGCAAGGCCTGGCAAGTGACCTCGGGCTGCTGGGCGCGGCCCTGCCCGAAGCGCAGGGCGGACTGGGCCTCGGGCTGGCCGCGCACCTCGCGTTGCTGCCCACGTTAGGCGGCGCGCTCGCGGCCGAGCCCTACTTGTCCACGCTGGTGATCGGCGCCGGCCTGCTGCAGCGCCATCCGGGCGCGCAGGCCGATGCGCTGCTCGCGCGCGTCGTTGCCGGGCAGGCCGTGCTGGCCTTCGCGCACGATGAGCCGCACAGCCGCCACGCACGCGACGACGTGCGCACGACGCTCGTGCGCGAGGCCGACGGCCGGCTGCGGCTCGACGGCCGCAAGGCCGTGGTGCAGGCCGCGCCGTGGGCCAGCCATGTCATCGTCACGGCGCGCAGCGACAAGGGCTTGTCGTTGCTGGTCGTGCCCAAGGACGCGCCTGGCGTGCAGCTGCGCGCCTACCGCACGCGCGACGGCGGCCGTGCGGCCGACATCGCCTTCGACGCGGTGCGCCTGAACGCCGATGCCTTGCTCGGCGAGGAAGGCGCAGCGCTGCCGCAGATCGAGCAGGCGCTCGACGAGGCCACGCTCGCGGTCTGCGCCGAATCCATCGGCATCCTGCGCCGGCTGATGCGCGACACGCTCGACTACGTGCGCCAGCGCAAGCAGTTCGGCGTGCCGATCTCCAGCTTCCAGGTGCTGCAGCACCGGCTGGCCGACATGCACATGGCGCTCGAACAGGCCGACGCGCTCACCGCCAGCGTGGGCGAGGCGCTCGGCACGGGAACGACCGCATCCGAGCGCGCACGCGCCGTGTCCTCCGCCAAGGTCGCGGTCGCCAAGGCCTGCCGCGCCGTGGGGCAGGGCGCGGTGCAGCTGCATGGCGGAATGGGCATGACCGAAGAACTCGCCGTCGGCCACTACGTGCGCCGCGCCACCCTCATCGAAGGCCAGTTCGGCCCGCCCGCGTGGCACCTGCGCCGCGTGGCGCAGCTTCAGCAACAACAACCCCTCTCACAGCACTAACCCCATGACAGCACTGGACGACCGCACGCCGGTCATCGTCGGCGTCGGCGAGATCACGCACCGCACCAAGGAGGCCGCCGAAGGCCTCGAACCCATCGAGCTGATGGCGCGCGCCATGCGCGCCGCCGCACAGGACAGCGGCGCCGCCGCGCTGCTGGCCGGCCTCGACTCGCTCGACGTCGTCTGCGAGTACTCGTGGCCCTACACCGACGCGCCCGCGCTGCTCAACGCGCGCCTGGGCTGCAGCCCGGCGCGCAGCGTCTACGGCGTCACCGGCGGCGAAGCGCCGGTGCGCTACATCCACGAAGCCGCGCTGCGCATCGCGCGCGGCGAGAGCCAGGTGGCCGCCATCACCGGCGCCGAGGCGCGCTACACGGTGGACGCCGCCGCCAAGCTCGGCATCCCGCTGGCCTGGACCCCGCGCGACGACAGCGTGAAGCTGGTGCGCGGCACCGACATCTGCCACCCGGTGGCGATCCAGCTCGGTGCGGCCATGCCGACCACCATCTACCCGTTCTATGAGAACGCCGCGCTCGCCCACTGGGGCCAGACGCCGCGCCAGGCGCAGGACGAGTCGTCGCGCCTGTGGGCGCGCTACTCCGAGGTGGCCGCCGCCAACCCCTACGCCTGGCTGCGCAAGCCCTTCACGCCCGAGGACATCGCCCGCGTCGACGCGGCCAACCGCCTCATCGCCTGGCCTTACACCAAGCACATGGTGGCCAACCCGTTGGTCAACATGGGCGCGGCCGTGCTGCTCACCAGCGTGGGCCATGCGCGCGAACTCGGCATTCCCGAAGACCGCTGGGTTTACGTGTGGGACGGCGCCGCCGCGCGCGAGCCGCGCGACTACCTGCAGCGCGACCAGTACCACCGCTCGCACGCGCAGGACCTGGTGATGGAAACCGTGCTCGCGCAGGTCGGCGGCGACGCCTCGGCCTTCGAGATGCTGGAGCTGTACAGCTGCTTCCCCATCGTGCCCAAGATGGCGCGCCGCACGCTGGGCCTGGCGCCCGAGGCGCGCATGACCTCCACCGGCGGCCTGAGCTTCTTCGGCGCGCCGCTCAACGACTACATGACGCACGCCGCCGCCGGCCTGGTGCGCGCACTGCGCGCCGCGCCGAAGGGCAAGGCGGCGCTGCTCTACGGACAGGGTGAGTACGTCACCAAGCACCACGCGCTGGTGCTGGGCTCCAGCCCGCCGCCGCAAGGGCTTCCGAAGCCCGACTACGACGTGCAGGCCGCCGCCGATGCGCGGCGCGGCCCGGTGCCGCCGCTGGTGCTGCAGTACGCGGGCGCCGCCACGCTGGAGACCTTCACCGTGGTCTACGGCCGCGACGGCCAGCCCTCGCAGGGCATCGTGATCGCGCGCACGCCGGCCGGCGAACGGCTCATGGCGCGCGTCGAGGCCACGGATGCGGCTTCGCTGAAGGTGCTGACCGACCTGGACCGCAGCCCCGTCGGTTGCGGCGGCATGGTGACAGCGGGTACCGATGAACTCTTGAACTGGAGCGTGTCATGAGCGCAGTGACTGTCGAACGCCTGCCGGGCCATGTCGCCCTCGTCACCATCGACCGCCCCGAGGCGCGCAACGCCGTCAACGGCGACGTGGCGACGGGCCTCGAAGCCGCCGTCGATGCCACCGAGGCCGACGACGACATCCGCGCCGTGGTGCTCACCGGCGCCGGCCGCGAGGCCTTCTGCGCGGGCGCCGACCTGAAGGAAGTGTCGGCCGGGCGCGGCAGTGCGCTGCGCACCGAGCGCGGCGGCTTCGCGGGCTTCGTGTACCGCGAGCGCAGCAAGCCGTGGATCGCCGCCGTCAACGGCAAGGCGCTGGCCGGCGGCACCGAGCTCGTGCTGGCCTGCGACCTCGTCGTGGCCGTGCGGCAGGCCGCCTTCGGCCTGCCCGAGGTGCTGCGCGGGCTGATCGCCGCGGCGGGCGGGCTGTACCGGCTGCCGCGCGCCATTCCGCCCAACATCGCGCTCGAACTGATCCTCACGGCCGGCCAGCTCGATGCCGAGCGCGCGCACGGCTTCGGGCTGGTCAACCGCCTCGTGGATGACGTCGATGGGCTGCGCGAGGCCGCGCTGGCGCTGGCCGCCGAGATCGCGCGCAACGGTCCGGTGGCGGTGCGCCAGAGCCTGCGCGTGGCGCGCGAGGCGAACAGCGGGCTCGACGAAGCCGCGCTGCGCGCCCTCACGCGCGACGCCTTCGAGCGCGTGGCCGCGAGCGAAGACTTCAAGGAAGGCCCGCGCGCCTTCATCGAGAAGCGCGCGCCGCGCTGGAGTGGCCGCTGAACAAGGAAGAGACCGCCATGCCCGACAGCAAAGCAGACGACGACATCCTCCTCGACCGCAGCCGCGCAGGCATTGCGCTGCTCACGCTGAACCGCCCGGCGCGCCTGAACGCGCTGAGCCAGCCCACCGTGCGGCGCCTGTGCGCCGCGCTCGACGCACTGGCGCAGGACGACAGCGTGCGCGTGCTGGTGCTCACCGGCGCCGGGCGCGGCTTCTGCGCCGGCTGGGACCTCACGACGCCGCTCACGCGCCGCGACGACCAGCCGCTCGACGGCGAGCCCTCGGTGGCCGACCTGATGGCGGGGCAGGAGCTGTTCGCCGGCATGGTGCGGCGGTTGCGCGCGCTCGACAAGGTGGTGATCGCCGCCGTCAACGGCGCGGCCGTGGGGGCGGGCTTTGCGCTCACGCTGGGCGCCGACATCCGCGTGGCCGCGCGCTCGGCGTCGTTCCATGTGGGCGCGGTGCGCATCGGCCTCACGGCCGGCGAGTGCGGCATCAGCTACCACCTGCCGCGGCTGGTGGGCGCCTCGCGCGCCTTCGAGCTCATGCTCACGGGCCGCCCCGTGCCGGCCGACGAGGCCGAGCGCGTCGGCCTGGTCGCCGCGCTGGTCGATGACGACGCGTTGCTGCCGCGCGCGCTCGCCCTGGCCGCCGACGTGCTGCGCAACAGCCCCTATGCCACGCGCCACACCAAGCAGCTCATGTGGGCCAACCTCGAGGCGCCGAGCCTCGATGCCGCGCTCGAGGTGGAGAACCGCGCCCAGGTGCTGGCGCTCAAGACCGAGGATTTCCGCGAGGCCGCCGCCGCCTTCGCGGCCAAGCGCGCGCCCGTCTTCACGGGGCGCTGAAACGTCTTTCCGCGCTTTCGTCGCTTCCGACGATGCGACGCCGGCGCCCGCGCGCCAAGATGCCTTCACACAACAGGCCGCCGGGTGCGCGCCAGAGGAGACACACATGGCAGGACCCCTGAAAGGACTTCGGGTCGTCGAGATGGCCGGCATCGGCCCCGGCCCCTTTTGCGCGATGCTGTTCGCCGACATGGGCGCGGAGGTGCTGCGCATCGCGCGCCCCGGCACGCGGCGCGACCCCCACGACATCCTGGCGCGCGGGCGCAGCACCTGGGAGGTCGACCTGCGCGCCCCCGACGCCGCCGCGCCGGTGCTCGACGCCATCGCGCGCGCCGACATCCTCATCGAGGGCTTCCGCCCCGGCGTGATGGAGCGCCTGGGCCTGGGCCCGGCCGAATGCCTGGCGCGCAACCCGCGCCTGGTCTACGGCCGCATGACCGGCTGGGGCCAGCACGGCCCGCTGGCGCACGCGGCCGGCCACGACATCAACTACATCGCCATCAGCGGCGCGCTGCACGCCATCGGCCGCTCGGGCGAGGCGCCCGTGCCGCCGCTGAACTACGTGGGCGACTTCGGCGGCGGCGCCATGCTGCTGGCCTTCGGCCTGCTGGCCGCGCTGCACGAGGTCAAGGCCTCGGGCCAGGGCCAGGTGGTCGACGCCGCCATGACCGACGGCGCTGCGTTGCTGTCGGCCATGATGTACGGCTTCAAGTCGGCCGGCCAGTGGAGCAACCAGCGCGGCGAGAACCTGCTCGACGGCGGCGCCCACTTCTACGACACCTACGCCTGCGCCGACGGCAAGTACGTGGCCATCGGTTCCATCGAGCCGCAGTTCTACGCATTGCTGCGCGAACGCTGCGGCCTGGTCGACGACCCCGCCTTCGACGCCCAGATGGACGCCGACCGCTGGCCGCTGCTCAAGCTGCGCCTGGCCGACGTGTTCCGCACCCGCACGCGCGACGAGTGGTGCGTGCTTCTCGAAGGCAGCGACGCCTGCTTCGCGCCCGTGCTCGACTGGGACGAGGCCCCGCAGCATCCGCACAACGTGGCGCGCGGCACCTTCGCCACCGTGGGCGGCGTGGTGCAGCCCGCGCCCGCGCCGCGCTTCAGCCGCACCGCGCCGGTCGTGCCGCCGGCCGTGTCGCCCGACGACGGGCCCGCGCTGCTCAAGCGCTGGGGTGCGGCAGCGCCCGTGGCCGAAGCCCGCTGACGTCCTTGTTTTCCGGGCATGCGCGTTCGCGCATGCATGGCATTTCCGCACCGCACCGACAGGAGCCTTGTCCATGCCCACCACGCCACCGCCGCTGTACCTCACGCAGGCCCTGCACCGCGCCATGCAGTGCAGCCCGCGCGCCGTCGCCACCGTGTTCCAGGGCCGCACGCGCACGTACGGCGAACTCGGCGAGCGCGTCGCGCGCCTGGCGGGCGGGCTGCGCCGCCTGGGCATGCAGCCTGGCGACCGCGTGGGCGTGCTCGCGCTCAACGCCGACCGCACGCTGGAGTACTACCTGGCCGTGTGGTGGGCCGGCGGCGTGGTCAACCCGGTCAACACGCGCTGGAGCGTGGCCGAGATGGCGCACTCGCTCGACGACTGCGCGACGCACATCCTGTTCGTGGACGACCAGTTCCTGGCGACGGCGGACGAATTGCGCGCCGCGGCGCGCGCCGTCACCACCTGGGTCTACATGGGCGAGCGCCAGGCGCCCACGGGCATGACGGATTACGAAGCGCTGGTCCGCGAGAGCGAGCCCGTGCCCGACGCGCTGCGCGGCGGCGACGACCTGGCGGGCGTGTTCTACACCGGCGGCACCACCGGCCGGCCCAAGGGCGTGATGCTCAGCCACGCGGCGCTGGTGATCAATGCGCAGGTGTCGATGCTCGGCGCCTTCTTCGACGACAGCGCGCGGCTGTTGCAGGTGGCGCCGCTCTTTCACCTGGCGGGGCTGTCGTTCCTGCTGCGCGGCGTGCTCATGGGCTGCGCGCAGATCATCCTGCCGGGCTTCACGGTGGACGGCATGCTCGCAACCATCGAGCGTGACCGCGCCACCAACCTCATGGCCGTGCCCGCGATGCTGCAGATGCTGGTGGACGACCCGCGCACCGCGCAGGCCGACCTGTCGAGCGTGCGCTTCGTCGGCTACGGCGCCTCGCCCATCACCGAGGCGCTGCTGGAGCGCGCCTTCGCGACCTTTCCGCAGGCCGAGTTCGCGCAGGGCTACGGCATGACCGAGCTGTCGGCCGGCGTGAGCTACCTCACGCGCCACTACCACTCGCCCGAAGGCCGCAAGCTCGGCAAGCTGGCCTCGGCCGGGCAGGCGCTCTCGGGCATCGACCTGCGCGTGTGCGACGGCGACGGCCGCGAGGTGCCGCGCGGCACCGTGGGCGAACTCACCGTGCGCAGCCCGTGCGTGATGCAGGGCTACTGGAACCTGCCCGAGCAGACGGCCGCCGCGTTGCGCGATGGCTGGATGCACACCGGCGACGCCGCGCGGATGGACGACGACGGCTTCGTCTTCATCGTCGACCGCTACAAGGACATGATCGTGAGCGGCGGCGAGAACATCTACTGCGCCGAGGTCGAGGGCGCGCTCGCACGCCACCCCGCGGTGGCCGCCGCCGCCGTCATCGGCGTGCCCGACGAGCGCTGGGGCGAGGCCGTGCATGCGGTGGTGGTGCGCAAGCCCGGCAGCGATGTCGATGCCGACGCGCTCATCGCCCATTGCCGTGAACTGATCGCCGGCTACAAGTGCCCGCGCAGCGTCGCGTTCGTCGACGCGCTGCCGATCTCGGGCGCCGGCAAGGTCATGAAGTACCGCCTGCGCGAGCCGCACTGGGCCGGCCACGCACGCCGGGTTGCCTGACGAAAAAAACCACCAAGGAGACGACACCATGTTCCTCACCCAGCCCCTGCACAAGGGCCGCCGCGAGAAGGCCCGCGAGACCGCCGTGGTCTGCGGCAACCACCGCCTGGACTTCGCGACCCTCACCGACCGCGTGGCGCGCCTGGGCGCCGTGCTGCAGCAGCTCGGCATGGCGCGCGGCGACCGCGTCGGCATGATGAGCCTCAACTCGCACCGTTTTGTCGAGTTCTTCTTCGGCACCTGGTGGGGCGGCGGCGTCATCAACCCGGTGAACATCCGCTGGAACCCGAAGGAGGTCGCCTACTCGCTGGACGACTGCGACACGCGCATCCTGCTGGTAGACGACCTGTTCGCGCCCATGGCCGGCGAGCTGCGCAGGCTCTCGACCTCGCTGCGCACCGTGGTGTACTGCGGCGACGGTCCCGTGCCCGAGGGCATGGTCGGCTACGAGGCGCTGCTGGCCGACGCGCAGCCCATCGACGATGCGCCGCACAGCGCCGACGAACTCGCCGCCATCATGTACACCGGCGGCACCACCGGCCGGCCCAAGGGCGTGATGCTCACGCACGGCAGCCTCTACATCAACGCGCTGAGCTCGGTGGCCGCGGTGCCGCGCGAGACGCGCAACGCCGCCGTGGTCATCGCCGTGCCCATGTTCCACGTGGCCGGCTGCGGGTTGTCGCTGCAGAGCATCCTGCGGCTGGTACCGCAGCACGTGGTGCCGATGTTCGACGAGGTGGCGATCCTGCAGGCCATCCAGGCCGCGCGCGCCACCGAGATGTTCCTGGTGCCCACCATGATCAAGCGCGTGATCGAGCACCCGCGCTTTGCCGAGTTCGACCTGTCGAGCCTGCAGATGCTGCTGTACGGCGCCGCGCCCATCGACGTCGCGCTGCTCGAGCAGGCCATGGCCGCGCTGCCCGCCACGAGCTTCTCGCAGGCCTACGGCATGACCGAGCTGTCGCCCACCGTGGCCGTGCTGATGCCGCACTTCCACCTGCCCGGCCCCGACCG
This sequence comes from Variovorax sp. GW821-FHT09A10, assembly GCF_059418385.1. Classification (NCBI taxonomy): domain Bacteria; kingdom Pseudomonadati; phylum Pseudomonadota; class Betaproteobacteria; order Burkholderiales; family Comamonadaceae; genus Variovorax; species Variovorax sp. GW821-FHT09A10. Next base: position 123,111 of record NZ_JBWKPT010000005.1, read on the forward strand.
CAACCGCCTGCTGCGCGCGGCCGGCACGCCGGTGCCCGTGGCCGAGATCCGCATCGTCGACGGCGAGGACAACGAGCTGCCCCCCGGCCAGGTCGGCGAGATCGTCGCGCGCGGACCGATGGTCATGAAGGGCTACTGGAACAAGCCCGCCGAGACCGAGGCGGCGCTGCGCGGCGGCTGGATGCACACCGGCGACGGCGGCTACATGGACGAGCACGGCCTGCTGTTCGTGGTCGACCGCATGAAGGACATGATCGTGAGCGGCGGCGAGAACGTGTACTCGGCCGAGGTCGAGAACGCCATCGCCCAGATGCCGCAGGTGCTGATGTCGGCCGTCATCGGCGTGCCCGACGACAAGTGGGGTGAGCGCGTGCATGCGGTGATCGTGTTGCGCGAAGGCCTGCCGCTCACGGCCGACGACGTCATTGCCCATTGCCACGACCAGATCGCCAACTACAAGTGCCCGCGCAGCGTGGAGTTCCGCGATGCGCTGCCGCTGTCGGCCGCCGGCAAGCTGCAGAAGTTCCAGCTGCGCGAACCCTTCTGGGCCGGCAAGGAACGCCGCGTCGGCTGAACCCATTCCCCCAATTCCAAGACACTGAAGGACACCCCATGCCCCTCGATTTCCGCCGCTCGTGGAGCGACGAAGAACTGGAGCTGTACCGCGACAACGTGGTGCGTTTCGTCGAGACCGAAGTCGTGCCGCACGACGAAGAGGCGCGCAAGCGCGGTCACGTCGGCCACGAGGTCTGGCGCAAGGCCGGCGCGCTCGGCCTGCTGTGCTCCGACATTCCCGAGGCCTACGGCGGCGCGGGCGGCGACTTCCGCCACGAGGCCGTGTTCTACGAGGAGAAGGCGCGCCGCGCGCTCAGCGGCATGGCCAGCTCGGTGCACACCATCGTGGCGCACTACTTCCTGAACCACGGCACCGAGGAACAGAAGCAACGCTACCTGCCGCGCATGGCGCGCGGCGAGCTGGTCGGCGCCATCGCCATGACCGAGCCCGGCGCCGGCTCCGACCTGCAGGGCGTGCGCACGCGCGCCGAGAAGCAGCCCGACGGCAGCTACCGCATCCGCGGCTCCAAGACCTTCATCACCAACGGCTTTCTCGCGGGCGTGGTGCTGGTCGTGGCCAAGACAGACCCGACGCAGGGCGCCAAGGGCACCTCGATCCTCATCGTCGAGACCGAGGGCTGCGAGGGCTACCGCGTGGGCCGCGTGCTCGACAAGATCGGCATGAAGGCGCAGGACACCTCCGAGCTGTTCTTCGACGACGTGCACGTGCCGGCCGACGCGCTGCTCGGCGGCCAGGAAGGGCAGGGCTTCTTCCAGCTCATGAGCGACCTGCCGTACGAGCGCACCATCATCGGCGTGAACGCGCTGGCCACCATGGAAGGCGCCTACCAGGCCACGCTCGACTATGTGCGCGACCGCAAGGCCTTCGGCAAGCCGATCGCCGACTTCCAGAACACCAAGTTCAAGCTGGCCGAGATCGCCACGCAGATCAAGGTCGGCCGCGCCTTCATCGACCGCTGCGTGGAAGACCTCGTGGCCGGCAAGCTCGACACCGCCACCGCCTCCATGGCCAAGCTCTGGGGCTCCGAGACCCAGGGCCGCGTGGTCGACGAATGCCTGCAGCTCTTTGGCGGCTACGGCTTCATGACCGAGTACATGGTGGCGCGCATGTACGCCGACGGGCGCGTGCAGCGCATCTATGGCGGCACCAACGAGATCATGAAAGAAGTGATCTCGCGCGCGCTGTGACGGCGATGAACGAGGTGCTCCAGGTCGAGCGGCGCGGCGAGGTCGCTTGGCTCACGCTGAACCGCCCCGAGCGCCTGAACGCGCTCGACCCGGTGCTGGTGCGCGCGCTGCGCGCCTACTTCGAGGGCCTGAGCGCACGCAGCCCCGAGCGCGTGGTCGTGCTGCAGGGCGCGGGCCGTGCCTTCTGCGCCGGGCTCGACCTGAAGGAACAGGTGGGCGGCGAAGACCTCGGCGTGGCCGACATGCTCGAACAGCAGAAGGGCATCCGCGACATCATGCTCGCCATGCGGCGCTGCCCGCAGCCCATCGTCAGCGTGGTGCAGGGCGCGGCCAGCGGCGGCGGCTTTGCGCTCGCGCTGGCCTCCGACGTGCGCCTGGCCACGCCCGACGCACGCATGAACGCCGCCTTCATCCGCATCGGCCTGTCGGCCTGCGACGTGGGCGTGAGCTACTTTTTGCCGCGCATGGTCGGCAGCTCGGTCGCGGCCGAGTACATGCTCACCGGCCGCTTCATGGACGCGCAGCGTGCCTACGCGCTGGGCCTGGTGAGCCGTGTCGATGCGCTGCCCGCACTGCAGGCCGAGGCGCAGGCGCTGGCCGACGACATGCTCAACGCCACACCCGTGGCGCTGCGCCTGACCAAGGAGGCGCTCGGCATCGCCGTGGACGCCGGCAGCATGGAAGCGGTGATTGCCATGGAAGACCGCAACCAGGTGCTGTGCACCCAGACCCGCGATTTCCGCGAAGGCATGAGCGCCTTCCTCGAGAAGCGCGCACCCGTCTACACGGGGCGCTGAGCTTCATTCCGAATTCCAACGGACCGCACACAAGGATTTCCATGACCCTCGACGACCTGATGTTCAAGCCCGGCCTGCTGGCCGGCCGCCGCTACCTCGTGACCGGCGGCGGCAGCGGCCTGGGCCGCGTGATGAGCGAGGCGCTGCTGCTGCTCGGCGCCCACGTCTACATCTGCGGACGCCGCGCGCCCGTGCTCGAAGAAACCGCGGCCGAGCTGATGCACCTGCACGGCGGGCGCGTGACGCCCAAGACCTGCGACATCCGCCACGACACGCAGATCACCGAGATGCTCGATGAAATCTGGGCCGACGGCGGCGCGCTCGACGGCCTCGTCAACAACGCCGCGGGCAACTTCGTGAGCCGCACCGAAGACCTGTCGCCGCGCGCCTTCGATGCCATCTCGAGCATCGTCTTTCGCGGCAGCTTCTGCATGACGCTCGAGTGCGGCAAGCGCTGGCTGGCCGAAGGCAAGGCCGCGTCGGTGCTGTCGATCCTCACCACCTGGGTGTGGAACGGCTCGCCCTTCACGGTGCCCTCGGCCATGTCGAAGGCCGGGCTGCATGCCATGACGCAGTCGCTCGCGGTCGAGTGGGCCGGGCGCGGCATCCGCTTCAACGCCATCGCGCCGGGCCTGTTCCCCACCGAGGGCATGAGCGCGCGGCTGAACCCCGGCGGCGGCGAGCACAAGGCCGAGCGCAACCCGATGGAGCGCAACGGCCGCATGCCCGAGCTGGCCAACCTCGCGGCCTACCTGCTCGGCCCGGGCTCGGAGTACGTCAACGGCCAGACCATCGCCATCGACGGCGCGCAGTTCCAGGCCACGGGCGGGAATTTCTCGCGCATGTCGCAGTGGCAGGACGACGACTGGAAGCGCGCGCGCGAGCACATCGCGGGGCGCGACGCGCAGGACAAGCGGCAGCGGCTGGCGGCCTGATGGCGAAGAAGGGCGATTCCCGCTCAGCTAGTCCTGCGGCTTGAGCATTCGGCGGGTCAAGACCTGGGTGCCTTCTCTCGAGAGCAAGCGGGCGCGCTTCAAGTCGGTGTCGAAGATCGCCAGATGCGAGACCGAGCTTTCCATGATGAAGCCCTTTGCGACAGGTGCGCCGTCTTTCGATACCTCAACGCAGGAGTACTTGGCCGTGACGCATCCGTTCAAATATTCGAGTTCTTCGCGTTCTGCGATTGCGCGACCCGCTGTCTCGCCAACGATGGCGGGTATCGCCATGAAGGCAGTAACAACCACGAGCGCAAGAGGAAGAAGGCCGATGACGAGCACTGTCAGCGTTGTCTGCCGCACCAGTCTTTTGAACCAGGGAGAGCGCTTTTCAAACCATTGCCATTTCGATGCGCTTGGGGTCCCGAGGGGTGTCAAGAGAACGAATACATAAAGACCCGCACCGATCGCGGTTCCGAAAAATATCAAGAGATTGCTTGCAGCTGCTCGCAGGAAGGCGAAGAAGCGCTCGAAGAGCACGTAGTAGCCATTGATGATCAGCCAGTCCGCCGCCTTGGGAAACAGGCCGGAGTCGATTCCCCAAGCATTCAGATACGCGCGATGGGCGGCGTCGCCCAAGAAGTGGAGCGCTACCGTTCCGAATGCTGCAGTTGCAGCAGCAATGCTTAGAAGCGTTGGGAGGCTCGGTCGGTTGAGCCTCGGTCTTGCCGTCGGCTCTGGATCATTTGCTTGCATGGAGCAACTTTAGCTTTCCTCCGCTCCGAGCCTTGGTTTTCCGGGGCAATAAAAGCCGCTCATTGCGTGCCGCACGGATTCTTCTACCGGATCACGCCCAACTTGCGCGCAATCGCCACCGCCTCGGTGCGCCGCTTCGCGCCCAGCTTCATGTGGATGTTGCGCAGGTGCGTGCGCACCGTGCTTTCGGACACGAACAGCTTCTCGCCCATGGCGTTGTTCGAGTAGCCCTCGGCCAGCAGTTGCAGCACGCGGATCTCCTTGCGCGTGAGCGGCTCCTTGGTGGCGTCGCCCGAGGGCGCCTCGGCGTCGATCGGCGAGGGCGGCGGGCCGAGCACCTGCAGCAACCGCTGCAGGTAGTCGGCCAGGATCGGGTCGCTGCGCAGCACGGGCGCCACGGCACCGGCTTCCTGCTGCATGGCGGCGGCATAGCGGTGCACCAGCGTGCCCACGGCCGGGCCTTCGTCGAGGATCAGCCGCACGAAGCCTTCCTGGCTCGCGGCCTGCAGCACGGCGCCGATCTCTTCGATCGCGGTGGCGAGGTCGCCCGCGCGCTGCAGTGCCAGCGCGCGCAGCACGCGCAGCTTGAGCGCGCGGCGGTTGCGGTTGGCGGCCACGGCGGCGTGCAGTTCGGCGTCGAGCACGGTGAGGGCCGCGCGCGCGTCGCCGAAGGCGATGTCCCAGCGCGCCCGCGCGAGCGCGAGGTAGTCGAGGTCGTGCGCGGGCAGGCGCTGGCGGCGCTCGCGCTCCCACAGCTCGGGGTCGTCGGCGCGCTGCAGCTCGTCGCGCGAGGCGGGGCCGTTGCCCTGCAGCAGCAGCATGTGGGCGCGTTCCAGCTTGGCGCCCGCGACCACGCGCGGCAGCTGGCGGTGGTGGCCCAGGTATTCGAGTTCGGTCAGGGCCTGGAACGCGGCGTCGATGTCGCCCGCGTGAAAGGCGATGCGCGAGCGCATGACGTGGCTCAGGATCATGTGGTCGGGCAGGCCCACGTCGCGCGCCAGCGGAAGGTACACGTTCAGCAGGTGCTCGGCCTGCACGAGCTGGTTGGTCTCGTACACGGCGCCCGCGTACAGCACGCCGGCCCAGGCGTTGCCGTGGCTGTGGTTGTACGACACGGCGTGCGTGGAGTCGACCGCCATGCGCAGCCGCGCGGTGGCCTGGCGCAGCCGGCCTTCGGTGAGGTCGAACAGGCCCGCCAGCGACTCGGTGTACATGCGGTTGAAGGTGCTGTTGCCCTGCTCGCGCCGCGCGGCCTCGAGCAGGCGCTGCGCCTCGCGCTGGTCGCCGCGCACCGCGAGGATGTGGGCCATGGCGTTGAGCAGCACGCCCTCGGCAAAGGCGAGGCCGGTGGGCAGGCGCGCGAGGCTTTCGCGGCCGGCTTCGTACGCGGCGTCGTGCTGGTCTTCCATGGCGAGCAGCAGCGGAATGAGCGTGTGGGCGTTGGCGCGCACCTCGGGAATAGGGCTGTCGAGGCAGCCCGACTGTTCGAGCAGCCGCATGGCGTCCCACGGGCCGTGCGTGAAGCAGGTGGCCCACAGCGCGATGAGCTGCAGGAACGGGTGCTCGCGCAGCTGGTGCTCGGGAATGGCAGAGAACCAGCGCGCCAGCATGCGCATGCGGCCCTGCTCGAGGAACTGCTCGGCGTAGCTGTCGAGCAGCGTGAGCGCGTGTGGATGGTCGCCGCCTTCGATGGCGTGGTCGATGGCGGGCACGGGCCGGCCGTGCGACTCGTACCAGCCCGAGGCCGCCAGATGCAGCCGCGCGAGTTCGCCGGGCCGCTCGCGCGCCAGCTGCGCACGCAGGAAGTCGGCAAAGAGGCTGTGGTAGCGCCACGCGCGCACCTCGCCACCGGCGTCGCCGCTGACGGGCGTGAGGAACAGGTTGGCGGCGGCCAGCTGCTCCAGGATGACGGCGCTGTCGCCGCGCGGGTTGAGCGCCTGGCACACCGAGGCGTCGAGCTGGCGCAGGATGCTGGTGCGCAGCAGAAAGTCGTGGATCTCGGGCGGCTGGTGCGCGAGCACGTCTTCGGCCAGGTAGTCGGCCACGGCGCGGTCGGAGCCCGAAAAACGCTCGATGAAGCCGGTCTCGATGCCGTGCCGCTCCAGCGCCATCGACGCCAGCCAGATGGCCGCCACCCAGCCTTCGGTCTTGCGGTGCAGCTGCGAGAGCAGGTCGGCCGGCAGCGCCTGCGGCGGCTGCGCGGCGGCGTGCGGCGCATGCGCCTGGCGCAGACCGATGAAGGCGCTGGTTTCTTCCAGAGAGAAGCGCAGGCGGTCGGTGTCGATCTCGATGAGCTGGCCGCGCGCGCGCAGCCGGCCCAGCCCGAGGTCGGGCAGGCTGCGCGAGCCGATCACGATCTGCCCGCGCCGCGGCAGGTGCTCCACCAGCTCGCGCACGAGGCCCAGCACGGCGGGTTCCTGCACCACCTCGAAGTCGTCCAGGAACAGCGTGAAGGGCGAGTCGTGCGCGGCCAGCGCGGCCACGGCGTCGAAGGGCGCGTGGCTTGCGGGCTCGTCCACGCCGATGCGCTGCACGGCCTCGGCCAGGCAGTTGAGAAAGCGCGACACGTCGTTGTCGGCGCGGTCGAGCGTGAGCCACGCGGTGGCGATGCCCTGCGCGTCCATGCGCTCGCGGATCTGCGCCATGGCGGTGGTCTTGCCGAAGCCGGCGGGCGCGCGCACCAGCACGAGCTTGACGGTGGCGGCCGCGATCTCTTCGCTGATGGCGGTGCGCGGCACCTGCGTGGCCACGAAGGCCGGCGGGTTCAGCTTGGTCTCGAGAATCCGGAGCGAAGAGGGGGGAACGGGGGCTGGAGCAGGCATCGCGAAGGGGGAGTGAGTGCCTGGAAATTCCGTCGCTTCCGACGATTCCGGCCACCGATTCTGCTTCCTAAACTGGCCGCAGACAAACTGAATTCCCCTGCATCCGGTGGCCTTGCGCACCCGGGCGGCGCCCTGCCCATGACCGACGACGTTTTCATCTACGACCACGTGCGCACGCCGCGCGGCAAGGGCCGCGCCGACGGTGCGCTGCACCCCATCACGCCGGTGCAGCTGGCCACCCAGGTGCTGCAGGCGCTGCGCGAACGTCATGCACTCGACCCCACGCAGATCGAGGACGTGGGCCTGGGCGTGGTGATGCCCGTGGGCGAGCAGGGCGCCGACATCGCGCGCGTGGCACTGCTGTCGGCGGGCTACGGCGACAGCGTGGTGGGCTTCCAGCTCAACCGCTTCTGCACCTCGGCGCTCGACACGCTGAAGATGGGCTTCGGCCTCGTGGCCTCGGGCCAGGCCGACGCGGTGATCGGCGGCGGCGTGGAGTCGATGTCGCGCGTGACCATCGGCAGCGACGGTGGCGCGGTCTACACCGACCCCGCCGTGGGCCAGCGCTATCCCTACATCCCCAACGGCGTGGCGGCCGACCTGATGGCCATGCTCGACGGCGTGGACCGCGAGGCGGTCGATGCCTACGCCGTGGAAAGCCAGCGTCGCGCCGCCGTGGCGCAGGCCGAGGGCCGCTTCGACCGCTCGCTCGTGCCCGTGCGCGACCGGCTCGGCCGCACCGTGCTCGCGAAGGACGAGGCCAACCGCCCCGGTACCACCATGGCCGACCTGGCCAAGCTCAAGCCCGCCTTCGCCGGCGTGGCCGCGCAGGGCTACGAAGCCATCCTGCTGCAGCGCTATCCGCAGCTGTCGCACATCGCGCCGATCCACACGGGCGGCAATTCGAGCGGCATCGTCGACGGCGCCTGCGCGGTGCTGCTGGGCAACCGCGACTACGGCACGCGCAACGGATTGAAGCCGCGCGCGCGCATCGTCGGCAGCGCCTCGTGCGCCGACGAACCATTGCTGAGCCTGGGCGGCCCGATGCCGGCCACCGAGCGCCTGCTGGCACGCTGCGGCCTGAGCATCGGCGACATCGACCTGTTCGAAGTGAACGAAGCCTTCTCGGTGGTGCCGATGCGCTATGCGCGGCATTTCGACATCGACCCCTCGCGCATCAACGTGAACGGCGGCGCCATCGCGCTGGGCCATCCGCTCGGCGCGACCGGCGCGATCCTCACGGGCACGTTGCTCGACGAACTGGAGCGGCGTGACGCGCGCATGGGCCTGGTCACGCTGTGCGCCGCGGCGGGGCAATCGACCGCGCTGGTGATCGAGCGCGTCTGAGCAGCACGTCTTCTCTTTCCTTTTTTCCTATGCCTTCCCACATCCGATTCGAGGTCGATGCCGATGGCGTCGCGCTCCTCACCCTCGACGTGCCCGAGCGGCCGATGAACGTGTTCACGCCCGGCTTCACGGCCGAACTGCGCGAGGTCGTGGCGCAGATCGCGCAGCGCGCCGACGTGCGCGGCGCCGTCATCACCTCGGGCAAGGCCAGCGGCTTCATGGCCGGGGCCGACCTGAAGGACCTCGTGGGCTTTCATGCCACGGGCGGCGGCGCGGCCGAGGCCGTCGAGGCGATTGCGCCCGGCGGGCGCGCGCTGCGCGACCTGGAGCGCTGCGGCAAGCCCGTGGCGGCGGCCATCAACGGCGTGGCACTGGGCGGCGGCTTCGAACTCGCGCTGGCCTGCCATCACCGCGTGCTGCTCGACGAGCCGCGCGCGGTGGTCGGGCTGCCCGAGGTCACGGTCGGCCTGCTGCCGGTGGGCGGCGGCACGCAGCGGCTGCCGCGCCTCATCGGCATTGCGCGCGCGCTGCCGCTGCTGCTGTCGGGCCGGCATGTAGCGCCGGCCGAAGCGCTGGCGCTGGGCATGGTCGATGCGCTCGCGCCGGCCGACCAGCTCGTGGCCGTGGCCCGCCGCTGGGTGCTCGACCACCCCGACGCCGGCCAGCAGCCGTGGGACGTGAAGGGTTTCCAGGTGCCGGGCGGCGCAGGCGCACTCGCACCGCACGCGGGCGCGAGCTTCGGCGCCACGCTGGCGCAGGTGCGGCGCGACACGCACGACCAGCTGCCGGCGCCGCTGGCCATCCTGTCGGCCGTGTACGAAGGCACGCAGCTGCCGATGGACGCGGGCCTGGCGGTCGAGGCGCAGTGCTTCGGCCCCTTGCTGGCCGGCCCGGTGGCGCGCAACCTGATGCGCACGCTGTTCGTGAACCGGGGCGCGGCGCTGCGGCGCAAGGGCGACTTGAGTACGGTCAATGCTGCGTATGTCGAAAGGCTGCGGCAGCTGTACCGCAGTGAAGGTGCGACGCTGTTGAGCGAGGGCGTGTCGCCTGCGCTCATCGCAAATGCCGCGCGGCAGGCCGGGCTGGGCGAGAGTCCGCTGACTGCCGATGCAACGGCGGGACAAGCCGCTGCATCGCAGCCCGATGCACGCGCCGTGGGCGAACGCCTGCTGTCGCTGCTCGCGCTCGAAGCGGCGCGCTGCCTCGAAGAAGGTGTGCTGAAGCAGCCGGTCGAAGCCGACCTCGGCGCGGTGCTTGCGCTGGGCTACCCCGACTGGACCGGCGGCACGCTCTCGTACATCGAGACCGTCGGTCTCGCGGCTTTCGTCGCGCGCTGCGATGCACTCGCACGGCGCCACGGCGAGCGATTCAAGCCCACGAATGCGTTGCGCAAGCGCGCGCAGTCGAACACGTTGTTCTATCCGACGGAGCACGCCGCGTGAGCCCAGGCCGTGCGCAAGCGCTGCAGTCGCTGGTCGCGCAGCTGCAGCTCGAACAGCTCGAGAAAAACCTGTTTCGCGGCACCAGCACCGACATCGGCGCGCCCGCCGTCTTCGGCGGCCAGGTGCTCGGGCAGGCGCTGATGGCCGCGGCCCGCACGGTCGACGGGCATGCGGCGCATTCGCTGCACGGCTACTTCCTGCGCGCGGGCGACAAGGCCGCGCCCATCGTCTACGACGTGGACCGCATCCGCGACGGCGCGAGCTTCACCACGCGGCGCGTGGTCGCCATCCAGCATGGCGAGCCGATCTTCCACATGTCGGCCTCGTTCCATCGGCGCGAGGAAGGCGTGTCGCACCAGTGCGCGATGCCCGAGGCGCCACCACCGGAAGACCTCACGCCGCGCGCCGGCCCGCGCGTGCGCGTCGAGGGCCCCATCGAGTTCCGCTACGTCGATCCGCGCGACCCCGTCACGGCCGGCCCGCGCCCGCCGCACAGCCAGCTCTGGCTGCGCACCGCCGACGCGCTGCCCGACGACCCATTGCTGCACCAGGCCATGCTGGCCTACGCCTCCGACTACAGCTTCATGGGCGTGGCGATGCAGCCGCACGGCCTGGCGTTTCAGCAACCGGGCGTGCAGGGCGTGAGCCTGGACCACGCGATGTGGTTCCACCGCGACTTCCGCTGCGACGACTGGCTGCTGTACGACGCCGACTCGCCCTCGGCCGAGCATGCGCGCGGCTTCTGCCGCGGCGCGCTGTTCGACCGCGCCGGCCGGCTCGTGGCTTCGGTCGCGCAGGAAGGGCTGATCCGGGTGCGCCGATGATCAAGCTCGTCTTCTGCCTGCGGCGGCTGCCGCACCTGGACCGCGCGCAGTTCCAGCACCACTGGCGAGACGTGCATGCACCGCTCGTCGCCGAACGCGCCGAGGTGCTGGGCCTGCGGCGCTACGTGCAATCGCACACGCTCGACGATGCGCTGGTGCAGCCGCTGGCCGTGCCGCGCGGCAGCCCCGCGCCCTTCGACGGCGTGGCCGAGCTGTGGTGGGACAGCCTCGAAGCGCGCACCGGTGCGCGGCGCGAGGAAGCCCGCCGCGCGAGCGCGGAGCTGCTGGCGGACGAGCGCCGCTTCATCGACCTGGCCGCCTCGCCGATCTTCTTCACCGACGAGTTCGCCGTGGTCGGCGACCCCGCCGCCGAGGCGGTGCGCGACTACCTGCAGGCGCGCGGCCACCTGTAATCGTCGCTTCGGACGATGCCTGCACGCAGGGCGCGTCCCTAAACTTTTTCCCACAGGCTGGCGTGTCGCCGGCCGCGAGGAGACCCCCTTTGTTCCAAGGCGAAAGTATCGAAGTCCTGCCGTTGCAGGACGGGCTGGTGGAGCTGCGCTTCGACCGGCGCGGCGAGGCCATCAACAAGCTCGACGCACGCACCGTCGACGAGTTCCGCCAGGCCACCGAGCGCATCGCGGCTTCGCCCGATGTGCGCGGCGTGCTGGTGACGAGCGCGAAAGACGTGTTCATCGTCGGTGCTGACATCACCGAGTTCGGTGCCACCTTCCAGCAGGCCGAGGCCGACATTGCGCGCGGCGTGCGCGCCAGCAACGAGCTGTTCAACGCCTTCGAAGACCTGAAGGTACCCAGCGTGGTCGCCATCAACGGCTTCGCGCTCGGCGGCGGGTTGGAGCTGGCGATGCTCGCGCCGCTGCGCGTGATGGCCGACACGGCCCAGGTCGGCGTGCCCGAGGTGAAGCTCGGGCTGTTCCCCGGCTTCGGCGGTACGGTGCGGCTGTCGCGTCTCGCAGGCCTGGCCACGGCCATCGACTGGGTGGCGAGCGGCAAGCCGGCCAAGGCGCCGGCCGCGCTGGCCGCGGGCGTGACCGACGAGGTCGCCGCGTCCGAGGCCCTGCGCGAACGCGCGCTCGCGCTGCTGCAGCGCGCGGTGCGCGGCGAGATCGACTGGCAGGCGGTGCAGCAACGCAAACGCGCGCCGCTGGCGCTGTCGAAGCAAGAGGCCGGTGCGCTGGTCGAGGCCGCGCGCACGCAGGTGGCGGCGCGCAGTGGCAAGCACCAGCCCGCAGCAATCATCGCGCTCGAAATGATGGCCGAGGCCGCCGGCCGCGACCGCGCGGGCGCGCTCGACCTCGAATCGGCCGCCTTCGGCCGCGTCGCGAAGACGCAGGCCGCCACCTCGTTGGTACAGGCCTTTCTCAACGACCAGGCGCTCAAGAAGCTCTACAAGCGCCACGCGCGCGAAGGCCGTCCGGTGAAGCAGGCGGCCGTGCTCGGCGCCGGCATCATGGGCGGCGGCATCGCCTACACCAGCGCGCTGCGCGGCACGCCGGTGCGCATGAAGGACATCGCGCAGCCGCAGCTCGACCTGGGCATGGCCGAGGCCGGCAAGCAGCTCGCCAAGCAGGTGAAGAACGGCCGGCTCGCGCAGGCCAAGGCCGATGCCATTCAAGCGTCGATCGTGCCGCAGCTCGACGAGGCCGGCTTCGACAGCGTGGACTGCGTGGTCGAGGCCGTGGTCGAGAACCTCGAGGTCAAGCGCAAGGTGCTGGCCGTGCTCGAAGGCAGCGTCAAGCCCGGCACCGTGATCGCCTCGAACACCTCGAGCCTGCGCATCGACGACATCGCCCAGCCGCTTGCGCGGCCTGAAGACTTTGTCGGCATGCACTTCTTCAACCCCGTGCCGGTGATGCAGCTGGTGGAAGTGATCCAGGGCGCGAAGACGCGCGACGCCGCCGTGTCCACCGCCGTGGGCTATGCCGTGGCCATGGGCAAGACGCCCATCGTGGTGAAGGACTGCCCGGGCTTCCTGGTCAACCGCATCCTCACGCCGTACATCAACGCTTTCGTGCAGCTGGTGGCCGACGGCGCCGACTTCGAAGCGGTCGACCGCGCGATGGAGGCCTTCGGCTGGCCCATGGGCCCGGCCTACCTGCAGGATGTGGTGGGCATGGACGTGGGCGCGCACGTGGGCGACGTGATCGCCGCGGGCTACCCGCAGCGCATGCCGGCCCTCGAACGCAACGCCGTGAAGCTCATGGTGGCGAACAAGCGCTACGGCCAGAAGAACGGCGCGGGCTTCTACCGCTACGAGAACGACCCCACGGGCCGCCCGCGCAAGTCGGCCGCGCCCGAGGCGCATGCGCTGGTCGCCACGCTGCAGCCGCAGGGCCGGCGCGACTTCGCGGACGCGGAGATCGTCGAACGCATGATGCTGCCGATGGTGGTCGAGGCCGCGCACGCGCTCGAAGACGGCGTGGTCGCCACGCCGGCCGAGCTCGACATGGCGCTGCTGCTCGGCGTGGGCTTTCCGGCCTACGCGGGCGGCGCGCTCAAGTACGCCGACTGGCTGGGGCTGGACCGCGTGGTCGCGCTGTGCGACAAACATGCGGCGCTCGGCGCGCCGTATGTGCCCACGGCGCGCATGCGCGAGATGGCGGCGCGCAAGCTGCGCTACTACCCGGTCTGAACGGCAGGCGTTTTCGGTTTTCTTTCTTCCTTTCTCTCTCTCTTTCTATCCAAGGACAACAAGAGATGCAACTCGATTCCAGCATTGCCGCCGTCGTCACGGGCGGCGCCTCGGGCCTCGGGGCCGCCACCGCGCGCCGCTTGGCCAGCCACGGCGTGAAGGTCGCGCTGTTCGACCTCAACGTGGAGCAGGGCGAGGCCCTGGCCAAGGAGCTGGGCGGCGTGTTCTGCAAGGTCGATGTCACGTCGGAAGAGCAGGTCGACGCGGCCTTCGCCAAGGCGCGTGCCGCGCACGGCCAGGAGCGCGTGCTGGTCAACTGCGCCGGCACCGGCAACGCGGTGAAGACCGCGAGCCGCGACAAGGCCTCGGGCGAGATCAAGCACTTTCCGCTCGCCAACTTCGACCGCATCATCCAGATCAACCTCGTGGGCACCTTCCGCTGCATCGCCAAGTCGGCGGCCGGCATGCTCACGCTCGATGCGCTGGAAGACGGCGAGCGCGGCGCCATCGTCAACACCGCCTCGGTCGCGGCGCAAGACGGCCAGATAGGCCAGGCCGCCTACACCGCCTCGAAGGCCGGCGTGGTCGGCATGACGCTGCCCATCGCGCGCGACCTCATGGGCGAGGGCATCCGCGTGAACACCATCCTGCCGGGCATCTTCAACACGCCGCTGCTGCAGGGCGCGCCCGACAACGTGAAGGCCGCGCTGGCCGCCTCGGTGCCCTTCCCCAAGCGCCTGGGCAACCCGGCCGAGTACGCGACGCTGGCCGAACTGATGATCACCAACGGCTACTTCAACGGCGAGAGCGTGCGGCTGGACGGCGCGATCCGCATGGCGCCACGCTGAGGCCGGGGCGAAGGGCCGTCGTCAGCCCTTCTGCGCACGCCCGCGCGCCTGCACCGCCTCGCGCCGCGCGCGCAGCACCTCGGGCGTGAGCGACGCGGCCCACTCGCGCGTGGCGGCCTGCTCCAGCGCCATGCCTTCGGCAAAGCTGCGCGCATGGCCGTCATCGATCAGGCGCTTGTAGACCGGCAGCATCTCGGGCAGCGCGCTCGCGATGTCGGCGGCCAGTGCCAACGCCTGGGGCATCAACTGCTCGGGCGTCGTCACGCGGTTGACCAGCCCCCAGCGCTCGGCCTGCTCGGCACCGACGAAGTTGCCGCTGAAGGCCATCTCCTTCGCACGCGCAATGCCGATGAGCCGCGACAGCCGCTGCGACAGCCCCCAGCCCGGGATCACGCCGATGCGCGCGTGGGTGTCGGCAAAGCGCGCCTCGCTCGACGCAATCAGCAGGTCGCAGGCTAGCGCCACCTCGAGGCCGCCGGTGATGGCCGCGCCGTTCACGGCGCCGATCACCGGGCGCGGAAAGTTCGCGAGCGCGGTGGCCACGTCGGTGCCGGCGTCGCCGGTGATGGCGCCCGGGTCGATCTCGCGCAGGTCCAGGCCGGCGCAGAAGGCGCGGCCTGCGCCGGTGAGGATGAGCACGCGCACGCTGTCGTCCTGCGCGAGCGTGTCGAGCGTGCGCACCAGCGCGCGCCGCAGCGCGAGCGACAGGGCGTTCATCGCCTGCGGGCGGTTCAGCGTGAGGCAGGCGCAGCCGTCCTGCGGACGGGTGAGCAGGAGGACGTTGTCGTCGTTGTCGGTTGCAGGTGTGTTCATGGCGTGTCAGTGTTGGGCGCAGGCCGGGCCGCGGCATCGTCGGAACGGACGAATCCGGCGGGCTTGTCCCGCTCACGACTCGAAACCCGCGCCCGCGTCGGCACCATGCGCCGCATTGTCTTCAATCCGTCCATCCTTGAATTTCACAGAGAAAGAAGGAGCGTCCCCATGGACTTCAGCCTCACCCCGGCCCAGCTCGACCTGCAGGAACGAACGCGCCGCTTCATCGCCGAGGAGGTGATTCCGCTCGAATCCGACCCCCGGCAGGATTCGCACGGCCCCGCCGAGGCGCTGCGCGACGAGCTGGTGGCGCGCGCACGCCGCGCCGGCCTGCTCACGCCGCACGCGTCGAAGGAACACGGCGGGCTGGGCCTGTCGCACGTCGACAAGGCCATCGTGTTCGAGGAGGCGGGCTACTCGCCGCTCGGCCCGGTGGCGCTCAACATCCACGCGCCCGACGAAGGCAACGTGCACCTGATGGAAGTGGTGGCCACGCCGGCGCAGAAGGCGCGCTGGCTGCAGCCGCTCATCGACGGCCACGTGCGCTCGTGTTTCTGCATGACCGAGCCGCCGCCCGGCGCCGGCTCCGACCCGTCGATGATGCAGACCGTGGCCGTGCGCGACGGCGACCACTACGTGATCACCGGGCGCAAGTGGTTCATCACCGGCGCCACCGGCGCGGGCTTCGCGATCATCATGGCGCGCATGGAAGACGGCTCGTCGACCATGTTCCTGGCCGACATGGACCAGCCCGAAATCGTGATCGAACGGCAGATCGACGCACTCGACAGCTGCTTCACCGGCGGCCACGGCGTGGTGCGCTTCGACGGCCTGCGCGTGCCGGCCACCGACGTGCTGGGCGCCATCGGCGAGGGCTTTCGCTACGCGCAGGTGCGGCTGGCGCCCGCGCGCCTCACGCACTGCATGCGCTGGCTCGGCGCCGCGCGCCGCGTGCACGAGCTCGCCGCCGACTACGCCCGCCGCCGCCAGGCCTTCGGCCATGCGCTGGTGGAGCACGAGGGCGTGGGCTTCATGCTGGCCGACAACGACATGGACCTGCACGTCTCGCGCCTGACCATCTGGCATTGCGCGTGGGTGCTCGACCAGGGCGGCAAGGGCCGCCACGAGTCGAGCGTGGCCAAGGTGCTGTGCTCGGAGGCCGAGTGGCGCGTGGTCGACCGCTCGGTGCAGATCCTGGGCGCGAGCGGCGTCTCGGACGAGACCGTGGCTGCGCGCATCTTCCGCGACATGCGGGCCTTCCGAATCTATGACGGCCCGTCGGAGGTGCACCGCTGGAGCATGGCTAAGCGCCTGGCCAAGGCCTGATTCAGGCCGCGGGGGCCGGCGTCATTCCGCCGGCTCTTCCGCTCCCCCCTGCGCATCGTCCACCCGCTGCATGTTGTCGAGCAGCTTCAGCAGGTAGTGCAGGGTGTGCGTGACGTCGTTCACCGAGAACCCGTCCAGCACCTGCTCGTAGTAGGCGTAGATCTTCGGCTGCGCTTCCACCTTCCACACGTGTTGCCCCGACCCGGTCATCGTGACCAGCCGTGACCGCCGGTCGCGGCTGTCGGGCGCGGTCGTCACGTGCCCGTCGCGCTCCATGCGGCTGACCAGGCCCGACAGGTTCTGGCGGCTGACCTTCAGGTAGCGCGCCAGGTCCCCCACGCTCATTCCTCCCTCGGCCTCGTCGCGCGACAGGGCGCCGAGCACGGCCCATTGCTGCGTCGTCAGGCCCTCGGCCTCGACCGCTCGGCTGCCGGTTTTATGCAACATGTTTGCGCATTGATAGAGGCGGAAGAACACCCGGTTGGCCAGCGCCATGCGTGCTGCGTCGGTATTTTCATTAGTATTTGGCATGTTTTTCTTTCGGAAAGGCTTGCGCGACGCCATGGCTGCATCTAATAATACGTCAACGTATTTACGTAAATGCCTCAAAAATGGCGCCCAACGGCCCAACGATATAGCAAGCCCTCGCACCCCAGGAGAACCAGATGCAGCGATTTCAGGACAAGACAGTGATCGTCACCGGCGGCGGTGGCGGCATCGGCGGCGCCACCAGCCGCCGTTTCGCCCAGGACGGCGCCCGCGTGGCGGTGTTCGACATGAACCTCGAGGCCGCCGAAGCGGTGGCCGCGCAGATCCGCGCCGACGGCGGCCAGGCCCAGGCCTTCCGCTGCGACATCACCGACCGCCCCGGCGTCGACGCGGCCGTGGCCGCCGTGGTGGAGCGCTTCGGCCCGGTCGACGTGCTGGTCAACAACGCCGGCTGGGACGTGTTCAAGCCCTTTACCAAGACCGAGCCCGCCCAGTGGGACAAGCTCATCGCCATCAACCTCACCGGCGCGCTGCACATGCACCACGCGGTGCTGCCCGGCATGGCCGCGCGCAAGGCGGGGCGCATCGTCAACATCGCCTCCGACGCGGCGCGCGTGGGCTCGTCGGGCGAGGCGGTGTACGCGGCCTGCAAGGGCGGGCTGGTGGCGTTCTCCAAGACCATCGCCCGCGAGCACGCGCGCCACGGCATCACCGTGAACGTGGTGTGCCCCGGCCCCACCGACACCGCACTGTTCGCCGAATACAAGGAAGGCGCGGGCAACCCCGAGAAGCTCATGGAGGCCTTCACGCGCTCCATTCCGCTGGGCCGCATCGGCCAGCCGAACGACCTGCCGGGCGCCATTCTTTTCTTCGCCAGCGACGACGCGGCCTTCGTGACCGGGCAGGTGCTGAGCGTCTCGGGCGGCCTGACGATGAACGGCTGACTCCCCCCCCACACACACCCGACACCTTTCAGGAGACCCCCATGGCATCCCCCGACTTCGAAGACATCCTCTACGACGTGCGCAACGGCGTGGCGTGGATCACCATCAACCGCCCCGAGAAGATGAACGCCTTCCGCGGCCAGACCTGCGACGAGATCATCCGCGCGCTCAACCGCGCGGGCTACGACCGCGGCGTGGGCGCCATCGTGCTGGCCGGCGCCGGCGAGAAGGCCTTCTGCACCGGCGGCGACCAGTCGGCCCACAACGGCAACTACGACGGGCGCGGCACCATCGGCCTGCCGATGGAAGAGTTGCACGACGCCATCCGCAACGTGCCCAAGCCCGTCATCGCGCGCGTGCAGGGCTTTGCCATCGGCGGCGGCAACGTGCTGTGCACCATCTGCGACCTGACCATCGCGTCCGAGAAAGCCGTGTTCGGCCAGGTCGGCCCGAAGATGGGCTCGGTCGACCCGGGCTACGGCACCGCCTTCCTGGCCCGCGTGGTCGGCGAGAAGAAGGCGCGCGAGATCTGGTACCTGAACCGCCGCTACAGCGGCGCCGAGGCCGTGGCCATGGGCCTGGCCAACGCGGTGGTGCCGCACGAGCAGCTCGACGCCGAGGTGCAGAAGTGGGCCGAGGAAATCTGCGAGCGCAGCCCCACCGCGCTGGCCATCGCCAAGCGCAGCTTCAATGCCGACACCGCGCACCAGGCCGGCATCGCGGGCCTGGGCATGTACGCGCTCAAGCTGTACTACGACACCGAAGAGTCGCGCGAGGGCGTCGCGGCCCTGCAGGAACGGCGCAAGCCCGAGTTCCGCAAGTACGCCAAGTAGCCGCAGCAGGACCACCGCGATGAACCCGTACATCGACGACGACCTGGCGACGCTGGCCGAGCATGCGCGCCGCTTCGCCACCGGGCGCGTGGCGCCCGGCTTCCTGGAGCGCGACGCCACGCGCGTGCTCGACCGCGCGCTGATGCGCGAGATGGGCGAGATGGGCTTCATCGCGCCCGAGCTGCCCGAGGCCCACGGCGGCCAGGGCCTGGGCTGCCTGGCCGCCGGCGTGATCCACGAAGAGATCGCCCGCGCCGACCTGAGCCTGAGCTACATCAACCTGCTGGCTTCGCTCAACGGCCAGATCCTCTGCGAGCACGGCCGGCCCGAAGTGGTCGCGCCGTGGCTGGCGAAGCTCACGCAGGGCGAGGCGCTGTTCGCCATTGCGCTCACTGAGCCGCGCGGCGGCTCCGACGCCGCCAACCTGCGCCTGCGCGTGGAGCGCGTGGGCGACCACTACGTGCTCAACGGCGAGAAGACCTCCATTTCGGCCGCCGACCAGGCCGACGCGGCCGTGGTGTTCGGGCGCACCGGCAGCATCGAATCGGCCGCCCACGGCGTGACCGCGCTGCTGGTGCCGATGGACCTGCCCGGCGTCACGCGCAACCGCTTCGACTGCCACGGCCAGCGCGCCATCGGGCGCGGCTCGCTGTTCTTCGAGAACGTGCGCGTACCTGTCGACCACCGGCTGGGCGAGGAGAACAAGGGCTTCGTGCAGGTCATGCAGGGCTTCGACTTCTCGCGCGCGCTCATCGGGCTGCAGGTGCTGGCCGTGGCGCGCGTGGCATTGGAAGAAACCTGGGAGTACGTCGCGCAGCGCGAGGCCTTCGGCAAGCCGCTGTCGGCGTTCCAGGGCGTGTCGCATCCGCTGGCCGACTTCGACACGCAGATCGAGGCCGCGCGCCTGCTGTGCCTGCAGACCCTGTGGCTCAAGGACAAGGGCGCACCGCACACCGCCGAGGCCGCCATGTGCAAGTGGTGGGGCCCCAAGCTGGCCTACGACGCCATCCACCAGTGCCTGCTGATGTTCGGCCACGGCGGCTACGACCGCGGGCCGATGGAGCAGCGCCTGCGCGACGTGCTGGGCTTCCAGATCGGCGACGGCACGGCCCAGATCATGAAGACCATCGTCGCCCGCACGCGCGCCGGGCGCTCGGCGGTGCCGGCGTAGTCGGCGGTTCGCTGGTTTTCCGGTTCGCACAACAAGAGGAGACACGACATCATGGAATTCGACGCCGTACTGCTGCCCCCGCGCCGCGCGCGCATGGTGGCCCAGGGCCTGTGGCACGACCGCACCATCAACGATGCGCTCGACGCCTGCATTGCCGCCTGTCCCGACAAAGTGGCGCTCACTGCGGTGCGCGTGAAGGACGGCGAGGGCGAGGCCGCCACCGTGCGCTTCACCTACCGCGAGCTGGGCCGCATGGCCGACCGCATCGCCGTCGGCCTGGCGCGGCTGGGCGTGGGCCGCAACGACGTGGTGGCCTGCCAGCTGCCCAACTGGTGGGAGTTCACGCTGACCTACCTGGCCTGCTCGCGCATCGGCGCGGTGATGAACCCGCTGATGCACATCTTCCGCGAGCGCGAGCTGTCGTTCATGCTGCGGCACGGCGCGGCCAAGGTGCTGGTCGTGCCGGCGCGCTTCCGGGGCTTCGACTTCGAACAGATGGCCACGGGCCTGCAGGCCGGCCTGCCCGACCTGGCGCAGGTGGTGGTGGTCGGCGGCAGCGGCGCCAACAGCTTCGAGGCACTGCTGGCCGGCCCCGCATGGGGGCAGGAGCCCGATGCCGCGCAGATCCTGCAGCAGCACCGGCCCGGCCCCGACGACGTGACCCAGCTCATCTACACCTCGGGCACCACCGGCGAGCCCAAGGGCGTGATGCACTCGGCCAACACCACCATGGCCAACATCGTGCCCTACGCGCAGCGCCTGGGCCTGGGCGCCAGCGACGTCGTGCTCATGGCCTCGCCCATGGCGCACCAGACCGGCTTCATGTACGGGCTCATGATGCCCATCGTGCTGCAGGCCTCGGTCGTGCTGCAGGACATCTGGGAGCCGAAGCAGGCCATCGCCTCGATCAACGCCGAGGGCGTGAGCTTCACCATGGCGTCCACGCCCTTTCTCTCCGACCTGTCGAAGACCGTGGCCGAGTCGGGCACGGCCGTGCCCACGCTGCGCGCCTTTCTCTGCGCCGGTGCGCCCATTCCGGGCGCGCTGGTCGAGCAGGCCCGCCAGGCGCTGGGCGCCAAGATCGTGTCGGCCTGGGGCATGACCGAGAACGGCGCCGTCACGCTCACGCGGCTGGACGACGACGACGAGCGTTCCATCCACACCGACGGCTGCCCGCTGCCCGGCGTGGAGCTCAAGGTGGTCGATGTCGACGGCCTCGTGCTGCCGGCCGGCGAGGTCGGCAAGCTGCTGCTGCGCGCCTGCTCCAACTTCGGCGGCTACCTGAAGCGCCCGCAACTCAACGGCACCGACGCGGCCGACTGGTTCGACACCGGCGACCTCGCGCGCATCGACGAGCGCGGCTACGTGCGCATCGCCGGGCGCACCAAGGACGTGATCATCCGCGGCGGCGAGAACATCCCCGTGGTCGAGATCGAGTCGCTGCTGTACCGCCACCCCGACGTGGCCATGGCCGCCGTGGTCGCCTACCCCGACGAGCGCCTGGGCGAGCGCGCCTGCGCGGTGGTGGTGCCCAGGCCGGGGCGGCAGGTCGACCTGCCGTCGATCGTCGCCTTCCTCAAGGCCGAGAAGGTGGCGCTGCAGTACATCCCGGAGCGCCTCGTGGTGCGCGAGAGCATGCCCTCCACGCCCTCCGGAAAGATCCAGAAATTCAAGCTGCGCGACCTGCTGCGCGCGGACGAATCGGGCGCCCCGGCCGCCTGAGCGCACCTGCCGATCCTTTCGACACCACAACGGAGACAACACATGCACAAGAAGCAATTCGCCGCCGGCGTGGGCCGGCGGCTGGGCCGCGCCGTGGCCGCACTGGGTGGCCTCGCGCTCGCCGGCCACGCGGCCTGGGCCCAGGCGCCTGCAACCACGCCCACTGGCGCGTGGCCGTCCAAGCCCATCCGCGTGGTCGTCGGCTTTGCGCCCGGCGGCAGCACCGACGTGATGGCGCGCATCCTCGCGCAGTCGCTGTCGGAGTCGCTCGGCCAGACCGTGCTGATCGACAACAAGCCCGGCGCCAGCGGCAACATCTCGGCCGCCGAGGTGGTGCGCGCCGCGCCCGACGGCCACACCTTCCTCATCGCGCCGACCTCAGTCGAGACCGCCAACCCCTCGCTCTTCAAGGCGAGCCTGCTGCCCTCGCGCGATCTCACGCCGGTGGCCACGGTGGGGCGCACGCAGATGTACCTCGTCGCCAAGCCGCAGCTGCCCGCGAAAGACGTGCGCGAGCTGGTCATGCTGGCGCGGGCCAAGCCCGGCACGCTCTCGTACGCCTCGGCCGGCGCGGGCACGCCGCCGCACCTGGCCTGCGAGCTGTTCAAGCAGGCCACCGGCACGCAGGTCACGCACGTGCCCTACCGCGGCGCGGCGCCCGCGCTGCAGGACGTGCTCTCGGGCCAGGCCGATTTCGTCTGCGACCCCGGCATCGCCTTCCAGCACATCCGCGCCGGCAAGGCCAAGCTGCTGGGCATCGTGAGCGCCAAGCGCTCGCCCTTCTTCCCCGAAGTGCCTACCGTGGGCGAGCAGGGCTTCCCGGGCGCCAACCTCGACATCTGGTTCGGCATGTGGGCGCCCAACGGCACGCCGCCCGAGGTGCTGGCCCGCATGAGCGCCGAGCTCGGCAAGGCGCTGGCGCTGCCCGCCGTCAAGTCGCGCTACGGCGATCTGGGTGCCGAGCCCGTGGTCATGAGCACGCCCGAGTTCCGCAAGCTGCTGGCTGATGAAGGCGCCATGCTGTCCGCGCTCATCGTGCGCCAGAAGATCGTGGTGGACTGAGCCCATGACCACACCCGACGCCCCCGTGCTCACCCATGTCGACGGCCGCGTCGGCGTGATCACGCTGAACCGCCCGCGCCAACTCAACGCGCTGGACGACGCGCTCATGGACGCCCTCGGCGCCGCCTTGCTGGCCTTCGATGCCGACGCGGGCATCGGCGCCATCGTCGTCACCGGCGGTGACACCGCCTTCGCCGCCGGCGCCGACATCGCGGCCATGGCCGACTGGGGCTACGCCGACGTGGGGCGCGACGATTTCATCACCCGCAACTGGGAAACCATCCGCCGCGTGCGCAAGCCCGTGATCGCCGCGGTGGCCGGCGTGGCCTACGGCGGCGGCTGCGAGCTGGCGCTGGCCTGCGACATCGTGCTGGCCGCCGAATCGGCGCGCTTCGCGCTGCCCGAGGTCAAGCTCGCCATGCTGCCGGGCGCCGGCGGCACCCAACGCCTGCCGCGCGCCATCGGCAAGGCCAAGGCGATGGAAATGTGCCTGGCCGCGCGCGTGCTCGACGCGGCCGAGGCCGACCGCTGCGGCCTGGTGTCGCGCGTGGTCGCGCCCGAGGCGCTCATGCCCGAGGCCCTGGCGCTGGCCGCGCGCATCGCGGCGTATTCGCTGCCGGCGCTGGTGGCGATCAAGGAGTCGGTCAACCGCGCGTGGGAGTCGTCGCTGTCCGAGGGCATCCTGTTCGAGCGGCGCCAGCTGCACGCGCGCTTCGCCACCGAAGACGCGCACGAGGGCCTGCGCGCCTTCCTGGCGCGGCGCCCGCCCGTGTTCGGCCACCGGTGAGGGGTGGGGCGCCCGGAGGGTGGGGCGCCCGAAAATCGTCGGTTCCGACGACGCTGTGCGGCGGCGTGGCGCCAACAATGCGCAGGACGCGAACCGATCACTCACCGGAGATTTCACATGCCCGAAGCCTATATCGTCGCCGCCGCGCGCACCGCCGGTGGCCGCCGCAACGGCCGCCTCGCCGGATGGCACCCGGCCGACCTGGCCGCCCAGGTGCTCAACGCCCTCGTGGAGCGCACCGACGCCGACCCCGCCCTGATCGAGGACGTCATCATGGGCTGCGTCGGCCAGGCCGGCGAGCAGGCCTCCAACGTGGCGCGCAACGCGGTGCTGGCCTCGCG
Source organism: Variovorax sp. GW821-FHT09A10 (assembly GCF_059418385.1). Classification (NCBI taxonomy): domain Bacteria; kingdom Pseudomonadati; phylum Pseudomonadota; class Betaproteobacteria; order Burkholderiales; family Comamonadaceae; genus Variovorax; species Variovorax sp. GW821-FHT09A10. The sequence goes on from NZ_JBWKPT010000005.1 coordinate 146,787, forward strand.
CCTGCCCGAGTCGGTGCCCGCCACCTCGGTCGACCGCCAGTGCGGCTCGTCGCAGCAGGCGCTGCACTTCGCGGCGCAGGCCGTGATGTCGGGCACGATGGACATCGTCATCGCCGCCGGCGTCGAGAGCATGAGCCGCGTGCCCATGGGCCTGCCCACCACGTTGCCGCTGAAGAACAACCTGGGCTTCTACGTGAGCCCCGGCATGGAAAAGCGCTACCCCGGCATCCAGTTCAGCCAGTTCACGGGCGCCGAGATGATCGCGCGCAACTACGGCATCGAGAAAGAAGCGCTCGACCGCTACGCGCTCGAAAGCCACCACCGCGCCATCGCCGCCACCAAGGCCGGCCACTTCGAGCGCGAGATCGTGCCCGTGGCCGTGCGCATGGCCGACGGCACCGAGACCGGCGAGCTGCACACCACCGACGAAGGCATCCGCTACGACGCCACGCTGGAGAGCATCGCCGGCGTCAAGCTCATCGCCGAAGGCGGGCGCTGCACGGCGGCCACCGCCAGCCAGATCTGCGACGGCGCCAGCGGCCTCATGGTGGTGAACGAGCGCGGCCTGAAGACGCTGGGCGTGAAGCCGCTGGCGCGCATCCACCACATGAGCGTGCTGGGCCACGACCCGGTCATCATGCTCGAGGCCCCGCTGCCCGCCACGCAGCGCGCGCTGCAGAAGGCCGGCATGAAGATCGAGGACATCGACCTGTACGAAGTCAACGAAGCCTTCGCGCCCGTGCCCATCGCCTGGCTGAAGGCGCTGGGCGCCGATCCGGCCCGCATCAACGTGAACGGCGGCGCCATCGCGCTGGGCCACCCGCTGGGCGCCTCGGGCACCAAGCTGATGACCACGCTGGTGAACGCCCTGGGCCAGCGCGGCAAGCGCTACGGCCTGCAGACCATGTGCGAAGGCGGCGGCATGGCGAATGTGACCATCATCGAGCGGCTCTGACGAAGCCGGGCGGCCCTCGCGCCGCCAACCTGGCAGCGCCCGCGGGGGCGGCGCTGACCTTTTCCGTTCCCTCACAAAAAGAGATCGACGCATGATTCATGACACCGATCGCGGAGACAAGAAGAACACCCCCCTGTTGCGCATCGACGCGGTGTCGGTGCGCTTCGGCGGCATCGTGGCGCTCGACGGCGTCTCGTTCGACGTGCGGCGGGGCCAGATCTGCGGCCTCATCGGGCCGAACGGGGCGGGCAAGAGCACGCTGTTCAACTGTCTCTCGCGCCTGTACGAGTGCAGCGCCGGCCGCATCGAGTTCGACGGCCACCCGCTCACGCGCCTGCCGCGCCACCGCATGGCGGGCCTGGGCATTGGGCGCACCTTCCAGAACCTGGCGCTGTTTCGCACGATGACCGTGCGCGACAACGTGCTCGTGGGCTGCCACAGCAAGCACCACGCAGGCTTCCTGCGCAACGCCTTCCGGCTGCCCGGCGTGGCGGCCATCGAGTCGCAGGCGCGGGCGCGGGCCGACCAGCTGATCCACTTTCTCGACCTCGAGGCCGTGGCCGAACGCGAAGTGGCCGACCTGCCGTTCGGCACGCAAAAGCGCGTCGAGCTGGCACGCGCACTGGCGGCCGAGCCGCAGCTGCTGCTGCTCGACGAGCCGGCCTGCGGCCTGAACCACGAAGAACTCGAAAGCCTGGGCACGTTGATCCGCGACATCCGCGACCGCCTGAACGTGACGGTGCTGCTGGTCGAACACCACATGAGCCTCGTGATGGGCGTGTCGGACAAGGTGGTGGCGCTCAACTTCGGCAAGAAGATCGCCGAGGGCACGCCGGCCGAGGTGCGTGCGCACCCCGAGGTGATCCGCGCCTACCTGGGCGAGGAAGCAGAAGCGGAGGCGATGGCATGACGACGAACATCCTCGAGGTGCGCGGGCTGCATGCGGCGTACGGCCCGACGCGCGTGCTGCAAGGCATCGACCTCGACATTCCCACCGGCCAGGTCGTGGCGCTGCTGGGCGCCAACGGCGCCGGCAAGACCACCACGCTGCGCGCGCTGTGCCAGATGATGGTGAGCACCGAGGGCCGCATCATGCTGGCTGGCCAGCGCATCGACGGCCGCTCCACCGAGCAGATCGCCAAGGCCGGCGTGGGCCACGTGCCCGACGGGCGCGGCACCTTCCTGGGCCTCACGACCGAGGAGAACCTGCGGCTGGGCGCGTACGCCCGCGCGAGCAGGGACGGCATCGATGCCGACATGGAGCGCGTGTTCGACTACTTCCCGCGCCTGCGCGAGCGCCATGCCCAGCAGGCCGGCACGCTGTCGGGCGGCGAGCAGCAGATGCTGGCCATCGGCCGCGCGCTCATGGGCAAGCCGCGCCTGCTGCTGCTCGATGAGCCCTCCTTCGGTCTCGCGCCGCTCATCGTGAAGGACATCTTCTCGATCATGCGGCGCATCAACAAGGAAGAGCGCGTGTCGATCCTGCTGGTGGAGCAGAACGCCAAGCTCGCGCTCGACCTGGCCGACTCGGCCTACCTCCTGGAAACCGGCCGCATCGTGCTCTCGGGCACGGCCGCCGAGATCCGCCGCAACGACGCAGTCCGTAAAGCCTATTTGGGCGAATAGGGGCCTCACACCGATGAACGCATTCCTGCACCAACTGCTGGCGGGCCTGGCCACCGGCGGCATCTACGCCAGCGTTGCGCTGGCGCTGGTGATGATCTACCAGGCCACGCACCACATCAACTTCGCGCAAGGCGAGATGGCGATGTTCTCGACCTTCATCGCCTGGAGCCTCATGCAGGCCGGCCTGCCGTACTGGGCCGCCTTCGTCGCGACGGTGGCCTTGTCCTTCGTGCTCGCGGCCGTGGTGGAGTTCACCGTCATCCGGCCCATGCACGACAAGCCCGCGCTGTCGGTGGTGGTGGTGTTCATCGGCCTCCTGGTGATCTTCCACAGCCTGGCGGGCTGGCTCTTCGGCTACACCATCAAGCAGTTCCCGAGCCCGTTCCCGTCGGACGCGTGGTTCGGCAGCGCCATGATGTCGGCGCACGAGATGGGCGCCATCGGCGTCACGCTGCTGGTGGTGCTGCTGCTGTTCGCGTTCTTCCGCTTCACGCCGCTGGGCCTGGCGATGCGCGCCGCGGCGCAGAACGCGGCCTCGTCGCGGCTGGTGGGCATCAACGTCGGTCGCATGCTCATGCTGGGCTGGGGCCTGGCCGGCGCCATCGGCGCGGTGGCCGGGATGATGGTCGCGCCCGTGGTCTTCCTCGACCCGCACATGATGACCGGCGTGCTGCTCTACGCCTTTGCCGGTGCGCTCATCGGCGGCATCGACAGCCCCGTGGGCGCGGTGCTCGGCGGCTTCATCGTCGGCGTGCTCGAGAACCTCATCGGCACCTACGTGGTGGGCACCGAACTCAAGCTGTCGGTGGCGCTGGTGCTGATCGTCGGCGTGCTCATCGTCAAGCCTTCCGGCCTCATGGGCCGCAAGTTGGTCACCCGGGTCTGATCGCATGAACTCCCCCCAAGCTTCCTCCCTGCCGACCGCCATGGCACCGCTCGCCGGGTCCGCCGATGCACGAGCTACCAAGCCCTCGCGCTCCCCGCTCATGTGGGTCGGCCTGCTGATCGTGCTGGCCATCGGCATCACCTTCGTGGCGCGCGGCTACCAGCTGTTCCAGGCGACGATGGTGATCTCGTATGCCATTGCGCTCTTGGGCCTGAACATCCTCACGGGCTACAACGGGCAGATCTCGCTGGGCCACGGCGCCTTCTATGCCATTGGGGCCTACACCACCGGCATCCTCATGGAGCACGCGGGCGTGCCGTACTGGCTCACGGTGCCGGCGGCGGCCGTGGTGTGCCTGATCGTCGGCTACCTGTTCGGTCGGCCCGCGCTCAAGCTCGAAGGGTTGTACCTGGCGCTGGCCACCTTCGCGCTCGGCGTGGCGATGCCGCAGCTGCTCAAGTACAAGCACCTCGAGGCCTGGACCGGCGGCGTGCAGGGCATCGTGCTCATGAAGCCCGCCGCGCCCTTCGGCCTGCCGCTGAACGAAGACCAGTGGCTCTACCTGTTCTCGCTGTTCGTCGCGGTCGTGATGTTCTTCATTGCCCACAACCTGCTGCAAAGCGGCAGCGGCCGGGCCATGCGCGCCATCCGCGACCACGCCATGGCCTCCGAGGCGATGGGCGTGGACAACAGCCACTACAAGGCCATGACCTTCGGCGTGTCGGCCGCGTACACCGGCGTGGGCGGTGCGCTGTCGGCCATTGCGGTGCAGTTCGTGGCGCCCGATTCGTTCACGCTGTTCCTGTCGATCTCGCTGCTGGTGGGCATCGTGGTGGGCGGCGTGGGCACGCTGTACGGCGCGATCTTCGGCGCCATCTTCATCATGTTCGTGCCCTCGCTGGCCGAGAAGGTCTCCAAGGCCGCGCCCTGGGCGGTGTACGGCGTGGTGCTGATCGCCTTCATGTTCGCGATGCCCGGCGGCGTGGTCGGGCTGCTGCGCAAGCTCCAGGCACGCTTCGCCCGTGCACGATGACGCGACACTGATCGCGAACGCACTGCAGCGGGTGGCCGGGCGGCTCGTGCCCGATGGTCATGCGGTGCAGGCCGTGCGCCGGCTCTCGGGCGGCGCCAGCCAGCAGACCTGGGCTTTCGATGTAACGACGACCGGCGCGGGCCATGCCCATCCGCTGGTGCTGCGCCGCGCGGCCGATGCCAGCGGCGCGCGCGCCCTGGGCACCGCGGGCCTCGCGGCCGAGGCGAAGCTCATCGAGGCCGCACGCGCAGGCGGCGTGCCCGTGCCCGGCGTGCGCCATGTGCTGCAGCCGGCCGACGCGCTCGGCGAAGGCTTCGTCATGGACCGCATCGAGGGCGAGACCCTGGGCCGCCGCATCGTGCGCGACGAACGCCTGGCCGGCGCGCGCCGCGTGCTGGCGCGCCAGTGCGGCGCGGCCATGGCGCGCATCCACCGCCTGCCCGCGCACCAGCTGCCGCCGCTGCGCACGGCCGCCGCGCGGGCCGAGCTCGACTTCCAGCTCGGCCTGCACCGCAGCCACGGCACCGCGTGCCCCGTGTTCGAACTCGCCTTCCGCTGGCTGCGCGAAAACGCACCAACCGACGTGCCCGCACCGGTGCTCGTGCACGGCGACTTCCGCAACGGCAACCTGATGGTCGGCGAGGAGGGCCTGCGCGCCGTGCTCGACTGGGAGCTCGCGCACCTCGGCGATCCGATGGAAGACCTCGGCTGGATGTGCGTGCGCTCCTGGCGCTTTGGCCACGGCGCGCTGCCCGTGGGCGGCTTCGGCACGCGCGAGCAGCTCTTCGAGGGCTACACGGCCGAGGGCGGGCAGGTCGATGCCGATCGCGTGCGCTGGTGGGAGGTGCTGGGCACGCTCAAGTGGGGCATCGTCTGCGAAGCCATGGTGCATGCCTGGCTCAGCGGGCGCGAGCGCGATGTCGAGAAGGCCGCCATCGGCCGCCGCGCGTCGGAGGCCGAGTCGGACCTGCTGGCGCTGCTCACCCCCGAGGAAGAGGCCGCCTGATGCAGGACCGTCCCGACGTCGCCGAGCTGCTCGAGGCCGTCGCCGCCTTTCTGCGCGAGCAGGTGGTGCCTGCCACCGAAGGGCAGGTCGCGTTCCACGCGCGCGTGGCGGCGAACACGCTCGACATCGCGCGGCGCGAAGTGCAACTCGGCCCCGTCGCGCAGGCCAGCGAACTGACGCGGCTGCACACGCTGCTGGGCCCCGGCGCACCCGCCGACCTGGCCGAAGCCAACCGCCTGCTCTGCACTCGCATCGCCACAGGCGAACTCGACGCCGCCACCCCCGGCCTGATCGATCACCTGCGCCAGACCACGCGCGACAAGCTCGCCATCGACCAGCCCGGCTATGCCGCCGGCACGAAGAAGAAAGACTGAGCCATGGACTTCGACCTGCCCCGCGACCTCGTCGACTATCTTGAGGAACTCGACGCCTTCATCGATCGCGAGATCGCACCGCTGCAGGCGCAGGACGACAACGAGCGCTTCTTCGACCACCGCCGCGAATGGGCCCGCACCGACTTCGAGAACGGCGGCCTGCCGCGTCCCGAGTGGGAGGCGCTGCTGGCCGAGGCGCGCCACCGCGCCGACCGCGCGGGCCACCTGCGCTTTGCATTGCCCGCCGAATTCGGTGGGCGCGACGGCAGCAACCTCTGGATGGCCGTGATCCGCGAGCACTTTGCGGCGCGCGGCCTGGGCCTGCACAACGACCTGCAGAACGAGCATTCGATCGTCGCCAACAACCCCTTCGTGCTCGCCATTCGCGACTTCGGCACGCCCGCGCAGTGCGACGAACTCATCCAGGGCATGCTCGACGAACGTGTGCGCCTGACCTTCGGCCTCACCGAACCGCAGCACGGCTCCGACGCCACCCACATGGCAACCCGCGCCGTGCCCGAGGTGCGCCACGGCCGCGCCGGCTTTCGCATCGACGGCGAAAAGATGTGGACCACCGGCATGCACACCGCCACGCACTGCGTGCTTTTCGCACGCACGAGCGGGCGCGACGGCGACGCGCGCGGCATCAGCGCCTTGCTCGTGCCCGCGCAGGCCGAGGGCGTGAAGATCGAGGAGTACCTCTGGACCTTCAACATGCCCACCGACCACCCGCGCGTGAGCTTCACGAACGTGTGGGTGCCCGAAGACGCCGTGCTCGGCCCGCTCGACGGCGGCCTGGCCATTGCCCAGCACTTCGTGCACGAGAACCGCATCCGCCAGGCCGCGTCGAGCCTGGGCGCCGCCGACTACTGCGTGCGCGAGAGCGTGAAGTACGCGCGCGAGCGCAAGCCCTTCGGCGAGGAACTGGCGCGCAACCAGGGCATCCAGTTTCCGCTGGTCGAGCTGGCCACGCAGGTCGAGATGCTGCGCCTGTTGATCCGCAAGACCGCGTGGCAGATGGACCAGATGCCCAAGCCGCAGGTCGAGAAGCAGCTGTCCGACAAGGTCTCGATGTGCAACTACTGGGCCAACCGCCTGGTGTGCGAGGCCGCCGACCGCGCGATGCAGGTGCACGGCGGCATCGGCTACTCGCGCCACAAGCCCTTCGAACACATCTACCGCCACCACCGCCGCTACCGCATCACCGAGGGCTCCGAAGAGATCCAGATGCGCAAGGTGGCGGGCCACCTCTTCGGCTACATGGGGCCGAACCGGGCCACCTCCGCCTGAACCGCTTTCCGACGACGACTGACGACGCAGGCCACCCGGCCACTCAGCAACACAGAAGGAGACACGCGACATGGTTCATCCGCTTTCCCGCCGCACGGCTTTGGCCGCCGGCCTTGCCACGCTCTGCATCAGCCTGCCGGCCCTGGCCCAGAAGAAGCCCGAAGCCGGCGTGAGCGACGCCGAGATCGTGCTGGGCATGCCCATGCCGCTGTCGGGGCCCGTGTCGGGCTACTCGGTGGTCGGCAAGGTGGCCGAGGCCTACTTCAAGAAACTCAACGAGCAGGGCGGTATCCACGGGCGCAAGGTGCGCCTGTTGATCTACGACGACCAGTACTCGCCGCCCAAGACCGTCGAGGTGGCGCGCCGCCTCGTCGAGGAAGACCAGGTGCTCGCCATTTTCGGCAACCTGGGCACCGCGCCCAACATGGCCATCCAGCGCTACATGAACGCCAAGAAGGTGCCGCAGCTGTTCGTGCAGTCGGGCGCCGCGCAGTTCGACGACGCTGCCAAGTACCCGTGGACCGTGCCCTTTCTCGGCAGCTACCAGGGCGAGGGCCGCGTGTTCGCGCGCCACATCATCGAGAACCGCCCCGACGCCAAGATCGCCGTGCTCATGCAGAACGACGACCTCGGACGCGAGGTTCTCAAGGGCCTGCAGGAAGGCCTGTCGAAGCAGGGCAAGGCCAAGATCGTGGCGCAGGCCACCTTTGAAGTGACCGACCCCACCGTCGATTCGCAGGTGGTGCAGCTCAAGTCGTCGGGTGCCGACGTGCTCGTGATGGCCGCCACCGCGCGCACCGCCGCGCAGGCCATCCGCAAGGTCGCCGACGTGGGCTGGACGCCCGACCGCTACCTCAACTTTGCCGCCGCCTCCGTGAAGATGGCCTTCGAGCCCGCGGGCGCCGACAAGGCCAAGGGCGTGGTCGCGCTCGCCGTCTACAAGGAGCCCATGAGCCCGCGCTGGAGCCGCGACCCCGAGGTGCTCGAGTACCTAGAGCTGCTCAAGACCCACGCCAGCGGCGTCGACCCGAGCAACGGCAGCGGCGTGTCGGGCTACATCGTGGCGCAGCTCATGGCGCATGTGTTGCGCGAGGCCGGCGCCAACCCCACGCGCGAAAGCGTGCGCGTGGCCGCCAGCACCCTCAAGAGCCCGCGCATCTCGATGCTGCTGCCCGGCGTGACCATGGCCAATTCGGCCGCTGACCTGCACGCGTACGCCTCCATGCAGCCCGTGCGCTTCAACGGCGTGGACCTCGACCCGGTCGGGCCCGCGCTGAACATGAAGTGAACGCCTTTACCTACTCACGCCCTTCGGAGCCCACTCATGAGCCAGCCTGACGACCAGGACCCCCTTCTGTACGAGCGCGACGGCGACGTCGCCATCCTCAGCTTCAACATTCCCAAGCGGCTCAACCCGCTCACCGTGCCGCTGCAGGAGGCCTTGCGCCAGCGGCTCGCGCAGCTGCGCGACGAAGGCGAGGTGCGCGCCGTGGTGCTCACCGGCGTCGGCAAATCGTTCTGCGTGGGCGCAGACCTGGGCAGCATGGACGCCAGCGCGCCCGGCAGCCTGGGCCAGCGCACGGCCGACGCGATGGAGGCGCTGTCGAACCGCCTCATCGAAGACCTGCGCAGCATGCCCTTCCCCGTGGTGAGCGCCATCAACGGCCCCGCCGCGGGCGCCGGCGTGGGCGTGGCGCTGGCCGCCGACGTCGTGCTGGTCGCGCGATCGGCCTACTTCTACCTGCCCTTCATGCCGCGCCTGGGCATCGTGCCCGACCTGGGCACCACCTGGTTCCTCGAACGGCTCGTGGGCCGCGCGCGCGCCGTCGGCATGTCGCTGCTCGGCGAACGCCTGTCGGGTGAACAGGCCGCGCAATGGGGCCTCGTGTGGGCCTGCGTGGACGACGCCGAACTGCGCGCCCAGGCCGTGGCCGTTGCGCAGCGGCTCGCGCGCCTGCCCGCGCACGCGGCACACGAGATCCGCGCCGTGTACGAATCGGCCGCGGGCCAGTCGCTCGTCGGCCAGATGCGCCACGAGGCCGAGCGCCAGCGCGAGCTGATCGACCGGCCCGACTTCGCCGAAGGCGTGAAAGCCTTCCTGGAGAAACGCGAGCCCGTGTTCCGCCGGCCATGAGCGCAGCTGCAGACGCCACCCCAGCAGGCATCGAGTTCGACGCCGACCGCCTGCAGCGCCACCTGCGGCAGGCGCTGCCCGAGCTCGAAGGCCCGATGCGCCTGGCGCGCATCGGCGGCGGGCAGTCGAACCCCACCTTCTTCGTCGACTTCGACAACCGCGCGCTGGTGCTGCGCAAGCAGCCGCCCGGCGAACTGCTGCCCTCGGCCCACGCGGTCGACCGCGAGTACCGCGTGCTGCGCGCCCTGGCCGCCACCGACGTGCCCGTGCCGCGCACCGTGCTGTACTGCGACGACCGCGCCGTGGCGGGCACGCCCTTCTATGTGATGGAGAAGCTCGTAGGCCGCGTGCTGTCGAACTACGCGCTGCCCGGCATCGCGCCCGCCGAGCGCCGCGCCTCCTACTTTGCGATGGCCGAGACCCTGGCGCGCCTGCACGCGGTGGACCTTGCCGCCGTCGGCCTCACCGACTACGGCCGCCCCGGCAACTTCTTCCAGCGCCAGATCGCCCGCTGGACCCGGCAGTGGGAGGCGTCGCGCACCCGCGAAGACGCGAACATCGACCGCCTCATCGCCTGGCTGCCCGCGAACTTGCCACCGGGCGACCAGACCACCATCGCGCACGGCGACTTCCGTTTCGGCAACCTCATGTTCCACCCCACCGAGCCGCGCGTGATCGCCGTGCTCGACTGGGAGCTGTCGACCTTGGGCCACCCGCTGGCCGACGTGGCCTACAACTGCATGGCCTGGCACACCGGCGCCGACGAGTTCGAAGGCATGCAGGGCATCGACCTCGCGGCCGAAGGCATTCCCACGCAGGCTGAGTACATCGCCCACTACCAGCAGGCCGGCGGCTGCGCCGAGCCGGTGACCAACTTCCACCTGGCGTTCTCGCTGTTCCGCTTCGCCGTGATCCTCGAAGGCATCGCGGCGCGCGCGAAGAGCGGCAGCGCGGCGGCGGCCGATGCGGTGCAGGTGGGCGCGCAGGCCGCGGGGGTTGCGCGGCGGGCGGTGGCGTTGATCGACTAGAAATCTGCGCCTGAGAAGCCTCCGTATCATTTCGACTGTCCCTCGGTACAGCGAAAGAGACCATGCTTCTCATCAGATCCGCTACGAGCGGCCTCTTCGGATTTATCGATCTCGGAGGGGAGGTCGTTGTTCCTCCGCAGTTCCATGACGTCGGGCCTTTTGCCACGAATGGCCTTGCGGTTGCGCGATTGGATCTCGAAAGCGAAACGGGCCTCGGGTTCATCGATCGAACGGGTCGCACCGTGGTCGGCCCGTCGTTCCATCAGGCCGAAGATTTTTCCAACCAGGGCATCGCCAAGGTGATCCTCGACCGGGAACAGCTGTTTCAGCACGGCTTTGTGGACACCAAGGGCCGCAAGGTCTTCGCGTCGGTTTTTGAGTATGCCCGCTCGTTCGACGACTCGGGCCTCGCGACGATCCGCACACCGGAAGGCACCTGCGGATGCATCGATGTCCGAGGGGAACTGGTGGTTCCGACCCTCTACGACGGGATCGGTGCATTCGCCGTCAATGGTCTCGCCAAGGCCAGGCGCGCCGACTTCACAGGATTCATCGACGTCACCGGCAAGGAAGTGCTGCGCCCGGCATTCAAGACATTCGGTGAGTTCGATGCGTGCGGGCTGGCGACCTTCAAGGGAGGCAACCATCGCCATGGCTACATGGACGCGAGCGGTGAACCCCGAATTCCGGCCCGCTATGTGGAGGCTTCCGGCTTCGCCAGGAACGGACTGGCCAAAGTCCGCATCGGGGAGAAATGGGGCTTCATCGACACGGCCGGGAATGTGGCGATCGACCCCGTCTTCGACGACCTGTCGAGCTTCTGCTACGCGGGATTCGCCGTCTTTTTGCACACCAACAACAAATGGGGATGCATCGATGCCACGGGCGACGTGGTCATCGACCCCGTGTACGACGACATCGATCTGTCGTTCGATCCACAGGTGCTCGAGGTCGTGCGCGATGGCGTCCGTGGCTACATCACGAAGGCCGGCACGTGGATCGGCCGCTATGCCCGGTAGGCGCCGGCCAGCCGCTAGTGGGGCAGGGCGCCCGTCAGCCGCCGATGGGCGAGCACAGCTCGACCAGCGTGCCGTCGGGGCAACGCACGTACGAGACCACCTGCCCCCAGGGCTTGGTCACCGGCGCCGACAGCTGCGTGGCGCCGGCTGCGAGCGCGCGGCTGTGCGCGGCGGGCACGTCGGGCGTCACGAGGCCCAGCTCCATGCCCAGCGGTTGCGCGGATTCCGAGGCGGCGACATGCCCGCCCGGAAAGTTGGAATTGCCGAGCGCGTGCGCGGCGAACGCCAGCGTGGTCTCGCCAGTTTCGAGTTCGCCATAAGTGCCTGATTCATGCAGGAAGCGCGTGGGCAGTCCGAAGGCTTGCTCGAAGAACTTCAGCGACTCGGCGACGTCGGGAACGTAGACGATGGTGTAACCGAGTTTCATGGTGTGCGGCGGGTGACTTGCTTACTGCGCTTCCAGCCGCTCTGCAATCTCGCGCGCCCCGAGTTCCCGCACCGTGGCCAGTCGCTCCAGCTGCGCCGCACGCGGACGCGCCTTGCCTTGTTCCCAGTGATAGATCGTCTGGCCCGACACGCCAACCAACTGCCCATAGATCGCCGCGGACAGCCCGAGCTTGGCGCGGTGCGCGGCCAGCCGGTTGGCGCTGAAGCGGCGCTTGGGGCCGACTGCGTCGGCGTCGTTGCCGGCAGCACCGGCTGCGGCGGGTGCCTGACGCGCGGAGCCCTTGGCGACCTTGCGCAATTCCTTTTCGAGCGCGCTCACCTGACGGCGCAAGTCGGCAATCGATGCCCGGTGCGCGACGGAGGCCTTCTTGAGGGTTTCGATTTCCGCTCGCACTTCCTTGCGAGCGACACGGGAAATTTCGGCTTTGAGGATGGAGGCGATGTTTGGCATGGGGGGATTGTGCTCAATTTGGGGACACAAATGGAGGGGGCGCTCTGTAGGCGGAAGCCGTCGTTTGTAGGCAACAGGGGTTTGAGCCCCCAATTGGTCTCGGAACTTTTTCGCTAAACGCCGAATTCCATCGTGCCGATGGATGCTTGTCTGAGGCGTTTAACCAAGGCCGTGCCTATCTCGCAGAGAGGTTCCATGCGACGATTCGGAGCCGCGTTATCGGCCGGTATTGGACATTCGTCAAAAAATCAATTGGCGCCAATGGCGACTCCACGCACACACGGGCGCTGTTACAGGGAGCACACATGGTATTTACTTCCGGCATTCGAAAAGCTTTGCTTGGCGGATGCTTCTTGCTGGTCGGACTGACCGCTTTCGCTCAGCCTCAGCTGTATCGGAGCGTTCTGGATCTCAGCTACAAGGTCGGAACGCCCACCTTCCCCGTCGCTGCCTATCGAAATGTCAGCGTGGCGGAATTCAGGTCGATGGTGCGTAAGGCGTTTCAGAAGTCAGACTTCTCTTTCGTCGCCGTGGATGAGCAGAAGAAAAAATCGACGGTCTTCGAGTTCAAATTCAATGCGGATTCGAAGGTGCAGTTCGTTCCCACCGTTCTCGTATCCGCCGACGAGTTGCTCGACGGCAAGAAGAAGTGCAATCCATGCTTCTTGAGATTTGCCGAGATCAAGAATGCGCAAGAGGTCAAAGCGCTTCCCTGGATGGCCCAGTACGACCTGAGCGCGCGGCTCGTACCGGCCATCGACAACGCGTACGCGACGCTCGAATCCGTGGGGCGCGAACATGTCGACCCTGCGTTTCGGTTCAATTACAAGCGGCAATGGGAAGGGGAGCAGGCCCTGTTCGGTAACGCCTTCGTTGGCCTCAGTTTGCCCAGTCTCAAGGAAAACATTGTTCGCGCCTACCGGAGCGCCGGCTTTCTGCCCATTGAAAGCGAGGCCCCTTCAAAGGCGTCGGAGCTCACTCTGGCTTTCAGTTTTCCCGTCGATCCAGCCAAGGAGGGCGGTGTGGTCTACAAGGTGAAGATCCACAGCCAGTACGACGCTGACGGGCACTGCTACCCGTGCGAGGTCACCGAAGACTACGATCCGTACCAGCAGCTTCCCCCCGCAGGCTTGTCTGGCGTCATGAGCCGTGCAAGCCTCGAGCCGAGATTCACGGCGGCGCGAGATGGGGCATACGAAAGCATGCGTACCGACCTCGAGCGCTATCTGCGGCCTCGCTCCGTGTTTTCGGTGCCTCCCAAACAGGCGCCCCTCGGATCGCCACGGCCTCAGCGTGCTGCGATTGCCGTGACATGACCGTCCACGCGCAGCCTGCGTCGGGGAGCGGCACAAACACCGCGATGCGCCAGGAGCATTGGTTCATCTTTGGCAACCTGTTCGCAGCGCTGACGGCCGGCGCGCTGGCCTCGTGGTCCGCGCCGATGATGCTGGCCGTTCTCTATATCAACATATGGATGCTGGCGAACCCTCATCTGGTTGCGACCTACACGCGCATCGGCGCGATCTATTCGCGCCTTCGCCTGCGCTGGGTCCTGATCGTTGTCGCACCTCTCTTGATATTGGCGGCTTTGACGGTCATTGCGCTGGCCTATGAAGCGGCCGGGCTGCTCGCCCTGTATTTCGTGCTTCAGACGTTCCATGTTGCCCGCCAAAGCTATGGAATCGCCAGACGCCATGACCATCGGCTTCAGGTGCCTTATCGGAAGCTGCCATATTTGCTGCTCTATTTGTTTCCTGCGTGGGGGTACCTGCATCGCAGTGCGCAGGCGCCCCAAAACTTCCTGGGGTACCCCATCTGGTTTCCTCCCGTTCCGCAGGAGTTGGCCTTTGCGGTGGGCGTCGCAGCCATCGCCGGTGCATTGTTCTGGTTCGCTCACCTGATGATGCAGGCCAGGAGCGAGAAGCCGGCGAATGAGCCCTTCAACAGCTTCGTGCTCTCGCACCTGGTGATTTCGTTGGTTGGCTATGTCTGGATCAGCGACATCACGGTGGGCTGGTTGGTAGTCAACGTCTGGCACAACATTCAGTACCTGATATTCGTGTATCGCCAACGGCGAACCGAAGTCATGACGGGACAAAGCAGTGAAGAATCAGACAGTGCTTCGGTGCGTCGCAAGTCGTTGGTTGAGGTTCTGAAATCGCCAGCGACATTTTTTCTGACGTGTTCTATCGGGGGAGCTGCTTTGTTTCTGGCCGCCGATCATGTGGGAGAGAGCCTTCTTTGGCTGGGACTTCCAACCATTCTTATTGCGCACTTCGTCCTGAACTTCCATCACTACTTGGCGGACGCCGTGATATGGAGGCGGCGCGGTGCTGGCAAGCCTTAAGAGGTCAACGCTGATTGACGTGGCTTGCCTCGCCTCACTCACGTCCGGCGCCTGACCTCACCGCTCACCAGCAGCGGCGTTTCCGTCACGATCGGTTGAAAGGGCCTGTGGGGTGCGCTCACCGGTTCCCATGTAGCGCTCGATCGCAGCTTTCTGCGCACGCAAGAGGGCCGCTTCATCGCCATTCCCAAGGCGCTCATGCTCTTGGGCCGCCAAAGACCAGGCGCCTATCTCGGCGCCGATGATCTCCTGGCAATCCATGTCCGAAAGCTCTCTTCTGGGAACGTCGCCATTCAGACCGAAGACTGGAACGGGGACCGTGCTTGCCGGAACGGCCGAAGCGTTGTCCAGCGCGGAAAGAACGGATCGCAATGCCGAGATTGCGACGGAATCTTTCGCCTTCATTGCCAGGAGCAGATCGCCACTCAACTGCCGTCGCAGAGGCGTTGTCATGTCTTTCATTTCGTAGATGTCCCTGCATGTCGTTTGCACGGATCGCCCGATGACGGCGCGAAGAGGTGCGGCCAAGTCGCTTGCAACAAGTTCACAGCATCGACGGGCGGTCGCTCAGGCGCATTTTGCCCTCCGCCTCCGTCCCGAAATTCCGGTGGGTGAAGCCGGGAAGGATGAAGAAAAAAGGCCCTGCGCGGGTCCGCGATACCGGGATACCCGGAGTGGCAGGAAACGCTACCTCCCGGATAACACGCCGGGATCATCGCCATGCTCGGAACAATCGCGCTGATTAGCTTCGCGCGATTCAAGCGCGGGTTTCACTATGGCCAGTCCACCGATGCACGGAACTCCGCATCTACTTGCGATTCTTCGAAGAGAGCTTGCCACCGCCGGTTTCACCCTCGGCGACGTAGCGAGTGCGCTCGGCACATCAGAACGGCGTGCCGCAACCTTGATGGCGAACGGGACCATGAAACTGCGGGATATCGACAAGCTTGTCGAACTGCTTCACCTGGACTTCGATGAAATCCTGAGCGAAGTGGGCTATCCCCGGCCCGTCGGCGCGCCGCTGGGTCTTTCAGCCTCCGTTTCGAGCCGATTCGAAGAGGGATGAATCGCGCGAGGCGCTCATTGCACACCGCTTCCACCAAGAGCTGCACGCAGTGATTGGCAGGTGGGGCGAGGGTGGATTCGCAGACCTGTCGACCTATCATCCGGCCCTGCTGAACCTCAACCCGCAGCGCACGGCAGCGTCATCTTCCATCCGCAGAGCAGACATGAACAACGAGAAATGGGAAACCACCATCCTGAGCGACACAGCGCACGAGCACCTCGTCGCAGAGCTGAGTTTCGATGGTCAGTTCTTGTTGCTGCTCGACCGCGAGGAAGGCCGGGACCAGCTCTGCGTTGCGTTCCCCGCGAAGGACGGAAGCCTGGGCTCACGTATTCCTCTTCCTGACTTCATTGCGCAGTTGAACGCCGCGGCAGCCGACCTGCGCCGTTAGCGCACGACGGTGCCGCACCACCTTACGGCGCCGCCAGATACGCCTCCACCGCCTTCCCCCACAGCCCCTGCTGCCCGAGCAACCCATGCCCGCTCGCGCCGCCCTCCAGCGTGAAGCTCTCGAAGCGCCCCTTGCCGCCCGCTTCGCGAAAGGCTTCGAAGTTCTTGTGGCTGTGCGACATCGCGTAGAACGGGTCGTTCTCGCCGTAGAGCCACAGCGTGGGCTTGGCAAAGGCCGCGCCGCGGCGGAAGGTGGCGGGGTTGATGGCGTCGGCGGCGTTGCCGGGGCACTTGTCGCCCATCCAGCCGCCGACGAAGTTGATGACGCCCTGGAACATGTCGGGGTGCAGGCCCGCATACACAACCGCGAGGATGCCGCCGCGCGAGTGGCCTGCGATTTCCATGCGGCGGGTGTCGACGTCGGGGTCGCGCTGCAGCCACGCGACGGCGGCGTCGAGGTCGGCCACGGCGCGGTCGAAACCGGCCAGGGCGATGGCGGGCTCGCAGCTGTAGTGCTCGCGCTTCGCAGTGAAGCCTTCGTCGTACAGGCCGTCCGATTGGCCGCGTCCGCGCCGCTGCGGATAGGCGATGAGCCAGCCGCGCTGCGTGAACCAGCGGGCGGTTCGCTCGGGGGCCCAGGTCTGCTTGAACAAGGCCGGGTCGTTGCCGATGCCGGTGGAGCCGTGGTTGAACACGACGGTGGGGAACGGGCCGGCGCCGTCGGGCTTGTAGATGACCATCTCGAGCGTGACGGGCGCACCGTTCTCGACGAAGGGCGTGGGCACGCGCACGACGCTGCGGTGCAGTGGCGATGCCGGGGGCTGCTGCTGTGCTTGCAGCTGCTGCTGCTGCTGCTGCGGCTCCGGCCGCTGCGCCCAGCCCGCGCCGCAGAAGGCGAAGAGCGACGCGAACGAGGCGGCCACGAGCGTGGCGGTGCGAAGGCGATTCATCTTTTTCTTCATGGGCGAGTGCTTTCGGAAGTGGGCAAGGGCGCCGCAGCATTCTGCCCCGGGGCCCGCCCTTCGCTGTCGCGCGGCGCCAGCACCCGCCACCGCAGCGCGCCGCTCGCGAGCACGACGCCGGGCACCACGACCGACAGCGCCAGCAGCGCGGCGCGCGTGACGGGCTCGTTCATCCACCATGCCGCGCCGAGCGTGGTCAGCACGGGCACGAGCGCGGACGACAGCGCGGCGCGTGCGGCGCCCAGCCGCGTGATCGCCACGCCGTAGACCACCAGCCCCAGCAGGCCGGCGACCACGCCTTGCCCTGCGGCCTGCATCGCGATGTCGGTCCATGGCGCGGCGAACAGTCGCGGCGGGCCGGCGAGCCACAGCAGCGGCAACAGCAGCAGGGTCGACGCACCGTTGACGAAGGCCGCGCCCTGCCATGCGCTCATGCCGCAGCGGCCGAAGGCCAGGGAGTAGACGGTCCACAGCAGGGCCGCCAGCAGAAAGAGCAGGTCGCCGCGCCAGTGCTGCTGGCGCAGGCCCTCGCCGAAGTTGCCCGCGGCGAACACGGCCATGCCGACGGCGATGCCAACCAGCCCGAGCAGGCGCAGGCCATGCACGCGCTCGCCCCGGTAGACCCACGCGCCCAGCGCGGTGAAGAGCGGCAGGCTGCCGGCCATGAAGATGCCCATGTGGCTGGCGGGCGCCCACTGCGCGCCGGCCAGCACCAGCAGGCCGAAGGGCAGGCCGCTGCCGACGACGAGCAGCACGAGCGCACCGCGCGACGCACCCGGCGGCACGAGCCTGCCGCGCAGCCACAGCGGGCTGAGCAGCAGCGCGGGAATGCCGTAGCGCAGCAGGGCGAGGTCCATCGGCCCGAGCGCGGTGGCGGTCACGCCGTGGCGCGACAGCAGCTGCCAGGCGCTGCCGATGAGGGCGGCGGCCAGCGCGGCGAGTGCGCCGGTCCAGAGGGTGCGAGGCGATGTCGTCATCGGGCCAGTCTGTGGCCCGGCCGGCGCGAAAGCTATCAGATTCGTGCGCCTGCTGCGTCGGCAGGCCCGAGCACGCGGCGGGCCTCGCCGAGCGTGACGCCGACGCCGCGCCGGAACACGGCGCCCAGGTGGCTCTGGCTGCAGTAGCCCAGGTCGTGCGCCAGGCCCGCCAGGTCGCGTTCGCCGTCGGCCAGCCGCTCCATCGCCGCCGCCAGCCGCAGGTGCTGGCGGTACTGGTGCAGGCTCAGGCCGGTCTGCTGGCGAAAGCGCCGCGCCAGGTGAAAGGGCGAGCGCGACACGGCCTCGGCCAGTTCGTCCAGCGAGAGAGCAGGCCGCGCGCCCGGGCCGCTGCCTTCGGACAGCAGCAGCTGCCGTGCACGCGCGACGGCGCCGTGCCAGGGCGCCTGGTGCGGCGCGCTGCCCAGTTCGGCGACGAGCGCGGCCACCAAGGCCGCGGCCTGTGCGCTGTCGGTGTCCGGCAACTGGCGCCGCGCCGCGTGCATGCGGTACAGCGCCTGCGGGGTCAGCAGGCAGACGCTCACGCCCGCCGCGCTTTCACCGTGGGCCGGGCTCACCGATGCCTGGCCGCTGACCACGAGGCTGTGCCGCACGGTCGCGGTCTCGGGCCGCAGCCGGTAGGCGGTGGCGTCGCCGAAGCGGATGGCGGTGAGCGCGTCGGTCAGCCAGGTGTGGTCGCCCGAGCGCACGTCGAGCCGCGTGCGCCCGATGGGGAAGACCACGCGCGGCGAGGCCACGGTGTACAGGTCGCTCCACGCCGGCCCCTGCGGCGCGTGCAGGCGCACATGCGCCACCTCGAACCCGCGTCCTGCGTAAAGAAGGGTGCGGTCTTGCGGCATGGAAAGCGTGAAGGGTGGATCAGCCCAGCGCGGTCCAGCTGCAACGCAGCTCGTACTGCGCGCCGCGGTAGCTGAGCGTGCCCGTCGCGCCGGCCACGCGCAGCGCCACGGCCACCTGTGGCCGTTCGAGGCCGGTGCCGCGCGCGCGGATGAGCTGCTGGCGATGGTCGACGAAGCGCTGCTGCAGGGTGAAGCGCTCGCTCCCCTCGGTGCCTGGGCCGGTGCGCGCGACGACCAGTTCGGTCAGCTGGCCGGTCGAGAGGCTGAACTGGATCTCGACCGCATACGGCCGGCCGTCGCACTGCAGGCTGCCGTTCGCAAAGGCGGGCGACAGGCCAAGGAGCAGAAAGCAGGGCAGGGCGAGAGCGAGGAGGCGGCGGTGCATGTCGCAGAAGGTGCAGGTGCAGGTGGCGGCCCGCCACCATACCCCAAGCAGGTGAAACACACCCGCACACATCCGCACACACACCGCCGGCGCGTCACCCCACCTTGCGCGCGCGCCCTTCCCAGTGCGGCTCGCGCAGCTTGTACTTGAGCATCTTCCCCGCCGGTGACAGCGGAATCTCGGCGCGAAACTCCACGCTGCGCGGGCACTTGTAGCCGGCGATCAGCGTCTTGCAGTGCGCCACCAGCGCCTCGGCGCTCAGGGCCTCGCCGGCGCGCAGCACGACCACGGCATGCACGCGCTCGCCCCACTGGTCGTCGGGCACGCCGACCACGGCGCACATCGAGACCTGCGGAAGTTGCGTGATGGCGTTCTCGACCTCGGCCGAGTAGATGTTCTCGCCGCCGCTCACGATCATGTCCTTGAGCCGGTCGACCACGTAGACGAAACCGTCGGCGTCCATCACGCCACCGTCGCCGGTGTGCATCCAGCCATCGCGGAGCACCTCGACGGTCTGTTCGGGCTTGTTCCAGTAGCCGGCCATCACCATCGGCCCGCGCGCGGCGATCTCGCCGACGGTGCCGTTCGGCACAGGCTGGCCTTCGGCATCGACGATGCGCACTTCGGCGATGGGCACGGGCCGCCCGGCCGAGCGGCGGCGCGCGGCCGGCTGGTCAGGGTGGTGGCACCAGGTGGGCAGCACGGTGACCACGGGCGACAGCTCGGTCATGCCGTAGAGCTGGCAGAAGCCCGCGCGCGGCAGCTTGTCGATGGCCTGCAGCAGCAGCGCGTCGTCGATGGGCGCGGCGCCGTACAGCACCAGCTGCAGCGGCGTGGTGTCGAACTCGCCGAAGCGCGGGTGCTCGATGAGCCGCTTGAGCATGGTGGGCACCATGAAGGTCTCGCTGGCGCGCTCGTTCTGGATCGCCTCGAGCACCTTCACTTCGTCGAAGGCCGGAATGATGACCTGCGTGCACAGCCGCATCATCAGCTGCAGCGTGAGGCCGGTGCCGCCCACGTGGAACATGGGCGCCATGTTCAGGCCCACGGCCTCGGCGGGGCGCGTGGCGGCCATGTTGGCCGAGAGCTGGCCGGTGTAGAGGTTGCCGTGCGTGAGCATCACGCCCTTGGGCAGGCCGGTGGTGCCGCCGGTGTACATCACTGCGGCCAGGTCGGCGCCGCCGCGCCGCGCGTCGGGCACGGGCTGCGCCTGCGCCATGAGGGCTTCGGCATCGGCCATGCCGTCGGGCGCGGGGCCGTCGCCGAAGTGCACCAGCGTCTTCAGCGAGCGCGCGAGTTCGCGCTGCTGCTGCGCCACGGCGCCGAAGTGCGCGTCGGACAGCAGGATGCGTGTGTCGCAGTCGTCCAGCGAGTACGCGACCTCGCGCGCGCTCCAGCGGATGTTGACGGGGTTGATCACGCCGCCCGCCCACCAGGTGGCGTAGAGGTACTCCACGTAGCGGTCGGAGTTCAGCGCCAGCAGGCCCACGCGGTCGCCGGGCTGCAGGCCCAGCGACTGCAGCACGGCCGCCAGCCGCGCCACGCGGTCGACGAACTGGGCAAAGGTGCTGCGGCGCTCGCCGCACACGAGGGCGGTGGCGCCGGGGCGTTCCTGCAGGGCCTTGTGCAGGGGCTGGGTGAGGTCCATGGACTGCGGTCTCCGTCGGTCGATGCGTTGTTGCGCGCCGAGTATGGAAGGGACGCGCCGCGCCGGCATCGTCGGAAGCGACGGGATCGGAAGCGCCCTGGCGGCCAAAGTCGTCCGAAGCGACGGTGACCGGCCAAGGGCTGCGCGCGACCATCGCCGCAGAACGACAGATTCGACCGACCGGAGACAAGCCATGCATTCCTTCCCGACCGACCCGGCGCGCCGCCGCCTGATCCACGGCGTGGCGCTCGCCGCCGCGGGCACCACGCTGCCCTTCCTGGCGCGCGCCCAGGGCCTGTTCGGCAAGCAGCCGATCACGCTGCTGGTGCCCTACCCCGCGGGCGGCGCCACCGACGTGCAGGCACGCGCGCTGGCGCTGGCGGCCTCGCGCGAGCTGAAGCAGCAGATCGTGATCCTCAACCAGCCCGGCGTGGCCGCCACGCTGGCGCCGACCACCATGGCGCGCAAGGCCGCGCCCGACGGCTACACGCTGTCGCTCATGCTGAGTTCGCTGTACCGGTTGCCGCACCTGCAGAAGGTGAGCTACGACCCGGCCACCGACTTCACCTACGTGGCCAACGTGACGGCCGCCACGCTGGGCATCACGGTGCGCCAGGACGCGCCGTGGAAAGACCTGAACGCGCTGCTGGCCGCGGCCAAGGCCAAACCGGGCGAGGTGTCGTACGGCACCACCGGGCGCGGCGGCACCTCGCACGTGTCGATGGAGCGGCTGGCCGCGCTGGCCGGCGTGAAGTTCAACTTCATTCCCTTCAAGGGCGCGGCCGAGCTGTACAACGCGCTCATGGGCGGCCATGTGGACGCGGTCTCCGAGGCCGGCTTCGGCGCCGCCGTGGGGGGCGGGCGCGTGCGCCTGCTGGCCACCTTCAACGAGGCGCGCTCGCCCACGCGGCTGAACGTGCCGACCGTGAAGGAGCTGGGCTACGACGTGGTGGCCAACGGCTCGTGGGGCATCGCCGGCCCGCGCGGCATGGACCCGAAGGTGGTGCAGGCGCTGCAGGAGGCCTTCCGCAAGGCCGTGGACGACCCCGAGTTCCTGCGAACGCTCGACCTCAACGACTACGTCAGGTTCTACATGGACAGCCCCGCCTACACGGCCTGGGCGCACAAGACCTATGCCGACGAGAAGCGCTTCGTGAGCGACCTGCGCATCAAGCTCGACGACTGAACCCGACCTTTCTTCCTGCTGCCATGACTTCTTCTTCCTCTTCTTCTCTTCACTGCTTCCTCCATCCCAAGGCCATCGCCTTCGTCGGCGCCACCGAGCGCTCGGTGTGGTCCAACGCGGCGCTCGCCAGCCTGCGCACGCTGGGCTACGCGGGCCAGCTCTACCCGGTCAACCGGCGCGGCGGGAGCTTCCATGGCATGGCGGCGGCCACCTCGGCCGAGGCCATCGGCGAGCCGGTCGACACGGCGCTGCTGATGGTGCCGGCCGACGCGCTCGACGATGCGCTGGCCGACCTGCAGCGCGCGGGCATCGGCAACGCGGTGCTGCTGAGCTCGGGCTTTGCCGAAGCCGGCGAGGAAGGCCGCGAGCGCCAGCGCCTGCTCACGGCCAAGGCGCGATCGCGCGGCCTGCGCATCCTCGGGCCGAACTGCCTGGGCTTCGTCAACTTCGTCGACCGCTCGGCCGTGTGGACCGCCTCGCTGCGCGAGCCGCTGCCGGCGGGCACGCTGGGCATCGTGTCGCAAAGCGGCGCGCTGGCGGGGCAGCTGTCGTTCATGGCGCAGGTGCACGGCATCGGCCTGAGCCGCATGGTGTCGACCGGCAACGAGTCGGACATCGACATCGCCGAGGTCATCGACTACCTGGTGGACGACGAGCACACGGGTTCCATCGCCGTGTTCGCCGAGACTGTGCGCGACCCGCAGCGCTTTGCCGCCGCGGCCGAGCGCGCGCTGGCCGTGGCCAAGCCGATCGTGGTGCTGAAGATGGGCAGCAGCGAGATCACGGCGCAGGCCGCGCAGGCCCACACCGGCTCGCTGGTGGGCGACGACCGCGTGTTCGACGCCATGTGCCAGCGCCTGGGCCTGATGCGCGTGCGCTCCATCGAAGACCTGGTGTTCACCGCCGCCTTCGCCAGCATGACCGGGCCCTTCGCGGCCGGCGGGCTGGCGGCGGTGTCGATGTCGGGCGGCATGTGCGAGATCTTTGCCGAGCGCGCCGAGGAAGAAGGCCTGGTGCTCACGCCGCTCGCGCCCACCACCGAGGCCGCGCTGCGCGAGGTGCTGCCGGGCTACGGCACGCCGCAGAACCCGCTGGACGTGACCGGCGCCGCCATGCTGCAGCCCGAGCTGTTCGGCAACGCGCTCGAAGCGCTGGTGCGCGACCCCGCGCTGGGCGCTGCCATCGTCGTGGCCGACGTGCCCAACGCGCCGGCCAACGACACGCCGCTGAACCGCGCCGTGCTCGCGCAGGTGGCGCGCGGCCTGGCCGCCAGCCCGGTGCCCGCCATCGTCTGCAGCCACTACGTGATGCAGGTGAGCGAGCGATCGCGCGAACTCATCGCCGAAACCGGCATCCGCCACATCGCCTGCGGCATTCACCACGCGATGAGCGCGGCGGGGGCGGTGCACCGCTGGTCTGAAACGCTGCGCCGGCGTCAACAAGCGCAAGGTGTCGCTGCTGCTGTGCCGGCTACGCCACCCTCGCAGCCGTTGCGTTCCGAGCGCGAGACGCTCGACTGGCTCTCGCAGCGCGGCGTGCCGGTGGTGCCCGTGCGCCTGTCGCGCAGTGCCGACGAGGCCGCGCGCATTGCGCAGGAACTCGGCGGCCCGGTCGTGCTGAAGATCGCCTCGGCGCAGATCGCCCACAAGACCGAGGTCGGCGGCGTGGCGCTCAACCTGCAGGGCGCTGACGCGGTGCGCGCCGCCTGGCTGGCGATGGACGCGCGCGTGCGCGCGGCGCGGCCCGAGGCCGAGATCGACGGCATCCTCGTCGCACCCATGCGCCAGGGCGGGCTCGAACTGTTCGTGGGCACCGTGCGCGATCCGCAGTGGGGCCCGGCGCTGGCCGTGGGGCTCGGCGGCATCTGGGTCGAGGCGCTGCGCGACACCAGCCTGCGCCTGCTGCCCGTGACGCCCGCCGAGGTGAAGGACATGCTGGCCGAGCTGCGCGGTGCGCGCCTGCTCGACGGCTGGCGCGGCGCGCCCGCGGCCGACCGCGACGCCATCGCCGAAGCCGTGGCCGCCATCGGCAACGCCGCGCTTGCGCTCGGCCCCGAACTGGTCTCGCTCGAAGTCAACCCGCTGCGGGTGGACGGCCGCACGGTCGAGGCGCTCGATGCGCTGGCCGTGTGGGGCGCGGCGGGCTGAACCGCTTTCATCGTCAAGAAAACCAACAGGAGACCTCTTCATGCTGCAACGACGTCGATTCGCGCAATGGGGCGCGAGCGGACTGCTGGCCCCCGCGCTCGGTGCCTTGCCGAAGGCGCAGGCGGCCGACGCCTACCCGACCCAGCCGATCAAGGTGATCGTGTCGTCGGCGGCCGGTGGGCTGGTCGACGGCATCGCGCGCACCATCGGCGAACGCATCGCCAAGCCGCTGGGCCAGCCGGTGCTCATCGACCCGAAGCCGGGTGCCAACGGCGCCATTGCCGCGTCCTTCGTGGCCAAGGCTCCGGCCGACGGCCACACGCTGCTGTTCGCCGTCAACTCCTTCGTGCTTGCACCGCTGCTGATGGCCAAGCCCGGCTACGACGTGTTCAAGGACTTCGCGCCCGTGTCGCTGTCGAACTACGGCCTGCTCGTGTTCGCGGTGGGCGAGGGCGTGCCGGCCAGGAGCATGCGCGAGTTCGTCGCCATGGCCAAGGCGCAGCCCGGCAAGCTGAGCTTCGGCTCGGCGGGGCAGGGCTCGTCGGGCCACCTCTACGGCGAGAAGCTGATGCGCGACGAGGGCCTGCAGATGACGCACGTGCCCTACAAGGGCGGCGCGCCGCTGATGATCGACATCCTCGGCGGCCAGGTGCAGGGCGGCTTCGTCACCATGGGCGAAGCGCTGCCGCACGCGAAGTCGGGCCGCGCGAAATTGCTGGGCGTGTTCGGCACGCGCCGCATGCCGCTCGCGCCGCAGATCCCCACCTTCACCGAGCAGGGCTTCAAGGGCTACGAGCACGGCGGATTCTGGGGCTTCTTCGCGCCCACCGGCACGCCGCAGCCGGCCATCGACAAGCTCGCCGGCGCGGTGCGCCAGGCCGTGGCGCAGCCTGATCTGCAGGAACGCATGATCGGCCTGGGGCTGGAGCCTTCGGGTGAAGGGCCGGGCGAGTTGATGGCGGCGGTGCGGCGCGAGAACCTGCTGTGGTCGCGGCTCATCAAGGACATGAACCTGAAACTCGAATAGACCTCAGGCCCGCGCCACCACGCCGGCGGTCACCAGCGCATCGACCGCCGCGCGTTCGAACCCGAACTCCCCCAGCACCTCGTCCGTGTGCTCGCCCAGCGACGGCGCAAGCCGCTGCACGCCGCCCGGCGTGGCCGACAGCGTGAACGGCACGCCGGGAAAACGCAGCGTGCCTTCGGTCGGGTGCTCGGCGTCGTGCCACAGGCCGCTGGCTTTCAGCTGCGGATCGTCGGGCAGCTGCTGCAGCGTCTGGATCGGCATCGCCGGAATGTCGGCCTGGCGGAACGCCGCGACCCATTCGGCCGTGGTGCGCGCGCCGGTGGCGCGTTCGAGTTCGCCGAACACCACCGTGTGGTTGCGCACGCGCGCTGCCAGCGTGGCAAAGCGTTCGTCCTCGCGCAGCTCGGGGCGGCCCACCACCTCGAAGAAGCGCAGCCACTGCGCGTCGGTGTAGGGCACCAGCGCGATGTAGCCGTCGGCCGTGCGAAAAGGTTTGCGTACGCCGGAGCGGATCGAGCCGTACACCATGTCGTCGATGGGCGGCTGGAAGGTGTGGCCCCACAGGTGCTCCACCATGTTGAAGGCGGTCATGGTCTCGAACATCGGCACGTCGACCGCCTGCCCCTGGCCGCTGCGTTCGCGGTGGAACAGCGCGGTGACGATGGCATACGCCGCGTACAACGCCGTGGTCTTGTCGGCCACGAGCGCGGGCATGTAGCGCGGCTCGCCGGTGTAGATCGATTGCAGCTGCGCCAGGCCCGATGCGGCCTGGATGATGTCGTCGAAGGCCGGCAGGCCCGCATGCGGCCCCTCGTCCGAGAAGCCCTTGACGTGCGCGCTCACGAGGCGCGGGTTGAGTTCCCGCAGCCGCGCCGCGTCGATGCCGATGCGCGCCGCTGCGTCGGTGCGCACCGAATGCACGAGCACGTCGCTGCCGCGCACCAGCGTGTCGAGTACCTCGCGCGCGGCGGGTTGCTTCAGGTCGAGCACGAGGCTGCGCTTGTTCCGGTTGCACGACAGGTACAGCGACGACATGCCCTTGTGGCGCGCGGGCCCGACCGAGCGGGCCAGGTCGCCCTGCGGCGCTTCGACCTTGATGACGTCGGCGCCCATGTCGGCGAGCATCTGGCTGGCCAGCGGGCCGAGCACCACGGACGAGAGGTCGAGCACCTTAACGCCTTCGAGGGCGCCGCGAAAAAGGGGAGGAGGCGTCATCGGTCAGTCCTCCAGGCGGATGCCGGTCTTGTCGATCACGCGCTTCCAGGTGTCGGCGTCCTGGCGCAGCACCACGGCGAACTCGGCGGCTGTGCTGCCCGCGGGCTCGATGTTCATGTCGCGCATCTTCTTTTGCACCTCGGGCTTGGCGATGATGGCGGCGACGGCCTTCGACATCTTGTCCACGCGCGGCTGCGGCGTACCGGCCGGCAGGAAGAGCGCAATCCACGCATAGGGCTCGAAGCCCGCGTAGCCCGCCTGCTGGAAGGTCGGCACCTGCGGCAGCGTGGCCGAACGCTGCGTGCCCAGTGCCGCCAGCGCGCGCAGCTTGCCGCTTTGCAGGTAGGGCAGGGCGGTGCCGGTGTCGAGCACGGCCACGCGGATGTGGCCGCCCAGCAGGTCGGTCACCATGGGCGCGGCGCCCTTGTAGGGCACGTGCGGCATGTCGACGCCGGCTTCTTTCTTGAACAGCTCGCCGTAGATGTGCGAGGTGGTCGCCACGCCGGTGGAGCCGTACGAGTACTTTCCGGGCTCGGCCTTGAGCAGCGTGACGAGTTCGGCCAGCGTCTTGGCGGGCACGTCGGGCGTCACGACCAGGGCCGAGGTCGAGATGCCGATCTGCGACACGGCCGCGAAGTCTTTCACCGCGTCGTACGAGAGCTTGCGCTGCAGCGCGGGCATCTGCACGTGCGTGGTGATGGTGAAGAGGGCGGTGTGCCCGTCCTTCGGGGCGCGTGCGACGGCAGCGGCGCCGATGGTGCCGCTGGCGCCCACGCGGTTGTCGACGACCACGGGCTTGCCCCAGGCGGAGCCGAGTTCCTGCGCGACCAGCCGCGCGATGTTGTCGGTGATGCCGCCGGCGGGGAAGGGCACGACGAGGGTGACGGGTTGCGAGGGGTAGTCGGTCGGTGGCTGTTGCGCGGCGGCAGGCAGCGTGAGCAAGGCGGCCAGCGCGAAGCCGAGCGTGGAAGAAGAAAGACGTGTCATGGCGTGCGGCCTCAATCGAGCTTGATGTTCTTGGCCTGGATCACCTGCTTCCACCGCGCCTGGTCCGCGCGCATGGTGGCGGTGAGCTGCGCGGGCGTGCTGCCGACCGGGATCACGCCCAGGCCTTCGATGCGCGCGGCCTGTTCGGGGCTTTGCACCACCTGGGCCACCTCGGCTGAGAGGCGCTGCGCGATGGGCTGCGGCGTGCCGGCGGGCAGGTAGATGCCGAACCAGCCGACCGACTCCATGCCGGCGAAGCCCTGTTCCTTGAAGGTGGGCACGCTGGCCGCGAGCGGGGCGCGTGCGGTGCCGACCACGGCGATCGACTTCGCCTTGCCGGCCGCGACGTGCGGGCCCACGCCCTTGGCCGAGACGAACACGGCATCGACGGTGCCGCCGAGCAGGTCGGTGATGGCCGGCGCCTCGCCCTTGTAGGGCACGTGCAGCAGCTGGATGCCCGCGGCGTCCTGCAGCACCTCGGCGTACAGGTGCGCGCTCGATCCGTTGCCGTAGGAGCCGTACGAGTACTTGCCGGGCGCGGCGCGCGCGAGCTTTACGAAGCCGTCGAGGGTGTCGACGCCGAGCTTGTTGCTCACGGTGAAGACGATGGGCAGGCGCCCGGCTTCCGACACGGGCACGAAGTCCTTGAACGGATCGAAGCCGGCGTTGGGGTACAGCAGCGGGTTCTGGATGATGGAGGTGAGCGAGAACAGCACGGTGTAGCCGTCGGCCGGTGCGCGCTGCACGGCGGTGATGCCGATCTGCCCGTTGCCGCCGGGGCGGTTGTCGACGATGACGCTCTGGCCGAGCCGCTTGCCCAGGCCCTCGGCGACGATGCGCGCGAACACGTCGGTGCCGCCGCCTGCGGCGTAGGGCACGATCATGCGGATGGGTTTGTCGGGCCAGGTTGGCTGCTGCGCGAAGGCGCTGCCGGTGGCCAGGGCGGCTGCCAGCGCGAAGGCGTGGCGGCGGGTGAATCTGCTGTAGTGCATGTCTGTCTTGTCTCCGATGGTTTTTCTGTCTGGGCGCGATGTCAGAGCGGCAGGCTCACGACGGCCAGGCCGGGGCCGACGGACACGCCGTGGCGGTTCTCGCTCCACAGGCGCAGGTCGAGGCGGTGGCGGTGCGCGGCGTCGGCGTTGTCGTCGATCCACTTGCGCTCGACCTGGCCGCGCACGGTGACGGTGTCGCCCGCGGTGTTGAACGACTTCATGCGAAAGCCGCGGATGGCATGCAGCACACCGGCCGTGCCGATGTACTCGCGAATCGCGCGCTCCCACATGCCCTGCAGCAGCATCACGTTGGCGTACATCTCGGGGGCGCCGGTCGATCGGGCGTGCTCGGTGTTGTGGTGGATGGCGTTGAAGTCGCGGTTGGCGCCGGCGGCCATCACGAGGCGGTAGACGGTGAGGGGGAAGGGCACGGGGTTCAAGGGGTCGCCCTCGTTGACTTCTTCCCAGCGGCGTTGTGTTTGCCAGTTCATCTTGTTGCTTTGCTTGTGAGGCGTTGTGGGTCGGTTCAGGGCGCGTGCACAGGACATCGGGTACTCCCCTCCGCGAATGTCCCCCGGGGCTTCGCCCCTCCTCCTTGATTTCGCTGCGGGGAGCACCCAATGCCCTGCGCACGGGAGGCGGCGCGCCGGTGCGGGAGGCCGCACTGAATCGGATGCTTGTTCGCTAGTGCGGCAGGTAGTGGTACATGCCGAAGCGGCAGCGGGCCACGACCTCTTCGCGCTGGTTCACGATGTCGTACTCCCACGTCGTGAACGCGCCGCGCCCCACCTTCGTGGCCTTGGGTTCGCAGCGCACAAGCCGGTTGCCGCGCCTTCCCAGGCGGTCGCCCAGGCGCGCGGGTTGCAGGTAGTCGACCTCGTAGTCGGTCGCCATGTAGGCGGTGGTGGGCGGCATGCCTTCGGGGCGCGTGCCCTTGAGCGGGCTGCGCTCGGGTTCGGCGTTGCGCGCATCGCTGGTGAACACGGGCAGTTGGCCCGGGGCCCACATCGGCGGCAGCGTGAGGCTGGCGAGGCTGGTCGATGGCGCGACCGCGTCGGGCCCCTGGTGCAGCGGGCAGTCGAACTCCAGCACCTCGACATAGCGGCGCACGGCGCCGGCCTCGATCACGTCGGCGCCCCAGCGAATCACGCCGTTCGCAAAGTCTTCGCCCACGCGCGCCACCATCGGCGCCCAGGCGCTTTCCCAATCGTCCATGGGTGATTGCCTTCCTAGATGCCGATGAACTCGGCCACGTCGTCCAGCGGCGCGCGCTCGGTCTCCAGGGCGTCGAGGGGCTTGTCGCGGTCGGCGTAGCCGATGGCCATGCCGGTGAAGAGCATGCGTTCGGGCGGCAGGTCGATGAAGCGGCCGATGGTCTGGGGGTAGATGGCCCAGCACTCCTGCGGGCAGCTGTCCAGGCCCTCGGCGCGCAGCAGCAGCATCACGTTCTGCAACATCATTCCCAGGTCGGACCACTGCGGCGGACCCATGCGGCGGTCGACGGTACAGAAGAGCGCGAGCGGCGCGCCGAAGAACTGGAAGTTGCGCGCAAACCACTTCAAACGCGCGGCCTTGTCCTCGCGCGGAATGCCCAGGCGCGCGTACATCGCCTCGCCGACGGCGAAGCGGCGGTCGCGATACGGCGCGACCAGCTCGCGCGGGTAGATGTCGTACTCGCTGCCTTCGCCGCCGGGCGTTTCCTGCACGCGGGTGCGCATGAGGGCCTTGAGTTCGTCCAGGCGCTCGCCGCCCACCACGTGCAGGTGCCACGGTTGCAGGTTGCCGCCCGAGGGCGCGCGCAGCGCGGCCTGCAGCACGCGGCGGATCGTGTCGGCCGGCACGGGGCGGTCGAGAAATTCGCGCACCGAGCGGCGGCTTGCGACGGCGTCGTAGACAGTCATGGTCATGCGGCGTTCTTTCGTTCGTTCATGAGGGTCACGCCCAGCTCGCGTGCCACTTCGGCGCTGTGCTGGCCGGGTGTCGCGGCGTGCGACAGGTCGGCGTAGGCATAGCCCGAGAAGCGCACCGGCGGGCGCACTTCAAGATACGCGCCTTCGGTCGGGTGCGTGCGCTGTCGGAAAAGGCCGGTGGCCTGCAGCTGCGGGTCGTCGGGCAGGTCGGCGATGTCGTTCACGCGCATCGCGGGCACGTTGGCCTTCTTCAGGATGTCGAGCCATTCGGCCGTGGTGCGCTCGGGCAGGATGGCGGCGGCGGCCTCGTACATGCGGCTCATGTGCTTGCGCCGTAGCGCCTTGTCGGCCAGCTCGGGCGCCTCGAGCACCTCGGGATGGCCGGTGGCCTCGAAGAAGCGCAGCCAGCGGTCGTCCAGGTAGGGCGCAATGGCGATGTAGCCGTCGCGCGTGCGAATGGGCTGGCGCATGGGGTCGATCTGGCGCGGGTACAGCGCGGGGCCGGTGGGCGGCACGAAGGTCTTGTCGCACAGGTGCTCCACGAGGTTGAAGCTGGCGAGCGACTCGAACATCGGCACCTCCACCTGCTGGCCTTCGCCGGTGCGCAGCCGGTGCACCACGGCGGCGAGCACGGCATACGCCGCGTGCAGGCCCGAGACCTTGTCGGCCATGGTCATCGGCACGTAGCGCGGCTGCGGGTTGCCGTCGACCTTGGGCGGCAGCGAAGCGATGCCCGAGGCGGCCTGGATGATGTCGTCGTAGGCCTGCAGCGCGGCATACGGCCCGCGCTGGTCGAAGCCGGTGCAGTGCACGTAGACGATGTCGGGGCGGATGGCGCGCACCTCGTCGTACGACAGGCCCGCGCGCGCGATGGCGTCGCTGCGCACGTTGTGGATGAAGATGTCGCTGGTCTCGATGAGGCGACGCATCGCGGCGCGGCCGTCCTCGCTCTTCAGGTCCCAGTCGACCGAGCGCTTGCCGCGGTTCAGCCGCAGGTGCACGGGGCTCATCAGCGGCGTGACGGGCGGCGTGCCGATGATGCGGATGCTGTCGCCCTCAGGCGGCTCGACCTTGACCACCTCGGCGCCGAGGTCCGCGAGGATCTGCGTGCAGTAGGGGCCGAAGATCACCGTGGTGAGGTCGACGATGCGCAGGCCTTCGAGCATGCGGGGGGCGGGTGATGTGGTGGTCATAGGGTGGGAGGTCATGCGGCGACGAGGCCCTGCATCTCGGCGGCGAGGTGGCGCACGCGCTCGGGCCCGCCGAGCAGCTGGCGGTTGAAGCCGATGCGCTTGAACCAGTAATGCAGGCCCAGCAGGTCGGTGATGCCCATGCCGCCATGCACCTCGGTGGCGGTGCGGGCGACGAAGGTGCCGGTTTCGCTCAGGTGCGACTTGGCGTGCGCGGCGAGCAGCGCGGCTTCTTCGGGCAATGCGTCGAAGGCATGCGCCGCGTACCAGACGAGCGCGCGGCCGGGCTCCAGCGCGGCGGCCATCTCGGCGCACAGGTGCTTCACGGCCTGGAAGGAGCCGATCACGCGGCCGAACTGGCGGCGCTCCTTGGCGTAGGCCACGGCCTGGCCGATCATGGCTTCGCCCGCGCCGAGCGTGTCGGCGGCGAGCAGGGCCCAGCCCGCGCTGCGCAGGCGCGCGAGCGTGGCGGGGCCGCTGTTGGGAAGTCGTTCTGCCTTCACCTGTGCGAAGTGCAACTCACCGAGCGGGCGCGTGGCGTCGATGCTGCGCAGCGCACCGCGTGTGAGGCCCTGTGCATCGGCGCGCACGAGGTGCAGGCCACCCGCGCGGTCGGCCACGATGAACACATCGGCCGCGCCCGCGTCGAGCACGAAGAGCGCGCTGCCGTCGAGCGTGCCGTCGGCCGCCGCCGTCACGCCGGCGCCATCGCGCGCACCGGCCACGGCTTCGGCGATGGCCACGCCGGCGATGCATTCGCCGGCCGCCAGGCGCGGCAGCCATTCATCCTGCTGCGCCGCGCTGCCGGCTTCGCGCAGCGCGAGCGGTGCGAGCACGGCGGTGCCCAGAAAAGGCGTGGGCGCGACATGGCGGCCCAATTCCTCGGCGGCCAGCGCGGCATCGAGCAGCGAGAGGCCGAGCCCGCCGAAGGCCTCGGGCACGAGCAGGGCCGGCACGCCGACCTCGCACAGCGTGCGCCAGACCTCGCGGTCCAGCGGCAGGTCGTCGGCCGCGACGCGGCGCACGCGGTCGAGTGGGCAGGCGCCTTCGAGTGCGCGGTGCAGGCTGTCCTGCAGCAGCTTCTGGTCGGCGGAGAGGGCGAATTCCATGGCGTGCTTTCTTTCAACCGATCAGGCGAGGCGGGGTTCGCGCGGCATGTCCAGCCCGCGTTCCGCGATGATGTTTTTCTGGATCTGCGCGGTGCCGCCGCCGATGATCAAACCCAGGTCGAACATGTAGCGCTCCTGCCAGAGCGCCTGCGCGCGCAGGTGCGCGCTGCCGGGCATCAACAGGCCCAGTTCGCCCAGCGCGTCGATGGCGAGCGCGGCCAGCTGGTGGCGCAGCTCGCAGCCCTGCAGCTTCACAACCAGCGCGGCCAGGCCGGGGTCTTCGCCCCTGGCCGCGGCCGTGAGCAGCCGCAGGCCGTGGCACTTCTGCGCCAGCACCTGGCCCTGCAGCCGCATCAGGCGGTCGCGCAGCACGGGCTGGTCGATGAGGCGCGTGCCGTCGACGGTCTCGGCCTGCATCAGCGTGGCGAGCTCCTGGTAGCGCTGGGTCGTGAGGTTGGGGTTGCCGAGCGAGCCGCGCTCGTGCTTGAGCGTGGCGTTGGCCACCTTCCAGCCGTCGCCGCGCTGGCCCACGATCTGGTGCTGTGGCACGCGCACGTCGGTGAAGAAGACTTCGTTGAACTCGGCATGGCCCGTCATCGTCTTGAGCGGGCGCACCTCGATGCCGGGCGTCTTCATGGAGAACAGCAGGTAGCTGATGCCCGCGTGCTTCGCGGCGCCGGGCTCGGTGCGCACGAGGCAGAAGATCATGTCGGCCACGTGCGCGGTCGAGGTCCAGATCTTCTGGCCGTTGATGACGAAGTCGCCGCCGTCTTCGGTGGCGTGCGTCTGCAGCGAGGCCAGGTCGGAGCCCGCGCCGGGCTCGGAGTAGCCCTGGCACCAGACCACCTCGCCGCGCAGCGTGGGGCCGATCCATTCGCGCCGCTGCGCTTCGGTGCCCAGCTCGAGCAGGGTGGGCACCAGCATCGAGATGCCCTGGTTGCCCAGCGGCGGTGCCACGCCGGCGCGCGCGAACTCCTCGGTGATGAGGTGCGACTCCATGACGTCGGGCGCCGCGCCGTGGCCGCCGTAGTCGCGCGGCACGGTGCGCCCCGCGTAGCCGTGGTCCAGCAGCAGGCGCTGCCAGGCGAGGGCGTCGGCGTCGGGGCGCTCGGCGGTGCGCGCGAAGGCCGAGCGGTGGCCGTGCGTGGCGAGGAACGCGCGCAGCTCGTCGCGAAAGGCTTCGTAGCGGGGATTGAGCGTGAGGTCCATGCGGTGCTTGCCTTCGGTGCCCGCCGCGTTGCGCGGCGGTGGGTGTGTCTCCGTGTCGAGGCTCATGCTAGGGGCAACCCTCAGCCGCTCTCAATCGTCCGTTCCGACGATGTGACGCGCAGGAGGCGCTGCCTACCATCCAGCCCGAACGCCGCACGAGGTCCGCAAGAGACCGATACAAGGCCGGCAAGAGGCCCGCGGCCGCAGCTTCTTTTTCACGAGAACGACGGAGACAACACCATGACACGTTCCCTCATTTCCGCCCGCCCCGGCACGCGCCGCCGCCTGCTCGGCGCCGGCCTGGCCGCCACGCTCGGCCTCGCCACGGCCTTCACGGCGCAGGCCCAGAAGCGCTACGACCCGGGCGCGAGCGACACCGAGATCAAGATCGGCCACATCGTCCCGTACTCGGGCCCGGTGTCGGCCTACGGCACCATCGGCAAGGCGGCGGCGGGCTACTTCGCCAAGGTCAATGCCGAAGGCGGCATCAACGGCCGCAAGGTCACGTTCATCTCGCTGGACGACGCCTACAACCCCGCCAAGACGGTGGAGCAGGCGCGCAAGCTGGTGGAGCAAGATGAAGTGCTGGTGCTCTTCGGCCCGCTGGGCACGGCGCACAACCTGGCGATCCAACGCTACATGAACGCCAAGAAGGTGCCGCAGCTGTTCGTGGCCACGGGCGCCACGCGCTTCGGCGACCCGAAGGCCTTCCCCTGGACCATGGGCTGGCAGCCCACGTACCAGACCGAAGGCAAGATCTACGCGCAGCACATCCTCTCCACCAAGCCCAACGCGAAGATCGCCGTGCTCATGCAGAACGACGACTTCGGCAAGGACTTCCTGAAGGGCTTTCTCGAGGCGCTCGGCGACAAGGCCAAGACGATGATCGTGGCGCAGTCGACCTACGAGGTGACCGACCCGACCATCGACAGCCAGATGGTCAACCTGAAGGCTTCGGGCGCCGACACCTTCTTCAGCATCACCACGCCCAAGTTCGCGGCGCAGGCGATCCGCAAGGCGGCCGACATCGGCTGGAAGCCCACGCAGTACCTGTCGAGCGTGTCGGTGTCGGTGTCGGCGGTGATCAAGCCGGCCGGCCCCGAGAACGCGGTGGGCGTGATCTCGGCCACCTACCTGCGCGACCCGGCCGACGACATGTGGAAGGGTTCCAAGGAGTACGAGGACTACAAGACCTGGTTCAGCAAGTACTACCCCTCGGGCGACCTGAGCGATTCGCTCAACGTGCTGGGCTACTCGTCGGCGCAGACGCTGGAGCAGGTGCTGCGCAAGGCGGGCGACGACCTCACGCGCGCCAACATCATGAAGGTGGCGGCCAACCTGCAGTACAGCCCGCCCATGCTCTACCCGGGCATCGAGGTGAAGACCTCGCCGACGGACTTCTATCCGATCGAGCGCATGCAGCTGGTGCGCTTCAACGGCACGCGCTACGAGCCCTTCGGCAAGGTGCTGGGCGACTGAGCGCTTCTTTCCTGATCTCTCCCTTTTCGTTTTTCCACTGAAGCTTCCATGACCTCCATCGTTCGACTGGCCGCCGCCCTGGGCGGCGCGGCCCTCCTGTTCACCGCCGGCGCGGCCCTCGCGCAGAAGAAGTACGACACCGGCGCCTCCGACACCGAGATCAAGCTCGGCATGGCTATGCCCTACAGCGGCCCGGTGTCGTCGTACGGCATCGTCGGCAAGGTCAACGAGGCGTACTTCAAGATGGTCAACGACAAGGGCGGCATCAACGGCCGCAAGGTCACGCTCATCAGCTACGACGACCAGTACACGCCGCCGCGCACCACCGAGGTGGTGCGCAAGCTGGTCGAGCAGGACGAGGTGCTCGCCGTGTACGGCAACCTGGGCTCGGCATCGAATGCCGCGATCCAGCGCTACATGAACGCCAAGAAGGTGCCGCACCTGTTCCTGGGCGTGGGCGCCGACCGCTTCAACGACCCCAAGGCCTACCCCTGGACCACGCCCTACATGCCCAGCTACGAGGGCGAGGGCAGCCTCTACGCGAAGAACATCCTCAAGACGATGCCCAACGCGAAGATCGCCGTGCTCTACCAGAACGACGACTTCGGCAAGGACCTGCTCAAGGGCCTGAAGAAGGGCCTGGGCGACAAGGCGTCGATGGTGGTGGCCGAGGCCTCTTTCGAAGTGGCCGACCCGACGGTCGATTCGCAGATCATCAAGCTGCAGTCGTCGGGCGCCGACGTGTTCGTCAACTTTGCCACCGCGCGCTTCGCGGCGCAGGCCATCCGCAAGGCGTGGGACATCGGCTGGAAGCCCAAGCAGCAGTACCTCACCTACGTGTCGGCCTACGTGAAGATGACGCTGGAGCCCGCGGGCCTCGAAAAGTCGAAGGGCATCATGGCCATGGCCTTCTTCAAGGACGCCGCGCAGCCGCGCTGGGCCAACGACCCGGCCACGCAGGAGTTCCTGGCCTTCATGAAGAAGTACGCACCGAATGAGGACGTGAACAACGCCGCCGGCGTGTACGGCTACGGCGTGGCGCAGGCCATGGAGACCGTGCTCAAGGCCTCGGGCGACAACCTCACGCGCGAGAACGTGCTCAAGCAGGCCACCACGCTGAAGAACATGCGCACCGGCATGCTGCTGCCGGGCATTGCACTGAACACCTCGGCCACCGACTACTTTCCGTTCAACACGCTGCAGCTGGTGCAGTTCAACGGCAAGGAGTTCGAGCCCATGGGCGATTCGATCGCCGTGAAGTAGCCTTCGCAAGAGCACGCTCAAAAGAACCACAGGAGACACACACCATGCTCGGACTGATGCAGGACCGCCCGCTGCTGATCTCGTCGCTCATCGACCACGCGGCCACCTTCCACCCTCACGTCGAGATCGTCGGGCGCACCGTCGAAGGCCCGGTGCACCGCACCAACTACCGCGAGGTGCAGCGGCGTTCCAAGCAGGTGGCCAACGCGATGAAGGCGCTGGGCGTGGCGCCCGGCGACCGCGTGGGCACGCTGGCGTGGAACACCTACCGGCACCTGGCGCTGTACTACGGCGTGTCGGGTTCGGGCGCGGTGCTGCACACGGTGAACCCGCGGCTCTTTCCGGAGCAAATCGACTACATCGTCAACCACGCCGAAGACAAGGTGCTGTTCTTCGACACCAGCTTCGCGCCGCTGGTGGAGAAGCTCGCTCCCAAGCTCAAGAGCGTGCGCGCCTTCGTCGCCATGACCGACCGCGCCCACATGCCGGCCATCGATGTGCCCAACCTGCTGTGCTACGACGAGCTCATCGGCGCGCAGAGCGAGGACTACACCTGGCCCGAGTTCGACGAGCGCACCGCCTCGTCGCTTTGCTACACCTCGGGCACCACGGGCAACCCCAAGGGCGTGCTGTACAGCCATCGCTCCACCGTGCTGCATTCGCTGATGGAATGCGCGCCCGACACCTTCGGCGTGTGCTCGCAGATGACGCTGCTGCTGGCCGTGCCCATGTTCCACGCCAACGCCTGGGGCATGCCGTACTCGGCGCCGATGGTGGGCGCCAAGCTCGTCATGCCCGGCCCGCACCTCGATGGCCAGAGCCTGTACGAACTGATGCGCGACGAGAAGGTGAGCTTCTCGCAGGCGGTGCCCACCGTGTGGCTCATGCTGTTCCAGTACTTCGACGCCCACCCCGAGATCGACACCCGCGCCATCGGCCTGAAGCGCATCGGCGTGGGCGGCGCCGCCACGCCGCGCGCCATGATCGAGCGCTTCGAGCGCGACTTCGGCGCCGACTTCGTGCAGGGCTGGGGCATGACCGAGACCAGCCCCATCGGCGTGATCGGCAACCTGCTGCCCAAGCACCTCGCGCTCCCGAAAGATGAGCAGACCACGGTCAAGATGCGCCAGGGCCGCGGCGTGTGGGGCGTGGAGCTCAAGATCGTCGACGAGAACGGCCAGCGCCTGCCGCACGACGGCGTGGCCTTCGGCCACCTGCATGTGCGCGGTCCGTGGATTGCGAGCGGTTACTTCCGCAGCGAAGGCGGCGACGTGCTCGATGCCGAGGGCTTCTTTCCGACCGGCGACGTGGCCAACATCGACGCCGACGGTTATGTGCAGCTGGTCGACCGCGCCAAGGACGTCATCAAGTCGGGCGGCGAGTGGATCTCGTCGATCGACCTGGAGAACGCGGCCAGCGCGCACCCCGCCGTGGCCGAGGCGGCGGTGATCGGCATCGCGCATCCGAAATGGCAGGAGCGGCCCCTGCTGATCGTCGTGAAGCGTGCAGGCGCAGAGGTCACGGGCGAGGAACTGCTCACTTTTCTTTCGCAACGCGTGGCCAAGTGGTGGCTGCCCGACGACGTGGCTTTCGTCGACAGCCTGCCGCATACAGCCACCGGCAAGCTGCTGAAGACCAAGCTGCGAGAGCAGTTCAAGGGCTACGTTGCAGCCAAGTCAACCTGATGACAGTTGTTCGTTCTTTCTGTGCATAACTCTGTGGGTTGCTTGAGGAGGCGGACCCGCAGAGCGAGCATTGGCGCGGCTTCGCACCACGTTGCCTGTTGATTGAGCAGCCTTGTCGTCCGTCCTTGCAGGAGAATGTAGGAGGAACGGATTCCAGACAAGTAAAGGGGACATGGTGGGAGAACTTCTTTCTCTCCTGCGCTTCAGCGCCGGCTCGGGCCACATCTGGCTGGACGAGCAGCGCATGCTGCTCATGCATGCCCGGGCCTTCGCCGAACTGCGCCGAGAACTGCTCGACTCGCTGGGCATCGAGCGTGCGCGCGGCCTGCTGGTGCGCATGGGTTTTGCTTCCGGCCTGCGCGACGGCGAGGTGGCCGTGCGCGAGCGCCTTGCCGGCATGCGCGCCGAAGACGCCTTCATGCTCGGGCCGCGCCTGCATTCCATCGAGGGCATCGTCTCGGTGCAGAAGGTGCAGGTCGACCTCGACGTGGCCACCAAGCATTTCTACGGCGAATTCCTCTGGGAGAACTCCTGGGAATGCGAAGCCCACGTGGCCGACTTCGGCTACGGGGAAGACCCGCAGTGCTGGTCGCAGATCGGCTACGCCTCGGGCTACACCACCGCCTTCATGGGGCGGCTGGTGGTGTTCAAGGAAGTCGAATGCACCAGCATGGGCGACAGCCGCTGCCGCATCGTCGGCCAGGCCGCCGAGGCGTGGAACGACGAGCACTACCTGGAGTACTTCCGCCAGCACCACGTGGCCGAGAAGCTCATCGACTTCAACCTCGGCCTGCAGCACCTGCGCCGCCTGCAGCCGCGCCGCGAGTACGACCAGAAGCTGGTCGGCGTGTCGCCGGGTTTCCGTGCTGCCTTCGAACTCATGCGCAGCGCGGTCGACAGCGCCATCACCGTGCTGCTGCTCGGCGAGACCGGCGTGGGCAAGGAAGTGTTCGCTCGCTGGCTGCACGACAACGGGCCGCGCGGCAAGCAGCCCTTCATTGCCGTCAACTGCGCGGCGATTCCGGCCGACCTGATCGAGGCCGAGCTGTTCGGCGTGGAAAAGGGCGCCTACACCGGCGCCCACCATGCGCGCGCCGGGCGCTTCGAGCGCGCGCACGGCGGCACCCTGTTCCTGGACGAGGTGGGCGACCTGCCGCTGGCCGCGCAGGTCAAGCTGCTGCGCGTGCTGCAGACCGGCGAGGTCGAGCGCCTGGGCGCCGAGCAGCCGACGAAGGTCGACGTGCGCATCGTGGCCGCCACCAACGTCAACCTGCAGCAGGCCATGCAGGCGGGCAAGTTCCGCACCGACCTGTTCTACCGGCTCAACACCTTCCCGATCCAGATTCCGCCGCTGCGCGAGCGCACTGCCGACATCCCGGCGCTGGTGGCGCGCTTCGTCGAGAAGTACAGCGCGCTGTACGGCAAGAAGCTGCGCGGCCTCACCGACAAGGCCGCGCTCGACGTGCACAAGCACGCCTGGCCCGGCAACATCCGAGAGCTCGAGAACGTGATCGAGCGCGCCGTGCTGCTGGCGCCCGACCACGGCGACATCGAGGCCTGCCACCTGTGGATGCAGCCGCCGGGCGCGCCGCCCGACAACCAGCTCGACGCCAGCGGCAAGGTCGCCACGGGCGCGTCTGCTTCGGGCGCCGACGCGAGCGAGCTGGATGCACTGTGCCAGCGCGTACTCGAGCAGAACATCGACATCGCCTCGCTCGAGCAGCGCCTCATGCAGACCGCGATGCAGCGCGCCAAGGGCAACCTGTCGCAGGCCGCGCGCATCCTGGGCATCACGCGCCCGCAGCTGGCCTACCGGCTGAAAAAAGAAGGCCTGCCCACGTCCTGAGCGGACGCCGGCCGGCGTTTTCCGGTTTTCACCATTTGATCAAGCTGCACTGCAGCAAATGATCAAACCAGCATCCGGGACTTCCCGGTGCTTCGGGCCCGCAGGCGCAGCGGGCCCATGCAAATCAATCACTTAGCCACGCTGGCACGCCCGTTGCCCTTATCAGGCCGGGCGGCGCTGGTGCCGTCCACCTGTTGATGGATTGAACAAGTGATGCCTTCGATGCAGCCCGACCCCCGCAGCGGCAGCGCCGCCCAGATGACCGGCCAGCCGTGCTTCGTGCGCGTCACCGGCACGCGCGGCACGCGCTTCGTGGAGTTCGAGTTCGCCATCGGCGACCCCGAGCTGGCGGTGGAGCTGGTGCTGCAGTTCGACCAGTTCCGCGAGTTCTGCGCGCGCCACGCGGTGCGCCACCTGAGCACCGAAGAGGGCGCGCGGCTGGACTTCGAGCGCATGAAGTGGCGCTTCGGCGCGCCCGGCATCGACCACTGACGACCACCCTGCATTTTTTCCCGCGACAACCAAGGAGACACCCCGTGCAAGTCGACATCAAGACCTCGGACATCCGGCCGATCCGGCAGACCTTCTCGCATGTGGCGCGGCGGCTCGGCGACAAGCCGGCCTCGCGCTACCAGGAGGCCACGCTGGACATGCAGCCCACCGCCAACTTCCACTACCGGCCGCTGTGGGATCCGCAGCACGCGCTGTACGACAAGCGCCGCACGGCCCTCGTGATGGCCGACTGGTACAGCTTCAAGGACCCGCGCCACTACTACTACGGCGTGTACACGATGACCCGCGCGCGCCAGGGGGAAGGCGCCGACCGCCAGTTCGAGTTCGCCGAGAAGCGCCAGCTGCTGGCCCAGGCCGATGCGGGCGTGCGCGAGTCGCTGCAGCAGGTGCTGGTGCCGCTGCGCCACTACGAGTGGGGCGCCAACATGAACCACAGCTACTGCTGCGGCTACGGCTACGGCACGGCCATCACGCAGCCCTTCATCTACGCGGCCATGGACCGCCTGGGCATCGCGCAGTACCTCTCGCGCGTCGGCCTGCAGATCGACGCCAACTCGGGCCGCGCGCTGGACGCCGGCAAGGAAGCCTGGCTTGCGCACCCGGCCTGGCAGGGCGTGCGCCGCCTGATGGAGAACCTCTTCGTCACCAAGGACTGGTTCGAGGTCTTCGTGGCCCAGAACCTCGTGCTCGACGGCCTGCTGTACCCGTTGATCTACCGCCACTACGTGAACGCGCACAGCGCCGCCACCGGCAACGCGCTGGCGATGCTGACCGAGTTCATGAACGAGTGGTTCGACGAGAACGTGCGCTGGGTCGACGCCACGCTGAAGACCGCCGCCGACGAGTCGCCCGCCAACGCCGAGCTGCTTGCGCAGTGGTACGCGAGCTGGCGCGACCAGGCCGTGCAGGCGCTGGCGCCGCTGGCCGCGCTGGCGCTCGGCGCACAGGGGGCCGAGGTGCTGAAGACGCTGCACGCCGCGCTCGATGCGCGCGTGGCCCGCCTGGTGCGCACCGGCGCTGCCGCCTGAACCGATCGAACCAAGGAGACCACCCCATGACCACCGCCACCGCCGAAGTGTCCCGACCGCCCGTCTTCATCGCGCTGCAGACCGGCGAGGCCGCACGCGCCATCGTCGAAGCCATCGTGGCCGACAACCCCGGGGCCACCGTCACCGAGTACCCCGCGATGGTGAAGATCGACGCGCCCGGCCGCCTCGTGATCCGCCGCGAGAGCGTCGAAGCCCTGGTCGGGCGCCGCTGGGACCTGCAGGAGCTGCACCTGAGCCTGATCTCGCTGTCCGGAAGCATCGAAGAAACCGACGACGAATTCACCCTCCACTGGGGCGCCTGAGCCCAGCCCGCACCGGACCACGACCAAGGACCACGCCATGACCACCCAAGCAGCAGCAAAGACCCCCACGACCCCGCGCCTCGGCCTGAAGGAACGCTACGCCATGATGACGCGCGGCCTCGGCTGGGAGACCACCTACCAGTCGATGGACGACGTGTTCCCGTTCGACAAGTTCGAGGGCATCAAGATCCACGACTGGGATAAGTGGGAAGACCCGTTCCGCCTCACGATGGACGCCTACTGGAAGTTCCAGGGCGAGAAGGAGAAAAAGCTCTACGCCATCATCGATGCGTTCCAGCAGAACAACGGCCAGTTCAACATCAGCGACCCGCGCTACCTGAACACGCTCAAGCTGTTCCTCACCGGCGTCTCGCCGCTGGAGTACGCGGCGCACCGCGGCTATGCCATGGCCGGGCGTTCGCTGCGCGGCGTGGGCGCGCGCGTGGCCTGCCAGATGCAGTCGATCGACGAGCTGCGCCATGCGCAGACGCAGTTCCACACCATCAGCCACTTCAACAAGTACTTCCACGGCCTGCACGACCCGCAGCACATGCACGACCGCGTGTGGTACCTGTCGGTGCCCAAGAGCTACTTCGAGGACGCGATGAGCGCGGGGCCCTTCGAGTTCATCACCGCCATCTCGTTCTCGTTCGAGTACGTGCTGACCAACCTGCTGTTCATGCCCTTCATGAGCGGCGCTGCCTACAACGGCGACATGGCCACCGTCACCTTCGGCTTCTCGGCGCAGAGCGACGAGTCGCGCCACA
Source organism: Variovorax sp. GW821-FHT09A10 (assembly GCF_059418385.1). NCBI lineage: Bacteria > Pseudomonadati > Pseudomonadota > Betaproteobacteria > Burkholderiales > Comamonadaceae > Variovorax > Variovorax sp. GW821-FHT09A10. The sequence continues at coordinate 189,544 of NZ_JBWKPT010000005.1, forward strand.
TGACGCTGGGCCTGGAGGTGGTGAAGTTCATCCTCGAGCAGGACCCGGACAACGTGCCCATCGTGCAGAAGTGGGTCGACAAGTGGTTCTGGCGCGGCTACCGCCTGCTCACGCTGGTCGCGATGATGATGGACTACATGCTGCCCAAGCGCGTCATGAGCTGGTCCGAAGCCTGGGAGATGTATTTCGAGAAGAACGGCGGTGCGCTGTTCGAGGACCTCGCGCGCTACGGCATCCGCATGCCCAAGTACCACGAGGTCGCCTCGAAGGAAAAGAGCCGCATCTCGCACGAGGCCTGGGCCATCTTCAACAACTACGGCCACGCCGCCAACTTCAACGTCTGGGCACCCAAGCCCGACGAGATGAGCTGGCTGGCCGAGAAGTACCCCGAGACCTTTGACAGCCTGTACCGCCCGCGCTTCGAGTGGCTGGCCGAACAGGAGAAGCAGGGCAAGCGCTGGTTCAACAACACGCTGCCCATGCTGTGCCAGACCTGCCAGATTCCGATGGCCTTCACCGAGCCCGACGACCCCACCAAGATCTGCTACCGCGAGAGCAGCTACCACGGCATGAAGTACCACTTCTGCTCCGACGGCTGCAAGGACGTGTTCGACGGCGAGCCCGAGAAGTACGTACAGGCCTGGCTGCCGGTGCACCAGATCTACCAGGGCAACTGCTTCCCCGAGGGCACCGACCCGACGGTGGAAGGCTTCAACCCGCTGGCGGCCGTGCTCGACTACTACCACATCAACGCCGGCGCCGACAACGGCGAGTTCAACACCTCGCCCGACAAGGCCAACTGGGAACGCTGGACAGGGCAGGACCTGTCGGCGGCCGAGCCCAAGGTGGCCTGAGCACCCGGCCCCACCACCCCTCATCGACCCCCGCGCTCCCGTCGTGCCCCACGCACGGTGCGGGCGGCGCTCACCCCGAAACAAGGAGAACGACATGTCTGTTGTTGCACTCGCCCCCGGCTACACCGGGACCGTCATGGACAGCGAAGACCGCTTCCACGGCAACCGCCTGCTCTATATCGGCTGGGAAGACCACCTGCTCTTCTGCGCCCCCGTGTGCCTGCCGCTGCCCGCGGCCATGCCCTTCGGCGCGCTCATCAGCGACGTGCTGCCCGGCGTGTACGGCAGCCACCCCGATTTCGAAAAGGTCGACTGGTCGAAGGTCGAATGGTTCGACTCCGGCAAGCCCTTCGCGCCCGACGCGGCGAAGTCGCTGGCCGACAACGGCCTGGTCCACAAGTCGGCGCTGCGCTTTCGCACGCCCGGGCTCACGGGCATCGGCGGCTCGTTCAGCTGAGCACGGGAGGGCCTTGCCATGAGCTTCCAGATCATGATCGAGCCGCTCGGCCAGGCCGTGGCGGCGCGCGACGGACAGACCGTGCTCGATGCCTGCCTGCGCGCCGGCGTGTGGCTGCCCCACGCCTGCGGCCACGGCGTGTGCGGCACCTGCAAGGTGCAGGTGCTCGAAGGCGAGTGCGAGCATGGCGACGCGTCCAACTTCGCGCTCATGGACTTCGAGCGCGACGACGGCAAGATCCTCGCGTGCTGCGCGATGGCGCAGGCCGACCTGGTCATCGAGGCCGAGATCGACGAAGACCCCGACGCGCAGTTCCTGCCGCTGGAAGACTTCGACGCCGAGCTGGTCGAGGCCCGCATGCTCACGCCGACCATCCGCGGCCTGTGGCTGCGCACCGACCGGCCGGCGCCGTTCCAGGCCGGGCAGTACGTGATGCTGCACGTGCCGGGCGTGGAGGGCGCACGCGCCTTCTCGATCGCCAACGCACCCGACGACCACCTCGTCGAGCTGCACATCCGCCGCGTGCCCAACGGCCGCGCCACCGGCTGGCTGCACGACGACCTGCAGGTGGGCCAGCGCCTGCGCTTCACCGCGCCCAACGGCCGCTTCTTCGTGCGCAAGTCGGCCGGCCTGCCGATGATCTTCGTGGCCGGCGGCTCGGGCCTGTCGAGCCCGAAGTCGATGGTGCTCGATCTGCTCGCCGAAGGCTGCACCTTGCCGATCACGCTGGTGCAGGGCGCGCGCAATGCCGAAGAGCTGTACTACCGCGAACTCTTCGAGCAGCTCGCCGAACAGCACCCCAACTTCACCTACGTGCCCGTGCTGTCCGACCTGCCGGCCGACAGCGACTGGCACGGCGCGCGCGGCTTTGCGCACGAGGCGCTGAAGGCCCATTTCGCGAACGACTTCCGCGGCCACAAGGCCTACCTGTGCGGGCCGCCGCCGATGACCGAGGCTTGCATCGCCACGCTGATGCAGGGCCGCCTGTTCGAGCGCGACATCTACACCGAGAAATTCTTCACCGCCGCCGATGCCGCTTCTGCCGCGCCGCGCAGCCCGCTGTTCAAGGCGCTGTGACGTGGAGCCGGTCATGCGCTTCTCTGTCGCCATCGGCAACACCCACGAGCACTACGTGTGCCGCGCCGACCAGACCCTGCTCGGCGGCATGGAGCAGCTGGGCCGCAAGGGCATCCCGGTCGGCTGCCGCGGCGGCGGCTGCGGCGTGTGCAAGGTGCGCATCGAGTCGGGCGCCGTGCGCCGCGAGCGCATGAGCCGCTGCCACGTCAGCGCCGAAGAAGAAGCCCAGGGCTACGTGCTGGCCTGCCGCGCGTATCCGCAGAGCGACCTGGCCCTGCGCGCCGTCGAGAAGCTGGCGCGCTGCATCGAGCGGCGACTGCTCGCGTCGCAGCCCGCCGTTCCCCGTTCCCCCACCTGAACTTTTCCCTCACCCACCAAAGGAGACTTCCATGGCACTCACTGGCGTCATTCGCCCCGGACACGTGCAACTGCGCGTGCTCGACCTCGGGGCCGCCCTCACGCACTACCGCGACGTGCTGGGCCTGATCGAAACCGGGCGCGATGCGCAGGGCCGCATCTACCTCAAGGCCTGGGACGAGCACGACCACCACAGCGTCGTGCTGCGCGAAGCCGACGAGGCCGGCATGGACTTCATGGGCTTTCGCGTCGATTCGCCCGCCACGCTCGACCGGCTCGCCGCCGATCTGAAGGCCAGCGGTCTGGCCACCGACATGCAGTGGATCGACGCCGGCGAGCACCTGCGCACCGGCCCGCGCTTTCGCTTCACCGTGCCCACCGGCCATGCCATCGAGCTCTTCGCCGAGAAGGAAAAGGTCGGCAATGGCATGCCGTATGAAAACCCCGAGGTCTACCCCGACGACCTCAAAGGCATGGCGCCCTCGCGCTTCGACCACTGCCTGCTGTACGGCGACGACCTCGACGGCACCATGAAACTGTTCACCGAGGTGCTGGGCTTCCAGCTGGCCGAGAGCGTGGTGGCCGGCCCCGAGCGCATGCACATCGCGGCCTTTCTCACCTGCTCGACCAAGCCGCACGACATCGCGTTCATCCGCCACCCGGAAAAGAACAAGTTCCACCACGCCTCGTTCCTGCTCGACAACTGGGGCGAGGTGCTCAAGGCGGCCGACATCATCACCAAGAAGCGCGTGTCGCTGGACATCGGCCCCACGCGCCACGGCATCACGCGCGGCGAAACCATCTACTTTTTCGACCCGAGCGGCAACCGCAACGAGGTGTTCTCGGGCGGCTACATCTTCTACCCCGACAAGCCGCCGCTGGTGTGGACCGACGACGAACTCGGGCGCGCGATCTTCTATCACGACCGCAAGCTCAACGAGAACTTCCTGAGCGTGGTGACCTGAAGGAGACGGTGTGATGAAACAGTTCATGAACTTCATCGGCGGCGAGTTCGTCGCCACGACGAAGACCTTCGACAACCGCGCGCCGGTGGATAACCGCGTCATCGGCAAGGTGCATGAAGCAGGCGCGACCGAGGTCGACGCGGCCGTGCGCGCCGCGCGTGCGGCACTGAACGGCGAGTGGGGCCGCATGAGCGTCGCGCGCCGCGTCGAGCTGCTGCATGCCGTCGCCGACGAGATCAACCGGCGCTTCGACGACTTCCTGGCGGCCGAGATGGCCGACACCGGCAAGCCGCACGCGCTGGCCTCGCACGTCGACATCCCGCGCGGCGCGGCCAACTTCAAGGTGTTTGCCGACATCGTGAAGAACGTGCCCACCGAGAGCTTCGAGATGGCCACGCCCGACGGCGGGCAGGCGCTGAACTACGCCGTGCGCTCGCCGCTGGGCGTGATCGGCGTCGTGTGCCCGTGGAACCTGCCCCTGCTGCTCATGACCTGGAAGGTCGGCCCCGCGCTGGCCTGCGGCAACACGGTGGTGGTCAAGCCTTCGGAGGAAACGCCGGCCACCGCTACGTTGCTGGGCGAGGTGATGAACGCGGTCGGCATCCCGCCGGGCGTCTACAACGTGGTGCACGGCTTCGGACCCGACTCGGCCGGCGAGTTCCTCACCACGCACCCGGGCGTGGACGGCATCACCTTCACGGGCGAGACGCGCACCGGCGAAGCCATCATGGGGGCGGCCGCCAAGGGCGTGCGGCCCGTGTCCTTCGAGCTGGGCGGCAAGAACGCCGGCATCGTGTTCGCCGACGCCGATTTCGACAAGGCCGTGGCCGGCATCACGCGTTCGGCCTTCGAGAACTGCGGCCAGGTGTGCCTGGGCACCGAGCGCGTCTACGTGCAGCGGCCCATCTTCGACAAGTTCGTCGCGGCGCTCAAGGCCAGGGCCGAGGCGCTCAAGCCGGGGCCGTCGGAAGAAGCCGGCGTGGGCATCGGCCCGCTGATCTCGCGCGAGCACCAGCAGAAGGTGCTGTCGTACTACGCCAAGGCCGTGAAGGAAGGCGCCACCGTCGTCACCGGCGGCGGCGTGCCCTCGATGCCCGGCGCGCTGGCCGAGGGCCACTGGGTGCAGCCCACCATCTGGACCGGCCTGCCCGAGACGGCCTCGGTGATCCGCGAGGAAATCTTCGGCCCCTGCTGCCACATCGCGCCCTTCGACACCGAGGAAGAAGCCATCGCGCTGGCCAACGCCACCGACTACGGCCTGGCGACCACCGTGTGGACCGAGAACCTGGGCCGCGCGCACCGCGTGGCCAGGCAGGTGCAGGTCGGCATCTGCTGGGTCAACAGCTGGTTCCTGCGCGACCTGCGCACCGCGTTCGGCGGCGCCAAGTCATCGGGCATCGGCCGCGAAGGCGGCGTGCATTCGCTCGAGTTCTACACAGAACTTCGCAACGTCTGCATCAAGCTGTGAGGGCCCGGCGGTGAGCAACCCCGAAATCGCGAACAGCATTCGCACGGGTGCCTTCCACACCAACGTCCACGACCTGGGCGAGGGCGCGCCGGTGCTCTTCATCCACGGCTCGGGCCCGGGCGTGAGTGCGTGGGCCAACTGGCGGCTGGTGCTGCCGGTGCTCGCGCAGACGCGCCGCGTGATCGCGCCCGACATGGCCGGCTTCGGCTTCACCGAGCGCGTGCCCGGCGCGGCCTACACCATGGACGCCTGGGTGCAGCAGGCGCTCGACCTGCTCGACGCGCTCGACATCGAACGCGCCGACGTGGTGGGCAACTCCTTCGGTGGTGCGCTGGCATTGGCACTCGCCATCCGCGCGCCGCACCGCGTGCGCCGGCTGGTGCTCATGGGCAGTGTGGGCGTGCCCTTCGCGATCACGCCGGGGCTCGACGCCGTGTGGGGCTACACGCCCTCGTTCGCGAACATGCGCCGGATCATGGACGTGTTCGCGTTCGACCGCGCCCTCGTCACCGACGAGCTCGCGCAGTTGCGCTACGAGGCCAGCACGCGGCCCGGTTTCCAGGAGACCTTCGGCGCGATGTTCCCGGCGCCGCGCCAGCGCTGGGTCGATGCCATGGCAAGCCCGGAGGCCGCCATTCGCGCATTGCCGCACGAGACGCTGCTGATCCACGGCCGCGAAGACCAGGTGATCCCGCTGGCCACCTCGCTCACGCTGAGCCAGTGGATTCCCCGCAGCCAGCTGCATGTGTTCGGCCGCTGCGGCCACTGGACGCAGATCGAGCACAGCGCGCGCTTCGCCCGCCTGGTCGGCGACTTCCTCAACGAAGCCGATCGACCGATTGATTGATTCACCCGAGACAGAGCAAAGGACAGAACCCCCCATGGACCCCACCCTTATCCAGCGGCTCGGCGACGAGCTCTACGACGCACTGCGCGAGCGCAGCGTCGTGGACCCGCTCACCAGCCGGCACGCAGGCATCACCATCGCCGACGCCTACGGCATCCAGCAGCGCATGATCGCGCGCCGCCTCGACGCCGGCGAGCGCGTCGTCGGCAAGAAGATCGGCGTCACCTCGCGCGCCGTGATGAACATGCTGGGCGTGTTCCAGCCCGACTTCGGCTACCTGCTCGACGGCATGGTCGTCGGCGAGGGCGAGTCGATCGACAGCACCACGCTCATCCAGCCCAAGGCCGAGGGCGAGATCGCCTTCCTGCTCAAGCGCGACCTCATGGGCCCCGGCATCGGCAACGCCGACGTGCTGGCCGCCACCGAGTGCGTGATGCCCTGCTTCGAGATCGTCGATTCGCGCATCCGCGACTGGAAGATCCAGATCGCCGACACCGTGGCCGACAACGCTTCGTGCGGCGTGTTCGTGCTGGGCGACCACGCGGTCGATCCGCGCCGCATCGACCTGGCGACCTGCGGCATGGTGCTCGAGAAGAACGGCGAAATCATCGCCACCGGCGCAGGCGCCGCCGCGCTCGGCTCGCCGGTGAACGCGGTCGCGTGGCTGGCCAACACGCTCGGTGCGCTGGGCATCGGGCTCAAGGCGGGCGAGGTGATTTTGTCGGGCGCGCTCGCCGCGATGTTCCCCGCCAAGGCCGGCGACAACTTCCGCGTCTCGATCGGCGGCCTCGGCGGCTGCTCGGTGCGCTTCCACTGAAGGAGACAACCCCATGACGACCCCGACGAAGATCAAGTGCGCGCTGATCGGCCCCGGCAACATCGGCACCGACCTGCTCGCCAAGCTGCAGCGCAGCCCGGTGCTCGAACCCGTGTGGATGGTGGGCATCGACCCCGAATCCGACGGCCTCAAGCGCGCCCGCGAGATGGGCCTGAAGACCACGGCCGAGGGCGTGGACGGCCTCTTGCCGCATGTGCAGGCCGACGGCGTGCAGATCGCGTTCGACGCCACCAGCGCCTACGTGCACGCCGAGAACAGCGCCAAGCTCAACGCGCTGGGCGTGCTGATGATCGACCTCACGCCCGCGGCCATCGGCCCGTTCTGCGTGCCGCCGGTCAACCTCAAGAGCCTGCTCATGGGAGGCGGCGCGCGGCCGGCCAACGTCAACATGGTCACCTGCGGCGGGCAGGCCACCATCCCGATGGTGGCGGCGGTGTCGCGCGTGCAGCCGGTGGCCTACGGCGAGATCGTGGCCACCGTGTCGAGCCGTTCGGTCGGCCCGGGCACGCGCAAGAACATCGACGAGTTCACGCGCACCACGGCCGGTGCGGTCGAGCGCGTGGGCGGCGCGGCCAAGGGCAAGGCGATCATCATCGTCAACCCGGCCGAGCCGCCGCTGATCATGCGCGACACGGTGCACTGCCTCACCGAAGGCGCGCCCGACGAGGCGCGCATCACGGCCTCGGTGCACGAAATGATCGCCGAGGTGCGCAAGTACGTGCCGGGCTACAAGCTCGTGAACGGGCCCGTCTTCGACGGCCACCGCGTGTCGATCTACCTGGAGGTGGAAGGCCTGGGCGACTACCTGCCCAAGTACGCCGGCAACCTCGACATCATGACCGCCGCCGCGGCGCGCACGGCCGAAATGTTCGCCGAAGCGATGCTCGCCAGCCTCCCGCAACCCGAGCCCGCCGTGGCCTAGGAGCACCCTCATGACCACCACGACGAACACGAATCTGAAGGGCCGTCGCGTCACCCTGCACGACATGACGCTGCGCGACGGCATGCACCCCAAGCGCCACCTGATGACGCTCGAACAGATGACGCACATCGCCAGCGGGCTCGACGAAGCGGGCGTGCCGCTGATCGAGGTGACGCACGGCGACGGCCTGGGCGGCAGCTCGGTCAACTACGGCTTTCCCGCGCATTCCGACGAGGAGTATTTAGGCGCCGTGATTCCGCTCATGAAGCAGGCCAAGGTGTCGGCGCTCCTGATTCCTGGCATTGGCACCGTGGACCACCTGCGCATGGCGCACGGCCTGGGCGTGCACACCGTGCGCGTGGCCACGCACTGCACCGAGGCCGACGTGTCCGAGCAGCACATCACCATGGCGCGCCGGCTCGGCATGGACACGGTGGGCTTTCTCATGATGGCCCACATGGCCTCGCCCGAGACGCTGGTGCGCCAGGCGCTGCTCATGGAAGGCTACGGCGCCAACTGCATCTACGTGACCGACTCGGCGGGCCACATGCTGCCCGACGATGTCACGGCGCGCATCGGCGCGGTGCGCGCGGCGCTCGAGCCCGAGACCGAGCTGGGCTTTCACGGCCACCACAACCTCGCGATGGGCGTGGCCAATTCGGTCGCGGCCGTTGCGGCCGGCGCCAACCGCATCGACGCCGCCGCCGCAGGCCTGGGCGCGGGCGCGGGCAACACGCCGATGGAGGTGTTCGTGGCGGTGTGCGATCGCATGGGCATCGAGACCGGTGTCGATGTGTTCCGCATCCAGGACGTGGCCGAGGACCGCGTCGTGCCGATCATGGACCACATGATCCGCGTCGACCGCGACTCGCTCACGCTGGGCTACGCGGGCGTGTACTCGAGCTTCCTGCTGTTCGCCAAGCGCGCAGAGAAGAAATACGGTGTGCCCGCGCGCGAGATCCTGGTGGAGCTGGGCCGGCGCGGCATGGTCGGCGGGCAGGAAGACATGATCGAAGACACGGCCATCACGCTGGCCCGCGCACGCCAGGCCGTGCAGCAGCAACAACAGGAAGGAGTCGCGGCATGAAGCTCGACAAGAACACCATCGCCGCGCTCGCCGAGCACCTGGAGACCTGCGAGCTCGAGGCGCGCGACACGCCCAAGATCACCGACGAGCATCCCGAGATGGACTGGGACGACGCCTACGCCATCCAGAACGAGATCCGCCGCCGCAAGCTCGCGCGCGGCCACCGCATCATCGGGCTGAAGGCCGGGCTCACCTCGCACGCCAAGATGAAGCAGATGGGCGTGACCACGCCGGTCTTCGGCTTCATGGCCGACAACTACGCGCTGCCCGAAGGCGGCGAATGCAAGGTGAGCGAGCTCATCCATCCGAAGGTCGAGCCCGAGATCGCGTTCGTCACCAAGCGCGCGCTCAGCGGCCCGGGCTGCCACATCGGCGCCGTGCTCGCGGCCACCGACTTCGTGCTGCCGGGCATCGAGGTGATCGACAGCCGCTACCGCGACTTCAAGTTCGACCTCAAGAGCGTGGTGGCCGACAACACCTCGGCCTCGCGCTTCGTGGTGGGCGGTCGTGCCGTGCCCGCGAGCGAGGTCGACCTGCGCACCGTGGGCATCGTGCTCGAGAAGAACGGCCAGCCCGTGGCCTTCGGCGCGGGCGCCGCGGTGCTCGGCCACCCGGCCGCGGCCATTGCGATGCTGGCCAACCACCTGGGCGCGCGCGGCGAGGAGATTCCGGCGGGCACGCTGATCCTGTCGGGCGGCATCACCGAGGCCGTGGCCGTGCAGGCGGGCGATGCCGTCACGCTGAAGGTGCAGGGCATGGGCAGCGTGGGCCTGCGCTTCGTCTGATCTGCATCAAGCACTGAACTACTGAACAGGAGTACACGAATGCCCTTTGCACAGATCTACCTCATCGAAGGCCGCACTGAAGAACAGAAGCGCGCGCTGATCGAGAAAGTGACCCGCGCCATCGTCGAGGCCGTCGACGCGCCGAAGGAGAACGTGCGCGTGTGGCTGCACGACATGCCCAAGGAAAACTGGGGCATCGGCGGCGTGTCCGCCAAAGACCTCGGACGCTGACTGCTTCGCGCTGCGGCGCTGTCTTCTTCAAGGCCCTTGCCCGTCGTCGACTGGCAAGGGCCTTGTGCTTTGTACGAACTCCTGGGGGCTTTGTTCACAGTTTCGCCCTGAGCCTATGTCTGCCGCACCCGCTTTCGGACTCGTCCGATGGATGGAACGGGACCGTCTTCCTAAAGTCATCGGTCAACAAACCGCAAGAGTTGGCGCTGCGCGTGCGCGTGCCGCTGCGGTCCCGTTTTTTCATTCAGCAAGCACTAGGAATCTCATGGCAACCGCGAGGCGCGTCGCGCATGAGCCGCTTCTTCGCCGCACCCTCGGGGCCCCTGGCGCGCCCCGCCCGCCGCATCGGCGTGCTCGGCCATGCGCTGCGCGTGCTGCGCGCGCTGGGCGTGGCGCCGCTGGTGTTCACCAGCGTCGACGAACTCGAGGCGCTGGGCGACCGCCTGAACCTGCTGTTCCTGGCCGATGTGCCCGAGGCGGCGCGCGAGGAGGCACCGGACGTGCTGTCGTCGATGGGGACGAAGGTCGTTCGGCTGGCACATGAGGCGCCCGGCCCGGCGCCGACGCGGCACCTGCGGGGGCGTCCGCCCGCGGCGGCACCGGCGTTCGACGATTTCTACCGCACCATCCTGCTGTCGCTCAGGACGCGCGGCCTGGCGTGCGCGATGCCGGCACCGCTCGTGTGGGGGGCCTACAGCTTCCAGCCGATGGACCGCAGCGTGAGCTTCCCGGGCCGCACGCAGCGCGTCGACCCGGTCACCTTCGACCTCGCGCTGGAGTTCTTCTTCAACGCCGAGCGCGTGCTGTCGATTCCGCGGTTGCGGCAGATGCTCAACCCCGTGCGCGGCGCGCGCAGGTTCTGGGGCAACGAACTCATCGGCACGCTGACGGACGTGGTGGACGAGCTGCAGCTGCACGGCGCCCACGGCTGGCGCCTGGTGCACTGCGAGCCCGAGGCGTTCCGGCTGGACCGGGTGCCGGTGGGCTCCTGAGGACGTTCCGGGCAAGAAAAAAGCCCTAAGTCGTTGAAAACTGAGGGCTTTTTTGACTTCTCCGCCGAGGCGGGGAAGTGGTGTTGGTGGCTCTTCACGGATTCGAACCGCGGACCTGTGGATTATGATTCCATCGCTCTAACCGACTGAGCTAAAGAGCCGTTCAGTACAAAACTGCACCGAAGCCCAAAATTATAGCCCAGGCTTTGGGCTCAGTTCAACACCCCGCGTTTTCTGGTCGATTTTTCTGCGTCCGAACGCATCGGATCGCACCCCGACTTAACCCCGATCGCGCCGCTGGCCCGTACAAGCTCGGGTGACAATCCTTCGATGTCTGCGCTGCCCCGCGCCCCTTCCGCCCAAGCCGCCACTGCGCGCGACGCCATGCCCGACGATCAGTTGATGCTGGCCTACGCCCACGGCGATGCCGCCGCCTTCGACGTGCTCTACGCACGCCACGAAGGCGGCCTGTTTCGCTTCGTCAAGCGCCTGCTCGGCGCGCGGCTGGCGGCGCAGGCCGACGAGGTGTTCCAGGACACCTGGGTGCGGATCATCTCGGCGCGCGACAGCTTCTCGCCGCAGGGCGCCACCTGGCGCACCTGGGCCTTCACCATCGCGCACAACCTCGCGATGGACCGCCTGCGCGTGAGCGGGCGCGAGGTGACGCTCGATGGCCATGCGACCGACGACGACGGCGACGCGGTGCCCGCGCTCGACCGTGGCGTGCACGGCGCCACCGACCTGTCGGCGCACCCGTCGGCCGAAGAGCTGGCGTTCTGGCGTGCTGCCGGGCGCCGGCTGCTGACCTGCCTCGACGAACTGCCGGCCGAGCAGCGCGCCGCTTTTCTCCTGCACCATGAAGACGGCCTGACCGTCGACGCGCTCGCGGCCCGGCTGGAGATCGGCTTCGAGACCGTGCGCAGCCGCCTGCGCTACGGGCTGCAGAAGCTGCGCGGCTGCATGGAACGCTACCTGTCGGTGCTGGAGCAGCGGGCATGAGCACCGGCATGGACGACGACCTGCACGATCCGCGGCTGCGTCGCGCGCTGGACCACGCACCCGACCGCGATGCCGTGCCCGCAGCCCACACGCGCGACGCGATCCTGAAGATGGCGCACAACCTCGCCGCGGCTTCCGCACCGGCGACCAGTCATCCGGCGGAGACCGCGCCGTGGTGGCGACGCCTGTTCGGCGGCGGCAGTCCCCGCTCGCGCATGCCGTGGAACGCGGCCTTCGCGACCGTGCTCGTCGCAACCTTCGTGACCGTGCTGTGGCATCGCGAGCCGGTACCCGAAGCGGGGCTCGATGGCGAAGCGCAAGTGGCCGGGGCGCCCGCGCCCGCGTCGGCACCGCCTGCGCAAACGGCCGAAGCGCCGGCAGTGGCGTCGGTGCAAGCCGCGCCTGCCGCTGAACCGGCCGCAACGGCAGACATGACGCCGCCCGCTGCTCAACGCAGCGAAGCGGCGCGCGATGCGAAAGAGACCCTGAAGCAGCGCGAAGCAACCGAAGCGCGTGACGCATCGCGGCGGCGCGAAGTCGCTGCTGCGGCGTCGATTCAGAAGGACGAAGAACGGATGCTGGAAAAGGCGGCGCCTGCAGCCCCGGTGGTGCAAGCCCCGGCGCCTGTGCCGGCGCCCGCCGCACCCGCCATCGCGTCGGCGCCCATGTCCGCAGCGCCTCCCATGGCCGATGTCGGCCAGAGCCCGATGCCCTATGCCGCCGCACCACCAGCACCGGCCGCAGCACCCGCCGCGCCGATGCAGCGCGAGTCCGCAGACACGGCCTCATCACTCGCCGCACAAGGCGGTGCCAGTGCGAACGTCGCAGGCATGCAGCGCCGCGCTGCGCCCGCACCGGCTGCTGCCAAGGCAGCCGCACCACGCGCCGCTACCGAAGCCGTCATGACCGGCGGCTTCACAGCGCTGGATCGTTGGACCGCACTCGACATCACGCGCGCCGGCACCACCACACACCAGGCGCGCGGCGACACCGAAGGCCTGGCGGCGCTGGTGAACACCGTGGCGCGCGCGGCCACCGTGGCGGGCGGGGAGTTGAGTTCGCCGGTCGAGGCGCGCATCGAACTGCGGCGCGACGGCGCGTTGCTGGCCGTGCTCGAGATCGCCGGCGACCAGGTGCGGTGGACGCCGCAGCCGGGCGGCCCCGCATCCGTCGGCACGCCGCCGGCGCAGGCGCTCGAGGCGCTGCGCACGGCGCTGTCGCGGACCCGCTGACGGCGACCGTGGCGGTCGCCGGGCCCGTGACGATTCAGCCGATCAGGCGTTCTTGAAGTCCGGTTGGCGCTTGGCCAGGAAGGCGTCCATGCCTTCCTTCTGGTCCTGCGTGGCGAACAGCGCGTGGAACAGGCGGCGTTCGAACATCACACCGTCGCTCAGGCCGCTCTCGAAGGCGCGGTTGACCGATTCCTTGGCCGCCATCACGGCGATCTGCGAGAAGCCCGCAATGATCAGCGCGGCGCCCAGCGCCTCGTCGGCCAGCTTCTCGAACGGCACCACGCGGCTCACGAGGCCCGCGCGCTCGGCTTCGGCGGCGTCCATCATGCGGGCGGTGAGCGCCATGTCCATGGCCTTGCTCTTGCCCACCGCGCGCGGCAGGCGCTGCGTGCCGCCGGCGCCGGGGATCACGCCGATCTTGATCTCGGGCTGGCCGAACTTGGCGTTGTCGGCCGCGATGATGAAGTCGCACATCATCGCCAGCTCGCAGCCGCCGCCCAGCGCGAAGCCGCTCACGGCCGCGATGACGGGTTTGCGGATCGAGCGGATGGTTTCCCAGTTGCGCGTGATGTAGTCGCCCTTGTAGGTGTCGATGAAGCTGTACTTGGCCATCGCCGCGATGTCGGCGCCGGCCGCGAAGGCGCGCTCGCTGCCCGTGAGGATGATGCAGCCGATGGCGTCGTCGGCGTCGAAGGCCTTGAGCGCCTGGCCCAGCTCGGTCATCAGCGCGTCGTTCAGCGCATTGAGGGCCTTGGGGCGGTTGAGGGTGATGATGCCGACCTTGCCTGCTTCGGTCCGCACGTCGATGTTTTCGTAGCTCATGGTGTCGCTGTCTCCGGGGGAGGTGGGGAAAAAAACGCGTCCCACTATACCCAGCCAGGCTTCGGGCCCGCTGACGCGCGGGTGTTTCATTTGAGAATTGTTCTCATCTAGAATGACCGCCATGGACTTCCCGATGCAAGAACATGCCGTGTTGCTGCGGGCCTATGCCCGGGTGCAGGAGCGTTGCTCGCGCCTGCTGGTGGAGCAGGCCGCCCGGGTCGAGCGGCTCGAGGCGCAGATCGTGCGGCTGCGCGGCGCACTGGTGGCGCGCGACTCGGCGATTGCCATCGTTCGCGAAGAGCTGGCGGCGCGCGCGGCCAAAGGCAGCGCCTTGCCCCAGCGCCTGCATGCGCTGCTGGCGCCGGGCGGTCGGCGTCACCATGCCTTGCCGCCGGGGCCGCAGGTGCCGGCCGACCTGCGGGCCAAGTCGGTGCTGTGCGTGGGCCGTTCGGAAGCGGCGCCCGAGGCGCCTTCGCTGGCGCGCCAGCTCGTGGAGATTGCCGGCGGCCACTACCTGCACCACGACGGCGGCGACGAGGCCGACGACCCTGCGGCGCTCGAGGCGGGCCTGCGCGCCGCCGACCTTGTGATCTGCCAGACCGGTTGCGTGAGCCACGGCGCCTACTGGCGCGTGCAGGACCACTGCCGCCGCACCGGCAAGCCCTGCGTACTGGTGGGCGAGCCGCAGCTGATGCTGTTCGTGCGGCCGCCGCTGGCGGCGGCCGTCGATCACCCGGCCTGAACGGAAGAAATCAAGGCTTGGCGGCGAGCCAGGCCGTGATCTTGGCCGCGTCGTGCGAGAACAGCCGCCACGTGGTCGAGCCCGTCGGCAGCGTGAGCGGCAGGCGCAGCAGCCGGCGGTCGCGCGCGACGATGGCGGTGCACTTGCTGGCATCGCCGAGGTACAGCGCCAGGTCGTCGAGCTTGGTCAGGCGCCAGGCCTGTGCAGGTTGCGCCGCACCCTTGCGGCCACCGACGGCCGGCAGCTCGATGCCGATCCATTCGTCGTTGGCCGAGAAGCCGGCCTTTTCGGCGGCGCCGCCGCGCAGCACCACCTTGATCTGCACGCTGCCGCCGGTTTCGGCCACGCGCAGGCCGAGCGCCTGCGCGGGTTGCGAGGGGTCGTCGAGCGTGGCCACGCCGTGCGCGCGCAGCAAATCGGCCAGCGGGAGTTCGTCGGTCGAATGCACCCAGCGCGCGAGTTCCGGGGCGTACGAGCGTCCGCCCACGGCTTCGAGCGCGGCGGCAATGTCGGCCTCGCTGATCGGGCCGCCGTTGCTGTGCGTCCAGAGGTGGCGCATCACGTCGTCGAGCGTGCCCTTGCCTTCCTGGCGCAGCGTGAGGTCGAAGCACAGCGCCACCAGCGCGCCCTTGGTGTAGTAGCTGACGGTGCTGTTGGGCGTCTGCTCGTCCTGGCGGTAGTACTTGACCCAGGCGTCGAAGCTCGCGTCGGCCACAGGCTGCACCAGCCGGCCGGGCGTCTGCAGCACCTGGTTGATGGTCTTGTTGAGCAGGCGCAGGTACGCGGCGTCGTCGATGCGGCCGGCGCGGCGCAGCAGCAGGTCGTCGTAGTAGCTCGTGAAGCCCTCGAAGAACCACAGCAGCTGCGTGTAGTTCTCGCGGCTGTAGTCGTAGCTGGCGAACTCCGCCGGGCGCATGCGCTTGACGTTCCAGGTGTGGAAGTACTCGTGGCTGATGAGGCCCAGCAGCGTGGTGTAGCCCTCGGGCTGCTTTTTCTTTTCGCCGCGCAGCGGCAGGTCGCGGCGGTTGCAGATGAGTGCGGTGGAATGGCGGTGCTCGAGCCCGCCATAGCCGTCGTCCACCGCATTGAGCATGAACACGTAGCGGTCGATCGGCAGCTTGGGGCCACCCCGCTTGCCGGCCTTGTCGCCGTGCCAGAAGCGGATCTCGGCTTCGCAGATGGCCTTGGTGTCGGCGATGAGGCGCTCGCCGTCGAACGAGGCCGCGGCGCCCGCGATCACGAAGCGGTGCGGCACGCCGCAGGCCTCGAACTCGGCGCTCCAGAAGGCGCCCATCTCGACCGGGCTGTCGGCCAGTTCGTCGTAGCCGGCGGCGCGGTAGCTGCCGAAGCCGTGCTTGTCGGCCTTCGTCGGCACGAGCGCGGTGGCGCACGACCAGCGCGCGGCGTCGGCCGGCAGCGCGGGCGGCACGATCTCCAGCGCGTGCGGCGCCTCGGTCTGGCCCTCGACACGCAGGCAGACGCTGGTGCCGTTGAAGAAGCCGCGCGTGGCGTCGAGCCAGGCGGTGCGCACCGAGTTGTCGTAGGCGCACACCTGGTAGTGCAGCACCAGCGGCTGCCCCGGCACGCAGTCGATCTGCCAGCTGCACTTGTCCAGCTGCGTCAGCAACGGCTTGCGGCGGCCCTGCGTGGCGCGCAGGCCCTGCAGGTTCTTGGCGAACTCGCGCACGAGGTAGCTGCCCGGAATCCACACCGGCAGCGCCACGCGCTGCTGCGCGGCGGGTGCGGCGATGGTCAGCGTGACGGCGAACAGGCGCGCATGCAGGTCGGCGCACTCGACGCGGCAATGCACGGCGGGCGTGGCGGTGGCTGCGGCCGTGCGCCGGGAAGTCGAGGTGGTCGCCATCGGATCAGTTGGCGGCGGCGAGCTGCTTCTCGACCTGCTCGGCGGGAATCGCACCCGGGACGCGGCTGCCGTCGGTGAAGATCAGCGTGGGCGTGCCGGTGATGTTGTACTTGCGGCCGAACTCCACGTTGCGCTCCAGCGCCGTCACGTTGCAGCTGGTGGCTGCGGCGGCGGGCTTGACGCTGTTTTCCATCCAGTCGCCCCAGGCCTTGCCCGGGTCCTTGCTGCACCAGATGTCGCGCGACTTGGCGGTCGAATCCGGGCCGAGCACGGGGTACAGGAACATGTAGACGGTCACGTTGTCGACCTTCTTCATGTCCTTCTCGAAGCGCTTGCAGTAGCCGCAGTTCGGGTCTTCGAAGACCGCAACCTTGCGCTTGCCGTTGCCGCGCACGATCTTGATCGCGTCTTTCAGCGGCAGCTTGTCGAAGGCGACGGCGGTGAGCTTCTCGACGCGCTCCTCGGTGAGGTTGCGGCGGGTCTTGGCGTCGATCAGATTGCCCTGCAGCAGGTAGTTGCCCTGCTCGTCGGTGTAGAGCAGCTGGCTGCCGCCCACGCGCACTTCGTACAGGCCCGGCACGGGCGTCTTGGTGACTTCCTCGATGGGCGGCAGCTGCGGGATGTGCGTCGGCAGGTTCTTGCGGATCTCGGCCTCGCCCGCGCCGGCGGTGGAGAGCGTGAGCAGCGCGCAGGCGGCGACGAGAAGGTGGCGGACGAAGGTCATCGGGAAGGTTTCGGGAAAAAGGTGGAGGGCTGGAGGGCGCGGGGTGTCAGGACTTCAGGCCCATGGCTTGCGCGGTGATCCAGTGCTTCACGAAGCGCGTGCGGTCGAAACCGCGCATGCCCCAGTTGCGCAACGCAGGCAATGGACCCAGGTTGTGCGAGAAAAGTTGCTGCAATCCGTCGGTGGCCAGGCTCATCTGCAGCACGTCGGCGCGGCGGGCGCGTTCGTAGCGGCGCAGCAGGCGGGCGTCGCCCACGCTGCGCCAGTAGTCGCGGGTGCGGATCACGTCGGCCAGCGCGGCCGCGTCGGCCAGGCCGAGGTTCAGGCCCTGGCCCGCCAGCGGATGCACCGTGTGCGCGGCGTCCCCCGCGAGCACCCAGGACTGGGTGGGCTGGCCGGGCATCGTGCCGGACCAGCGGTCGGCGATGGCGCGCGACAGCGGCCACACGGCGCGTTCGCTCGTGAGCCGCAGCGAGCCCAGCTCGCCGTGGCTGGCTTCGCTCACCGCGGCGTTGAATTCATCGGCGCCTTGCGCGACCAGCTCGGGCACGCGCAGCTGGTCGACCGACCACACCAGCGCCAGCGTCTTGCCGTGCACGCCGCCCAGCGGCAGCAGGGCGAACACCTCGCCGCGGTCGTTGAACCACTGGCGTGCGATGCCGTCGTGCGTGTGCGCGGCCTCGAGCCGCGCGGCAATGGCGTGTTGCGGGTAGCGCGTGACCTCGTAGCTCACGCCCAGCGCCGCGCGCGAGGCGCTGGCCTTGCCTTCGCACACCACCGTGAGCGGCGCGGCCACGGGCTCGGTCACCACGTCGATCAGGGGTTGGAAGCGCACCGCGTCGGCCAGTTGCTGTTCGAGCGCGGGCACGTCGACGATCCAGGCCAGCGCCTCGACCTTCTGGCGCGCGGCGCTGAACTGCACGCGGCCGCCATCGTCGCCGTGGACCTGCATCTCGTGCACCGGCGTGGCATGGGCCGTATCGGGCCAGGCGCGCAGCGATTCGAGCATGGTGCGGGACGCCGCGTTGAGCGCGTACGCCCGGATGTCTTCCTTGCCCGCAGGGGCCGGCGGCACCACGAGCGCGACACGCACGCGTTCGCGCGCCAGCAGCAGCGCCAGCGTGCGGCCGACGATGCCGGCGCCGCGGATACAAACTTCGGGGGAAAGGGCCATCGGATGATTGTAGGAGTTGCCTCGCGCACGGGCGCCGATACCCGTTCATGCGGGAGAATGCCCAGCGATTTCAAAGGAACCCCCACCGTGTCGCAGCCGTCCGCTTTCGATCTCCAGGCCACCATCGCCCGCCTGTTCGTGTACCCCGTCAAGTCGTGCGCCGGCGTCGAGCTCGACGAGATGCTGCTCACCGAAACCGGCCTGGAGTTCGACCGCGCCTGGATGGTGGTCGACGCGCAGGGCGAGTTCGTCACCCAGCGGCAGCTGCCGCGCATGGCGCTCATCCAGCCGCAGATGAAGCACACCGAGGTCGTGCTGCGCGCGCCCGGCATGCTGGCGCTGCACCTGGCCTTCGACCGCGTCGAGCAGCCGGTGCGCGTGCGTGTGTGGAAGGACGAGGTGGCGGCCTACGACATGGGCGACATCGCCGCCCAGTGGTTCAGCGACTTTCTTTCCGAGCCCGGCAAGCCGCAGACCTTGCGCCTGGTGCGCTTCGACCCCGAGCACCAGCGCCTGTCGAGCCTGAAGTGGACCGACGGCGTCGAGGCGCTGAACCAGTTCGCCGACGGCTTCCCGCTCTTGGTGGCCAGCGAGGGCTCGATCGCCGAGCTCAACGAGCGCCTGGCGGCGGCGGGCCACGGCCCGGTCGGCATCGAGCGCTTCCGCCCGAACATCGTGCTGGCCGGCATCGAGTCGCACGACGAAGACCGGGTCGACGCGCTGCACGTCACCACCGGCGAAGGCGAGGCCGAGCTGCGCCCGGTCAAGCCCTGCACGCGCTGCCCCATTCCCGACATCGACCCGGCCACCGCGCTCAGCAGCCCCGAGGTCGGCGACATGCTGCGCACCTACCGCGCCGACGCGCGCGTGGACGGCGGCATCACCTTCGGCATGAACTGCATCGTGGTGCAGGGCGTGGAGCACATGCTCAAGGTGGGGCAGGTGGTGGGCGCGAACTACAGGTTCGAGTAAGCGCCGTGGTCTTTACGACCAGCGAATCGGATTTCCCGTTTCGATGGCTGCGCTGCACAAAATTCGAAGCGGCTCGACGATGTAGTTGAAGTCGGCACTCGTGCGGTCGCGCATCTCGAAATGAACCGCCGTCGGGTAGCTGGAGCAACACTGACCCGCATCGTTCTGCATGCGACCGTCGGGCCAGGCAATGTCGGGGCCAGGCATCGCAAGCGCGCAGCGAAAGCTCCTGCCTGAATCCAGATCAGTCAAAAGCGCAGGGCCCGACCTGACCGGGTCTGAGTCTTCAGGCACCAGCAGGGCCTGCGTGAAGCGCTTGCTGCGAAACAGCACGTCGGCGTCTCCCGACACGACGAAGAAGCCCTCGGCATCAACGCCCAGACGCAGCTCGGACGTCAGCACAAACTCGTGCGACGCCGAGGCACTGCGCAGTTCATCGCCTGAGGTCGAGTCCAGCAGCACGAAGCGTTGGCCGAAGCGCGCGGACTGTTCGAAGTCCGACAGCTCCGCGAGCATGCGCGATGCCACGGCGGCGGGTGCCAGACCGCCATTCGCCACCGGCAGGTTGTCGAACAGCGTCGGGAAGCGCTCGGCATCTCCTGCCTGGTGCAGCGCATGCAAGAACTCCCGATAGCCGTGCCAGTTCGCGAGGTGCTCGTGGGCCTGCTTCATGCCCGGGTGGACGCAGCATGTCTGAAGCCACTCCCAGAACACGCCGAAGTCCGGGTCGTCGTCGTCCTTCAACGCGGGATAGCCCTCTTCGTCGATGACGATGCGCGGTGCCAGGGGCGTCGGCCGGGTCAGGCCGCGCTCCCAGCAGTTGCAGCGGACCGATGCGTCGAGGCCCATTCAGAACGCCACCCCCGCGACCAGGATGATGTTCGCGTAGGGCGTGCATTCGCCCGTGCGCACCACGGCCTTGGCGCGTGCGCTCACGCGTTTCAGTTCTTCGTGCGAGATGACCTGCGGCACCACGCCCAGTTGGCCTTCGCACCACGCGGGCAGCGTGCCGGCAGGCAAGGGCTCCAGCGCCTCGCGCGCGATCAGCGCGCTTTCCACCTGCATCTCCGACAGCACCGCCTTGAGCACATCGGTGATCCCCGGCACACCGCGCGCCACGGCCAGGTCGATGCGGCGCGGGCCGTCGGGAATGGGCAGGCCGGCGTCGCCGATCACCAGCATGTCGCCGTGGCCCATCGAGGCGATCACGTGGGAGAGTTCGGCGTGCAGCAGGGGAGAGCGTTTCACAGCGTGATCCAGTCGGGGGGCAGGGGGCTGCGCAGCACGGCGTCGCGCAGCGGAATGGAGGGTTGGGCACCGGGCTGCTGGATGCACAGCGCGGCGGCGCGGACACCCAGGCGCACGGCCTCGTCGAAGGACTGGCCTTCGCCCAGGGCCACGGCGAGCGCGCCCAGGAAGGTGTCGCCGGCGGCGGTGGTGTCGACGGCCTGCACCTTCGGCGCGGGATGGTGGCGCGCACCGTCGGCGTCGATGGCCACGGCGCCGCGCGAACCCAGCGTCACGACCACGCGGGCGATGCCGCGCGCGCGCAGCGCCTGGCCGGCCCGGGCGGCGTCCTGCGGGCTGTCGGCGGACTGGCCGCACAGCGTCTGCGCCTCGATCTCGTTGACGACCAGCGTGTCGATCTGCGGCCACAGCGCCTCGGCGATTGGCTGCACCGGCGAGGGGTTGAGCAGCACCTTGCAGCCCGTGCCGTGCGCGAGTGCGATGGCGCGCGCGACCTGGTCCATCGGGGTCTCGAACTGCGCGACGAGGAAGGCCGCGCCCTGCACCTGCTGCGTCAGCGAGGCCTCGTCGATGGCGACCTGCGCATTGGCGCCGGGGATCATCACGATGCGGTTCTGGCCGCTGTCTTCCACGAGGATCAGCGCCGTGCCGGTCGGCTCGCCCGCCACGGTGCGCAGCGCGGCGGTGTCGATGCCGTCGCGCGCGAGCGCCTCGCGCAGGGCCGCGCCATGCGCGTCGTCGCCCACGCAGCCGATCATCTGCACCTGCGCGCCTTCGCGCGCGCAGCTCACGGCCTGGTTGGCGCCCTTGCCGCCGGGGATGGCGTCGATCGAGCGGCCCAGCAGGGTTTCGCCCGCGGCCGGCGCGTGCGGCACGCGCAGCACGATGTCCATGTTCAGGCTGCCGAGCACCACGATGCGCGGTGCCTTGGAGGAAGAAAGAGGCTGAAGGCTCACGAGGTGCGGGACTTGGAAGGTGTGGCGGTGGTGGAAGGGGCGGGGGTCACGCCGGTTTCGCGAAAGCCCGCGTGGCGCGCGGTCGAGGCGCGCACGCGCAGCTCGGGCTGCAGCACGACCTTGCGTGCGTCGCGGCGCTTGCCGCCCATGCGTTCCAGCAGCATGTCGACCGCCAGCGCGCCGATGCGCTCCTTGGGCTGGGCCACGGTGGTGAGCGGCGGGCTGGTGTAGGCCGACAGTTCGATGTCGTCGAAGCCCACGATGGACAGTTCGTCGGGCACGCGCACGCCGCTTTCATGCGCGGCGCGCAGCGCGCCGATGGCCATCAGGTCGTTGCACACGAACACGGCCGAGGGCTTCTGCTCGGTGCGCAGGATGGCGTGCATCGCCTCGTAGCCGCCCTGGCTGGTGAAGCCGCCGCGCCACAGCAGCGCGTCGGCGTTCGGCGGCGAGCCGGTTTCCGCCAGCGCCATGCGCCAGCCTTCGATGCGCTGCTCGCTCGAGGTCACGCCCAGCGGCCCGCCAATGCAGGCGATGCGCTTGTGGCCCAGCGACAGCAGGTGCCGCACCGCGAGCAGGCCGCCCTGCATGTGGGCGGTTTCCACCAGGTCGCAGGCCGGGTCGGCGATCTCGCGGTCGACCAGCACGGTGGGAATGCGCAGGCCGCGCAGCTGGGTGGCGAGCGAGTCGTCCTCGTCGGCGCCGGTCGACACCACGATGAGCCCGTCGATGCGGCGCTCGGCCAGCACCTGCAGGTACACGCTCTGGCGCCGGGGCTCGTCGTCGGTGTTGCACAGCACCAGCGTGTAGCCGGCGCCGAAGCAGCGGTCTTCCACGATGCGCACGATCTCGGCGAAGTAGGGGTTCGAGCTGTTGGGAATGAGCATGCCCAGCGTCGAGGTGGTGTTGCTCTTGAGGCTGCGCGCCATCGCGTTGGGCACGTAGCCCAGCTCGCGGATCGCCAGCTCGACGCGCTCGCGCACCTTGGCGCTCACGTGGCGCGTGTCGTTGACGACGTGCGACACGGTGGTGACGGAAACGCCCGCCTGGAGGGCGACGTCCTTGATGGTGGCCATGGTTGTCTTTGTTCCTGTGGAAGCTCAGGCCAGTCGACGATCGGCCCGGCGCTGGCGCAGGGTGTCGATGATGACGGCCACCACGATCACCGCGCCCGTGATGATGCGCTTGCTCGGTTCGCTCGCGCCCACCTGCGCCAGGCCGGCCTCGAGCACCGCGATGATCAGCACGCCGAAGAAGGTGTTGACCACCGAGCCGCGCCCGCCCATGAGGCTGGTGCCGCCGATGACCACGGCCGCGATCACCTGCAACTCGATGCCCACGCCCGCGTTCGGGTCGGCCGCTTCGAGGCGGGCCGACTGCATCAGGCCCGCGAGCCCGGCCAAGAGGCCGGTCACGGCGAACACGATGATGCGGATCGGCCGCGGGTCGATGCCCGCCAGGCGCATGGCTTCTTCATTCGTGCCGATGCCCACCACGTGGCGGCCGAACACGCTGCGCGTGAGCACCAGCTGCCCCACGGCCACCAGCACCACGGCGAGCACGAAGGCGGCCGAGATGCCGCCGATCCACGGCGCGGCCAGGCCCGAGATGGCGTCGCCCACGTACTGCGTGCGCGAGTCGGTGACCAGGTAGGCGCCGCCGCGCACGGCTTCGAGCATGCCCAGCGAGACGATGAAGCTCGGCAGCCGCCAGGCGACCGACACCGCGCCCGTCACCGTGCCGCAGATGAGGCCAGTGGCCAGGCCCAGCACCGCGGCCAGCGGCACCGAGAGCTTCCATTCGAGGATGGCGGCGGCCGTGACGGCCGCGCTCAGCGCCAGCACCGAGCCCACCGACAGGTCGATGCCCGCGATGATCAGCACGAAGGTCATGCCCACCGCCATCACGGCCAGCGCCGGGATTTCGTTGGCGATGGAGATGAAGGTCTCGCGCGTGAGGAAGTATTCGCTCATCGAGCCGAAGAGCGCAATCATGCCCAGCAGCACGACCGTGAGGCCGAGGTAGGTGCCGAGCTGGCCCTTGAGTGCGGACGGCGGCTTGCTGGTGGCGGCGGAAGCAGGAGAAGAGGGAGAGGCTGCGTTCATGGTCGTCAGGCGTCGGCGGAAGTCGGGGCGGATGCGGAAGGGGCGGAATCCGCCGGGGAACCGGGCACGCGGCCCGTGGCGTCGCTGAAGGCGGCGGCGAGCAGCGACTGTTCGCTCCATTCGCCGCGCTCGAACACCGCGACCAGCCGGCCGGCGCTCATCACGCCGATGCGGTCGCACATGGCCATCAGCTCGCGCAGGTCGCTGGACACCATCAGGAGCGCCTTGCCGGCGTCGGTCATGCGGTCGAGTTCGGCGTACAGGTCGGCGCGCGCGCCCACGTCCACGCCGCGCGTGGGCTCGTCCAGCAGCAGCACCTTGCATTCGCGGTGCAGCCAGCGCGCGAACACCACCTTCTGCTGGTTGCCGCCGCTGAGCGTGGACACGGGTTGTTCGATGCTGCGCGAGCGGATGCGCAGCAGCTCCACCAGTCGGCGTGCAATCTGCCGCTCCTTGGTGCGGCGCAGCCAGCCGGCATGCGAGATCGCGCCGAGGTCGCTCAGCGTGGCGTTGACGCGGATCGGCTGCGACAGCAGCAGGCCCTGCGACTTGCGGTCTTCGGTGACGAGGCCGATGCCCGCGCGAATGGCCTGCATCGGCGAGCGCCAGCCCTTGCGCGCATGTTGCACGGGCTGCGCGGCGGGCGTGCCGTCGTGCAGTACGACCTCGCCGCGGTCGGCGCGGTCGGCGCCGAACAGCAGCCGCACGAGTTCGGTGCGGCCCGAGCCGACCAGCCCGGCCAGGCCCATGACTTCGCCCGCGCGCAGTTCGAGATCGACGTCGCGCACCACCTGCGCCCGGCCGATGCCGCGCGCGCTCAGCAGCACCGGGCCCGCCACGCGGCGCGCGCGGCCTTCGTGCTCGTGCACCGCGCGTCCGACCATGCGCTGCACCAGTTCGGATTCGCGCACGCCGGCCATGGCGCGCACGTCGACCAGCTTGCCGTCGCGCAGCACCGCCACGCGGTCGGCGATGCGCTGCAGTTCTTCGAGGCGGTGCGACACGTAGACGATCGCCACGCCGCGCAGCTTCAGCAGCTCGATCTGTTCGAACAGGTGCGCGGTTTCGCGCGGCGTGAGCATGGCGGTGGGCTCGTCGAGCACCAGCACGCGCGTGTCGTCCTGCAGGTTGCGCGCAATTTCCACCATCTGCTGCTGGCCGATGCCCAGCCGCGCCACCGGCGTGGCCGGGTCGATGCCGTCCAGGCCGATCTTGGCGAGCTGGCGCTCAGCCAGCTCGTGCAGCGTGGCGCGGCGGATCCAGCCGCTCTTGTGCGGCAGGCGGTCGAGCAGCAGGTTCTCGGCCACCGACAGCGTGGTGACGAGGCCGAGTTCCTGCATGACCATGCGCACGCCCAGGCGCTCGGCGTCGCGGCGCGAGGCCGGCGCGAAGGGCTGGCCGTCCAGCAGCATGCCGCCGCGCGTGGGCTGCACCAGCCCGCAGACGATCTTCGACAGCGTGCTCTTGCCTGCGCCGTTCTCGCCCGTGAGCGCCAGCACTTCGCCGGCGTGCAACTCGAGCGAGACGCCATCAAGCACCGGCGCCGCGTAGTCCTTGCCCACGGTGCTCAAAGAGAGCACCGCGGTGGGTAAGGGCGGGTGCAGGGCGGCGTCGGTGGCGGCAGTCAAAACGGAGTCTTCTTCTTGTCGAGGGAAACGGAGGGCTCGGGCTTACTTGGACGACTTGGTGACCAGCACCACGTCGGTCTTCACTTCAGCCGGCATTTCCGACTGCTTCTTCTTGTCGGCGATGGCCTTCAGCGCGGTCTCGATGCCGAACACGGCCTGCTTGGCGGCGAACTGGTCGGCGGTGGCGAGCACGCGGCCGTCCTTCAGCATCGGCTTGATGGCGCCGATGTTGTCGTAGCCCACCACCAGCACCTTGCCGGTCTTGCCCGCGGCCTTGACGGCGGCCACCGCGCCCAGCGCCATGCTGTCGTTGCCGGCCAGCAGGGCCTTCAGGTCGGGGTGCTCGCGCATCATGCCGGCGGCCACGGTGTTGCCCTTGTCGATTTCCCACTGGCCCGACTGCACGCCGACCACGGTCATGCCGCCGGCCTTCATGGCGTCCTGGTAGCCCAGCGTGCGCTGCTGCGCATTGAAGGTGGTCGACACGCCTTCGATGATGCCGACCTTGTCGCCCGACTTCAGCTCCTTGGCGAGCGCGTCGCCCACCAGCTTGGCGCCGGCGCGGTTGTCGGGGCCGACGAAGGGCACCTGGATGCCCTTTTCCTTCAGGGCGGCCCCGTCGAGCTGGTTGTCGATGTTCACGACCAGGATGCCCTTGTCGATGGCGGCCTTGATCACCGGCACCAGCGCCTTCGAATCGGCGGGCGCGATGACCAGCGCGTTGATCTTCTGCGCCACCATCTGCTCGACCATCTTGATCTGGGCGGCGGTGTCGGTCTCGTCCTTGATGCCGTTGGCCACCAGCGTGTACTGCGCGGCGTTGGCCTTCTGGTGCGCCTTGGCGCCGTCTTCCATGGTGCGGAAGAACTCGTTGGCCAGCGACTTCATGACCAGCGCGACCTTCGGCTTGTCCTGCGCGAAGGCGGGCGTTCCGGCGATGGCGCCCAGCAAGGTCAGTGCGGCAGCGCTTTGCAGGGTACGGCGGGTGAACTTCATGGTGGATGTCTCCTGAAATGAGGGGTCAGAGCGGAACGCCGGTCTGTGCCGGGGGCTCCGATGTTAATCGAGGGAAACGTTTGCGCAAACGTTTGCGAGTCGGGTCTAACCCTGAGCTTTTGGGGCCGGAAACCTGCTGCCAGAGGGTCTTCGTGCGCCGCTGAACGTCTGGGAAAAGGTTCGCGGCAGTGGCCGGAAGTGGGCCCAGCCCGGGGGAGAACCCGGTCAGCCTAAAATCGGGGGTTACCCAAGAGGACCTCCCATGAGTTTGCAATGCGGCATCGTCGGCCTGCCCAACGTCGGTAAATCCACCCTTTTCAATGCGTTGACCAAGGCCGGCATCGCAGCGGAAAACTATCCGTTCTGCACCATCGAGCCCAACGTGGGCGTGGTGGAAGTGCCCGATCCGCGGCTCGACCAGCTGAGCGAGATCGTCAAGCCCGAGCGCGTGGTGCCCGCCATCGTCGAGTTCGTCGACATCGCCGGCCTGGTGGCCGGTGCCAGCACCGGTGAAGGCCTGGGCAACAAGTTCCTGGCGCACATCCGCGAGACCGACGCCACCGTGAACGTGGTGCGCTGCTTCGACGACGAGAACGTGATCCACGTGGCCGGCAAGGTCGACCCGATCTCCGACATCGAAGTGATCCAGACCGAACTCTGCCTGGCCGACCTGGCCACGGTCGAGAAGGCGCTGCACCGCCACACCAAGGTGGCCCGCTCGGGCGACAAGGACGCGCAGAAGCTCGTCGGCCTGCTCGAGCGCTGCCAGGCCGCGCTGAACGAGAACACGCCGGTGCGCGCGCTCGAGTTCACAAAGGAAGAACAGCCGCTGGTGAAGAGCTTCACGCTCATCACCGCCAAGCCCGCGATGTTCGTGGGCAACGTGGCCGAGGACGGTTTCGAGAACAACCCCTACCTCGACCGCCTGCGCGAGTACGCCGCCAAGCAGGGCGCGCCCGTGGTCGCCATCTGCGCCAAGATCGAAGCCGACCTGGCCGAGATGGACGACGAAGACAAGAAGATGTTCCTCGCCGAAATCGGCCAGGAAGAGCCGGGCCTGAACCGCCTCATTCGCGCCGCCTTCAAGCTGCTGGGCCTGCAAACGTACTTCACGGCCGGCGTGAAGGAAGTGCGCGCCTGGACCATCCACATCGGCGACACCGGCCCGCAGGCCGCCGGCGTGATCCACGGCGACTTCGAAAAGGGCTACATCCGCGCCCAGACCATTGCGTTCGACGACTACATCGCCTTCAAGGGCGAGCAGGGTGCGAAGGACGCGGGGAAGATGCGTTCGGAAGGCAAGGAATACGTTGTCAAGGATGGCGACGTGATGAACTTCTTGTTCAGTTCCTGAGCGCGCATCTCCTGCTTTGATGAGCCATCCCAAGATCGTCATCATTGCGGGACCGAACGGTGCGGGCAAGACCACTTTCGCCCGCGCCTTTCTTCCACAGGAAGCGCAAATCGCGCGCTTCATCAATGCCGACCTGATCGCAGCCGGGCTGTCGCCTTTCGCACCGGAGGCCGAGGCCATCAAGGCCGGGCGATTGATGCTGGTGGAGATTGCGGAGTGCGCCCGTCGCCGAGAGAGCTTTGCTTTCGAGACGACCCTGTCGGGACTGGGCTATCTGCGCCACATTGATGCGTGGAGAAAGTCGGGCTACCACGTGAGCCTTTTCTTTCTGGCCCTTCCGACGGCAGAATTTGCAGTGGCGCGCGTCGCCGAGCGTGTCCGGCAGGGCGGGCATCACATTCCCGAAGATGTGATTCGCCGCCGATTCGAGGCGGGGCGCCGGAATTTCGACGACCGCTATCGCGTCGCGGTAGACGCGTGGGCGCTGTACGACAACGCCGGCGAAGAGCCGGATCTCATCGAATGGGGAGAAGCACCATGACCCGTGAACAGCTCATGCAAGCCAAGGACAAGGATCTGGCCGCTTCGCTGGTTGCGATCCGGCGCGCCGCGCGGGCCGCGCGCGAGGCCGCGGTGCGTACCAACACCGCCATCGTGGTTCAGCGGGGCCAGAAGCCCGTCCGTATCACGGCGGAAGAGCTCCGCAAGGCCGGCGTCAAGTAAGCCCCGGCTACTTCGCGGCCTGCTGCTGGCCCCACACCACCGTGTCATCCACCGCATAGGCCGCACACGTCACCTTGCGTTCAGTGCAACCTTTCAGATGCGCGGTCAGCGCGGCCGAGCTGGTCGCGGTGCCGAACTTCTGGTCGCTCGTGATCAGGAAGATGCGGGGACGGGCCTGCAGCAGGAACTGGCGGTAGGCGTTGCGCACCGGGGTCGGGTCGGCGCCGATGGAGGGCAGGGCCTGCAGGTCCGACAGCTCGGCGTGGCCGGAAGGCGCGGGTTCTCCGTTGGGGCCGAACACCACGCCGGTGCTCTTCAGCAGATCGCGCCATGTCGCCAGCTCCGTGGTCACGCGCTGCGGCAGTTCCATCACCCATTGCGCCGGGTAGGCGAAGCCGAGGTTCGCGCCGCCGGGCGCGATGCTGTCGGTCACGCCGACCAGCCGGCCCTCGGTGTCGAACAACCCGCCGCCGCTGGAGCCTGAAGACACGGGCGCCGACGTCTGCACGATCGGCAGTTGCCCGGGCGCGCGCGGACGCAGCGCCGAGATCAGGCCTTCGCTCAGCGTGCGTTCGAGGCCGTGCGGGCTGCCGACGGCGAACACGCGCTGGCCGACGCGCAACTCGGCGGCGGGCACGATCTGCACGGCGGGCAGCTGCAGCGGCGCTTCGCTCGTGAGCACGCACAGATCGCGCGACGGATCGGGGTCGCGCACGATGCGGGCAATGCGCAGCGTGGTCGGGCCCTGCTCCACGGTGACGGAGACGGCGCCGTCGACCACGTGGCAGGCCGTGGCCAGCGCGCCCGAGGTCACGGCCACCGCGCTGCCGATGGCGGTCTGGTTGTTACCGCGTTCGCCTTTCACGGTCCAGACGGCGGGCGAGACCTTGCGGAACACCTCCTCGGGCGTGAGCGCCCAGGCGTGGCAGGCCGCGAGGCCGAGCCAGAGTCCGATGAGCGAGGTGCGGCGGCGCCGCGTGAAGTGGTGGAGCATTCCGGCCAGTGTAGGAAGCAGGTTCACGGTTTGCCGTAGGCGGTGACGCTGTCGCAGCGGGCGCCCGGAACCCGCGTGCGTTGTGGTTAGACTGCGCGCCCGCTGCATCCTCCGCCGGAAGGCTTTCATTCGCCATGCTCACTGTCCATCACCTGAACAACTCGCGCTCGCAACGTGTGCTC
The DNA here is from genome assembly GCF_059418385.1 of Variovorax sp. GW821-FHT09A10. Lineage (NCBI taxonomy): Bacteria > Pseudomonadati > Pseudomonadota > Betaproteobacteria > Burkholderiales > Comamonadaceae > Variovorax > Variovorax sp. GW821-FHT09A10. The sequence continues at coordinate 219,139 of NZ_JBWKPT010000005.1, forward strand.
TGGCTGCTCGAAGAACTCGAGCTGCCTTACGAGATCGTCCATTACCAGCGCGACCCCAAGACCATGTTGGCGCCCGCTTCGCTGAAGGCCGTGCATCCGCTGGGCAAGTCGCCCGTGGTGACGACCGACGACGGCGCCACGCTGGCGGAATCGGGCGCGATCATCGAGTCGCTCATCGAGCGCTACGGCCAGGGCCGGCTCGCGCCCGCGCCGGGCACGCCCGAGGCCTTGCGCTACCGCTACTGGCTGCACTTCGCCGAAGGAACGGCGATGTCGCCGCTGCTGCTCAAGCTGGTGTTCGACCGGATCGAGACGAGCAAGATGCCCTTCTTCGCCAAGCCGATCGCCAAGGCCATCGCAAGCAAGGCGAAGTCGGCCTTCATTCATCCGAACATCGCGGGCCATCTGAATTTCATGGAGGCCGAGCTCGGCCGCAGCGAGTGGTTCGCGGGCAATGAATTCACGGGCGCCGACATCCAGATGAGCTTCGTGGTCGAAGCCTCGCGGGCGCGCGGCGGCCTCGATGCGAAGCGGCCGAAGCTCATGGCCTACCTGGAGCGCATCCATGCGCGTCCGGCCTACCAGCGCGCGCTGGAACGCGGCGGCCCCTACGAACTGCTGAGCTGAGTTTTTTCGACCGCGCGCTTCATGACGGAAAGACGTAAAGAAGCGCGTAGGTCATCGTCACATAGCGCAGGAACTTGCCGATCGCCATGTAGCCCACGCAGGGCCAGAACGGCAGCTTGAGCCAGCCGGCGACCGCGCACAGCGGGTCGCCCACGATCGGCAGCCAGCTCAGCAGGCAGGCCTTCGGGCCCAGCCGCTCGAGCCAGCCGAGCACGCGCAGGTGGTGCTTCGAGTGCGAGTACTTGTCGGCCACCTTGTGCGCGCCGTAGCCCATCCACCAGTCGACCGCGCCGCCCAGCGTGTTGCCCACTGTGGCCACGGCGATGGCCTGCCAGAACATCTCAGGGTTGAGTTTCAGCAGGCCGAACAAGATCGGTTCGGAGCCGACCGGCAGCAACGTGGCGGACACGAAGGCCGCGATGAACAGCGTCGAAAGTCCGTACTGGGGGAGCGCAAGGAGCGCCAGGAGTGCGTCGAGCCAGGCTTGCATAAGGTCGGCGAAGTATAGGCAGCGCTCACGTCGCGACCGCGTGGGAGAAGGCCCCGCGAAATACTGGTGCTTACGCCTGTGTCGCAAGCGCAAAAAGGCGTAAATCGTTTCAGTCGCTGAAATGCCACGTGGCTACAATCGTGCCTCATTTTTCAGCAGCCGACCCGCACAGCACTCCTTCCCATGACCTTGCAGATCGGCACCCACACGCTGGAAAACCGGCTGTTCGTCGCGCCCATGGCCGGCGTGACGGACCGGCCCTTCCGCATGCTGTGCCGCGAACTCGGCGCGGGCTATGCGGTCAGCGAGATGGTCACCTCGCGCAAGGAACTCTGGAACACGCTGAAGACCTCGCGGCGCGCCAACCACGACGGCGAGCCGGGCCCCATTGCGGTGCAGATTGCCGGCACCGACGCGGCCATGATGGCCGAGGCCGCGGTCTACAACATCGAGCGCGGCGCGCAGATCATCGACATCAACATGGGCTGCCCGGCCAAGAAGGTCTGCAACAAGTGGGCCGGCTCGGCGCTCATGCGCGACGAGCCGCTGGCCCTGGAAATCGTGCAGGCCGTGGTCGACGCGGCGCAACCATTCAACGTGCCGGTCACGCTCAAGATGCGCACCGGCTGGAGCGAAGACCACCGCAATGCGGTGAAGCTCGCACGCGATTTCGAATCGGCCGGCGTGCAGATGCTCACCGTGCACGGGCGCACGCGCGAGCAGGGCTACAAGGGCCACGCCGAGTACGACACCATCGCCGCCGTGAAGGCCGCGGTGCGCGTGCCGGTGGTGGCCAACGGCGACATCCGCTCGCCCGAGAAGGCGCGCGACGTGCTCGCGGCCACGGGCGCCGACGCCGTGATGATCGGCCGCGCCGCGCAGGGCCGGCCGTGGATCTTCCGGGAGATCGCGCATTTCCTGGACACCGGCACCCACCTGGCGCCGCCGCTGGTGGCGGAGGTGCGCCGGCTGCTGCTCGACCACCTGGTGGAGCACTACGCGCTGTACGGCGAGTTCAGCGGCGTGCGCACGGCGCGCAAGCACATCGGCTGGTATGTGCGTGCGCTGCCCGACGGTGAGGCGTTCCGCGCACGCATGAACGCCATCGAAGACTGCGCCGGCCAGCTGCGCGCGGTCGACGACTATTTCCAGGGGCTTGCGGACCGAATGGACCGCATGCCCGCCCCGACGGCAGACGAGGAGCCGGCGGGAGAAGAGGAGACGGCCTGCGCCGTCGATTGAGCGAAGACAAAAAGAGAAGAAGCAATGAGCAAGAAACACATCGAGGACTGCGTTCGCAGCAGTCTGGACAGCTACTTTCGCGATCTGCGGGGCACCGAACCCGACGGCATGTACGAGATGCTCGTGCGCGTGGTCGAGAAACCCCTGCTCGACGTCGTCATGACGCGCGCCGAAGGTAACCAGTCCCGGGCCGCCCAATGGCTGGGCCTGAACCGCAACACGCTCCGCAAGAAATTGGTCGAGCACAAACTTTTGAAATAACTCCACGGCATATCCCATGGCTCAGACCGCACTCCTTTCCGTTTCCGACAAGACCGGCATCCTTGAATTCGCGCAGGCCCTGCATGGCCTGGGCGTCAAGCTGCTGTCCACCGGCGGCACCGCCAAGCTGCTGGCCGACGCCGGCCTGCCGGTGACCGAGGTCGCCGACCACACCGGCTTTCCCGAAATGCTCGACGGCCGCGTGAAGACGCTGCACCCGAAGATCCACGGCGGCCTGCTGGCGCGCCGCGACCTGCCCGCGCACGTTGCCGCGATCAAGGAGCACGGCATCGACACCATCGACCTGCTGGTGGTCAACCTGTACCCGTTCGAAGCCACCGTGGCCAAGCCCGGCTGTACGCTGGAAGACGCGATCGAGAACATCGACATCGGCGGCCCGGCCATGGTGCGCAGCGCCGCCAAGAACTGGAAGGACGTGGGCGTGCTCACCGACGCCTCGCAGTACGCCGTGGCGCTGGCCGAGCTCCAGGCCGACGGCAAGCTCAGCGACAAGACCAAGTTCGCGTTCTCGGTGGCCGCGTTCAACCGCATCGCCGACTACGACGGCGCGATCAGCGACTACCTCTCGGCCATCGATTTCGACGCCAGCATCGGCCAGCCCGCGCCCACGCGCTCGCTGTTCCCGGCGCAGAGCAACGGCCGCTTCGTGAAGGTGCAGGACCTGCGCTACGGCGAGAACCCGCACCAGCAGGCCGCGTTCTACCGCGACCTGTACCCGGCGCCCGGTTCGCTCGTGTCGGCCAAGCAGCTGCAGGGCAAGGAACTCAGCTACAACAACATCGCCGACGCCGATGCGGCGTGGGAATGCGTCAAGAGCTTCGACGAGCCGGCCTGTGTGATCGTGAAGCACGCCAACCCCTGCGGCGTGGCCGTGGGCGCCGATGCGCTCGAGGCCTACAGCAAGGCCTTCAAGACCGACCCGACCTCGGCCTTCGGCGGCATCATCGCCTTCAACCGCCCGGTCGACCTGGCCACCGCGCAGGCCGTCAACAAGCAGTTCGTCGAAGTGCTGATGGCACCGGGCTACACGCCCGAGGCGCTCGAAGTGTTCCAGGCCACCAAGGCCAAGCTCAACGTGCGCGTGCTCGAGATCGCGCTGCCCAAGGGTGGCACCACCGACTGGGACAACGGACGCAACGCGATGGACGTCAAGCGCGTCGGCTCGGGCCTCCTGATCCAGACCGCCGACAACCACGAGCTGGCGCTGGCCGACCTCAAGGTGGTCAGCAAGAAGCAGCCCACGGCGCAGCAACTGCAAGACTTGCTGTTCGCCTGGAAGGTCGCGAAATACGTCAAGAGCAACGCGATCGTGTTCTGCGCTGACGGCATGACCATGGGCGTGGGCGCGGGCCAGATGAGCCGCCTCGACTCCGCGCGCATCGCCAGCATCAAGGCCGAGCACGCGGGCCTGTCGCTCAAGGACACGGCGGTGGCGAGCGACGCCTTCTTCCCGTTCCGCGACGGCCTGGACGTGGTGGTGGACGCGGGCGCGGGCTGCGTGATCCAGCCGGGCGGCTCGATGCGCGACCAGGAAGTGATCGACGCGGCCGACGAGCGCGGCGTGGTGATGGTGTTCTCGGGCGTGCGCCACTTCCGGCACTGAGTCTGCGGCCCTGCGGGGCCTGCCCGAACAGAACAAGGCCAGGGTCGCTCACGCGGCCCTGGCTTTTTTGTGGCCGCTACTCGTGCGTGCCGAAGCGGTACTTCAGCTGGAAGCTGATCGCGCCGTACAACCGGTTCTTGATCGTCGGCACGTAGGCGATGTTCAGGCCCCAGTTCTTGCCCTCGATGGCGGCCGTCGGAATGATGGCCGGGAACCAGTTGCCGTTGCGGTAGTCGGGGTAGCCGTCGAAGCCGCCCACCACCGCGCCGAACTTCACGCCGTAGAACTCGAAGGGCAGGATGTACAGGCCGACGTAGTGCGACTGGCGCCGGTTGCTGTTGTGGAAGGTGCCGGCCGTGACGCGGTAGGTGTCGTTCAGCGGGTACTCGAAGCCCAGGCCCGGGTTGGCGTTTTCCAGGCCCTTGCCGCTGTCGAAGTGGGCCGAGTAGAAGCCGGGGTTGACCCAGATGTTCTTCCGCTCGAAAGACTGCGCCAGCGCGAGGCCCGGCAGGAGAAGGGCACTCAGCAGCGGCAGCATGCGCAAGGGGGTCATGGGCGGGGCATCCTGAAATTTGTTCTGTCTCGCGGCTTCGATGGTGGCTGCGATGACGGCTTCCCTTGGGTCTGCGCGCGCGGGAATGGCCCCGCGAACGCCGGCGCAATATACACGCGGCCATCGCGAAAACGATGACATCGCTCAGGCGGGCCGCGCCAGGTACTTGCGGAACAGCTCGGCCAGCCGCAGCGCCGCCAGCGACAGCGGCTTGCCACGCGGCGAGACGATGCCCAGCTCCAGCGGCGGCACCGGCATCGCGAGCGGCACGCGCTCCACCAGATCGGCGTAGGGCGGCATCGTGAGCATGCCGGCCGGCCCGACCATCAGCGCGTCGCTGCGCGTGAGCAGGCCCCAGCTCACACCGAAGGACGCCACCTCGATGCGGTGCTCCGGCAGCGGCAGGCCCTGCGCGGCGTACTGCTCGAGCAGGAAGGTGTGCTGACTGCCCGGCGCCAGGTGCATCAGCCATTCGGCGCCCGCCACTTCTTCCCAGCGGGTGGCGTGGTTCAGCGGATGGCCGCGCCGGCAGAGCACCGCCATCTCGATCATGTCGAGCCGTTCGAACGCGAAGTCGGCATCGAGCGCCGCGGCGACAGGGCCCGCCACCGCGAAGTCGATCGTGCCTTCGCGCAGCAGCGGCAGCACCTGGGGAATCAGGCCGTCGAAGAGCTTGAGCTGCGCATGCGGCATGGCCTTGCGAAAGGCGCGCACCACCTCGGGCAGCACGCCCAGGAACACCATCGGCGTGACTGCGATGGCCACGCGGCCGTGCTGGCTGCCTTGCAGGATGCGGATGTCCTGGCGCGCGAGTTCGAGCTGCTGGTGTGCGAGCCGCGCGCGCACGGTGAGCTGGCGGCCGCACTCGGTGAACTCGATGCCGCGCGAGCTGCGCAGCACCAGTTGAGCGTCGACCTCGGCCTCGAGTTCGCGGATCGCCTTGGTCACGGCCGCCTGGCTCAGGTGCAGGCTGCGCGCGGCGGCGCGGATGCTGCCGGTGTCGGCCAGCCGCAGCCAGGCCTTGAGCTGGTGGTCCTTCATGCGGGGCATTCTGCCGGGCGGCGCCACCGGGTGATCCCCAGACAAACACAGGTTGTCATCGCGACAAGCGATTGTCTTTTCGGGCGCGCGGCCGATTTCTAGACTTTGCGCACCGGTCGTCTCATGGTGAGCGGCGGGCTTCTCACAGGAGATACCTTCGTGCCTGCACTGCTGTCATTCGCGTGGACCCGCCGCACCCTTTTGGCCGGGCTTGCCGCCATCGCCCTCGGCGCCTCGGCGCAGTACCCCGAGCGCCCGTTGAAGTTCATCGTGCCGTACGCCGCCGGGTCGGGCGTGGACGTCGCGGTGCGGCCGGTGGCCGACGCCATGGGGCGCGAACTGGGCCAGGCCCTGGCGGTGGACAACCGTCCCAGCGCCGGCGGCATCGTCGGCACACAGGCGCTGGCCACCTCCGCGCCGGACGGCTACACGGTCGGCTACGGCAACCTCGTCACGCTGAGCATCAACCCGGCCTTCTTCTCGAAGCTGCCCTATGCGCCGGAGAAAGACCTGGTGCCGGTCGGCCTGATCTCGAGCAATGCCTACGTGCTGATCGTGCGCAAGGACCTGCCGGTGCGCAACCTGCAGGAGCTGGTCGCCTACGGGCGTGAGCATCCGGGCAAGCTGTCGGTCGGCTCGCCCGGCATCGGCAGCGCGGGCCACCTGACCGGCGAGCTGCTGAAGGCCGAGACCGGGTTGACGATGGTGCAGGTGCCCTACAAGACCGGCACGCAGGCGGTCGGCGACATGGTCAACGGCCAGCTCGACGTGACCATCGAGAACATCTCGGCGGTGCTGCCGTTCATCCAGCAGGGTCGGGTCAAGGCGATCGCCGTGACCAGCGCGAAGCGCGCCGGCGTGCTGCCCGAGGTGGCGACGGTGGCCGAAAGCGGCGTGCCGGGCTTCGATGTGGTGGCCTGGGGCGCACTCATGGCGCCGGCAGGCACACCGCGCAAGACGGTCGACCGGCTCAACACCGCATTGCGCACCGCGCTGGCCGACCCGGCCGTGGTCCGGGCCAACGCCGCGCTGTCGATCGAGGCGCTGCCTTCGAGCCCCGAGGAACTCAGCGCGCTGATGAAGCGCGAGAAGCCGCGCTGGGCCGACGCGGTGCGGCGCGCGGGCGTCAAGGGCGACTGACGCACGTCCGATCGATCGATCGATTTCATTTTTCTCAAGGAGACAACGCATGCAACTCTGGCAACTGGAAGCCGCCGACCTGGCGCAGCGCATCAAGGCGCGCGAGGTCTCGTGCGTCGAGGCGGTGCGCAGCAGCCTGGCGCGGCTGGAGGCCGTCAACCCGCGGGTGAACGCGGTGGTCGACGGCTGCGCCGACGAGGCCCTCGGCGCGGCGGCGCAGGCCGATGCCGTGCTCGCGAAGGGCGAAGCGATCGGGCCGCTGCACGGCGTGCCGGTCACCATCAAGGTCAACGTCGACCAGCGCGGGCATGCCACCACCAACGGGGTGGAGGCTTACCGCAGCGTCGTGGCGAAGGACGACAGCCCGGTGGTGGCGAACCTGCAGCGCGCCGGCGCGATCGTGGTCGGCCGCACCAACACGCCCGCGTTCTCGATGCGCTGGTTCACCGACAACGCGGCCCACGGGCGCACGCTGAATCCGTACAACGCCGACGTCACGCCGGGCGGTTCAAGCGGTGGCGCGGCGGCGGCGGTCGCGGTGGGCATCGGCGCCATCGCGCATGGCAACGACCAGGGTGGATCGATCCGCTACCCGGCCTATGCCTGCGGCGTGTACGGCCTGCGCCCGAGCTTCGGGCGCGTGCCGGCCTTCAATCCTTCAGGTGCGGGCGAGCGGCCGATGGTGGTCCAGCTCACGTCGGTGCAGGGGCCACTGGCGCGCAGCGTGCGCGACCTGCGGCTGGCCTTTGCCGCGATGGCGCAGCGCGATGTGCGCGACCCGTGGTGGGCGCCCGCGCCGCTGGAATCGGCCACGTCGGGCAGCCGCGTCAGCGTCGCGCTGTGCACCGAGCTGCCCGGCTACGCCTGCGACCCGGAGGTGGCCGATGCGTTGCAGCGCGCCGCGCGCCGTCTGGAGCGCGCCGGCTACCGCGTCGAGCCCGCGCAGCCGCCGCGCCTGCGCGAGACGGCCGACCTCTGGTTGTCATTGACGATGGCCGACAGCCGGCTGCTGGTGGAAGAGGCACTGATGCGCGACGGCGACGACACCATCCGCCAGGCCTACCGCGCCATGGACGCGCACGCGCCGCAGTTCGACACCGCAAGCTACATGCGTGCCCTGGCCGCGCGCACGGGCCTGATGCGCGAATGGGCGCTGTTCCTGCAGCGTCATCCGCTGCTGCTGATGCCGGTGTCGTGGCGCCATCCGTTCCCGGTCGACGCCGACCAGCGTGGCAGCGTCGCGATGCGGGAGATTCTGGATGCGCAGAGCCCGCTGCTGTCCACCGCGATCCTGGGCTTGCCGGGGTTGTCGGTGCCGATGGGCATGCGCCACGGGCTGCCCACGGGCGTGCAGCTCGTGAGCGACCGCTTCCGCGAAGACCTCTGCCTGGCCGCGGCCGAGGTGCTCGAAGCCGAGGCCGGGCCGGTGGCGGCGGTCGACCCCGCCTGAGCGGGGAGGGCGCGCGTCAGCGTTTGCTGAAGATGTCGCGCGCCGCCGCGATGGTGGCTGCGATGTCGTCCTCGCTGTGCGCGGCGCTCACGAAGCCTGCTTCATAGAGTGCCGGCGCGATGTACACGCCGCGGTCGAGCAGGCCATGGAACAGTGCATTGAACTGCGCGTTGTCGGTGGTCATCACTGTCGCGTAGTTCTGCGGCAGCTCGTTCATCAGGAAGAAGCCGAACATGCCGCCTTCGCTGTCGGCGTTGAAAGGCTGGCCTTCGGCGGCCGCGGCGGCCTTCAGGCCGTCGACCAGCGTGCGGGTCTTCTTGGCCAGCGCCTCGTAGAAGCCGGGCTTCGAGATTTCCTTCAGCGTGGCCAGGCCGCAGGCGGTGGCCACCGGGTTGCCCGACAGCGTGCCGGCCTGGTAGACCGGGCCCAGCGGCGCGAGCTGTTCCATGATGGCGCGCGGACCGCCGAAGGCCGCCAGCGGCATGCCGCCGCCGATCACCTTGCCGAGCACCGTGAGGTCGGGCGTGATGCCCAGCACGCCCTGCGCGCCGTGCAGGCCGACGCGGAAGCCCGTCATCACCTCGTCGAAGATCAGCAGCGCGCCGTGCTGCGTGCACAGCTCGCGGCAGCGCTTCGCGAATTCGGGCGTGGCGCGCACGAAGTTCATGTTGCCGGCGATCGCCTCGATCATCAGGCAGGCGATGTCCTGGCCGTGCAGCGCGAAGGCTTCTTCGAGCTGCTGCAGGTTGTTGTACTCGAGCACCAGCGTGTGCTGCACCACCTCGGGCGGCACGCCGGCCGAGGTCGGGTTGCCGAAGGTGGCGAGGCCCGAGCCGGCCTTCACCAGCAGCGCATCGGCATGGCCGTGGTAGCAGCCTTCGAACTTGACGATGGTCTTGCGGCCGGTGGCGCCGCGCGCCAGGCGCAGCGCGCTCATGGCGGCTTCGGTGCCCGAGCTCACGAGGCGCACCATCTCCATCGACGGCACCAGGGCCAGGATGGCTTCGGCCAGCTCGATCTCGCGCTCGGTCGGCGCGCCGTACGAGAAGCCTTCGAGCACGGCCTTCTGCACCGCCTCGACCACGGCCGGGTGGCCATGGCCCAGGATCATCGGGCCCCAGGAGCCGATGTAGTCGATGTAGCGCTTGTCGTTGGCGTCCCAGAAATAGGCGCCTTGCGCGCGCTGGATGAAACGGGGCGTGCCGCCGACGGCCTTGAAGGCGCGCACGGGCGAGTTCACGCCGCCGGGGATCACGGCGCGGGCGCGCTCGAAAAGAATGTCGTTCTGGTCAGTCATCAGTGTCGCGTGTCGTGCGGGGGTAAAGCGAAATCGGGAGGGGTGTCGGGTTCGTCGTCGTCTTCGTCGTCCTCGGGCTCGGCCCAGAACAGGCGGTCGGGCAGCACGTGGCCCATGCCGGGGCGGAAGCCCGCGTCGAGGCAGCGGTCCATGTAAGCGAGCGCTTCGGTCGTGGCGGCAACCAGGTCGGTGCCGCTGGCGAGCAGGGCCGCGAGCGCGGCCGAGAGCGTGTCGCCGGCACCGGCGAAGACGGCTTCGAGCCGTTCGTACTTCTCGCTGGCCAGCACCGACTGCGGCGAGGCCAGCACGTTGTCGATGAACTGGTCGGGCAGCACCATGCCGGTGACCAATGTGTAGGGCACGCCGAACTCGCCGGCGGCCTTGGCGATGTCGCGCGCGCCGGGCGGGCGCTCGCCGCTCCAGTCGGGCAGCAGCCAGCGCCACAGGGTGCTGTGGTTTCCAACCAACACCGTGGTCTGGGGCAGCACGAGATCGCGAAAAGCGTCCAGGTAGGCCTCGATCAGGTTCTCGTCCCACCACGACAGGTTGGGCATGTAAGCCACCACGGGCACGTCGGGATAGTCGGCGGCGGTCTCGGCGATGGTGCTCAGCGCCTCGGGCGTGCCGGCAAAACCCACCTTGATCAGCTGGACTTCGACGTCTTCCAGGATGGCGCGGGCCTGCTCGGCCACGGCCTCTTCCTCGAAGGCGAAGTGGTCGAAGATCTCGGCCGTGTCGCGGGCGTAGGCGCCCGTCACCACCGGCAGGATGTGAGCGCCCACCGATCCCATGGCCAGTGCGTCGGCGCCCAGACCGCCCGCGCCGCTCGGATCGCTGGCATTGAACACCAGCACGCAGGGGGGATTCAGGTCGCGTTCGCTCAGCGCCTCGTCGTCCTGCGAGGGGTCGTTAAGATTGCCCGGTTTGCGGGCGTTCTCGTCTGGATGTAAGTAGATGGTCATACGCCTGGCGAAATCCCCTGGATGGTGGCATAGGCGCGACGTTTACGGTCTGCCAGTGAGATACGCATAGATACACTCGTTGCATTTAATGAACAAGGACTTTAAGCTCCGATGAACACGAAAACTTGGATGTGCCTGATTTGTGGGTGGATCTATGACGAAGCGGTTGGTGTACCGGAAGACGGCATCGCGGCAGGCACGGCCTGGGCCGAGGTGCCGATGAACTGGACCTGTCCTGAGTGCGGTGCGCGCAAGGAAGACTTCGAAATGGTTGAGATCTGACAAGCATGGCATAGGGCTACGCGATCTGCGTCGATGTTCGGCGCGGCGGGCATCCAAGTCTCATGAGCAGGAGCGTTTGCAATGGGCCCGAATGGATCTGGTTACAAGGTGCTGGTCATCGACGACAGCAACACCATCCGGCGCAGTGCCGAGATTTTTTTGAAGCAGGGTGGGCACGAGGTTCTTCTCGCGGAAGACGGCTTCGACGCGCTCTCCAAGGTTAACGACCACAAGCCTCACCTGATTTTCTGCGACATCCTGATGCCTCGCCTCGACGGCTATCAGACCTGCGCCATCATCAAGCGCAACGCACATTTCTCCAATGTCCCGGTCGTCATGCTGTCTTCGAAAGACGGCGTATTCGACAAGGCCCGCGGCCGCATGGTCGGGTCCCAGGACTATCTCACCAAGCCTTTCACCAAAGACCAGCTGCTGCAGGCCGTGCAGCAGTTTGGCATTGTTCAACAGGAAGTGCAGTAATGCCGATTCGAAAAATCCTCGTCGTCGACGACTCCAAGACGGAACTGGTGTTCCTGACCGACCTCCTCCAGAAGAACGGTTTCTCCGTGAAGACGGCTGAAAACGCCGACGACGCGATGCGCCGCCTCGAGGAAGACCACCCCGACCTGATCCTCATGGACGTGGTCATGCCCGGCCAGAACGGCTTCCAGCTCACGCGCGCCATCGCCCGCGACCCGAAGTACGCGGCCATCCCGATCATCCTGTGCACCAGCAAGAACCAGGAAACCGATCGTGTCTGGGGCATGCGCCAGGGCGCGCGCGACTACATCGTGAAGCCGGTCAACGCGGCCGATCTGATGTCCAAGATCAGCGCGCTCGCCTGACCGGGAACCTGCGTACGCCATGGCGAATCGCGACGCGCTGCGCGCCTTCCAGTCCCGGCTTGCGAGCCGCCTCCAGGCCGCGCGCACCACGGGCGTGGCCGCGAACTGGCTGGCGGTCGAGGCGGGCGAGGGCAAGTACCTCTTTCCGCTGGCGCACGCCGGCGAAATCTTTCCCTGGACGCCGCCCCAGCCCGTGCCCTACACGGAGCCCTGGTTCCTCGGCGTCTCCAACCTGCGCGGCGGCCTGTATGGCGTCGTGCAGCTGTCGGCGTTCGCGTCCGGTGCGCCGGGCGCCCCCGCCGCCACCGAGGCGGCACGCATGCAATCGCGGCTCGTGGCATTCAACGAGCTGCTCGAAGTCAACTGCGCATTGCTGGTCGATCGACTGGCGGGGTTGCGGGGTGCGGAGGCCTTCACGGCCGCCGACGCCCCGGGCGCAGACGCACCTGCCTGGCATGGGCATCTGTACACCGACGCAGCAGGGGAGCGCTGGCAGGAAGTCAACCTGCAGGCGCTTTCGCAGCAACCCCAGTTTTTGAGTATTGGTGCGTAGTGCTTCGGCACATGGCACTGGCAACCACCTGAAGGACCGACCGTGAGCTCGATCGCCGACAAGTTCAAGAAATTACTCCCCGCGAACAACGGGAACGACAAGGCCCGCGTCGACGGCTCCGGTTCGATATCGCTCGACGATGTCGACACGGTTCAGGTTCCGGACGAAAAAACGATCCGCCTCGCCAAAAAGGGCGACGGCGTTTCCGCATCTGCCGCCGTGACCGACACCGGCTTCGGCGGCATCGACGCGCTGGGCGACCCCGCGTCCGTCGAGGCCGCCAACGCGGCCACGCTCGAAGCGGCGCCGCTGGCTGGCGTGACGGGCGGCGGCATGGGTGCCAACCCCGCCAAGCAGCAGCGCGTGCTGGCGATCCTGCTGGCCATCGTGGTGCTGGCACTGTTGCTGGTGGCCGGCTCCGCCATTCTTCGCGCGGAACGTCTCGCGCAGCAGGTGGCGGCCACCGGTCAGTCGCTGATGCAGTCGCAGCGTCTGGCGAAATCGATCTCGCAGGCCCTCGTCGGCAGCGCCTCGGCGTTCGTCGAAGTGAAGGACAGCGCCGACGACCTCTCGCGCCGCGTGCAGGGCCTGACCAACGGCGACGACGCCTTGCGCCTGGAAGCCGTCGGCAACCAGTACGACGAGGAAATGAACAAGATCAACCCGCTGGTCACCCGCGCCGACGCGAGCGCCAAGGCCGTGCTGGCCCAGCGCCAGATCCTGACGCAGGTGGGTGCCGCCTTGCGCGACATCAACCAGCAGTCGTCCACGCTGCTCGAAATGACGGAAACCGTTGCGTCGCTGAAGATGCAGCAGAACGCCACGCTGCCCGAAATCTCGGCCGCCGGCCAGCTCGTGATGCTGACGCAGCGCATCGGCAAGTCGACCAACGAGTTCTTCACGGTCGAGGGTGTGAACCCCGACGCCGTGTTCCTGCTGGGCAAGGACCTGAACACCTTCCAGGAAACCACCCGCGGCCTGCTCGACGGCAACGCGCAACAGCGCTTCCCCGGCTCGAAAGACCCGCAGACGCGCCAGCAGCTCGAAGCCATCTTGAAGACCTACGAGCAGATGCGCACACAGGCTTCCGCCATTCTGGGCAACTTGCAGGGCCTGGTGGCCGCGCGCGAAGCGCAGGCGTCCATCCTGACCGACAGCGAGCCGCTGCGTAAGTCGCTGGGCGACCTGCAAGAAAAGCTCTCGGCCCGCACCGGCCTGGGCGCCGGCACCATCGTGCTGCTGTTCGTGCTCTCGCTGGCCGCCCTGGCTCTGGCTGGCGCCATCGGTTTCGTGCAGGTGCGCGAAGGCCGTGAACGTGCCGCCGTCGCCGAACGCGAACGTCTGGCTGCCGAACAGGCGTCCGACGAAGCCGGCCGCGTGAACAACGCCAACCAGGCCGCCATTCTTCGCCTGATGAACGAACTGCAAACGGTGGCCGAAGGCGACCTGACGCAGGAAGCGACCGTGACCGAGGACATCACCGGCGCCATCGCCGACTCGGTGAACTACACGGTGGAAGAACTGCGTTTGCTGGTGGGCAACGTGCAGAACACGGCAACCCGCGTGGCGCAGACGACGTCGCAGGTGGAAAACACCTCGACCGAGCTGCTGGCCGCCTCGACCGAACAGCTGCGCGAAATTCGCGAAACCGGCCAGTCGGTGCTGACCATGGCCGAGCGAATCAACGGCGTGTCCACGCAAGCGCAAGAGTCCGCCACGGTGGCGCGCCAGTCGCTGCAGGCTGCGTCGTCGGGCCTGCAGGCCGTGCAGAACGCCATCGGCGGTATGAACTCCATCCGTGACCAGATCCAGGAAACCTCCAAGCGGATCAAGCGCCTGGGCGAATCGTCGCAAGAGATTGGCGAAATCACCGAGCTGATCTCGGACATTACCGAACAGACGAACGTGCTGGCCCTGAACGCCGCCATCCAGGCCGCATCCGCCGGTGAAGCCGGCCGCGGCTTCTCGGTGGTGGCGGAAGAAGTTCAGCGACTGGCCGAACGCTCCGCAGACGCCACGCGCCAGATTTCGGCGCTGGTGAAGGCGATTCAGACCGACACCCAGGACGCGGTGGGCGCCATGGAGCGTTCCACGCAGGGTGTGGTCGAGGGAGCCAAGCTGTCCGACAACGCGGGTACCGCGCTGTCCGAGATCGACCGCGTGTCGCGCCGACTCGCTGACCTCATCGAGCAGATTTCGCAGTCCGCCTCCCGCGAGGCCGATTCGGCCAACGTGGTGGCCGCCAACATCCAGCACATTTTTGCCGTGACGGAACAGACCGGAGAAGGCACGCGGACCACGGCCCAGCAGGTGCGCGAGCTCTCGCAGATGGCCGAAGAACTGCGTCGCTCGGTGGCTCGTTTCAAGATTGCGTAATGAAGCTCTCCCCCAGCCTTCGCGCACTTCGTGTCGCTTCGGCAACCCCCTTCCGGGGGCGGCACCCGCGGCCCGGCAAAGCCGGTTCCGCGGTGTCCCTTGAAGTGACCGCGACGGTTGGATGCATTGAGGGCGCATGGCGCCCAGTGAAAAACTGACAGATACAGAACGGCGAGCAATCAACGTGTCGATTCAAACCCCTGCCACGGCCCCCCTCGCCGGCAACATGCCGGCCACCGAAGACCTCGGGCCGCTGGCCTGGGTGCTGGGAGAAATCCAGAAATCCCTCGACGGTGTCGGCAAGTCGCTGCGGCGTTTCGTGCGCGACGTGGGCAGTGCCACTGAGCCCGAGAGCGGCCCGCTGCAGATGGCCCGCCAGCAACTGCACCAGGCCGTCGGCGCGCTGCAGATGGTGGGCCACAGCTCGCCCGCCCTGGTGCTCGGCACCATCGAATTCGCGGTGCAGGGCTTCATCGCCGAACCGCAGCGCTGCACCGAGAGTGCCGTGCACAAGATCGAGCGTGCCGGCTTTGCCGTCACCGATTTCCTCAGCGCACTGCTGGCCGGCAAGGCCGTGTCGTCGGTGGCGCTGTTCCCGCAGTACCGCGATGTGCTGGAGCTGGGCGGCAATGAGCGCGTCCATCCGGCAGACCTGTGGAGCACCGCATGGCGCTGGGTCGAGGTCAAGCCTGCGCTCACGCAGGCCGCGCTGGCCTACGACCCGTCCGTGCGTTCGCGGCTCGACCGCGAAGTGCTGCAGCTGGTCAAGAGCAGCGATCCGCAGGCCGCGCGCCGGCTGCATGCGCTGTGCCTGGGGCTCGGTCGCGGTGCGCTGCTGCCGCGCGTCGCGAGCTTCTGGACGCTGGCTGCGGGCTTCTTCGAAGCCCTCGCGCTGGGCCTGATTCCCTTCGACACCTATGTCAAGCGCGCGGCCTCGCGCGTGCTGCTGCAGTACGCCACGCTGGCGCGCGGCGACAGCGTGGTGTCCGACCGCCTCGGCCAGGACCTGCTGTTCTTCTGCGCCCAGGCCGTGCCCGGCGCACAAGACGACGCCGCCACGCTGCGCACCGTGCGCAGCGCCTGGGGCGTGACGCAGGAACCGAGCGTCGACTACACCGTGGTGCAGTTCGGCCGCTTCGATCCGCTGGTGCTCTCGCAGGCGCGAAAGCGCATCGAGACCGCCAAGGAAATGTGGTCGGCGCTCTCGGGCGGCGACATCACGCGCACGCGCCAGGTGGCCGACACCTTCGCGCAGCTCGGCGAATCGCTGCACAAGCTGCACCCGCCGAGCCAGCCGATGGTGCAGGCGCTGACGCACGCCGTGGACGCCTCGGTGCGTTCCGGCCAGCCGCCCGACACCGAACTGGCGATGGAAGTCGCCACCTCGGTGCTGTACCTCGAAGCTGCACTCGAAGACCTCGACCCCAGCGACCCGCAACTCACGGCCCGCACGCTGCAACTGGCCGGCCGCATCGAGCGTGTGCGCGACGGCGGCCGTTCCGAGCCGCTCGAGCCGTGGATGGAGGACCTGTACCGCCGCGTCAGCGACCGCCAGACCATGGGCACCGTCGTCGACGAGCTGCGCAGCCACCTGAGCGAACTCGAGAAGTCGCTCGACCAGTATTTCCGTCGCCCGGCCGAAAAGCCGCTGCTGCGCACCGTGCCCACCCAGCTCATGCAGATGCGTGGCGTGTTCTCGGTGCTGGGGCTCGAACAGGCCGCGCACACCGTGCAGCGCATGCGCGACGACGTCGAACAGATGCTGCAGGTCAATCGCTCGCCCGTCGAGGAAATGGCCACGTTCGACGCGCTCGGCAACAACCTGGGCGCGCTGGGTTTCCTCATCGACATGCTGGGCTACCAGCCTGCACTGGCCAAGCGCCTGTTCGTGTTCGACGCTGAGGCCGGCGAACTCAAGCCGCTGATGGGCCGCCACGCCGCCGATGCCGCGGCCCCCGCTGAAGGCGCCGCCGCACCGGCCGCCGAGCCTGTGCTCAGCATCGAGGAAGTCGACGCGCAGATCGCTTCCAAGCTCGCCGCGCTGGCCACGCCCAACCGCAAGACCAAGCCATCGCCTTTGGAAGAATTCAGCCGCAAGGCCGAGAGCTGGACCACCAAGATCAGCGGCCCGTCGGCATTGCCCGACACCGAGGTCACCGAGCTCGAAGAAGACGACCTGCAGAACATCTTCCTGGACGAAGCCCGCGAAGTGGTGGGCAACGGTCTGGCCGCCATCGCCGCGCTCGGCAGCCGCCCTGGTGACACCGAAGAACTCACCATCTTGCGCCGCGCGTTCCACACGCTCAAGGGCAGCTCGCGCATGGTCGGCCTCACCGACTTCGGCGATGCCGCCTGGTCGCTGGAACAGGTGGTCAATACCTGGCTGGCCGACCAGCGCGACGCCACGCCCGAGCTGCTGTCGAGCACCGAGCGCATGCTGCGCGATTTCAGCCAGTGGGTCGAAGCCATTGCCGCTGGCGATGCAGGCACCTGGCATTCGGCGCCGTTCAGCCGTGTGGCCAATGCGCTGCTGGCCGGCGAGCCCGTGCCCGTACCGGTGCGCGTGGCCGACGCCGAAGCGCTCGCGGTCGCTGCGCGCCACATCGCCGCGGAGCCGGCGCCGCTCGCTTTGCCGGAGCTGCCTGAGCTCCCCGACCTGTCGCTGACGCCGCAAGATGTCGCAGCCCCTGACGCCACGTTGGACTTCTCCGATTGGCAGCAGGCGCAAGAAGCGCCACACGCACCGACCAAGCCTGTCACACCCGAGCCCGACGACGATTTCGCGTCCACCGATTTCCTCGACTTCGAAGGCAAGCAAGAGACCGCGCCCGCGCCGCTCGACGTGCTGCCCAGCGGTGACGATTTCGATTTCCTCGCGCCCCCGAAGACGCATGCACCGGCCGAGCCCGCTGTGTCGCACGTCGAACCCGAGCCTGCTGCGGAGATCGAAGCGACGGTGCCGACCGCGTCGGGCCTGCCCGATCTCGAATGGACGCCCGAGCCGCTGCCCCTGGCTGCTGCTGAGGCAGTGGCATCTGTCGAGGTCATTGAAGCCGTCGAAGAACTGCCCGCGCTGGAAGTGCCGGCTGAACTGGAGCCGGAACCCGAACCTGTGTCGGCGGCCATCGAAGTCGCACCCGAGGCCCTCGTCGTCGTCGAAGCGCTGCCTGCAGCGGTCGTGGCCGAACCGGAACCCGTGTCGGAACCCGAGCCCGTGTTGGCCCAGGTCATTCCCGAACCTGAATCTTCCGTCGCACCGAGCGCCGAAGACCAGGTCAAGGTGATCGGCCCGCTGCGCATCGGCATCGCGCTCTACAACGTCTACCTCAACGAAGCCGACGAATGGTCCCGCCAGCTCGCGACCGATGTCGGCGAATGGGCGCTCGAAACCCACGAGCGCCTGCCTGACTCGACCATCGCGCTGGCCCATTCGCTGGCCGGCAGCTCGGCCACCGTCGGCTTCCACAGCCTCTCGGGCATGGCCCGCCTGCTCGAATCCGCGCTGCAGCACCTGCAGATGCAGGGCAGCGGCACGCGTGAGCAGGGCGTGGTGCTGGTCGCCGCGGCCGACGAGCTGCGTCGCCTGTTGCACCAGTTCGCCGTCGGCTTCCTGCGCGACCCGTCCGAAGCGACGCTGCAGGCGCTGCGCGAAATCGCCGCCGCACCGATGCCGCCCGAAATCGCCGCGGCCCGGTTCGAGACACTGATTCCGAAGCAGATCGTGGCCAACGACGCCTTTGCCGATGTGGCACTGGACGACAACGAAGACGCCATCGACCTGGCCGATGCGGTCGACGTCGACCTGTTCCCGATCTTCGAGGAAGAGGCTGCCGAACTGATGCCCCAGCTGGGCGAGGCGCTGCGCCAGTGGTCGCACCACCCCGACGATGCCGCGCCGCGCGCCTCGGTGCTGCGCACGCTGCACACGCTCAAGGGCAGTGCACGGCTGGCCGGCGCCATGCGCCTGGGCGAGCGCGCGCACCGCATGGAGTCCGAGATCGAACTCCTGGGTTCCCAGGGCGCCGAGCGGGCCGACATCGAGAAGCTGCTGGCCCGCCTCGACACGCTGCAACACACCTTCGACGCCCTGCGCGCGGCCGACGACGCCGCCCAGGTCGAGGTGGCCCAGCTGATCGCGACCGCCAGCCCGACCGCACCCGCCATCCAGCGCGTGCAGGTGGCGCCCGACACCCTGGTGTCGGCGAACGACGACCAGGCCGAGGCCGCTGCCGATGGAACGCCGACCGAGCCCACTGCCTCGCCGTCTTCGCTGCCGCGTCCCGCGACGGCCATGCTCGCACCGTTGCGTGCGGCATCGAGCCAGGCGGTGCGCATCCGCACCCAGCTGCTCGACCGCCTCGTGGCGCAGACCGGCGAGGTCATCATCACGCGCTCGCGCCTCGAGGCCGAACTCGGCCAGCTGCGCGGCTCGCTCGCCGACCTGACGGGCAACCTGGATCGCCTGCGCCAGCAGCTGCGCGACATCGAGGTGCAGGCCGAAAGCCAGATGCAGTCGCGCCTGGCGCAAGCCAAGGACTCGCAGCAGAGCTTCGACCCGCTCGAGTTCGACCGCTTCACCCGCGTGCAGGAGCTCACGCGCATGATGGCCGAGTCGGTGAACGACGTGGCCACCGTGCAGCGCACCCTGCAGAAGACCGTGCAGGCCACGGAAGACGACCTGAGCGTGCAGGCACGCCAGACGCGTGAACTGCAGCGCGGTCTGCTGCGCACGCGCATGGTGGAGTTCGAAGGCATCTCCGACCGCCTGTACCGCGTGGTGCGCCAGGCCTCGAAGGACACCGGCAAGCAGGTGCGCCTGGACATCGTCGGCGGTTCCATCGAAATGGACCGCGGCGTGCTCGACCGCATGACGCCCGCCTTCGAGCACCTGCTGCGCAACTGCGTGGCGCACGGCATCGAAGACGCCGCGGTGCGCGAAGCGTCCGGCAAGGACGCCAGCGGCCTCATCGTCATCGACCTGCACCACGAAGGCAACGACGTGTCGGTGAGCTTTCGCGACGACGGCGCCGGCCTCGACCAGAAGCGCATCGCCGAACGCGCCCGCGCGCTCGGCCTGCTCGGCCACGACCAGGACCTATCGCCCGAAGAAGCCACCGAGCTGATCTTCAAGCCCGGTTTCTCGACGGCAGGGCAGGTGTCCGAACTGGCCGGTCGCGGCATCGGCATGGACGTGGTGCGCGCACAGATCGCCGCCATCGGTGGCCGCATCGAAACGCACAGCACGCCGGGCCAGGGCACCACCTTCAAGCTGGTGCTGCCGCTGACCACCGCCGTGACGCACGTGGTGATGCTGCGTGCGGGCGAGGTGTCGATCGGCGTGCCGTCGAACCTCGTGGAACTCGTGCAGCGCGTGAGCGGTGCCGACCTCGAGGCCGCCTACCTGAACCACAGCTTTGCCTTCGGCAGCGAGCAGGTGCCGTTCTACTGGGCCGGTGCGCTGCTGCAGCACTCCATCCGCAGCGAGCACGCCGCCACCAAGAACAACACGCTGGTGATCGTGCGAAGCGCGGCGCAGCGCGTGGCCCTGCACGTGGACGAAGTGCTGGGCAACCAGGAAGTCGTGGTCAAGAACCTCGGCCCGCAGCTCGCGCGGCTGCCCGGCCTGGCCGGCATCTCGGTGCTGGCTTCGGGCGCGGTGGCCCTCATCTACAACCCGGTGGCGCTGGCGGCAGTGCATGGCGACCAGGCGCGTGCGCGCCAGACCGCCGCATTGGCCGCACCGACGCACGCCGCGTCGGCGGACGCCGGTGCGCCGCAAACCCCGGCGGCTTTCGCTCCGGTGGTGCCGCAGGTTCCGCTCGTGCTGGTGGTGGACGACTCCATCACCGTGCGCCGCGTCACGCAGCGTCTGCTGCAGCGCGAAGGCTATCGTGTGTCGCTCGCGGCTGACGGCCTGCAGGCGCTCGAACGGCTGCAGCAGGAGCGCCCGGCCGTGGTGCTGTCGGACATCGAGATGCCGCGCATGGACGGCTTCGACCTGGCCCGCAACATCCGCGCCGACACCGCGCTGGCCGAGTTGCCGATCATTATGATCACCTCGCGCATCGCCGAGAAGCACCGCGAGTACGCGCGCGACCTGGGCGTGAACCACTACCTGGGCAAGCCGTACTCGGAAGAGGAACTGCTGCGCCTGGTGCGTGCGTACACGAGCGAGTCGGCGCTGGCCGCAGCAGCCTGACCCGGGCCCGGGCCGGGGCCGCGGCCCCGGTCGGTCTTCTTCCGTTCAGTGCGCGAGCAGCGCCTTGCGCACTAGGTCGACCTGCCGCGCACATTCCATCTTGGTCATCAGCGAGGTGACCTGGCTGCGCACCGTGTGCACCGACACCCCTTGCACAACCGCATGCTGTTTGGATGACTGACCGGCCATGAGCGCGGTCAGCACGCGCGCCTTGGCGGGCGTGATGGCCTCTTTCGACAGCAGGGACGAGGAGAACCGCTCCTGCGTGTCGAACCCGCTGCCGGGCGTGGCGCCGATGGTCAGCGGTGCCACGATGTCGTGCGCGAAGAAGTGTTCGGTGTAGACGCGTTCAGCGGCCGGCGAGACGTCGTGCTGCTGAAAGTTCAGCAGCTCGCCGCTGTCGCCGCCGATCAACTGCTGCATGCCTTCGAGGAGCGCGGTCCAGGGCGGCTCCCGATTGCTCAGGTGCGCGCCCGCGTCGCCGGGTGTCAACGCGGGCTGCGGCCCTTCTTCTTATCGCGACCGGCCCCGGCCGCGCATCGTGCATTTACACGATGCGCCGTGCAGAACCCCCTCCCACACTGCCCAGAACCCGGATTCGCTGTCAGGCGAACGGGGTACTCGACACACAACCCGGAGGAAAAAACCATGCAAGTTCGTTGGACCAGAGGGGCCGTTCCGTTGGCCTGCGCAAGCTTCCTGTTGGCACTGTCTGCCTGTGGCGGAGGAGGCAGTGGTGGCGGCGGAGGGGGCGGCTTTCCGTTCGGCCTCGGCGGCGGCGCCGGGCCGGGCACCAACCCGCCGCCGACAACGCCAGGCGAGGTCACCGTCTCCGGCAAGGTGATGGTGCTCGGTGCGGTGAGCGGGGCGCTGGTCTGCGTGGACCGCAACCTCAGCGGCACCTGCGACGAAGGCGAGCCCGTCGCCGCCGCCAAGACCGGTGAAGACGGCGCCTACAGCTTCGGCTACACGCCGGCCGACGAGGCCGCCGCGACCGAACTCGCCGCCGCGCCGCTGCTGGCGCTGGTGGATGGCGACAACCCCTCGCTGCCGGCGTTCTCCAAGGCCTTCACGCTGAGCGCGCCGGCCGGCCACCGCACGCAGGTCAATCCGCTGACCACGCTGCTGCAGGCCGGCATCGCGTCGGGCCTCGCGCCGGAGCGGGCCGAGGCGCTGGTGCTGCTGCAACTGGGGCTGCCCGAGGTCGCACAGCTGTACGACTACCAGGGCGTGGCCGTGACCGACGGTGGCCGTTTCGAGGACAACGCCTTCAGCGCCGCGCTCATCGTGGCCGATGCGCTGGACCAAGGGGTCAAGTTGCGCCTGCTCGATCCGGCCACCGTCACGCCGTCGGCCTCGGACCAATTGGCGCGACTGGATTTCACGAAATTCGATCAGTACATTGCCCGGACCTACCCGACCGATGGCGTGCCCGATGCGGCCACCGGCAAGATCAAGCTCACCGACCGGCGCGAAGGCCAGACCGCCGGCGCACCGGCCACGCACGACACGCTCTACGGCAACTACCTGCAGCTGGGGCCCAACGGCTGGGTGCGTTGCGACGAGAACTCGGGCTTCACCAGCACCCTCGGCACACCGAGCCGCAGCGAGTATTGCGGGGGCACCTCGGTCAGCCTGGGTCATTCGGTGTCGACCGACATCGCCGGCCGCAAGATGGCGGAGGTTGTGGCCGAGATGCAGGCAGCCGATGGCAACAGCATCTTCGGCGTCGCGCCGGCGGTCGCCTTCGGCAGCCAGGACCCCACCTTCCCGGCCGGATCGATGCTGCGCTATCGCCGGGGCCTGGAGCTGACACAGCCCTATTCGATCAACCTCCCCGGGGACAAGACCAACTTCGCGACGCTCGAGGCGTTGATCGCGGCGTACCCCGCCGCCAGCGTCGGCCTGCCCGCCGGTTCGGGCACCAACAGCCTGGGGCTGATGGACGAAGCGCAGACCCAGAACCTGCGCTTTGCATTCACCAGTGCCAGCACCGTGCAGTACTACGCCTGCACGTTCCACCCCGCCACCAACACCTTCGACACCTGCGCGGCCGCCGGCACCGGCAAGGTGGAAATCCGCACGCTGGGCGGTGCGCGCGTGATGGTCTTCGACGGCGGCCGTCCGCCGAGCACCGTGCGCACGCTGCGCAGCTTCGGCGAGTACGACGGGGCGGTCTACGTGGCGCGCGGCGTCAAGCCCGACACGCGCTACAACGTCGGCACGTCGCGCCGCCTGAACGGCGTGGCCTGGGAGGCGATGAAGCCCCGGCTGGGCATCACGACGGGCGGTGCGCCATGAAGCGCGCCCTGGGGGCGCTGTGCGCGGCCGGTGCCGCCGCGCTGGCCGCCGGCGGGGCCGCAGCCCAGGCGCCCGACGGGCTGGAGGGCGAATGGAAGGGGCGCATCACGATCAAGAGCGGTCGCCAGTTCGATGCGGACCTGCAGTTGCAGACCACGGGCGGGACCTGGCGGACGCTGTTCCAGAGCCCCGCCGACCCCTGCGTCGGCATTCCGACGCCGATGCAGTGGCGGCGCCTGGAGGGCGGCGACTACGAGCTGCACTTCCAGCCCAGCAAGACGCTCACCGGCTGTCGCGACACCCTGGTCACCTTCCAGCGCGTCGACGCGAGCACGCTCAAGGGCCAGTCCGACGCGGGCGCGCAGATCGTGCTGACGCGCCGTTGAGCAGCGTCTGTGCGGCGGCGCGTGCCGTCGCATAGCGCTGCATCGTCTTCTCGCGCGCCTCGGCGTGGTCCACCACCGGCTTGGGGTAGTTGTCGCCCAGCCTGACGCCTGCCGCCTCCAGCTCGACCGGTGTGGCCATCCACGGCGCATGGATCGCCACGGTCGACAGGCCCGAGAGCTGCGGCAGGTAGCGGCGGATGAACTTGCCCTCGGGGTCGAAGCGTTCGCTCTGCGTCACCGGGTTGAAGATGCGGAAGTAGGGCTGGGCGTCGCATCCAGTCGAGCTGGCCCATTGCCAGCCGCCGTTGTTCGAGGCCAGCTCGAAATCGTTCAGGTGCTGCGCAAAGTAGCGCTCGCCGCGCCGCCAGTCCAGCCCCAGGTCCTTGCACAGGAAGCTCGCCACCACCATGCGCAGCCGGTTGTGCATGTAGCCGCTTTGCCGGATCTGCAGCATCGCCGCATCGACCAGCGGATAGCCGGTGCGGCCCTCGCACCAGGCGTCGAACAGCTGGTCGGCGTGCTTGCCGTGGTGCCACTGGATCTTGTCGTACTCGGGGCGGAAGCTCTTCGATTCGCCGTTCGCGTGCACGTGCGGAAAGTGCGCCAGGATCTGAAAGTAGAAGTCGCGCCAGACCAGCTCGCTGAGCCAGGTCGCGGCCCCGGTGTTGCCCTGCAGCGCCAGCTGGTGCGCCACGCTGGCCAGCTGGCGGATCGATACCGTGCCGAAGCGCAGGTGCACGCCCATGTAGCTGGGCCCGCGCACGGCCGGGAAGTTGCGCGCTTCGTCGTAGCGGTCGATGCGCTCGAAGAAATCTTCGAACAGCGCGCCGGCGCCGCGCGTGCCGGTGGGGATCTCCAGCGTCTGGAGGTTGGTGCTTTCAAAACCGATCTCGCCCAGCGTGGGCACGGGCCCGTTCAGGGCCGGGGGCGGTGGGGCGAGCGCGTCGGCGTGGCTGCGCACGGGGTACGACTTCAAAAAGAACGAATCCACCTTCGCCAGCCAGGCCCGCTTGTACGGCGTGAATACCGTGTAAGGCAGGCCGGCCTTGGTCATGACCTCGTCGCGGTCGAAGACGGTGCTGTCCTTGAAGGTGTGGAAGCTGATGCCCGTGTTGGCCAGCGCGCCGAGCACGCGGGCGTCGCGCGCCAGGGCGTCGGGCTCGTCGTCGCGGTTGGCGAACACCGCCTGCACGTCGAGCGTATGGGCCAGCGCCGGAATCTCTTCGGCGGCCACCGCGTGCCGCACGATGAGCCCGCTGCCCAGGCCGCGCAGCTCGGCTTCGAGCTCCACCAGCGACTCGCGGATGAATTCGACCCGCCGGTCCGCGCCGGGCAGGGCGTCCAGGATCGCCCGGTCGAACACGAAAACGCACACCACCTGCCGGCAGGCCCGCAGCGCCCGGTACAGCGCTGCGTTGTCGTCCACCCGGAGGTCCCGGCGAAACCACATGAGCCCTTTGGGATAGGTCTTATCGACGGCCAGTAAAATCGGGGGCATATGGCTGCCGATTCTGCCCCGATGAACCTGACGCATCACTTTCTGATCGCGATGCCGGGGATGGAAGACAAAACTTTCAACCGCAGCGTCGTTTACCTCTGCGAACACAGCGAGCGCGGCGCGCTCGGGCTGGTGATCAACAAACCCAGCGACATCAACCTCAAGGTGCTGTTCGAGAAGATCGAACTCCACCTGGCCCGCCCCGAGCTGGGCGAGGCCCCCGTTTTCCAGGGCGGCCCGGTGCAGACCGAGCGCGGCTTCGTGCTGCACGAGCCGGTGTTCACCCAGGCCGAGAAGCCCGAGGAATCGGTCTACGCCTCGACCATGACCATCCCCGGCGGGCTTGAAATGACCACCTCCAAGGACGTGCTGGAGGCCCTGGCCACCGGCGCCGGCCCGCGCAAGGTGCTGGTCTCGCTGGGCTATTCGGCCTGGGGCGAAGGCCAGCTGGAGTCCGAACTGGCCGAGAACAGCTGGCTCACCGTGCTGGCCGACCCGGCCGTGATCTTCGATACGCCGGTGGAAAAGCGCTACGACAAGGCGTTGATGCTCTTGGGGCTCGAGGCTTGGACCTTGTCTCCCGACGCGGGTCACGCATGAGCGACGTCATGTCCGACGCGCCCGCATCCGCCCCTGTTCCTGTCCCTGCCGCCGTTCCCGCGCATTTCCAGAGCTTCCTGGGCTTCGACTTCGGCGCCAAGCGCACCGGCGTGGCCAGCGGCAACCGGCTGCTGCGCACGGCGACCCCGCAGACCACCATCAAGGCCGAGGGCGCCGACGCCCGCTTTGCCCAGGTCGAGGCGCGCATCAAGGAATGGCAGCCCGACGCCCTGGTGGTCGGCGTGCCCTACCACCCCGACGGCGCCCCGCACGAGAACACCCGCCGCGCGCAGAAGTTCGCGCGCCAGCTGCGCGGCCGTTTCAATCTCCAGGTGTTCGAGGTGGACGAGCGCTACAGCACCACCGAGGCCTTGTCGTCCGGCGCCCGCGATGCCGACGCCGCCTCCGCCTGCATCATCCTGGAACAGTTTTTGAGGAGTCTCCCGTGAGTTCAATCCCCGATGCCGAAGCGCTCTACACGACGCTGCTGTCCGGCGTGAAGGCGCTGATGCGCCCCGAGACGAAACTGGTGGGCATCACCTCCGGCGGCGCCTGGCTGGTCGAGCGCCTGCAAAAAGACCTGGGCCTGGCCGGCGCTCCCGGCGTGATCTCGTCGGCCATGCACCGCGACGACTTCGCGCGCCGCGGCCTCTCGGCCAGCGCGCAGACCGCATTGCCCTTCGACGTGAACGGCGCCGACGTGCTGCTGCTCGACGACGTGCTCTACACGGGCCGCACCATCCGCGCCGTGCTCAACGAGCTGTTCGACTTCGGCCGCCCCGCCTGCGTGCGGCTCGCCGTGCTGGTGGATCGCGGCGGTCGCGAACTGCCCGTGGCCGCCGACTTCGCCGCGACGACGCTCACCTTGCCGAACACCCAATTGCTCGCCCTCGCACGCGCCGACGACGGCGCCTTCAGCCTCAAGGTGGAGGACAACACCTAATGCTCTACAAGCGAAACCCGCAGCTCAACAAGAACGGCGAGCTGATCCACCTGCTGTCGATCGAGGGCCTGCCCAAGGACATCGTCACGCACATCCTCGACACGGCCGCCAACTTCACGAGCGTGAGCGACCGCGAGGTGAAGAAGGTGCCGCTGCTGCGCGGCAAGAGCGTGTTCAACCTGTTCTTCGAGAACAGCACGCGCACGCGCACCACCTTCGAGATCGCGGCCAAGCGCCTGTCGGCCGACGTCATCAACCTGGACATCGCGCGTTCCTCGGCCACCAAGGGCGAGTCGCTGCTGGACACCATCGCCAACCTGAGCGCCATGGCCGCCGACCTGTTCGTGGTGCGCCACAGCGAGTCGGGCGCGCCCTACCTGATCGCGCAGCACGTCGCGCCGCACGTGCACGTGGTCAACGCCGGCGACGGCCGCCACGCGCACCCGACGCAGGGGTTGCTCGACATGTACACGATCCGCCACTACAAGAAAGACTTCTCGAACCTCACGGTCGCGATCGTCGGCGACGTGCTGCACTCGCGCGTGGCGCGCTCCGACATTCATGCACTCACCACGCTGGGCTGCGCCGAAGTGCGCGTGGTCGGCCCCAAGACGCTGGTGCCCGCCGACATGGCCGGCATGGGCGTGCGCGTGTGCCACACGCTCGAAGAAGGCATCAAGGACTGCGACGTCGTCATCATGCTGCGCCTGCAGAACGAGCGCATGAGCGGCGCGCTGCTGCCCTCGTCGCAGGAGTTCTTCAAGACCTTCGGCCTCACGCAGGAAAAGCTGCAGTTGGCCAAGCCCGACGCCATCGTGATGCACCCGGGCCCGATCAACCGCGGCGTGGAGATCGACTCCGCCGTGGTCGACGGCAAGCAGAGCGTGATCCTTCCGCAGGTCACCTTCGGCATCGCGGTCCGCATGGCCGTGATGAGCATCGTGGCAGGGAACGAAGCATGAACATCCTCATCACCAACGGCCGCGTCATCGACCCCGCCTCGGGCACCGACAAGCCCACCGACATCGCCATCGCCGACGGCAAGATCGCCGGCATCGGACGCGCACCGGGGGGCTTCAAGCCCGAGCGCACCCTCGACGCCACGGGCTGCATCGTCACCCCCGGCCTCGTCGACCTCGCCGCGCGCCTGCGCGAGCCGGGCTACGAGCACGAAGGCATGCTCGAAAGCGAAATGGCCGCGGCCATCGCGGGCGGCGTGACCAGCCTCGTGTGCCCGCCCGACACCGACCCCGTGCTCGACGAGCCCGGCCTGGTCGAGATGCTCAAGTTCCGCGCCGAAAAGCTGCAGTGCGCGCGCCTGTTCCCGCTCGGCGCGCTCACGCGCAACCTGGCCGGCGGCGTGCTCACCGAAATGGCCGAGCTCACCGAGGCCGGCTGCATCGGTTTCGGCCAGGCCGACGTGCCGCTGGCCGACACGCAGGTGCTGCAGCGCGCGCTGTCGTACGCCAGCACCTTCGGCTACACCGTGTGGCTGCGCCCGCAGGACCGCGACCTGGGCAAGGGCGTGGCCGCCAGCGGCGCGCTCGCCACGCGGCTGGGCCTGGGCGGCGTGCCGGTGGCGGCCGAGACGATCGCCATCTTCACCATCATCGAGCTCATGAAGAGCACCGGCGCGCGCGTGCACCTATGCCGCATCTCCAGCGCCCGCGGCGTGGCGCTGGTGCGCGAGGCCAAGGCGCAGGGCCTGCCGATCACCTGCGACGTCAGCATCAACTCGCTGCACCTGGCCGACACCGACATCGGCTTCTTCGACAGCCGCGCGCGCCTGAACCCGCCGCTGCGCCAGCAGGGCGACCGCGACGCGCTCTCGGCCGCGCTGGCCGACGGCACCATCGACGCGCTGGTGTCCGACCACACGCCGGTCGAGGCCGACGCCAAGACGCTGCCTTTTGCCGAAGCCGAACCCGGCGCCACCGGCCTCGAACTGCTGCTGCCGCTCGCGCTGCAGTGGGGCGAGCGCAGCGGTGCGGGCGTGGCGCGCGCCATCGAGGTCGTCACCTCGGCGCCGGCGCGGCTGCTGAACGCGGCCGACGCGGCCAGCGGCATCGGGCGCATCGTGCAGGGCGGCGTGGCCGACCTGTGCATTGCCGATCCGTCGCTCGAATGGCAGGTGGTGCCCGAGGCGCTGCGCAGCCAGGGCAAGCACACGCCGTTCTCCAGCTACCCGATGCAGGGGCGCGCGCGCCACACGCTGGTGGCCGGTCGCGTCGTGCACGGCTGAGCGACAGCCGCCCGCCACACAGCACGCCGTCAAAAAGAAGAAGAGGGCCCGCGTCCAGATGCTGCACTCGTTGAAGGCCGGCTGGCGCCTGCTGCATGCGGCCTCGCATGCGCTGTCGGGCTGGTGGACGATCCGTTTCACCTTCCCCCACCTGCCGCAGGACGAGCGCAACGCGCGCGTGCAGGCCTGGTCGCAGCGCATGCTGCAGATCATGGGCGTCACGCTGCGCGTGCAGGGCGAGCCGCCCGTGCACGGGCCGGCGCTGCTCATCTGCAACCACCTGTCGTGGCTCGACATCACCGCCATCCATGCGGCGCGCCACGTGCGCTTCGTGTCGAAGTCGGACGTCAAGCAGTGGCCGGTGATCGGCACGCTCTCCACCGGCTCGGGCACGCTCTACATCGAGCGCGAACGCCGGCGCGACGCCATGCGCGTGGTGCACCACATGACCGAGGCGCTGCGCGGCGGCGACCTGATCGGCGTGTTCCCCGAAGGCACCACGAGCGACGGGCGCGGGCTGCTGCCGTTCCACGCCAACCTGCTGCAGGCCGCGATTTCCTCGGGCGCGCCGGTGATCCCGGCCGCGCTGCGCTTTGCCGACGCCGCCACCGGCGAGACCAGCCAGGCGCCGCGCTACATCGACGAGGACAACCTGCTGGCCTCGGTGTGGAACACGCTGCGCGCGCCGCCGCTTTTGGCCATCGTGCGCTTCGGCGAGCCGCAGCCCTCGTACAGCCGCGAACGCCGCAGCTGGGCGCATTCGCTGCATGAAGACGTGCAGCAGCTGCGCCGCGATACGCACTGACCTGACCTGATCGCACGGCGGCGCCGGGCATAAAAAAGCGCCTCCCGGGTGGGGAAGCGCTGAACGACGCCGGGGGCGCCGTGAGGAGGAATCGGGCAGTTTCCGTTTCGAAGGCCTTCAGCATGAGGCCCTCGGCATGCGCCGCATGCGGGAAAAATCAGGTCCCGCGCGTGAGCGCCTGCCTACACGGCTCGGGCCGGCGGTTCAGCCCGCTTCGTCGGTGGGCACGAAGCCCAGGCGGCGCGAGATCTCCAGCGCGCAGGCCTTCAGCGGCACGGCCACGCGGCCGTTCCAGTCGCTGTCGAAGGTGGCCTCGGGGCCCATGGCCGTGATGCCCAGCACCAGGTTGTTGGTCGAGTCGAACACCGGCGCACAGAAGGCATCGATGCCCGGAATCGGCTGGCCCAGCGTGCGCGACACGCCGTGCAGCCGTGTCTCGACCAGGAGCGCCTCGATCTGCGACTTCGACAGCTCTTCGCTGGCGCCGCGCCCGTCGGCCGGACGCGTGCGCGCCAGGTCTTCGAGCATCATTTTTTCCACCACCTTCGGCGGCAGGTAGGCCGCGAACAGCCGGCCCGTGGCCGTGTAGGCCAGCGACATCACGGTGCCGGTGCGCAGGTTCACGTGCAGCGGGTGGATCGGTTCTTCCAGCCGCACCACGGTCGGCCCGAAGTTGCCCCAGACCGCGACCGCGATGCTCTGTTCGGTCTCGGAGGCGAGCGCTTCGATGAGCGGCGACGCTTCCTTGATCGGGTCGAGCCGCTGCAGCTTGGCCAGACCCAGCTGTAGGGCCAGCGGGCCCAGCTCGTAGCGGCCGGCGCCGTCCTGCACCACGAAGCCGACCTTCAGAAAACTGACGAGGTAGGGGTGCGCCTTGCCGACCGGAATGCCGGCCGATTTGCCGAGGTCGCGCAGCGCCATGGGTGCCACGTGCCGCCCGAGCGCGACCAGCAATTGCGTTCCGATTTCGACGGATTGAATGCCACGTCTTGGCTTTTCCATGGGGCGCCCGGCGTGGGGGTTGAGAGTGGGAGCGAGTATAGCCATCAGGGTTTCTACTGATATTGTCGTGTTCAATCGACGATGACTGATCATCTGATAGTAACTAAACGACTTGACCATATCAACATCGCTGCCTACACTCCGCCGCAACTTAAGTCGTACACACAACACGAGAGCGAACAGAGGCAGAGATGGAACAGAACACGTGGGAATGCGATGTCCTCGTCGTCGGCAGCGGCGCATCGGGCATGGCCACCGCCGTCACGGCGGCGTCGCAGGGTTTGAAGGTGCTGGTGGTCGAGAAAGAGCCGCGCTTCGGCGGCACCACTGCGCGCTCGGGCGGCTGGCTGTGGATTCCGGGCACGCGCCTGGCCACGGAGCAGGGCATCCATGAGCCGCCCGGCGCCGCGCTCGACTACATGAAGCACGAGACCACGACGCACTTCGACGCGGCGCGCGTGGGCGCCTTCCTCGACATGGGCCCCAAGGCCATCGACTTCTTCACGCGCCAGACCTGCGTGCAGTTCGACATGCCGGCCGTCTTCCCCGATTACCACGCCGAAGCGCCCGGCGGCCAGCCCGGCGGCCGCTCGATGGTCACGCGCCCGTTCGACGGTCGCGAGCTCGGTGCGCGCATCAAGCACCTGGCGCCGCCGCTGCCCGAACTCACGGTGTTCGGGATGATGTTGGGCTCGGGCCCCGAGATCAAACACTTCATGCGGGCCTTCAAGTCGCCGACCTCGTTCTGGTACGTCACCAAGCGCCTGACCCGGCACTTCCTGGACGTGGTGCGCCACGGCCGAGGCATGACGCTGACCAACGGCAACGCGCTGGCCGGCCGGCTGGCCAAGGCCGCGATGGACCTGGACATTCCCGTCTGGCTTTCGTCGCCCGTGAAGAAGCTCGTGGTCGAGTACGACGGCGTCTCGGGCGCCGTGGTGCAGCACGAAGGCAAGTCGGTGCGCATCACCGCCAAACGCGGCGTGGTGCTGGCCTGCGGCGGTTTCCCCTACGACGTGGAGCGCCGCAAGCAACTCTTCCCGCACGCACCCACCGGCAAGGAGCACTACTCGCCGTCGCCTTCCACGAACACCGGCGACGGCCTGCGCCTGGCCGAAGCCGTGGGCGGCCGTGTCGACGGCACCATCCCGCATGCCGCGGCCTGGGTGCCGGCCTCGGTCACCACGCGGCCCGACGGCAGCAAGGGCGTCATGCCGCACTTCATCGACCGCGCCAAGCCCGGCGTGATCGCGGTCACGCCCAAGGGCCAGCGCTTCGCCAACGAAGGCAACTCGTACCACGACTTCGTGCAGGCGATGGTCAAGGCCTGCGAAGGCGAGCCCGAGGTCACGGCCTGGCTGCTGTGCGACCACAAGGCGCTGCGCGACTATGGCCTGGGCTGCGTCGCGCCCGCGCCGCTGCCCATCGGCCGCCACCTGAAGACCGGCTACCTCAAGCGCGGCGCGAGCATCGGCGAGCTGGCCAAGGAAATCGGCATCGCCCCCGCCGCACTCGAAGCCACCGTGCAGGAGTTCAACCAGGGCGCGCGCACCGGCGACGACCCCGCCTTCGGCAAGGGCAGCAAGGCCTACAACCGTTACCAGGGCGACGCCAACGTCACCCCCAACCCCTGCGTCGCGCCGCTGGACAACGGGCCGTACTACGCGATCAAGCTCGTCATCGGCGACATCGGCACCTTCGCCGGCCTCGTCACCGATGAGAAGACGCGCGTGCTCGACGCCGACCGCCAGCCGATCAAGGGCCTGTACGCCGTCGGCAACGACGCGGCCAGCGTGATGGGCGGCAACTACCCCGGCGCGGGCATCACGCTGGGCCCGGCGCTCACCTTCGGCTACGTCGCGGGGCTGCAGGTCGCGCAGGCCGAAGTGGCCGTGCCCCTGCACGTCGAACAGCGCGAAGCCGTGGCCGTGCCGCGCGGCGCCTGATCCCCGTTCCGATAGTCAACCCAAGGAGCCGACCATGCCCTTTCCTCCTCACGTCGCACCGCGCCTGCTCGAAGGCCGCCTCGCACTGATCACCGGCGCCGGCCAGGGCAACGGCCGTGCGCTCGCGCTCGGCCTGGCCCAGGCGGGCGCGCGCGTCGTCGTCACCGACATGAACGAAGCCACCGTGGCCGAGACCGCGCAACTGGTGCGCAACGAAGGCGGCGAGGCCTGGTCGTTCGTGCTCGACGTCACCGCGCCCGAGGCCTGCCAGGCGCTGGCGGC
Source organism: Variovorax sp. GW821-FHT09A10 (assembly GCF_059418385.1). Taxonomy (NCBI): domain Bacteria; kingdom Pseudomonadati; phylum Pseudomonadota; class Betaproteobacteria; order Burkholderiales; family Comamonadaceae; genus Variovorax; species Variovorax sp. GW821-FHT09A10. The sequence goes on from NZ_JBWKPT010000005.1 coordinate 252,086, forward strand.
GCGCGTGGCGCAAGAGGTCGGCCACGTCGACCTGCTGGTGAACAACGCCGGCATCATCATCCGCGAGACCACCAGCAGCCCGAACGCCGCGGCCAACTGGAAGAAGACCATCGACGTGAACGTGCACGGCACCTTCAACACCACGCTGGCCTTCATCCCCGTGCTCAAGCAGACGAAGGGCTCGATCATCAACATCGCCTCCATTGCCGCCTACGCGGGGCAGGCCGCGAGCCTGGGCTACTCGCCCTCGAAGGGCGCCATCAAGATGCTCACGCAGTCGCTGGCGCAAGAACTCGCACCGGCCGGCGTGCGCGTGAACGCACTGGCACCCGGCGTGATCGAGACGCCCATGACCGCCGCCACGCGCGAGAACCCGCAGCGCCTCGAATCGTTCATGACGCGCATCCCGCTGGGCCGCGTCGGCCAGACCGAAGACCTGGTGGGCCCGGTGATCTTCCTGGCCAGCGACATGTCGCGCTACGTCACCGGCATCACGCTGCCGGTGGACGGCGGCTTCCTCGCCGTCTGAGCCACGCCCCTTCCTTTTCGATTTCCCGTTCCCCGTCCGTCAACCCTTAGGAGACAAAGAATGAAAACGATCCGTCTGTACAAGACCCTGCTCGCGACCGCCGCCTTCGCTGCGTTCTCGGCAGGCGCCTACGCGCAAGACATCAAGCTCGGCTACAACGGCGACCTCTCGGCTTCGCCTTCGGCGCAGAGCGGCCAGGCCGCGGTGCTGGGCATGGAGGCGGCCATTGCCGACCTGAACGCCGCCGGCGGCGCGCTCGGACGGAAGTTCACGCTGGTCACGCGCGACGACGTCTCGGCACCGCCGAAGTCGATCCAGAACATGAGCGACCTGGTCGACAACGAGAAGGTCGTCGCCGTCTTCGGCCCCACCAACTCGGGCAACGCCATGGCCTGGAAGCACATCGCCAACCAGAAGAAGATTCCGGTGCTGGGCAACGTGGGCTCGGGCACCGACATCACCAAGCCGATGAGCCCCGGCGCCGACAACTACATGTTCCGCGTCTCGATGGTCGACCGTGAACAGGTCGCCGCGCTCATGGCCTACGTGAAGCGCAACACGGCCGGTTCCAAGGTCGTGGGCCTCATGGCCGAGACCACCGGCTACGGCCAGGGCGGCCTGAAGGACATGGAAGACATCGCCAAGCTGCAGGACATCAAGATCGCGGCCACCGAGCGTTTCGGCGTCGGCGACACCGACATGACCTCGCAGCTGTCCAAGATGAAGGCCGCCAACGTCGACACCGTGGTGGTGTGGGCGCAGGGCACGCCCATCGCGCAGCTGGTGCGCAGCATGGAGAAGATCAACTACTTCCCGCTGACGCTCACTTCGTGGGCCGCCGACAACATCACCTTCTACGACGCGGCCGGCAAGGCGCTGGCCGAGAAGCCGATCTTCATGCGCACCGTGAGCGAGACGCGCACGCCCGTGCAGCAGAAGCTGTTCGACCGCATCGGCAGCAAGCTGAAGGCACCGGGCTCGTTCTCCTTCGCGCTGCACGGCTACGACTCGGTGCTGCTGCTGGCCCAGGCCATGAAGCAGGCCAACAGCACCGACGGCGCCGCCGTGCGTGCTGCGCTCGAAGACCTGAAGACGCCGGTGCAGGGCGTGCTCAAGACCTACGAGAAGCCCTTCAGCAAGACTAACCACGAAGCCCTGACGGCCAAGGACCTGGTCTGGATCCGCTGGAAGGACGGCAAGCTGCTGCCCTACAGCGACGCGCTGATCGGTGCGCTCAAGCCGGCCGACTTCAAGCAATAAACGTCTGAGACAAAGGAGCGGGGCGCCGCCTCGTTCCGCAACGGAGATACACACCATGGTTGAAGCGCTCCTGCAGGCGCTCATCAGCGGGCTCGCCGTCGGCGGTGCCTATGCGCTGGTGGCGCTCGGATTCAGCATCACGTTCACGACGACCAAGACGCTGAACTTCTCGCACGGCGAGTTCGTCTCGGCCGGCGCGTTCATCGGCATGAGCGCGCTGTTCCTCGTGCTGGGCAAGCCGCTCAGTTCCACCACCTTCGGCGACGCCGTGCCCGGCGCGGGCGCGCAGCTGTTTGCGCTGGTCGCCGCGCTCGGCGTGATGGGCCTGTTGGGCTGGCTGCTCTACGTGCTCGGCGTGCGCCCGTTCGCGGGCCGCCCCGGCATGGCCTGGGTCATGAGCACGCTGGGTTTCGGCGTGATCCTGCAGAGCGTGGGGCTGGCCATCTGGGGCCCGAAGCCCGTGGTGGTGCCCGCGCCCGTGGGCGACACCGTGATCCGCATGTTCGGCGTGGGCGTGCGCCCGCAGGAACTGCTCACGCTGGGCGTGGCCGTGGTCGTGATGATCGGCTTCGACCGCGTGATGAACCGCACCATGATCGGCAAGGCCATGCGCGCCGTGGCGCAGAACGGCAACGTCGCCAGCCTCATGGGCATCAACACCAACGCCATGATGATCGGCGCCTTCGTCGTCAGCTCGGCGCTGGCGGGGCTGTCGGGCTTCCTGCTCGCGCCCATCGCGCAGGCGTCGCTCTTCATGGGGCTGACCGTGGGGCTCAAGGGTTTCTCGGGCGCCATGATCGGCGGCCTGAGCAACCCGCGCGGCTGCGTCATCGGCGGCTTCCTGCTGGGCGTGCTCGAGTCGATGGTGAACCTCTGGCAGGCGCAGTGGCGCGAGGTCGCGGTGTTCGCGCTCGTCATCCTGGTGCTGGCTTTCCGGCCCACGGGCCTGTTCGGCCGCTCGACGGTGGAGAAGGTATGAAGCGCCTTGCCCATCCCGCCGCCGTGGTGCTGGTGGCGGCCGTGCTGTGCGGCCTGGTCTCGCTGTCCGGCAACGACTACTACCTGCGCATCGCCTTCATGATGTGCGTCTACTACCTGTGCGCCGCCGGCATGAACGTGCTGGTCGGCTACGCAGGCCAGAAATCGCTGGGCCAGGCAGGCCTGTTCGCGGCCGGCGCCTACGCGGTCGCGCTCATCACCTCGCGCACCGAGCTGAGCCCGTGGCTCGCGCTGGTGATCGCGGCTGTCGTCTCCGGCGTGTGCGGCGTGCTCATCGCGCTGCCTTCGCTGCGCGTGAAGGGGCCGTACCTCGCGATGGTCACGCTGGCCTTCGGCATCGTGGTCGAGAAGCTCGTGGGCGAATGGACCGACGTGTTCGGCGGCGCGCAGGGCATCTACGGCATCCGCCCGCTGACCTGGAACGGACAGCCGCTGAGCAGCGTGCAATGGGTGATCCTGGGCATCGTGCTCAGCGCCGCGCTGCACCTGCTGCTGCGCAACCTGCTGCAGGGCCGCTTCGGCCGAGCGCTGCTGTCGCTGCAGGCGGACGAGATCGCCTCGTCGTCGGTGGGCGTGCGCGTGTACCGCGCCAAGGTCATGGCCTTCGTGGTCGCGGCCGTCACCTGCGGCATCGCGGGCGCGCTCGTGGCGCAGCAGAACCAGTACATCAACTCCGACTTCATCACCTTCCACCTGTCGATCTTCATCCTGCTCTTGGTGCTGTTCGGCGGCGCAGGCTCGATGTACGGCCCCATCGTGGGCGCGGTGCTGCTCACGGCGACCGACGCGCTGCTCGCGCGCTGGCCCTCGGCGCAGCACTTCCTGTACGGCTTCCTGCTGCTGTTCGCGCTCTACGTGATGCCGGGCGGCGTGGTGGGCCTGTTCAACAAGTGGTTCCTGAAGTCGCGCCACCGCGGCGAAGGGGCGGGCGGCAACGGCGTGCCGGGGCAGATCGGTCCCGGCGGCGAAGGCGAGCTGCTGGTGGTGCAGGGTGTGACCAAGTCGTATGGCGGCGTGAAGCCGGCGCAGGACGTGTCGTTCCGCCTGCAGCGCGGCCACATCCACGCGCTCATCGGCCCGAACGGCGCCGGCAAGAGCACCATGATCAACATGCTCACCGGCGTGGTCGAACCCGACGCGGGCGTGATCCGCTTCCTGGGCCGCAACATCGTGGGCCAGCCGGCGCACACCATCTGCTGCCTGGGCATGGGCCGCACCTTCCAGAACCTGCGTTTGTTCGCCGACCTCTCGGTGCTCGACAACGTGATGCTCGGGCGGCACAGCCGCATGAGCAACGGCTTCCTGTCGTCGCTCGTGGCCTGGCCCACGGCCGGCAAGCAGGAGCGCGCCACGCGCGAACGCGCGCTGCAGCTGCTCGACCTCGTGGGCCTGGGCCACCTGGCGCACTGGCCCGCCGGCAGCCTGCCCTACGGTCTGCAGCGCCGCGTGGAGCTGGCGCGCGCGCTGGCCACCGAGCCGCAGCTGCTGCTGCTCGACGAGCCCGCCGCCGGCCTCAACCCGCAGGAAACCGCCGAGCTCGGCGAACTGCTGGTGCGCATCGGCAAGTGCGGCGTGTCCATCCTGATGGTGGAGCACCACATGGACCTGGTGATGTCGATCTCCGACCACGTGATCGTGCTCGACTACGGCGTGAAGATCGCCGAAGGCAAGCCCGCCGAGGTGCAGTCGAACCCGCGCGTGGTCGAGGCCTACCTGGGCGTGGACGACGAAGAAGACATGGCCGCCGTGCCCGCCTGAGCCAGAGGACCGAAACCATCATGTTGAAAATCGAATCGGTGAAGGTCTCGTACGGCGCCATCGAGGCCGTCAAGGGCGTGAGCCTGGAAGTGCGCGCGGGCGAGGTCGTCACCATCATCGGCGCCAACGGCGCCGGCAAGAGCACGCTGCTCAAGAGCATCGTCGGGCTGGAGCCCGTGGCCGAAGGCCGCGTGCTCATCGACGGCAAGGACTGCACGCACGTGCCCGCGCACCAGCGCGTGGGCCTGGGCGTGGCGCTGTCGCCCGAGGGGCGCGGCGTGTTCCCCGACCAGACCGTGCGCGAGAACCTGATGCTGGGCGCCTACTCGCGCCGCAGCGACAAGGCCTTCGTGGAGCGCGCCATCGAACGCGAGTTCGCGCGCTTTCCGCGCCTGAAGGAGCGTGCCCACCAGCTCTCCGGCACGCTGTCGGGCGGCGAGCAGCAGATGCTCGCGATCGCCCGCGCGCTCATGAGCGAGCCGCGCCTGCTGCTGCTCGACGAGCCCTCGCTGGGCCTGGCGCCGCTCATCATCAAGGACATCTTCGACGCCATCCGCCAGCTGCGCAGCTCGGGTCTCACGATCCTGCTGGTGGAACAGATGGCCAAGCAGGCGCTGGGCGTGGCCGACCGCGCCTACGTGCTCGAAACCGGCTGCATCACGCTCGAAGGCTCCGGCCGCGAGCTGCTCGACAACCCCAAGGTGAAGTCGGCGTACCTCGGTACGCATTGAATTCATCGCTCACATCAAAGGACCATCCATGACCACCAAGAAATTCGCCAGCCAGGCCGACCTCGAAGAAAAGAAAGTCTCGTTCACCCGCCTCTCGGAGAACGCCTACGCCTACACCGCCGAGGGCGACCCCAACACCGGCGTCTTCATCGGCGACGAGGCCGTGATGGTGGTCGACACCCAGGCCACGCCCGCGATGGCGCAGGACGTGATCCGCCGCATCCGCGAAGTCACGCCGCTGCCCATCAAGTACGTGCTGCTGAGCCACTACCACGCGGTGCGCGTGCTGGGCGCGTCGGCGTACTTCAAGGAAGGCGCCGAGCAGATCCTGGCCAGCCGCGACACCTACGACCTGATCGTCGAGCGCGGCGAGCAGGACAAGGCCAGCGAGATCGGCCGCTTCCCGCGCCTGTTCCGCAACGTCGAGTCGGTGCCCGCCGGCCTCACCTGGCCCACCATGACCTTCGATGGCACGATGAGCGTGTGGCTCGGCAAGAAGCTCGAAGTGAAGATCGCGCAGGTCGGCCGCGGCCACACCAAGGGCGACACCATCGCCTACCTCGAAGACCAGAAGATCTGTTTCGCCGGCGACCTCGTCGAATACCAGAGCACCGCCTACGCGGGCGACTGCTACTTCCGCGACTGGCCCACCACGCTGGACCGCCTGGCCGGCTTCGGCTTCGAAAAGCTGGTGCCCGGCCGCGGCGCCGCGCTGGAAAACGCCGCCGACGTGCGCAAGGCCATCGCCTCGACGCGCGCCTTCATCTCCGACGTCTACACGCTGGTGAACAACGGCGTGGCCGAGGGCAAGTCGCTCAACGTGATCTACAAGGAAACCGTGGCCGCACTGCGCCCGACCTACGGCCACTGGGTGATCTTCGACCACTGCATGCCCTTCGACGTGACCCGTGCCTACGACGAGGCCACGGGCCATGTGCACCCGCGCATCTGGACGGCCGAGCGCGACATCGAGATGTGGAACGCCCTCGAAAGCTAGGATGTTCTCCCCCAGGCTTCGCGCACTTCGTGTCGCTTCGCCAACCCCCTCACCGGGGGCAACACCAGCGGCCCGGCAAAGCCGGTTCCGCGGTGTTCCTGGCCTTGGCTGCGCCAGTTTCGCGTGTCGTGAATCGTGCGAAGCGCGTTGGAAGCTCTGAGATGAATGCAGTCGTGCCCTCGCACGGCGCCACGCCCGCGTCCGTGCAGGGCTGGATGCTGCTCGCGATGCTGGTGTGGGGCGTGAACGTGTCCGCCGTGAAGGCGCTCACCGCCTCCTTCGAGACGCTGCCGCTGGCGGCACTGCGCATGGGCGTGGCGTGCATCGCGCTCAGCGCCATCGTGCTGTGGCGGCGCGGCGGCGTGCCCCGGCTCACGGCGCGGCAACTCGCGGTGATGGCGGGCTGTGCGTTCCTCATGGTCTACGGCAACCAGATCCTGTTCGCGCAGGGGCTGCTGCGCTCCACCGCCACCAACGGCGCACTCATCATGGCGCTGAGCCCGCTGGTGTCGGCGCTGATGGCCGCGCTGGTCTTCGGCGAGCGCTTCACGGCGCGCCGCATGGTGGGCGTGGCGCTGGGCTTCGCGGGCGTGGCGGCGGTGGTGCTGAGCCACCCGGGCGCGGGGCTGTCGAGCGCGGGCATCGGCGACCTGATGCTCGCGCTGTCGGTGGTGAGCTTCGCGGTCGGCGGCGTGGGCGTGCAGCGGCTGGCGCGGCAGGTCGACCCGCTGTCGATCAGCTGGGTCATCTACCTCATCGGCACGTTCATGCTCGTCGTGCATACCCTGCTCGGGCCGTCGCGGCTCGGCGCGGCGCAGCTCTTTCCCGGCCTGTGGCCGTGGGCGCTCGTGCTGTTCTCGGGCATCGCGGCCACCGCCGCGGGCAACCTCATCTGGAACCGTGCGATCTCCGTCATCGGCGTGGCGCGCACGGCCGTCTTTCTCTACTGGGTGCCGGTGTTCGGCGTGCTGTTCGCGGCGCTGCTGCTGGGCGAAGTGCTCACGTGGTGGCACCTGTTCGGCTTTGCCGCGGTGATGAGCGGCACCTGGCTCGGCACGCGGCCGGTGGCCGCGCCGGCCCCTTGATTCCTTCACATGCCTGATTCATCTCTTCCCCTGCTGTTCCAGCCCTTGCAGCTGCGCGAGCTCACGCTGGCCAACCGCATCGTCATCTCGCCCATGTGCCAGCACGCCGCCGAGCGCGGCCATGCCACACCGTGGCACCTGGTGCACCTGGGCAAGTTCGCGCTCGGCGGCGCGGGCCTGATCCTCACCGAGAGCACCGCCGTCGATCCGCGCGGGCGCATCGGCACCGCCGACCTCGGCCTGTGGAACGACAGCCAGATCGCGCCGCTGAAGGCCGTGGTCGATTTCGTCCACGCGCAGGGCAGCGCCATCGGCGTGCAGCTGGCGCACGCGGGCCGCAAGGCCGGCAGCGAGCCGCTGTGGGAGGGCGGTGCCGCCATCGACCCGGCGCGCATGGCGGCCGACGAAGAACCCTGGGAGCGCCTGGGCCCCAGCGCGCTCGCGGCCGGCCCCGGCTGGTCGGCGCCGCGCGCGCTCGACGCCGCAGACATGGCCGAGGTCGTGCAGCGTTTTGTCGATGCCACCGTGCGCGCCGACCAGGCCGGCTTCGACGTGGTCGAACTGCACTTCGGCCATGGCTACCTGGTGGCGAGCTTCCTGTCGCCCAACGCCAACCACCGCGACGACGCGCTCGGCGGCAGCCGCGACAACCGCATGTCGCTCGCACTGGAAATCGCGCAGCGCGTGCGCGCCGCATGGCCCGCCGGCAAGCCGCTGTTCTGCCGCCTCTCGGCCGTGGACGGCACGCTCGACGGCTGGAACCTCGACGATTCGGTGGTGCTCGCGCGCGCGCTGAAGCGCTGCGGCGTCGACGTGATCGATTGCTCGTCGGGCGGCCTCACCGAAGAAACGCGCGCACTGCCCGTGCCGCGCGGCCTGGGCTTCCAGGTGCCGTTCTCTGAACGCATCCGGCGCGAGGCCGGCGTGGTCACGCAGGCCGTCGGGATGATCGTCGACGCGCAACAGGCCGAAGCCGTGCTCGCCGCCGGACAGGCCGACCTCGTCGCGCTCGGCCGCGAAGCCCTGTTCGACCCCTACTGGCCGCACCACGCGGCCGCCGCACTCGGTGCCGATCCGCAGTACCAGCGCTGGCCTGTGCGCCACGGCGTGTGGCTCGCCAAGCGCGCGCCCGGCCTGGCGCGTGCGCGCGCCGAAGCGCAGAACGCGCAACCCCACAAGGAGACCGACCGATGACCGAACCCACGACGACCACGACCCTGCGCATGGGCCTGATCCGCAAGCAGCCCGGCTGGGCCGACGAGGCCTTCAGCCGCCACTGGCGCGAACGCCACGGCCCGCTCGTCGCGCGCCTGCCCACGCTGCGCGCCTACCGCCAGAACCGCGTGACCGACAGGCTGCAGCGCGGCATCGACTTCGCGCGTGGCCCGTGGGACTTCGATGGCTTCTCGCAGCTGCAGTTCGATGCGGCGGCGCAGGCCGATGCGGCCTTCAACACCGGCGAGCTGGCGGCAGAAATCCGCGCCGATGAGCGCCACTTTCTGGGCGGGCTGCACATCGTGACGGTCGAGCAGACCGAGGTCATCGCGCCGCCGTCGTCCGCATCGTCGGCGGGGCCGGCGATGCTCAAGCGCATTTCGACCCTGCGCCGCCCGGTCGCGCAGTCCGAAGAAGACTTCCGCCGCGAATGGAAGGTACACGCCGACCACGTGCGCCGCATGCCCGGCGTGGCCGGCTACCGCCAGAACGTGGTGGTAGCGCGCGAGTTCGAGAAGGGCACGCCCTGCGGCTACGCCGAGCTGCCGATCGACGGCATCGTGGAACTGTGGTTCGAGAACACCAACACGCTGAACGCCGCGTTCGCCTCGCCCGAAGGCCAGCGCACCATGGCGCACGCCAAGACCTTCCTGGCGGAGATCACGGCCTTTGTGGTGGAGGAGTTTCGGGTGGTGTGAAGGCCGCGCGTGCGTAGTGCACCGACGTGCTCAGCGCCGGGATCACCGGCTGATAGGCGGCGGGGTGCGAGACCCGCGCGGGGACCGTGCCGATGGGCGCGATCTCGCGGGGCCGGGCGGGCGCCGTGGCCTCTTCGGGCTCCATGCCGCGCCCGGGCGGCTCGGGCAGGAACACCCCGCGCCGCAGCGACCAGATGCAGGCGCCCAGGCGCAGCAGCTTTTCGACCTTCACGTCATGCGCCGGATCGTCCGGCGACTCCTGCGCAATCAGCTCGCCCAGCTGCGTGAGTGCATCGGCAGGCGTCATGCCGCGCCCGATCCGTGCCACTTCCACCATGGCCGCCAAGGCCTCGGTCTTGTTCATTGTGTGCCCCCTGTTGTTTGTCTCTTGCTACGAAGGAAAGCATGTCGTTACGCAATGCATCTAAAAGTAGTCCATCGCGCCGTCGGGTCGTCGATTGAAATCGCGTCCCTGCGCGGGGCGGGGCGTACGCGGGTGCTGTGCCGTGCGTTGTCTCCGTTCCAGCAGACTGTTAGCGCCAGTGCAATCGAGATCAGCGGTTTAGCTGGTCAAGATTGCACTGGCACTAACAGATAGACCAACTCTTGATCAAACTGCGGGCCGTACGAAAATCGCTTGCCGCTTCGCGCAGTTGAAAACGGCGCGGGGCCTGCGAACGACTGCGCGGTCGAACACGAGGGGGTGCGGTCATCGCATCGAGACCTTATGCGGCGAAGCAGCTGAACCACGAATCGTTTTTACGAGGGCTTCGACGGAGAGCCGCAGGTTTGCTGGCTTCGTCTCGCATTCCCATACCGTCAGTACGCGCCATCCTTGCTCCTCCAGATCCGATTCCTTACGTCGGTCACGTTCTCGGTTGGCGGAAATCTTCAGCGCCCAGTATTCTGTGTTCGACGACGGAGCGCATCCCGCTGGACAGTCGTGTCCGTGCCAAAAGCACCCGTGAACGAAGACGGCGGTGCGGTACTTCGGAAAGACGATATCGGGCTTACCCGGTAGTAACCGCGGATGCAAAACGTATCGCAGACCTGCCGCGTGAAGCGCCTTGCGGAGTACCAGCTCGGGCTTGGTGTCCTTCTGCTTGACGCGCGACATCAACTGACTTCTCGCTTCCGGGGTCAGGTTGTCGGCCATAGCGGCGATTCTCTCCGGTTAAACTGTACGCGTGTATGCATCTACGCGTGCTTTCGCGTTCTCCATGGCCCAGCAGTTACCGCGCAGGCGTTCTAACCCAGTTTCCGCAGCTCCCACGGAGCCGGAGGACGCGGTGCGTATTTCCGTGTTGATCACGAAGGACGAGCGCCAGCGGCTGAAGGTCATGGCGGCTTCGCGCGGCGTGACGATCAGCGAGGTGATTCGTCAGGGCATTGCGCGATTCCTTGGGAGCGTTTCTTAGTGGAGATGTACGGCCCGGGGCTTTTAGCTCGAACCCTCGGCAAGCCGACCTCCGGCACCGGCGCCAGCAAATTCGCGCACGGAAACGAGTGGCAATACCATTCGCGCAGTGACAGGCACTCTAAGATCGCTTGCTGGGGCTTGGTCTTCGACATGATGCGTCACTGCTCGTTGTTGAGGGAGCACGCTGCCGAAGCCAAAGTGGGCTTGGGCATCAACCATGAGATGCACGACTTCCGGAACAACAAGAAAAAGAATCTGGATTTGGTGATCTGCACACGTGCGCCGCTCGAATCCAGCGGCGGCTCCAAGGCGGGCGCTCGCAAGGCCGCGGATTTCGCAGCCCTCGCGAGCGTTTACGGCATCGACCTAACGCCTAAGGAGTCGGACGAGCTTCACGCTTTGCCCACGCTGGCTCGCTCCGGCGTGTCGTCGGTTCTCGTAGCGACTGAGGCGAAGGCGGCGATGACTGCTCATCAAAAGGCCCGCCCGCGCCTTCATGACGAGCTGACCAGTTCGCACCAGACCATTCATGGGGACAACAGCGAGGCCATCGCCGCGGGCATCGTTCTCGTGAACGCGTCCGAGACGTTCATCTCGCCAGATCGAAACGAATGGCCCCTCGGTTCCGTCCCGACACGAATCTCGGTCCATAAGGCAAACGCGGCGACGTTGATCCTGGAGGGGCTCGAAAAGCTTCAATGCAGAGCGAAGATCGACGACGACGGCTTCGACGCGGTCGGCGTCGTAGTGATCGCATGCCGCAACGACGGTAGCGTAGTCAGGGTCGTGACCGAGTCGCCGCCCGCCCCCGGCCCGACGGCCAACTTCGACTACGCGAGATTCGTCAGGCGACTCGCTCAGCTCTACGCGACGCGCTTCGCGCGGATTTAGGACGAAGCGGCTTCCGCTGCTACGCGGCTTTGCGCAAGTTCGCTGCCGGTGCCTTGTCCTCTAACCCGGTGACGACGTCGAGATGCTTTTCGACGGCCTCGATGAAGCCCGGAGCGAACCGCAGCGTCGCGCGGCGCGTGCGTTCGAGAAACCCCGACGTCGCTCTACGCGATAGCAAGGTGTAGTCGCGCCCGATCAACGCTTCGAGGCTGTCCGATCGCAGGCCCAGCGGATCCGGCCCGATGTCGACCATGTAGCGCTTCTTCCCGTCGAACCGAGCGGCTCGCGGCGCACGGCCGGTTTCGGGGAAAGCCGCATCCCTGCTCTTGTCGTACGAGCCGGGGTTGTTCAACTGGCGTCCGATCCAACGCGGCACCGGCACGCTCACCGCATTGCCAACGAGCGCCCACCGCATGGACGGCTTGGCCACCGTCTCAGCGGCCTGCGTCCAGTCGGCATCGAAGCCCTGGAGCGCCTCTGCCGCGCGAATGCCCGGCTTGACGATAGCGCCACTGCGCATCAGAACGGCGGGCGGGCTGGCGATACCGATCGTGCTGCCGTTCTTGAGGGTGGGAATGGCGTCGACCGCCCAGCCCAAGCCACCGCGCCCTTCCGTCCAATAAAACCCGTGCGCGAATTTCTTCAGATCGGTGACAGGTCTCGCCAGCGGGTTGTCGTCCGACAGCAGCACGTCCTCCGGGTTGCCTTCCGTTGTCGCAACGAGATACACCCGTTCGCGTCGCTGTGGGAGCCCGAATCCGTTAGTGTCGACGACCCGGTAGGCCCATCGATATTTCAGGCGCTCGAACTCGCCGATGATGGCTCTCATCGCATCGCCGCCGCCGAGCTGGAGCATAAACGGCACGTTCTCGACGACGACCCAAGGCACGGGACGTCGAGCCTTCTTGCGCTTCTCGAGGAGACGAAAAACCTCCCCGATCAAGCCGCTGCGGTGGCCGGCTAGGCCCGCAGTGTTGCCCGCCTGGGAAAGGTCCTGGCAAGGGAACCCGGCGGTGACGATCTCGATGTCGCTAGAGAGCGCATTCATGTCGACGATGTCGGAGACGAGCTCGGCGCCGGGGAAGCGGTGCTTGAGCACCGCCTGTGATGTCGGGAGGATGTCGCATAGCAGCTCGGCCGCGTGCCCCGACTCGGCCAAGCCCAGTTCGAACCCACCAATACCCGCGAACAATCCTGCTACTTTCATGGATTGCATCCTACCATCACACACGCTTAAAATGTGTAAACGCATATGTATGTATTGGCATATATCTGGCATCTGCGACGAAGGGCTCAGACACCGGTGGAGGAGGCGGTTCTATCTGTGCCGGCGGGCCTTGAATTCCCTCAGGCAAAATGACGATTTTTAGTCTGCGCCCGGCAAGTACAAACGGTCGTCGATCAACAGGCTTAGAGGGGGACCCGCGTGGCCGCATTCACAGTCGACACGAAACTGTTCCAGGAGTTGGGAGAGCTTCTGGTCGCCAAAGAGTCGACTGCGCTTACCGAGTTGATCAAGAACTCGTACGATGCGGACGCCACTGTCGTAACGGTCCACGGCTCGAATCTGAAAGACGGCGCCAAGGGTTCCATCGCCGTGACAGACGATGGCTCAGGTATGGCCCAGGCCGACTTCGAGAATGGGTTCCTGCGAATCGCGGGCCGAACCAAAGTCGCGTCGGATCGGCGTTCTCTGGTGTTCGGCAGGCGTTTTACGGGCGAAAAGGGCGTGGGCCGACTAGCGGCCCACAAACTCGCCAGGCGCCTGGCGATTCGTTCGTCGAAGGCCCAACACGCGGAACGAGGAGCAGAGGTGCTGCCTGCCGCCATCGAAACCGTAGTCGCATCCATCGATTGGGACGCGATCGAAGCGCTCGAAACGCTCGACCAGGTACCGGCATCGAATGCGGTTCTCGTCAAGGTCGAGAAGCAGACAAAAGGGAAGTCGATCCCGAGCGGAACGTCGCTGCTGATGACCCCGCTCCGCAGGGGCTGGACGCAGCGCACGATCGAGAGCTTTCTCAAGGAGGCGGTGACGCTGGCACCTACTCCCGTTCTGTGGGACAAACTGCCCGAAGACATCGTGACCGAGCCTTTGCTGTTCAAGAAGGTGCCGGTTCGCGACCAGCTGAAAGACCCGGGTTTTAGGATTCAGTTTTCGGGTGATCTCGCAGTTCCAGACGTCTTCTCGCCCGACATCGCAGCGTCCGCGGGGTGGATCGCCGAGATCGATTTCGAACGCAAAACGGGCTTACTGCGAGTCGCGATCGCGCCTACCAAGGCCACGCATTTGAAATTCAAGGATTCCGCCGGATTTCGGTTCGAGCAGCACTTGGGCAAGGAGTCAGGTCCGACCTTCAGGGCGAGAATTTTGCAGCGCTCGAATACGGTGTGGGATCCTGTGGTTCAAGGTATACGTGTCTTCATGGAAGGCTTTCGTGTCCCTCCCTACGGTGACGCGACGGACGATTGGCTGGGCCTGGATCGCGACTACAAGTCGCGCGCACGCCGCCGCCTGACGTCGCTCGATCGAATCGAGGCGCCGGACCTTCCGGAAGCGAATGAAACCGAGGAACTCGTGTTGCAAGGGAGCTCCGCTTACATGGGTGCTGTTTTCCTGCAGAGATCGAGCTCTCCCGAGCTGCAAATGCTTGTCAATCGCGAGGGATTCCTAGCGGGCCCCGGCTTGGATTTCGTTACGGAATGGGTGAGAGTAACGACCGATTTGATCGTTCGCCTAGGTCACTCCGTGAGGCGTGACGTGAAGGAGGTCAAGCGCGTAGACCGCGAACGTCAAGAGGCCATCGCCAAGAGGGCGGACGTCGGCGAGTCGCCGTCGGCCTTGCGAGTTCGCGAGAGCGCGCAGGCGGCAGCGAGTCAGTTGGACATCGTGCAGGCAGCCATCAAGTCCGGAGACTTGAAGAAGGCCGCTGCTGCGGCCAAAGCGGCCCAGCCGCATGTCGCTGAAGTAAGCGCGCTCTCGGAAGAGTTCGGCAGCGAAGCAGTCATGTGGCGGGTGTTGGCGAGCCTCGGAACCGAGCTCGCAGCCTTCGTCCACGAGATCAATGCGCTCGCGTTAGAAGCCAGTGGCATCGTCGCGGATCTCGACGATGCCATCCCCAATGTCACGACGCCCGCGGCGCTTTCGAAAATCAGGCGAGCTCGGAAGTCGGCGCTAGAACTCGCGGATCGAATTCGGCGCAACGCGATTTTCCTAGTCGATTCCACTTCGTTCCAGGGTCGACGCCGGCGCTCCCGGTTGCCGCTTCGTGAACGGTTCGATGCGGTAGTGCCGTTCTTCGCGACACGAATCAAACAAAAAGCAATTGTGTTAGAAAACGCTATAGGCGTCGACCTGAGAACGCCACCGATGTTTCCGGCTGAACTCGCGGGCATCTTCACCAACCTAGTCTCGAACGCTGTGAAGTTCACAGAGAAAGGCGGTCGGATTCGCACGCATGCGACCCTGTCGAAGGGCGTGATGGCAGTGACAGTCGAGAACACCGGCATGCACGTCGACATCGCAAAGTCGATGCGCCTCTTCGAGGCTTTTCATTCGACGACCGAGAGGCCCGATGCGGTGCTCGGACAAGGCATGGGCATGGGTCTGACCATCACGCGTGCGTTCGTCCAAGAATACGGCGGCACGATCGAATTCGTGAAGCCCAGCCCGGATTTCGCCACAGCTATTCGATTCGAAGTGCCGGTGCGATGACGAAGACGCAAGACATCCTCTATATCGACGACGCTCCCAACGAGCTTCTCACGCCAGCTAGAGCCGTCGGAGCCGACGAACGCTTCGCGGATTTCCAGCCCGCCGAGCCGGCAGCGACCCGCGCAGCAGCTAAGGCGAACCTGTGGGTTTTCGATTTCTTCAACGACGACAAGCAACGGACGGATCCCGATCTCGATGGCGTCAAGACCAACGGTCTGAGCGTTTTCCAGCAGTTCCGACTGCTAGTGGGCGACGCTCGGCCGCCGGCTGTGTTGGTCAGCAATCATCTGCCGGACGCCCTCGGCGTCGAGGTACTTCAGGCGAAGCGACACGTGCTGGCCGAGCAGGTAGGCGTCGAATGGATCGCGCCGAAGGTTGGAACCGAAAGCGATTCCATTCGTGAGATCGTCTCCCTTGCGGACGGTACGGCGCGACTTCACAAGTTGGGAGCTCGACTCCGCGAATCTCCGCCGGCGGCGTATTCGACGGATTTGGCGCGGCTGGCGCTCAAACTGCCGCAACGCGCCCGCTGGTCTGCCTCCGCGGTTCGAAACGTAGCCGAATGGAGGCCGCCGGTCTGGGTCGCGCCGCAGACCGTGAGCAAGCCCGGAGCACCGACGGTGCGCCCCGACATCAGGCTGGCGCGCGACGTGATCGCCTGGATGGTGCGACACGTCCTGCCCTATCCGAGCTTCCTGGTTCGAGAACGTCATATCGCCGTTCGTCTGCGGCTGACGCTCGCCTGCTTGAGGCAGGCGCTCGCCACCGAAACAGAATTGTCGAAGCTGCTCGGCAAAGTGCATTACAACGGAATCCTGCACGATTTTGCCGGCTCACGATGGTGGACCGCCGGAATAGACGATATCGATTGGGATTTACCTAGAAGCGGCTCGGAACGAACGGCCGTGCTCGGGCGCCTGGTGCATCCTGTGCAGCTGGTCGAACTGGACTTGGACGATCCTGTCGTCGTTTCGGATTCCGACCTTATAGAGACGGATGAGGTCGCCGCAATTGCGGAATGCGTGCGGGCGGCGGACGAGTACTTTCCACCCCAAGCCTCACCCGCCTGGGTGCGAATTGAGGCGGCTCGAGAAGACAAGTCGCTTGCACGAAAAGTTCGTTTGGAAGACCAGGCAGACCTAGAGCCGGAGCCGCAAGCCGGGGCTGGTGAATCGTGAGCGTTCTCATCGATCTCGATGACTATTTGAAAGAGGTCCAGGCGTTTGCCCGTCTCGCCGATTCTTTCGTGGACAAGACTTCGTCTATGCACCTCTCCGACGTGGTCGGCGATCTGACTCGTCATATCGATGCGGCTCAGCCGAATTTCACTTGGAGCACGCGAGCTCCCGTCAAATTCAATCCGAGTACGGAATACGATGGGCCTGGCAGGACTTATGCACCGACTCATTTTCTTGTTTCGTTCAGCTGCGCCTTCACCCGGCCGGCAAAAAAAGTCGCCAAGGGTTGCACCGTCTGGGTAGTAACGAATTCCGCCGTACACGTCGAGATCCATCGCGCCGAGGAGCGCGCTTTCAAGATGCATTTCGACTATAAGAATCCGAACCAGTGGGGCCCGCAGATGCACTTCCAAGTGCACGAAGAAGATGTGCTGTTTCCCGTACCTCGCATTCCCACCGGTGCCTTCCTTCCTACCGATTGCGCTGACTTGATGCTCTCGGAGTTGCACACGGAAGAATGGAAGCGTCATCAGCACAAATCGACGAGCAGTGCCGATGTGTCGGTACTTCGGGACGGGCAAGAGTTCCGGACGTTGAGCTATCTGAAGGACATCGCCAAGAAGTGGGAGGACAAGCAGTTCACCCGGTTCAACATGCTTCAGCGCTATACCTCGTCCGTTGTCGCGCTTCCAACATCGCGGAATCGACCCGCAAAACCGGGATGGTGATCGCTTTCGTCGCCGAGCGCGCCGGCGTGACGAGCAAGGCCGAACATGCGCCCGCTGTCGCCTTCAAACAGCCGAAACTGCACACAGCCGGCGAGTCGAATCTGTCGAGGAAGACCGCGTCCACGAGCGGAAAGCCTTCCCTCGCGGACTTTGCAGCCGTGCATTCGCACTGCGCCGTCTACACGGCTCCTCGGGTCGCGGAGGCCATGCTCGATCGAGTCGGCTGGACGGCGAATGCGGACCTGCGGGGCCGCAGGCTGCTTGAGCCGGCTTGCGGCGACGGCTCGTTCCTATTACCGGCCATTGAGCGCCTTGTTGCCAGCCTGCGTCGACACCGAGTGTGCGACGAGCAACGGCTCGCTGATGCGATCGTCGCATTCGAGTTCGATCCCGAAACCGCGGAGGCCCTGAAGGCACGAGTGGTTGAGTTGCTCGCGAACACCGGCTTGAGCCGCAAAGTCGCGGCGCGCGTGGCTAGCGGTTGGGTGCGCTGCGAAGATTTTTTGCTAGCAAACGACCTCTCATCGTTCAGCGATGTAGTGGGCAATCCGCCATACATGCGATGGTCCAAGGTGCCGGAGAAGTTGAGACGATCGTACGAAAAATACCTGCCGGCGTACGCCGCTCGCGGTGATCTCTGCCTCGCCTTCGTCTGTCGCGCCGTCGAGCTTTTGCATCAGGACAAGGGGCACCTCGCCTTTCTTTGCGCCGACCGTTGGCTTCGGTGTGCCTATGGAGCCGAGGCCAGAGGTTCCCTTGAGAGCGCAGTTCGACTGTCGATGCATCTCGAAGTCCACGACGTCCCCGTTT
The DNA here is from genome assembly GCF_059418385.1 of Variovorax sp. GW821-FHT09A10. Taxonomy (NCBI): domain Bacteria; kingdom Pseudomonadati; phylum Pseudomonadota; class Betaproteobacteria; order Burkholderiales; family Comamonadaceae; genus Variovorax; species Variovorax sp. GW821-FHT09A10. Next base: position 270,100 of record NZ_JBWKPT010000005.1, read on the forward strand.
TCGTCGGCACCCGAAAGGTGGGCGCATACGCTGCGATCACGATTCTCGATCGAGACCGGAAGGGGGAAGTTGTCGTCGCGCGCGCCACGTCAATCGACGATCTGTGCAAACGACTGCTGCCCGATGCCGGGCGTTCCACGGCATCTCACGCGTCACGGCTGACGGGTAGCGGAGGAGCCGTACTCGCCGGTGCGGATCTCGCGGCGACGTTCTGCAAAATCGTCGAATCCACCCCCACTCTCGCCGAAGCGGGTGTAGAGGTGCGTTGCGGTATGGCGCTCGGCTGCGCACCGGTCTTCATCGTGGAGACAGAGACGACGATCGAATCCGACCGCCTGGTGCCGTGGATCAAAACGCGGGACCTGCTCGACGACGGTACCGTCGAGCCGAGCGCACGACTGGTAGACGTTTGGAACAACGGCGAAAGCCTCGTCGATCTCGACGAGTATCCTGAGCTTCGTGCGCATCTGAAGTTTCACGAGGCAGCTCTGCAGAAGCGAGCCTGCGTCGCTGCTCCGTCGCAGTGGTATCGGACGATAGATCGACTGAGTCGGACGCGAATGAGCGCGCCGAAGATACTCGTCGCAGGCATGTCCAAATTCTCCCGGGTGGCGATGTCTCATGGAGGAGCTCAACCATCGAACGCCATCTATTCATTGAGTAGTACTGAATGGCCGTTGGCGGCGCTTTTCGCCGTGCTCAGGAGCGGGGCGCTCGATATTTTTTCGGCCGTGCTGTCGCCGAGGTTTTCCGGAGGCGTGAAGCGCTTCGATGGCAACCTCCTCCGGCAAGTACGACTTCCTCGATGGTCGGAAGTGGCGCCCTCGCTGCAAAAGCGCTTGTTGGCGCTGGATGTCGGCACGCCGACACCGCGCCCGGAACTTCTCTCGGAGCTGTACGGCATATCCCACGCGACGCACAAGAAAGCTCTCGCATCGGCAGTCGCCCGGGACTAGCTGTGATGTCTCAATAGGTTGTTCACCCGAATGGGTCTGGGAAACTGGAGGTACCACGCTTCAGGATCGCAGAGGGTCAGAGATCGGCGAAATCCAACACCCCAGGCTTGTGTGCATCGTAAAAGGTCGCACGCGGCCTGCTGATGTATGGCGGCTACGCTGGTTGTTCAGCAGGGGCGCTCGTCCCTACGAGGTTAAAATGGATGCCCCCAGGCCTTGGCGTGTTGCCCCCATAGATGCCCCCAAGTGTGTCGGATGGAGTTCCACCTTCATGGACGATCCTGGACAATTTTCCCGGTATCTCCAGGGTAAGGCTTCGGCTCGAAGCGCATCGGTGGACTTGCTTGGACGTCAGCGTGGTGCCTTCGACAGGAATCGAACCTGTATCTGAGTCTTAGGAGGACCCCGTTCTATCCATTGAACTACGAAGACGGTGTGCGCCGTTGCTGCTGCGGCGCGGCCCGCACTTTACCAGCTTGGGGTGTCCCCGCCCTCAGTCGTACTTCACCGTATAGATCAGGTCGACCCCGCTCGTCTGCCCCGCCTGCCCCCGCAGCGTGAGGCGTTTCGTCAGGTCGTAGAAGATGAAGATCGTGCCGAAGGTGCCGCCCAGGCTGCGTTCGTAGGTGATGTAGAAGTCTTTGGACAGCCGCTTGCCGAGCGTGACGGCCGACTCGCGCAGGTCGCCGCCGTTGCCGGGGCCCTTGAAGCCGAGTTCGTCCAGGCCGAAGCGGCTGGCCAGGCTGCCGCCGGTGGTGGCGCCGCCGATCTTGCCGAGCAGCGACAGGGCGGCCTGCTGCAAGAGGGCCGACTCGCCGCCGCTGGTGGCCGAGGCGCGGCCCAGGATGACCCATGACAGCGTCTCGGCGTCGGACAGCGCAGGCTCCGCATAGAGCTTCACGCGCGGCGATTGCGCGGAGCCGGTGATCTGCACGCCGGCGCGCTGCGAGATGTTCGGGCGGATGGCCAGGATGTCGAGCGCGGGGTTCTCGAAGGGGCCGTTGAAGCGCGCGATGCCGGTCTCGACGTCGAGCTGCTGGCCGTAGGCGCGGTACTGGCCCTTGACGGTCTTCACCTCGCCGGTGATGCGCGGCGGGGCGTCCAGGCGAGTGCTGCGGATCTCGAGCTCGCCCTCGAGCCGGGTGGTGATGCCGCGGCCCTGCACGGCGAAGTCGTCGCCCAAGTCGAAGGTGACGACGATGTCGGGCGGCTTGGCGGTCTGGGGCTTGTTGGCGGCCTTGGCCGCCTGGGCGTCGGCCTTGGCGGCTTCGCGCTGCGCGGCCTCTGCGGCGGCCTTGTCCTTGGCGGCCGAGCGCACGACGACGTCGCTGCCCAGGCTGGGGGCGGTCTCGTCGGGCAGGATGATGACGGCGCGGTCGGTCTTGAGCTTGCCGCGCACGTTGAACTGGCCGTCGTCCAGCCGTGCCTGCAGGTTGCCCGACAGCGACACCTGGCGGTCGGTGCGCACGAGCACGCGCAGGGCGCGCAGCTCGGCCTGCAGGGCCATGCGGATGCCGGTGCTGGTCGTGCTGTTGTTGCTGCCCCAACTCAGGTCGCCGCGCGCGGTGAGCGAGCCGCCGTCGGTGCGCGCTTCGCTGGCCGCGGTGCTGCGGTTGCCGCTCTGGCCGCCGATGCGTGCGTTGCTGCCGGCACCGCCCTTGAGCGTGAACTCGGCAATTTCGAGGCGGTCGCCGGTGAGCGAGGCGCGCAGGCGGCCGTCGCGCAGATCGAGGCCTTCGACCGGCGCACGCAGCGCGAGCTGGTCGGCGCCGAGGGTGCCGTTCCAGCGCGGCGCGGTGCGGCTGCCCGACAGGGTGGCGTTGGCGTCGAGCGTGCCGGCGATGCGCCAGCCGGGCGGCGCGAGCATGGACCACACGCCCAGGTTGGGCAGCGCGGCGCGCAGGGTGCCGTTCAGGGGCGCGTCGGGCGCCCACTGCCAGCCGCCGCTGCGCTGCTGCATGCGGGTGCCGAGTTCGGCGTCGAGGCGGCCGGCGCGTTCGCTGTCCCAGGCCAGGGTGGCGCGCACGGCGTCGCCCTGTGCGTCGAGCTGCAGTTCGGCGCGGCGCAGGCCGGCCGGGGTGGCGGTGACGTCGACGCCGTTGACCTCGTTCTTGCCGCTGGCCGAGCTCATGGTGCGTTCGCTCGCGGTGCCGGTCCCGGTGCTGGTGATGCGGGTGACGAGCGCGGCCTCGCCAGCCTGCACGCGGATGTCGCCGCTCTGGCGCGCGAGCCGGGCCTTGGCGCGCAGGGTGTCGCCGGCGTCGATGTCCCAGTCGCCATTGAACAGCAGGTCGCCGCTGATGCCGAGTTCGCTCAGCGTGGCGTTGGCACCGAGCGCGCCGGCCCAGGCCATCGGCAGGCCCTGCATCTGGCCCTTGGACTGCAGGCGGAACACGCGGTTGGGCGCGGCGCCGCTCTGGTTGAAGCGCAGCGGCTGCCAGTCGATGCGCACGGTGCCGGGCAGCGGGCCGCGCAGGGTGGCGTCGGCGCCGGAGGCTTCGACGTCGAGGCGGTTGTCGGCGGCGCGCACGGTGGCCGTGACTTCGCGGCCCAGCTCCAGCACCCAAGGCCCTTGGCCGGGGCGCGCGGTGACGGTGTCCTGGGCCTGCAGGCGCAGGCTGGCGAGGGTGGCGCGCCACTGGTTGGCGCTGGCGAGGCCGCCGCTGGCGCGGGTGTCGAGCGCGAGCTTCTGCGTGCCGGTGGTGGCTTCGCCCTTGAGCGTCAGCGTGGCCTGGGCAATGCTGCCGGCGAGGTCGGCCTGCAGTGCGCGCAGTTGCACGCTGGTGGCCGTGCCGCCGGGCTGGGCCGCGGGCAGGTTCAGGTCGAGGCGCGGCACGGTGAGCGCGGCCTTGAGGCTGGGCTCGGCGTTGCCGCGCGCGGCAGCGCCAGGGTTCTCGATGCGGCGCTGCACGGTCTGCCAGCCGCCTTGCCAGCTGGCGTCGAGGCGGGCGCTGCCCTTGGCGCTGGCGTTCGCGAACACGCCCGAGAGGCCCGGCAGGCCTTGCACCCAGCGCTGCAGGGCCTCGGCGTCGTCGATGCGCGCCTGGAGGTCGCCGCCGCCGGTGGTGGGCGCGATGCGGCCGTCGAGCTGCGCGCTGCCGCCGGGCAGCGAGAGGGCGAGCTTGCCGCTGGCGGCCTGCTCGGCCACGCGCACCTGCAGCGTGCCGTCGATGCTGGCGCGCATCGCTTCGACGCGCAGCGTGCGCAGGTCGAGCACCTGGTCTTTCCACTGGCCTTGCGCCAGTGCGCGGTCCAGGCCGAAGCCGGGCAGCGCCTTGCTGCCGGCGCCGCCATTGCCTTCGGCGCGGAGGGCCACGTCGAAGACGAGGGTGTCGGAGTCTTCGGCCTGCCGCGCGCTGATCTGCCCGCCGACGGGCGCGCCCGACAGCTCGCTGTACAGCGCGCCGGGCCGCACGCCGCGCACGGTGGCGCGCACCTGCCAGGGCGAGGGCGCGGGGCTCCAGCTGCCTTCGGCGTCGATGCGGCCGCCGCCCGCGCGCACGGTGGCTTCGGGCACGGTCCAGGTGGTGCCGTCGAAGCCGACCTGGGCCTGGACCTGTTCGACCGGCAGCTTCTGTTCGTCCCACGGGCCGGCGACGGCGTTGCGGATGTCGGCCGAGGCCTTCCATGCAGCGGGGCCGGTGGCGGCGTCGGGCGCGAGTTCGACGGTGCCGGTGAGCCGGGTCCGGGGCGCGCCGGGCCAGAGGCTGGCGGCGTCGACGTTGCGCAGGTCGGCCTTGGCGTCGACCACGGGCTGCGGCAGCCAGGGTGCGATCTGCGCGCGCAGCTGGGCGGCCATGGGCGCCTCGGTGTCGGGCTCGGTGGGCTGCAGGTCGGCGGCGACCTGCAGGCGCGCCTCGGGGCCGGCCAGCGTGCCCTTCACCGAGGCCTTGGCTTGCACCTCGATGTGGCGGTCTTCGGCGAGCGGGGCCTTCACGCGGCCGTCGAGCGTGGCGTCGAGCGCCATCGGCGCCGGGCCCTGCAGCCGCACGCGGGCGCTGTAGTGGCCGTCGGCGATGTCGACGCCTTCGATGTCCAGCGCGTGCTGCGCGCCGAGGTAGCTGTAGCGGCCCGCGAGGCCCTTGGCTTCCAGCGCGGGCGGTCCGGCCCAGCGCACCTCGTCGATGCGGAAAGGCACCTCGGCCACTTCGACGGGCAGTGCGATCTGCGTGAGCGGCTCGGTCGGTGTGTCGCTGGGCGGGCCGCGGCGTTCGATCGACAGGCTCGCGGCGTGGATCTCGCCGAGCTGCACCTTGCGCTGGAACAGCGGGGCGAGCTGCCAGCCGAGCGTGGCGTCGTTCACCTCGACCGCGAGGCTTTCGCTTTGCCACTTGAGCCAGCCGATGCGACCGCCGGTGCGCAGCGAGCCGGTCACGTCGCGACTCTCGAGCGTCTGGCCCGCGGGCAGGCGCTGCGCGGCCTGCGCGAGCGCGAAGGCCAGCGAGGTGTTCGAGCCGAGCCACCACCAGGTGCCCGCGGCGAGCAGCAGCACGACGAGCAGCAGGCCCGTCAGCGTCCAGCCCAGCGCGCGCAGCACGCGGCGGGTGCGCGAGCGGGGACGGGGCGTGGCTGTGGTGGGCGTGGACGGCATGAAGCGGGTCAGAAGGTGAAGCCGAGGCGGAAATGCAGGCGGAATTTCTTCGAGTCGATGCCATAGGCCAGGTCGGCCTGCACCGGGCCGACCGGGCTGCGCCAGCGCGCACCGACGCCCACGCCGACCTTGGGCTTGAGCTCGCCGGGTTTGTCGGCCACGGCGCCGGCATCCACGAACACCACGCTCTCCCACTCGGTGAGCTTGTCCTTGTAGACGAAGGGGCGCTGCCACTCGAGGCTGGCCACGCCGAGGTAGCGGCCCGCCACGGTCTTGCCATCGGCGCGCACGGTGCCGATCTGCTTGTAGCTGTAGCCGCGCACGGTGGTGTCGCCGCCGGTGAGGAACATCAGCGTGGACGGGATCTGCGCGCTGTCCTTGGCCGCGACGGCGCCGGCTTCGAGCCGCATCTGCAGCCGGCTGCGGCGCGCGCGGGCGTTCTTGTCGTCGGCCGCACCCAGCGGCAGCACGCCGAGAAAGCGCGCGTAGGTACGGGTGAAGGGCAGTTGCTGGCCGGTGAGCGTGTAGCCCGCGGCCATTTCGAGCGCCAGGCCGTAGCCGCGCGAGGGCGCCGAGTTGTCGTCGAAGTAGCGCCCGGTCCAGCCCCAGTTGGCGGTGACGGCCGAGGCCGAGGGCGGCGCGTCGGTGCCGCGGTTGTGGGCGTAGTCGTACTGCAGGAAGAGGCTGCGGTCGATGTGGTCGCTCGACTTGCTTTGCCCGCCGCGCAGCCGGCCGCTGTCGACCACGTAGCTGCCCGACTGCTCGCTCTTGAGTTCGCCACCGGCAAACCAGCGCCAGCCGCGGTCGTTGGGCACGGCATTCCACTCGGTGCCCAGCGACTGGATGTCGTTGTCCAGCGAGAGCCGCGACACCGCGCGCCAGCCGAGCAGCGGCATGCGGTTGTGGGTGTGGTCGATCGACAGGCGCGGACCGTTGTCGGTGGTGAAGCCCACGCCCATCACGACCTTCTGCAGCGGCGCCTCGCGCAGCTGGGCGATCACGGGCGCGGCCAGCGGCGTGTGGCTGTCGGTGTCGAGCGTGAGGAACACCGAGTCGTAGTAGCCGCTGCTGGCCAGGCGCTGCTGCGCGTCGAGCAGCTTCTGCTGGTCGTAGTCGGTGCCGGTGGGCAGGCGCGCGATGCGGCGTGCGGCGTCGGCGTCGTAGCGCTCCACGCCGCGCAGCACCAGCGGGCCGAACTTGTAGGCGGGGCCCGACTGGTAGGTCACGCCGAGGCGGGCCTCGTGGCGGTCGGCGTCGATCTCGGCGCGGCTGATCTCCACGCTGCCGGTGGGAAAGCGCTTGGCCGTGAGGCTGCGCAGCGCGGTGGTCTTGGCGTCGTCCCAGGCGCCTTGCGTGAAGGGCTCGCCGGCGCGCAGCGCCCAGCCGGTGCGGATGGCGTCGCGCTGCGCTTCGGCGCTGGGGTCGTTGGCGATCTGGCCGGCGTAGCGGATCTGCACGGTCGACACTTTGGTGCGCTCGCCGGGTGCCACGGTGATGACGACCTCGCGCGGGGCCTCGGTGCTGTCGGGTGTTTCGTTGAGTTCGAGCGTGAGCGTGGGCGTGAAGTAGCCCAGCGTGCCCAGCAGCTCGCGCGCATTGGCCTCGGCCGCGACCATGAGGCGCGAGACCTCGGTCACGCCCAGGTCGTCGAGCTCGCGGTAGCGCTGGATTTCGAGGTGGCGCGCCAGGTAGTCGCGCTCGGTTTCGGGGCCGCGCACGTCGACCGTGAAGGCGCGGCGCCTGCCGTCGGCCTTGGCCTTGTCGTCGTCCTTGGCGCTGTTGCTGTCGGCGTCGGCACTGCGCACCACGCCGACGGTGGACGCACCCGTGTCCGCCGCCTCTTTTTTAGGCAGCAGGCTGCAGCCTTGCAAAAGCAGGACGCCGGAAAAAAGCAAAGCCGGCCACAACGCCGGCGAAAGAACGGATGCCACCCTGACCATGGCGGCATTCTGACAGCACCCGTGCGGGCGGTGCCCCCCACTTGTGCGGGGCCGCGGGTTACTTGGACAGCATGCGCATTGCCTCTTCGAGGCCGCGCAAGGTGAGCGGGTACATGCGGTTGGACATGAGCTGCTGCATCACCGCGATGCTCTGGCGGTACTGCCACACGCCCTGGGGCTCGGGGTTGATCCAGGCGAACTTGGGGAAGGTGTGCGTGAGGCGCTGGATCCACTCGGCGCCGGCCTCTTCGTTGTTGTATTCGACGCTGCCGCCAGGTTGCAAGATTTCGTAAGGACTCATCGTGGCGTCGCCCACGAAGATCAGCTTGTAGTCTTTGTTGTACTTGCGCAGGATGTCCCAGGTCGCGAACTTCTCGGAGAAGCGGCGCTTGTTGTTCTTCCACATGAAGTCGTAGACGCAGTTGTGGAAGTAGTAGAACTCCAGGTGCTTGAACTCGGTCTTCACGGCCGAGAACAGTTCTTCGACGCGCTGGATGTGCTCGTCCATCGTGCCGCCCACGTCCATCAGCAGCAGCACCTTGACGTTGTTGTGGCGCTCGGGCCGCATCTTGATGTCGAGGTAGCCGGCGTTGGCGGCGGTCGAGTGGATGGTGTTGTCCAGGTCCAGCTCTTCCACGTGGCCCTCGCGCGCGAACTTGCGCAGGCGCCGCAGCGCCACCTTGATGTTGCGCGTGCCCAGCTCCTGCGTGTCGTCGTAGTCCTTGTAGGCGCGCTGGTCCCACACCTTCACGGCACTGCGGTTCTTGCCTGCGCCGCCGATGCGGATGCCCTGCGGGTTGTAGCCGCCGTTGCCGAAGGGCGAGGTGCCGCCGGTGCCGATCCACTTGCTGCCGCCTTCGTGGCGTTCCTTCTGCTCTTCGAAGCGCTTCTTGAGCGTCTCCATGAGCTCGTCCCAGCCCATCTTCTCGATCTTGGCTTTCTCTTCGGCGGTGAACTCGCGCTCCAGCGTCTTCTTGAGCCAGTCGAGCGGCACTTCCTTGGTGAAGTCGGTGAGCATCTCGACGCCCTTGAAGTAGGCGGCGAAGGCACGGTCGAACTTGTCGTAGTGCTTCTCGTCCTTCACGAGCGCGGTGCGCGAGAGGTAGTAGAAGTCGTCGATGCCGTAGGCGCCGTCGGAGTTCGGGCCCACCACGTCGGACTTGAGCGCCTCGAGCAGCGTGAGGTATTCCTTGACCGACACCGGCAGCTTGGCGGAACGCAGGGTGTAGAAGAAGTCGATGAGCATGGAGCGCCCCTTGTGTTTCGTTCAGCCGCGCGGCTTGTCGAGCAGGTACTGCAGCTGGGCCTTCACCTCGGGCCATTCGCCCGCGCGCAGGCTGTACATGACGGTGTCGCGGATGGTGCCGTCGCGGCGCATCACGTGGCCGCGGATCACGCCGTCTTTCTTCGCGCCCAGGCGCTCGATGGCGCGCTGCGAGGCGAAGTTGAAGTTGTCGGTGCGCCAGCCCACCACGTTGCAGCCCAGCGTGTCGAACGCGTGCGTGAGCATCAGCAGCTTGCAGGTGGTGTTGACGTGGGTGCGCTGGCAGCGCTCGGCGTACCAGGTGTAGCCGATTTCGACGCGCTTCACGCCCGGCAGGATGTCGTGAAAGCTGGTGCTGCCCAGCACGGTGCCGCTGGCTTCGTCGGTCACGGCGAAGGCGAAGCGGTCGGCCGTCTTCAGCGCGGTCTCGATGTAGGCGCGCGTGTCCTGCGGCTCGGGCACGGAGGTGACGCGCAGCTTCCACAGCTCGCCGTCGGCGGCCGCGGCGCGCAGGCCGTCTTCGTGGGTGAGTGCCAGCGGCACCAGCGCGAGGCCGCGGGCCTTCAGCGTGACGGGTTCGACGAACGCCATGTGCAAACTCTCCGTGTCTCCGTGCAGGTCTCGGTGGATCTGGGGCTCAGGCGCGCGGGTCGCCGTACTTGTGCACGTACCACGCACGCGCGGCCTGTGCACCGGCGCCGCCGCCCAGGCCGATCAGCGCAATGCCGACGATCTCGCGTGTGCCGTACTTGCTGTCGGTGCTGAAGGCGTCGAGCCCGAGCAAGAGCCCGATCCCGCGTCCGATCAGCGCGCCCACCACGAACAGCACCGCCTGGGCGATGCCCAGCTTCATCAGCTGTCTGGTGGAATGCGGTTGCCGGCTCATGGCCTAGCGGTTGTTGCGTTGCATGAAGACGAGCTTCTCGAACAGGGTCACGTCCTGCTCGTTCTTGAGCAGCGCGCCCACCAGCGGCGGCACGGCGACCTTGTCGTCCTTGCTCTGCAGGGCTTCGAGCGGAATGTCTTCGGCCACGAGCAGCTTGAGCCAGTCGAGCAGCTCGGAGGTCGAGGGCTTCTTCTTCAGGCCGGGCAGGTTGCGCACGTCGTAGAAGGTCTTCATCGCCGACGTGAGCAGCTCCTGCTTCAGGTTCGGGAAGTGCACGGCGACGATGTGCTTCATCGTCTCGGCATCGGGGAACTTGATGTAGTGGAAGAAGCAGCGGCGCAGGAAGGCGTCGGGCAGTTCCTTCTCGTTGTTCGAGGTGATGAACACCAGCGGACGGTGCTTGGCGCGGATGAGTTCGCGCGTCTCGTAGCAGTAGAACTCCATGCGGTCGATTTCGCGCAGCAGGTCGTTCGGGAATTCGATGTCGGCCTTGTCGATCTCGTCGATCAGCAGCGCGACCGGCTGGTCGGCCGTGAAGGCCTGCCAGAGCACGCCCTTGATGATGTAGTTCTGGATGTCCTTGACGCGCTGGCCGCCGTCCACGTCGGCGAGTTGCGAGTCGCGCAGGCGGCTCACGGCATCGTATTCATACAGGCCCTGTTGCGCCTTGGTGGTCGACTTGATGTGCCACTGCAGCAGCGGCATGTCGAGCGCTTGCGCCACTTCCTCGGCCAGCATGGTCTTGCCGGTGCCGGGCTCGCCCTTGACGAGCAGGGGGCGCTGGAGTGTGATGGCCGCATTGACCGCCAGCATCAGGTCCTGAGTGGCGACGTAGTTGTCTGAGCCCTTGAATTTCATGAGTGGAGCGGAGGCAGGGTGGAGAAAAGAACACACTCGAACTGCATTGCGCAGCCTCTTGTGCAGCTCGCGCGAGGTTCCCGTGGGACCCTTGCATATAATCGAATGTTGATTCGAAAAACTGTATCTCCACGAGATTGTGCGCGCAAAATGAACAAGTTGTTGACCACGATGTTTGCCCTTGCTGTCGCTTGCGTGACGCTCTCGGCACAAGCCCAGCAAGTCACTGGCAAGGCCCAGGACGGCGCCAAGAAGGTCCAGATGTGCGTGGGCTGCCACGGCATCATCGGCTACCAGGCGAGCTTCCCCGAGATCCACAAGGTCCCGATGATCGCGGGCCAGAGCGCCACCTACATCTCGTCCGCGCTCACCGCGTACAAGGGCGGTGACCGCAAGCACCCGACGATGCGCGCCATCGCCGACAGCCTCACCGAACAGGACATCGCCGACCTCGCGGCCTACTACAGCCAGCTGGGCGTGAAGGAGGGCGACGCACCGCCGGCCGCACCGGCCAAGGCCGCGTCCGAGAACGTCCAGGCGCTCATCGCGCGCGACAAGGACAACAGCTGCACCAAGTGCCACGGCGCCAACTTCAACACGCCGAACGACGGCACCGTGCCCAAGCTGGCCGGCCAGCACGCCGACTACCTGTTCGTGGCACTGAAGTCGTACCGCGTGAAGAACAACCCCCACCTGGGCCGTTCGAACGCCGTGATGGCCGCGCAGGTCGAACCCAAGAAGTTCACCAACGCCGAGCTGAAGACGCTGGCCACCTACATCAGCTCGCTGCCTGGCGAACTGAAGATCGTGCCGGAGTCGCGCCTGCATCACGCGCCTCAGTAAAAAGACCAAGCAAGACGGGCACTGACCCGCTGCCCCAAAGAAAAAGCCCGCTGATGCGGGCTTTTTTTCGTCCGGATTTTCCCGGGGGTCAGACGTCGAAGAAGGCCGTCTCGTCCGCACCCTGCATGCGGATGTCGAAGCGGTACGTCACCGCACCGCCTTGTTCCACGCGCTCGGCGATCAGCGTGTGACGGCGCTCGGCCGGCACGCTCTGCAGCACCGCATCCTTCGCGTTGGCGTCGGCCTCGTCGCTGAAGTACACGCGCGTGAAGGCGTGCAGCAACAGGCCGCGCATCAGCACGATCACGTTGATGTGCGGGGCTTCGCCGGGCGTTTCGGCGCCGGGCTTGACGGTGTGGAACACGAAGCGGTTCTGCGCGTCGGTGCCCGTGCCCACGCGGCCGAAGGCGCGAAAGCCCAGGGCGCGCGCCTGGTCGGGCGTCTGCGGGTAGCGGCCTTCGCCGTCGGGTTGGCTGATCTCGACCAGCGCGTCGTTGATCGGGTTGCCGTCACCGTCGATCACGCGGCCTTCGAGGCGGATGCGCTGGCCGCTGGCGGTGTCCAGCGCCAGCACGGCGTCAAAGGGCTGGTTGAAGTTGTAGCCGTACTGCGTGGCGGTGAGGCCATAGGCGAAGTAGGGGCCCACGGTCTGCGAGGGGGTCTGGCCGAAGTCGGCTTCCTGTGCGGTCATCAATGGCATGGGGAATTCCTTTCAGCGGTTCTCGAACGGCGTTTCATCGGCGCCGCGCAGCACCATGTCGAACTGGTAGCCCAGGGCGTAGCCTTCCTCGGTGATGTCGAGGCTGAAGTCGGCAATCAGGCGGTTGCGGTAGCGCTCGGGCGTGCCGGTGACCATCGGGTCGTACTGCAGCAGCGGGTCGCCGGGGAAGTACATCTGCGTCACGAGGCGGCTGGCGAAGCTCTGGCCGAACAGCGACAGGTGGATGTGCTGCGGGCGCCAGGCGTTCGGGTGGTTGCCCCAGGGGTAGGCGCCGGGCTTGATGGTGAGGAAGCGGTAGCGGCCCTCGCTGTCGGTCAGGCAGCGGCCTGCGCCCAGGAAGTTGGGGTCCAGCGGGGCGTCGTGCTGGTCGACCTTGTGCACGTAGCGGCCCGAGGCGTTGGCCTGCCACAGCTCGACCAGCGTGTTGGCCACCGGGCGGCGGCGCTCGTCGAGCACCTGGCCCGTGAGGATCATGCGTTCGCCCAGCGGCTCGCCGTTGACGCGCGCGTTGCGCGTGAGGTCGTGGTCGAACTCGCCGATGCTGTCGTGGCCGTACACCGGCTGCTGCAGCTCGCCGAGCGAGGCCTTCAGCGGAATGAGCGGCTTCTGCGGGCCGCGCTTGCCGGTCGACTTGTAGCCGGGATAGATGTAGCTGGGATGGGCCGCCCAGTCGCGCGGGGTGAGGGTGGGCTGAACGCCGCTGGTCTTGGTCATGTACGTTGTCTCCTGTCGTGGGACGAATCCGAAGCCCGCACTGTAGAAGTCGCGATCAATGATGTAAATTGAAGATTGTTCCAGTTTCAATAACCAAAAGGAATTGAAAAAGTCTCCCGCCGAGCTTCGCCAGGATTTCGTGCGCAACGTGCAGTTGAGGCACCTGCGCGCCTTTGTCGCGGTCGCGCAGGAGCGCCACCTGGCGCGCGCGGCCGAGCGGCTGGCGCTGAGTCAGCCGGCGGTGTCGAAGACGCTGTCGGAGCTCGAGGCCGTGGTCGGCACCCGCCTGGTGGAACGCAGCCAGGCCGGCCGCCGTGGCGTGCAGGGCCTCACACCGGCCGGCGAACAGCTGCTGGCCCACGCCTTGCGCGTGCTCGAAGCGATGGACGCCAGCGCCCAGGCCGTGGCGCCGGCCGCGGGCGGGCGCATCGAGCGCCTGCGCATCGGCGCCTTGCCCAGCGTGGCGCCCGCGCTGCTGCCGGTGGCGCTGGCGCGGCTGCGCGAGGGCTGGCCGGCGGTGCAGATCCTGGTGAAGAGCGCGGCCAACGCCGTGCTGCTCGACGAGCTGCGCGCCGGCGAACTCGACCTCGTGGTGGGCCGCATGAGCGACCCGCGCCTGATGGGGGGCCTGAGCTTCGAGCTGCTGCACACCGAGCCGCTGGTGTTCGCCGTGCGCGCCGGCCATCCGCTTGCGCTCAAGCCGGCGCCCGTGCAGGCAGTGCTCGACTATCCGCTGGTGGTGTACGGCGAGGGCACGGCCCCGCGCCACAACACCGAGAGCTTCCTGTCGGCGCGAGGCCTCGCGCTGCCGCGCAATGCCCTGCAGACGCTCGACGTGGCGGTGGCGCGCGCGCTGGTGGGGGTGTCGGACGCGGTGTGGATCACGCCGCTGGGCGCCGCGCGCAGCGAGCTGGCCGACGGCCGCCTGGTGCGGCTGCCGATCGATACCGCCGGCACCGAGGAGCCGGTCGGCCTCCTGCAACGCAGCGAGGCCGAGCCGTCGCCGTTGCGCGGCGCGATGGCGGGACTGCTGCGCGAGGCTGCGAAGGCGCAGGGCGCGTTGCCGGCGCGCAAAGGAACGTCGCGCGCGACCGGCTGAGGGTTCGTCAGTCCTTCGTGGCGCGGCGCTGCACGCAGGCCACGTAGCCATCGCCATCGGGCGGGCGCCCGGCGCGCTGGCTCTCCCACATCATCTGGCCCAGGCAATCCATCGCCTCGTGGTGCGCATGCAGCAGCGAGCCGCGGCGCGCGGCCAGCAGCTCGACGGCCTGGCGGATGCCGCGCGGCTGGTCGATGGAGCACTGCTCGCTGATCGACAGGTGCATCGACAGATGCAGGAACGGGTTCTCGCGGCCGTTCGATCCGTCGTAGACCCGGGCCACGGCCGCGTCGGCGTCGATCAGGTCCTCGTGGTACTCGGGGTGCGCGTCGATCCAGCCGGCCGCGATGGTCTCCAGCGGCTCCATCGGCAGGCCCTGCCGGTGCTTGGCGTACACGTCGCAGAAGAAGCGGCGCACGTCTTCCTGGGAGGGATTGAACATATATAGAAGAGAGAAGAAGAGAAGAGAAAAACGGGCAGCGCCGGGGCTGTTGAAAGTGCGCGGGACACGTCCGGCGTTCCGGGTACGAAGGGTTACGCCGTAACGTAACGAATCGCGAAATGGCCTCCTTACGGCCTGTTTCGGATGTCGGTGCGTGCGGCGGTTTTCAGAAAAATACCCATGTAAATCAATCACTTGAAGCGCGGACGGCGCGGCATTGGCACAGCGGCAGAAAAGCGGCACGCAAGTTGCCCCTGTAGATGCATCTTTTGTCACAGAGGCTGCCATGACCGCTCCACAAGCATCGACCGTTTCGACCGAAGGGCTCTCCGCCAATGGCGCTGCGCCCGTGCTTCTTGCCCAAGCCACCGTCACGCCGCTAGGCGCGCCCGGCACGAGCGCTGGCGCCTCCGCCGCGCCTGCGGCCGTGGCGTCTTCCAGCGTGGGCACATTGTCCAATGCTACGCCCGGCGTTGCAGTGATGCGCGAGGGTGTCCGCATTCCGGTGGACGGCAATCAGACCCTGATGGCCGGCGACCGCGTGATCGTGCCGGACGGCGGCCAGGCCAACGTGCTGTTCCCCGGATCGGCCTCCAACAAGGCGCCGCTGGCCGGCGTCTTCACCGGCGGCACCGATGCAACCATCGGCTCGACCAAGCTGCCCGGTGGCCTCGAACAAGTGAATGTGGACGTCGCCTCGGGCGACCTGCAAGTGACCCCGCCGGACAGCGACGCCGATGCGGCTGCTCTGGCCGTGACCAAGAAGACCGCGGCCGGCAGCGGCATCGGCCTCGGTGAATTCGCACTGGGCGCCCTGGGCGCCGTGGCGCTGGGCGCCGCACTCAGCGGTGGCGGCGGCGACGGTGGCACCACCGGCTTCCCGCTGTTCGTGGGCGGCCCGGGCGGTGAGTCCGATGCGGACGCTGATTCGGATTCGGATTCGGATTCGGATTCGGATTCGGATTCGGATTCGGATTCGGACAGCGACTCTGACTCCGATTCGGACTCGGACTCGGACTCGGACTCGGACTCGGACAGCGACTCGGATTCGGATTCGGATGCCGATTCGGATTCGGATTCGGATTCGGACTCCGACAGCGACTCGGATTCGGACTCTGACTCCGATTCGGACAGCGACTCGGACTCGGACAGTGACTCCGACTCCGACAGCGATTCGGACTCTGATTCGGACTCCGACAGTGACTCGGACTCGGACAGCGACTCCGATTCGGACTCCGACTCCGACAGTGACTCCGATTCGGACAGCGACTCCGATTCAGACTCCGACTCGGACAGCGACTCCGACAGCGATTCGGACTCCGACTCCGATTCGGACAGTGACTCCGACTCGGATTCCGACGCAGACGCCGACCACCTGCTCGACCCCGCCGACGGCATCGTGGGTGGCGTGCTCGACGGCGTGGACGACGCGCTCGGCCTCGGCGGCGCGCTGACCCCGGTGACCGATGTGGTGGACAACCTGACCGACGTCGTCGACGACGTGCTGGCACCGCTGCTCGGCGAAGAGTTCCAGGCCAACAACCCGAACCAGCTCGACCCGGTGGACGATCTCGTGGGCAGCATCACGAATCCGCTGGGCGGCACGCTCAGCCCGATCCTCGATCCGCTGTTGGGTGCCGGCGCGGCCGGTGCCATCACCGGCGGCCTGCTCCACCAGGTCGACTACGTGACCGACGCGCTCAACAACGGGCTCGAGAACCTCATCGGTGACAACGGCATCGTCAGCGGCCTGACCGACGCCCTCGGCCTGGGCGGCGTGACCGATCAACTGCTGGGCGACGACGGCGCACTCGGCGGCCTGCTGCAGAACGTGATCGGCGAAGGCAGCCTCGTGCAAGGCCTGCTGGCCGAAGACGGCCTGGTCGGCGGCCTGCTGGCACCCGACGGCCTCGTGGGTGGCCTCATCGGTGAAGGCAGCGCCGTCGGCGGCCTGCTGGACACCGTGCTCGGCGACGACGGCCTGGTCGGCGGCCTGCTCGGCGACGGCGCCCTCGGCAACCTCACCGGCGGCCTGCTCGGCGCGGACGGCCTGCTGGGCGGTCTGCTCGGCGACGACAGCGCCCTGGGCGGCCTGCTGGGTGACGACGGCCTCGTGGGCGGCCTGCTCGGCGGCGACGGCGTGCTGGCCGGCCTGGCCGGTTCGGAAGGCCTCACCGGCGAACTGCTCGGCCAGGGCGGTCTCATCGACAACCTGCTCGGCCAGGACGGCGCGATCTCCGGCCTGCTCGCCGACAGCCCGCTGGGCGGTCTGCTCGGCGGCGACGACGGCCTGCTGGGCGGCCTGCTCGGTGGTGTCATCGGTGAAGACGGCCCCCTCGGCGGCCTGCTTGGTGACGATGGCCTGCTCGGTGGTCTGCTGAGCGACGACGGCCTGCTGGGTGGCGTGCTCGGCGCCGACGGCCCGGTGGGCGGCCTCCTGGGTGACGACGGCCTGCTCGGTGGCCTGCTCGGCGATGCCGGCCCCATCGGCGGCCTGCTCGGCGAGGACGGCGTGCTGGGCGGCGTGCTCGGCGACAACGGCCTGGTCGGCGGTCTGCTCGGCGGCACCGGCCCCATCGGTGGCCTGCTCGGTGACGACGGCCTGCTCGGCGGCCTGCTGGGCGACAACGGCCCGCTGGGTGGCCTGCTCGGCGGCGACGGCGCCGGCGGCCTGCTCGGACCGGACGGCATCGTCGGTGGTCTCCTGGGCAATGACGGCCCTGTGGGCGGCCTGCTCGGTGAAGAAGGCCTCATCGGCGGTCTGCTGGGCGGCGTGCTCGGCGGCATCGGCGGTGGCGGCACCCCTGGCACCGGCGCGGCCCTGCTCGACCCGGCCGACAGCGTGGTGGCCGGCCTGGTCAACGGCCTGAACAACGGCGCGCTCGGCGACCTCGGCCTGGGCGACGTGCTGGCCCCGGTCTCGCAACTGACCGACAGCCTGACCGACACGGTCGACGGCCTGCTGGCCCCGGTGCTTGGTTCCAGCTTCACGCCGAACGACCCCAACGTGCTCGACCCGGTCGACGGCGTGGTGGACCAGGTGACGGACGGCGTGGGCGGCCTGGTCAGCCCGGTGGTCGACCAGCTGCTCGGCGCCGGCGCGACGAACGGCCTGCTGAACGCGGTCGACACACAGGTCGACTTCGTGACCGACGGCGTGGCCAACCTGATCGGTGGCGATGGCCTGTTGGGCGGTGTCCTTGGCGGTGACGGCGGCCTGCTGGGCGGCGTCCTCGGCGGTGACGGCGGCCTGCTGGGCGGCGTCCTCGGCGGTGAAGGCGGTCTGCTCGGCGGTGTGCTGGGTGAAGGCGGCCTCCTGGGTGGCGTCCTCGGCGGCGACGGTGGTCTGCTCGGCGGCGTGCTGGGTGACGACGGCCTGCTGGGCGGTGTCCTCGGCGGCGACGGTGGCCTGCTCGGCGGTGTGTTGGGCGACGACGGTCTGCTGGGCGGTTTGCTCGGCGGCGACGGCGGCCTGCTCGGTGGCGTGCTGGGTGACGACGGCCTGCTGGGCGGCGTCCTCGGCGGCGACGGTGGTCTGCTCGGCGGTGTGCTGGGTGACGACGGTCTGCTGGGTGGCGTCCTCGGCGGTGACGGCGGTCTGCTCGGCGGCGTGCTGGGTGACGGCGGCCTGTTGGGTGGTGTTCTCGGCGGTGACGGCGGTTTGCTCGGCGGCATCCTCGGCGACGACGGCCTCCTGGGCGGTGTCCTCGGCGGCGTGACCGGCGGTGGTGCCGGCGGTCTGCTCGACGGCGTGTTGGGTGACGACGGCCTCCTGGGCGGCGTCCTCGGTGGCGTGACCGGCGGTGACGCTGGCGGCCTGCTCGGCGGCGTGCTGGGCGACGACGGCCTTCTGGGCGGAGTCCTCGGTGGCGTGACCGGCGGTGACGCTGGCGGCCTGCTCGGCGGCATCCTCGGTGACGACGGCCTCCTGGGCGGTGTCCTCGGCGGCGTGACCGGCGGCGGCGCTGGCGGTCTGCTCGACGGCGTGCTGGGTGACGACGGCCTGCTCGGTGGCGTCCTCGGCGGTGACGGCGGCCTTCTGGGCGGCGTTCTCGGCGGCAGCGAAGGTGGCCTGCTCGGCGGCGTGCTGGGTGACGACGGCCTGCTCGGTGGCGTCCTCGGCGGTGACGGCGGCCTTCTGGGCGGCGTTCTCGGCGG